>JAMDBD010000008.1 GCA_023484105.1 Thermoplasmatota archaeon
CAAAACGATCCGGGAATCAATGGTTCCTGTCATCCTGACAGATTATAATCATGCCAGGAATGAGATATTAAAAATCGTGGAATATTACAACCATAAAAGGAGACATTCATCTCTGAACTATCTCACATCCATACAGTATTACAGGGGAAATCCTGAGGAGTTGCTCAGGATAAGAGAATCAATGATTGAGAAGGCAAGAATATTAAGGAGGGAAAGAAACATGAAGGAACGAAAGGGAGGTGAAACGGCAGGAACCGTATCATAATTCTTTTCGTAAATTGTCCAGAACTGCGAGAAACAGTACAATATTTACTCTTCCATTGAAATCTCATATTCCACGGAAAGAACATACAGATCATTCCGATCAAAATTCTTTGGCTCGTACCTGGTTCTTCTCTTTATTTTTTCTATAATAAGATAATTAGTGGTTACATCTTGAAGCAGATCTACATTTTTACTCTTTCCCACGGTTTCTTTTGATATTTCCTTTTTCCAGCTTGCGTTCTTTTGCATAACCATGTGAAACTAATTAACAATCCATCATTTTTCCTTACCACATACTTAAAAAAATGTGCAAATGGCTCTAAATACGCGATTCAAGAGCTGTATTTATGCGATGCGCCCGACAGGGGAGACCTGCTTACTTTTCCCAGATTGCTTTGAGAACTTCACCTATACTCAGTTCAACAGCCGCATCGCTTTCATATCTGTTCTTCCAGCCGAGTCCGGTTATCTTTTCAATGGACAGTTGCGCAACCTTAACGTCTCCAGGCCATCCCCTTCCATCAGCTGATGGGTTGAATCTGTATTTTACCCCCTTGAGCCCCATTGCCTTACACACACCGTCCGCGATTTTAAGAACGCTGGTTACTGAGGTGTTTCCAAGATTGTATACGTCTGTCTTAAGACCAAGTGAATGTATGAACAGCATGGCATCTATACAGTCTGTTACATGGATGTAGGACTTCTTCTGAGACCCATCTCCAAGTATTTCCAGTTCTGCCTGATTCTTCTGAAGTTTCCTGATGAAATCATATATGACTCCATGGGTGGAGTTCTTTCCTACAACGTTTGCAAATCTGAAAATGGAACCTCTTATACTGTAATAGTGCGAATATGCAAATATGTAGGATTCTCCTGCAGCCTTGGAAGCTCCATATGAAGAGATTGGCCTGTAAGGACCGTACGTTTCCGGAGTCGGTATTACTTCAGCCTCTCCGTAAACAGTTGAACTTGAGGCAAATGCTATCTCCGGAATGTCCTTCGTTCGCATGTAATCTAGCAGATTCACAGTTCCCATGTCATTGGTTCTGAAATCTATTATTGGATCAGCGGATCCAAATCTCACGTCTGAATTGGCGGCAAGATGAATGACAAGGTCATAGTGGCCTAGATCCTTATAGGTCTCTTTCATCGTAATATCACCTTTCACCACCCTGAAGTTCTTCCTGTCACTGAAACGTCGGATATACCTGTCGTCTGTGGCACTGAAGTTGTCAAGAACTGTGATGCTATTTTTGTCCACCAATCTCTCCACCATATTCGAACCAATGAATCCTGCCCCTCCCGTGATGAGAATCTCTTTTCCTTCCATTGCCATTGCAGTGGGCATAGCAATTTGTCTATAAACTATTCTACTTCTCTCCCTGCAAGCGCTGTCCGTTCACATATTTTAAAATACTAACTTGCATTCAGTGCTAGCCGAAACAATATGAAGGTGGTGTATTGAAATTAAGCAAGGTCATCAGGATGTACTGTCCCAAATGCAGGACACATACCGATCATGAGGTTGAACGCGTTAGAAAGAAGAAGGCAAGTGAGCTTAAGGCAGGCCAGAGGAGATTCCGAAGGGTTACCTCTGGCTACGGGGGTTTTCCCAGACCAAGATATGAGGGAAGGGAAAAGCCCACAAAAAGAGTTTCAATCAGATTCAGGTGCACAAAATGCAAGGTTGCCATTACCAGACCGACTCAGAGAGCAAAGAAGTTTGAGCTTGTGGAGGCTGAATAAGGATGGCTGAGAAGAAATTCATCAAGGTCAGAAAGATCAAGGGAAAATTCATAAAGATAAAGTGTCCGGACTGCAACAGCGAGCAGGTCACCTTTGTTAAGGCTTCAAGCCATGTCAACTGCTCAGTCTGTGGGGCAAAACTGGCAGAACCTACCGGCGGAAATGTCGCAATTTCCGGTGAAATTGTGGGCGAAATATGAATGGGAGAAAATTTCCTGAGATAGGCGATCTCGTAGTTGTAACTATAGTCGAGGTTAAGAACTTCGGCGTAAAGGCAAGACTTGAGGAATACCCCAATGTTGAAGGGTTTATACACATTGCGGAGGTGGCTACCGGCTGGGTCAAGCATATAAGAGACTACCTTCGTGAAGGACAGAAAACTGTCTGCAAGGTAATATCAATCAACATGGATCGGGGAAACGTTGATCTATCCCTGAAGAGAATCAATGATCACTCAAAAAGGGAAAAGATAGCAGCATGGAAGGAGGATCAAAAGGCAAACAAGCTGATGGAGATTGTTGCAAGGCAGCTTAATAAATCCGTAGAAGAATGCGAATCCATGTTCGGGGAGAAACTAAGGACAAAATATGGGACGCTTTACGCTGCATTTCAGGACGCTGCTGCCTCAGAGGAATGGCTCCCGGCTGAGAATGCCCCCTGGAAGAGGGTCTTCGTTGAAGTTGCAAAGCAGAATGTATCCGTCCCTTACGTAAGGATCGTTGGTTACGCTGACATGTACTGCCTCGAAAGCGATGGGATAGAACGGATAATAAAAACCCTGGAATC
This sequence comes from Thermoplasmatota archaeon, assembly GCA_023484105.1. Lineage (GTDB taxonomy): Archaea > Thermoplasmatota > Thermoplasmata > Thermoplasmatales > Thermoplasmataceae > JACWAH01. The sequence continues at coordinate 2,797 of JAMDBD010000008.1, forward strand.
CGGTCAATCACCCGGGATTGAAATAACCTACGTTGGTGCGCCAAGATACCGTATTCTTGTGACCGAGAAGGATTATAAAAAGGCCGAGGAGATTGTCAAGAAGTCAGTGCAGAAACTCACTGAATCCGCAAAAGCCAACGAAGTTCATTTTGAATTCAACAGAGCAGAACAATGAAAACAACGATCAGAAAGTGTAATGACTGCGGATCGTATACCCTTTCTACCACATGCCCAAAGTGTGGAAAAGCTACAGTCATGGCTATACCTCCAAAATTTGCACCAGGCGATCGGTTCGTCCGATACAGACTGGAGGAGGAGATGAAGAAATATGGAAAAAATCCTGATAAAGCAGTATAAGAAACCAAAAATAACCAATTCAATGCTCATAGGAGGGCTTCCTGGCATAGGCAATGTTGGCAAAATAGCTGCAGAGTATATGGTGGACATTCTCAAGATGCAGAAGATGATGGATATATATTCTCAGTATTTCCCGCCGCAGGTCTTTGTAAATGAGGACGGGGTTGCCTATCTAGTGAGGAATTCAATATATTACAAAAAGCTGCCAGGGAAATATGATCTGATTGTTCTTGTTGGAGATTTTCAGGGTACGACACAGGAGGGGCAGTATGAACTCTCCTACAGTACTATTGATATATTATCAAAATACGGTCTGAAGATGATATATACCCTTGGGGGTTACAGCACAGGGAAAATCGTTGATAATCCACGCGTACTTGGGGCTGTTACAGACAGATCTCTCATAAAGAATCTCATGGATCATGGTGTGGTTTTTCCAAAGGGCGAACCGGGTGGAGGCATAATAGGATCTGCAGGCATAATCCTTGGGCTTGGTAAAGAGATGTTCTCCATAGACGGAGCATGTCTCATGGGGGAGACCTCCGGTTTTTTTGCAGACCCTAAGAGTGCAATGAACATTCTTAAGGTTCTTTCTAGCATAATAGGAATCAAGATTGATCTCAGCGAAATAGAGATGAGATCACAGCAGATGGAGCAGATCACTGGAAAGGCTGTTGAGGAGATGCAACAGAGACCTCAGAACAAGGAAGATCTGGGATATTTCGGATGATCATCTGAGTTCTCTGAATGCGTTCTAAAAACTGTTGCAGTATTTGGCGGTAAAGTATTATTTAACTGTCTGACATGGTATCGCGATGACAGGGGAAAAGTTGTTCTCCCAGAATAGAGAAATATCAATATCTGAGTTTTTCAATAAAAACAGGCATATACTCGGGTTTGAGTCTCCTCAGAAATCGCTCTTCATGATAGTGAAAGAGGCCGTGGACAATTCGCTGGATGCCTGTGAGGAGTACGGTATACTCCCAGAGATAGAGGTTATTGTACAGAAGGCAGATCAGGATGAATTCATAATCTCTGTTGAAGACAATGGCCCGGGAATTAACAGAAAAGAGGTTGCAAATGTCTTTGGAAAGCTCCTTTATGGCTCAAGGTTCCATCAGGTAAGGCAGTCAAGGGGGCAGCAGGGTATAGGCATTACTGCTGCAGTTTTTTATGGGCAGATAACAACAGGAAAGCATGCGGTGGTGGAAACCAGGATTCCAGGAGACGATCTGACCTACAGGTTTGAAGTTGGTATAGATGTGAAGACCAACTCAGGAATAATATTCAGTGAAACACCAGGCATCAAAGAGAAGCCGCATGGAACTAAGGTGACAATTCATGCAAGAGGAAAATACCAGGAGGGAAAACAGTCCATACTTGAGTATCTGAGAGAGACAGCGGCTGTGAACCCGGACATGGATCTGAAGTTCACAAACCCTGAAGGGAAGACCATCAGGTTTCAACGGACTATTGATGAGTTGCCTAAAAAAGCGGTGGCAGTGAAGCCGCATCCATACGGTACAGAGATCGGGGATCTTCAGTTTGTAATAGCCGATCAAAGGAACGAAAGTATAACGCAAGTTCTGCAGAACAGCTTCTCAAGAATGAGTCGAAAATCAGCAGGTGAGGTGCTCGCCAATGCGAATGTGGAACCTGAGAAGAAGGCAGAGAGCCTATCACTTCAGGAAATCAGGAGAATAGTGGAGGCATTTGCTACGGTGAAAATAATGCCTCCCCAGACAGACTGTCTTTCTCCACTGGGTATAGAATATATAAGAAGGGGGCTTAGAAATGTATACGAGGAACTCAAACCATCGTTCTATTCAAAGCCAGTGACACGCAATCCCATAGTCTACAAGGGAAATCCGATAATAGTTGAAGTTGGTCTGGTATACGGTGGGGACCTTAGCCCGGAGGAACCCATCAGGATAGTCAGGTACGCGAACAAGGTACCACTGCTGTATCAGCAGGGGGCATGCGCCATCACGAAGGCGGTTTCGGAGTTTGACTGGAGACAGTTTGGTCTAGAGCAGAGATCCGGTGCCGGTATTCCGTTCGGGCCAATGATTCTCCTTGTGCACGTTTGCGGAACAAAGATACCCTACAGCTCAGAATCCAAGGAGGCCATTGCACAGGTTCCTGAGATAGTTGATGAGATAAAGCAGGCGCTCAGGATTTCAGCGAGGAGCCTCAGAACGTTTATGAGGAAGAGGGAGCGAAGGGGTAAGGCAAATGAGAAATACAGGCTTGTAGCTCAGATACTGCCAGAGATTTCCGCCAAGAGTGCCAAGGTGCTTGGTCTTGAACCTGTAGACACTTCAAAAACTATATCGAGGGTTGCAAATGTGGTGCTTGTCAGGGAAACTGTTGAAAAAGATGTTGAAGGATTCAGTGTTAAATGCAGTGTCACGAATTACACAAAGGAAACCTGGTCATTCAAGTTACACATTGCACCAGCAAGCGGAAAATCCTCATTGGATACTTTCGAGGTGAAGGATCTTCAGCCTGCGGCCACACAGATATTCAGCTTCACTGTTAATTCAGATACACCCTACTCTGAGACCGAGTATTACGTTGAGGGCATCGACCCTGTCTATGTGATAGGTGCTGAAGCACTTCCCCCTGACTTTCACATGCGCGAGATATCATACGAGGTGGAGGACTGATGGCAAGATCAGACAGACTCAACACGATTGCAGAGGATATCTACAACAGCCTTGCCCGCGGTGATGTCCCATCAATATCTCTTCCATCCAGGACTAGGGAGAACATAGTCCTTGATCCTCTATCCATGGTATGGAAATATGGCGAGGCAAAGATCTCCAGAAATGCCTCCACACTCGACGGCGCGGAATATCTGCTCAAGACTCTTTACCTGATTGATTTCATAAAGGAGATGTATGAGAATTCCAAGACCTCGACCCTCAGGGAAATGTACTACATCTCTGAAGGATGGGGTCATGCAAAGTTCCACACTCAGGATGAATCTGATCTGCTCGCCGAGGACCTTGAGGTGATAACCCATGTATCCAGGGAGGAGCTGAATCTTAGGCCTGAAGAGAATGGAGCAAGCATTATCGGGGACCTTACCATAGAGGAGCGAAACAGAAAGGGCGAATTCAAGAGGATTAACTGTAGAGACGATGTCGGTGATGGAGGTTATAACATACCTTACTCTGTTGAGGCTGACAAACTCAGGCTGGTTGAGACCAATGCAAAATTTGTCCTCGCCATAGAGACAGGAGGTATGTTTGACAGGCTGGTTGAGAACGGATTTGATGAGTCATTCAAATGCATCCTCCTGCACCTGAAAGGTCAGCCAGCAAGGAGTACCAGAAGGCTTCTTAAGAGACTTAACGGCGAGTTTGGTCTTCCTGTTTATGTTTTCACCGATGGTGATCCATGGTCATTCCGTATTTTTGCCTCGGTGGCATATGGTGCCATCAAAACTGCCCATATTTCAGACTATCTTGCCGTTCCATCCTCTGAGTTCATAGGGATCACTGCAAGCGATATACTAAACTACAGTCTACCATCGGACAAGCTTTCCGACAAGGATATACAGGCACTGAATGCGGAACTCAAGGACCCAAGATTTCAGACGGAGTTCTGGAAAACGGAGATAGAGACCATGCTGATGTCCGGGAAAAAAGCTGAACAGCAGGCGCTGGCTAAATACGGGCTTGATTTTGTTACAGACACTTACCTTCCTGAGAAACTGAAGTCCATCGGTGGCCAGTGATGCTGGTAAAAGTTGTTCAGATGTCAAGCTCTGATAATGTGGAATACAATATCTCCAAGTCCATCGACATGGCTGGGAAATCCGGACATGCGGACATCACAGTTTTTCCAGAATACCAGATGGTTGTACCGGATTTCTCAAGTCCGGAAAAGACAATCTCCTTGGCAGAAACCGAGGATGGAAGGTTTGTCTCTTCTATGAAGGAGCTTTCAAGGGATGGATCAACTGTGGTCATTTGCAACGGAACAATAAGGGATGATTCCATTGCCGTAAGAAACAGATCTCTCATCATTAAGGATGGAAGCATAATATGGAGATACGACAAAACACATCTATATGATGCGGCCGGAGGGAGAGAGAGTCTCATTTACAGATACGGAGTTCTCCCATTCAGACCGGTTCAGATAGATGATTTTCAAGCAGGTATTCTGATTTGCTATGACATCCGTTTTCCTGATGCCTCCAGATCCCTGGCAGTGAGGGGTGCAGATCTGATAATATACCAGGCCGGATGGTTCAGCGGAAAAGGTAAACTTGACCAGTGGAAAACACTTCTGAAGGCAAGGGCCATCGAAACAGGCTGTTATGTGATAGGGTGTGCTCAGACTGGCACTAAGTTCACCGGACATTCGATGGTTGTAGATCCGTATGGACGGATTGCAGGCTCCCTTGGAAAGGAAGAGGGATTGCTCATGGTGGAAATCAGCAAAAAGCTGGTATCAGAATACAGGGAAAAATATCCTCTTATGAATCAGAGAAGGACAGACCTCTATTCCGGTATCTGAACCGCCCATTGCAGAAATCTGCGCATCGACTCCGGATCTGGGAGAACGCAGTCTGAACCATCCAGCTTTCTGCCAACCGAAATCCTGAGCGAATCACTGTTTTTCCTGAAAGCCTCCTCGTCTGTTGTATCGTCCCCGGCGATAAGTGCGTTCCTGCCTGCGCGGATCCTCGAGATGGTGATCCCCTTGTCGATTCCAGGCACCCTCAGTTCTATTATCAGCTTACCGAGATATATGTCCATTCCCGCTTCTCTTCCGATATCCCTGACCTTATGGAAGAGGGATTCATGCATTGAGACGTCAAGCCTTCCGAAATGAAAAAGGAGGTTTCCGTTCTTGTTGTATATCCTGAGACCTGGGAATTCTCTGATCAGGTCATCCCTTGACCTGAACAGATCGTCGCAAATCCTTATGTATCTATCCATATCAGGAACAAAATCGATTCGCTTTCCAGAGATCATTCCCACAGCGCCGTGGAGCGCTATGATATCCATGTCTATGCCGAGAAGGTTCTGTATGTCATCAAGCCCTCTGCCGGTGACAATGTAGGTCTCAAACCTCTTTTTTACCTTAAGTAGCAAATCCTTCAGCTCATCGTCGGCGATTGCATCCTCAGGATTCATGACTATGTCTGTCAGAGTGCCGTCGTAGTCGAGGAACATAACCGGTGCGGGCCTGATTCTTCTCATAAAGGCCTGTCTGGCACACTGCATCCCGTTCATGCAGGCAGCTGCCTCTCAGCTATGGCCCTTATTCTGGAAATCCACCATGAAAGGTTTTTTCTCTGCACGTTCATCTTCATCTTTTTCAGGCGTTCCACCCTTTCCTGCGACCCCATCTTGAGCGCCATTTTGATTGCTGAGGCCATTTCATCTATTGAATTTGGGTTTACTAAAACCGCACCGTCGAGATCCTGGGCAGCACCCGCAAACCTTGACAGTATGAGTATTCCATCCGTGCTGCAGGCCACATACTCCTTTGAAACCAGATTGAGCCCATCAAACAGAGGGGTAACAAGGCCTATGTTTGCGTGTCTGTAGAAAGAGAGGAGAGATGATTCACCGAGCCTTTTGTACATATAGACTATGGGCATCCAGTTCACACTGCCGAATCTTCCATTAACTCGGCCTATGTTGAATTCCAGGTCTCTTTTAAAGATCTGGTACTGCCTTACAGCAGTCCTGCTGGGATTCACTGCCATCACGTAGACGAACTTCTCAGCAAGCTCAGGATGATTCTCAAGCAGCCTCTCTATGGCCAGGACCCTGTTAACAAGCCCTTTAGTATAGTCAAGCCTGTCGATTGAAAAGATCAGTTTCCTGTCCTTTCTGTCCATCGGGTATGCTGAACCGGATGATTTCTTGGCGAAGTACCGGTCGTCTATTCCGAGCGGAAGAGTATAAACCTTGGAATCTATCCTCTTTTCTGATCCTGAAAGAAATTTGTAGGAGTTGATCAGATTGTTCCTGTAAATATCAGTGTGCACGGTTATTGCATCAGCCCCCATAATGCCGTTTATTACCTGCTTCGATTCCGGGAGAGAGGAAAAAAACTCAGGCGATACCCATGGAATGTGCCAGCTGAAGATTATCCTGTTCTTCACCCCATCACTTCTTAGCATGCCTGGAAGCAGTGCCAGCTGATAGTCATGTATCCATATGACGGAATTTTTATCAGTGTTCCTCTTCACGGTTTCTGAAAATAGCTTGTTCACCACCTCGTAATACATGTAATTAGTCTGATTGTAATTCACCCTCTCCCTGAAATAATGGAAAAGTGGCCATAAAGTGCTGTTGGCATAACCTTCATAGAAGCCGCGCAGCTCCCTGTTACCTATTATGACTCTTGCGATTCTGTAGTTCTCATAGTCTTCAACTTCGTAGTTTGAGTCACCGCTGCCGTCACCGAGGCATATCCATGTCCCCCCCTCCATTGACATCAGTCTGGATATGGATGTGGAAACCCCTCCTGAACCGTATCTAATCCTGTAGCCCGTTCCCACCTTGTCATGCGAGAAAGGACCGCGCATGGATACCACCGTGAAGGTCATGATATAGCAAGATGACCTCATAATATAAATCATGGTAGCATCTTTTCAATCCATTCTCGTTCCAAACATGCCAGCAGGTTACCCTGATTTCAGGGATGAAATATTAATAACATGATTGAACATCACCGAACATATGTTCGCTCAAAGAGGTAGAGTGAATGAAAGTTCCGAGGACGTAAATCCCATTCCCATGGAAGACAGAAATAAGAAGCCGTCATCACAGTTCTTTCTCTGGTTCGGATCCAACCTGACAATAGCGGATTTTGCACTCGGATTTATTCCCATCGAGCTGGGCCTGAATCTAACATATACTGTGATTGCCCTTGCAATCGGCACACTAGCCGGTGGCGCCCTACTTGCCTCAATGAGTATAATGGGCCCAGGAACCGGCCTCCCCCAGATGATGATCGGAAGGCACGCCTTTGGCAAGAGTGGCGGAAAGATCATGTCTGTATTGCAGTGGGTCAATACAACCGGCTGGCTCACCGTCAACACCATAATAGCTGCCTCGGCCCTTGCAATAATGATCGGAGCCTCATATGGTTATCTGTACGTTTTACCCGTTGTAATTGTTGCACTGGTAGTCCTGGCAATAGTGTACTTCGGGCACAACGCAATCCACGGATTCGAGAAGGCCATGTCTGTTGTGCTTGGTATTCTTTTCCTCTATCTCACCGTTTACTCCTTCACGAATTACTCTGGAGATTTCTATTACGGAGCTTTCAGCCTTGTCGGACTTGGAACAACCGTTGCACTCTCATTCTCTTACATAATGAGCTGGGGGCCATATGCATCAGATTATTCCAGGTACGTCCGGCCTGGATCAAGGAGCGTGTTCTGGGATGTCCTTGCAGGTTCCGTAATCTCAACAATATGGGTTGAGATCGTTGGATCGCTTGTCGCGCTGGCAATCTACAACGGGAACGGAGAACCGGCAAGTATGCTGGGAACCATGCTAGGCAGGTTTGCCGACATAGGTCTGATAGCACTTGTACTTGGAGGATTTGCTGCAAATTCACTGAATCTGTATTCAAATTCAATCTCTTTGAGATCCGCAGGGATCGGCATATCCAGAAGGACAATTCTTCTGATCATCACTGCTCTTTCGATAATTCTTGGAATTTATGGGTACTCCAGCTTCTATTCCTATTATGAGGATTTCCTCTACGTGCTGGATTACTGGATAACCCCCTGGCTAGGGATTATGATAGCCGACTATTTGCTCTCCAGAGGAGAAATAACCAGTATTTCTCCTGGATACAACGTAAGGACGTTCATTGCCTATCTTGTACCAATAGCGATATCCATACCGTTTATCGATCCTGTACCGCAACTTGAGGGGCCAATATCCGCCATGCTCGGAGGGGTGGATATAAGTTACTTCATTTCCTTCGGCCTCTCCATGGTTTTCTTCTACCTGCTCAGGAGGAAAGATTTCCGGCATAGGTTATCCTTCACTGCACAAACAAAATAAACTTTCGTGGTATCTGGGCAGAATGATACTTTCTGACGGGACAATCAGGAGAAACGTGCTTGATGGAAAGCTGATCTCAAAGAATTACGCAGAGGAATCACTTACGCCAAACGGATATGATCTCAGGGTTGGAAGTATAATGATCCCTCCTGACGCTGAGCAGGATAGTTGCACTGTTCCGGCATCATCGAGATTTCTTGTCTCAACGATGGAGGAGATCCACTGTCCAGAGAACATATGCGGCCAGATTTTCATTAGGTCGTCCTTCGCCAGAAAAGGCATATTTTCAAGCTTTGGCTTTGTGGATGCCGGTTTCCATGGAGAACTGACACTGTCATTCTACAATGCCTCGTCTGTGCCGTTCGCTGTATCCAGAGGCGAAAGGATCGCACAGATAGTATTCATGGCTGTGGATAAATCCGTTGAAAATACCTATGAAAAGCGTTCAGGAAACTATCAGAACAGCAGGGGAATCAGGATATGAACATCAGCCCTCTGACGGTATACTGAACTCGAGCATCTCCCTGGAAAGGTAGGATTCATGAAATATTGATCTTGCTTCTTTCTCAAGTGACTGCAGATCAGATACTCTAGGACTGTAATGAAACAGGAAGAACCTTTTCGCTCCGGACTTTGCAGCGATCTCTGCTGCCTGCCGCGAGGAGGTATGCCCGAATTCATTTACCTTTGGTTCCAGTGAAGAATCTGTTGTTGTTTCATGTATGAGAACACTCGCGTTTTCCGCGAACTTGGGCATCTCTTCTGGCATAGGCCTTGTATCCCCTGAATACACCAGCGACCTGCCCTTCCTCACTCCACCTGAAATCTGATTAATGGTGTAAGTGACTCCATCATGTTCCACGGATCCTTTCTGCCTAATTCTCTCGATAAGTCTGTTGGGAATACCCAGGCTGTCTACCTTTGATCTGTCTATCCTGATCAGATCCTTCTCGCTGAATCTGTAGGCAAGTGCCGGAACTGGATGATCTGTCTTCATTGCGCTCACCGTGAATTCCCCAAGATCATAGATTTGCCCAGGGTCAACCTCCATGACATTTATGTCAAAGTTCAGGGTATAATATCCCACTGAAAGCGCATTGGAAAGTATCCTTGTTCCAAACTCCGGGCAGTATATGTTCAGCGGCTTTGTCCTTCCATTGAAGGACATGCTCTGGACAAGTCCGATCAGGCCTATGAAGTGATCACCGTGAAAGTGAGAAATGAATACATTGTCAACATCCATGAAGGATATCCTGCTCTTCATGAGTTGCTTCTGCGTCCCTTCCCCACAGTCGATCAGGTTCACGGTCCCATCCACCTGTAGCACCAGTGCCGGCATGGATCTTCCAGGAGTGGGCCATGAGCCACCTGTCCCGAGAAATGTAAGCTTGAATAGCGATGCCATTGACCGTGCATATCTAACATGAATAAAAGATTTGAACAGTTTCAGAGTTTCGTTTGGTTGATTCTTTCTACAGCTGAATGCATCTCCTCAACTTCTGCTATGTTAAGCATTTCTTTCGTCCTTTTCCACATAGTCAGGTCAACTATGCATCCTTCCGATGAAAGAAGCACACGAAGCCTCTCGGTGATCTCTCTCCCCTTGCTGTCAAAGTCCATCAGTAATATAAGTTCCCTGTGCCCCCTTGCCATTGCTTCTGAAAATTCGGCGAGGGTGAGCCCGGAATTCACTTTGTATATGTCTCCATGGAATCCCAGAGATCTCAGGCTTCTGCAGTCCCTCTCACCCTCCACAACTATTGGGCAGCGCAGATTCTTCTCCCTGTATTCCACTATGAGCCCCATTACGCGATCTCTCAGCGAAATGGCTCTGTCATTTTTTGTTCTCCTCATTTAGACCTTTTTTCGCTGCGCTCATCAGACGTCCTGTTTTTTAAACTCCTCTATTGCGGCTCTTATTTCGTCGACTGAGGCTGAGGATTCCAGCGTACTGATGTCTCCTGGCATGTCACCCAGTGCAACGGCCTTCACAACCCTCCTCATTATCTTTCCGCTCCTTGTCTTCGGTAGGCTGGCGACTATATGGACTTCATCAGGAACATATATCGGCCCAAGGTTTTCCCTCACGTGAAGGCGGATCTTAGCAACTCCCTCCGTATCTGAATGAAGTTCAGGCCTCACCACTATGAAGGCAACTATTGATTCTCCTTTCACCGGATCTGGTTTTCCGAACACCGCCGCCTCCACCACCCCGTCAAATGAAATGAGTGCATCCTCTATCTCCACCGTGCCAAGCCTGTGTCCTGATACCTTTAAGACTTCATCCGCTCTTCCGAGCAGCCAGTAATAGCCTTCGCTATCCCTGACTGCATAATCTCCGCAGTAGTACATCCCTGGAAATCTTGAGAAATATGTTTCCTTGAATCTTTCAGGGTCGTTGTTCAGCGTCATGAACATGCCTGGCCATGGCTTCCTGTAAGCAATATATCCTTTCTGACCTGATGGCACCTCCTTTCCGTTCTCATCAAGTATTACAGGATCAATTCCTGGCATCGGAAATGTGGCTGATCCTGGTTTCAACGGAGGCAGCCCAAGACCCAGGGCCGGTGCTATCACAAAACCTCCGGTTTCGGTCTGCCAGTACGTATCAACTATCGGACATTTCCCGCCGCCTATCTTCTGGTAATACCATTTCCATGCTGCTGGATTTATGGGTTCTCCAACACTTCCAAGCACACTAAGGGTACTCAGATCGTGCATCGCAGGATATTTTTCGCCGAACCTCATCAGGGTACGGATCGCTGTCGGCGAGGTATAGAGTATATTAACTCTGTATCTTTCCACTATTTCCCAGAGTCTGTCAGGAGCCGGATAGACTATTGAACCCTCGTAGAGGATGGATGTGAGGCCAAGTATTAGTGGTGCAAAAACTATGTAGCTGTGCCCTGTTATCCATCCTATGTCGGCAGCACACCACCACCTGTCATTCTCATCCGGGTTGAACGCCCATTTCATTGTATTGGCTACCCATACAGAATAGCCTCCAGTGCTGTGGACGACACCTTTTGGCTTTCCAGTAGTTCCTGACGTATAGAGTATGAACAGAGGATCGTTGGAGTCCATCACCTCAGGCTCGACAAAGTTCATGCTGTTTGGCACAACCTCGTGATACCATACGTCTCTGCCGTCGTCAAACGGGATTTCGTGCCCCGTGTGCCTCACGACTATCACGTTCCTGACGGATGATGTCCTTTCGACTGCCTCATCAACGGTCTTTTTCAGCTCAACAATCTTGCCATTCCTGAATCCACCATCAGCGGTGATAACCATCCTTGCCTTTGAGTCCTCTATTCGGTCAGCTAATGCTGCAGATCCGAATCCAGCAAATACGAAAGAGAACACTGCCCCTATCCTGGCGGCTGCGAGCATCGCCACTGGAGCTTCTATGATCATTGGCAGGTATATGAGAATCCTGTCGCCTTTGGAAATTCCCAAGTTTTTCATCGCGTTCGCAAGGTTATTGACTCTCCTGTAGAGGCCGTCATATGTAACAATTTTCTCATCACCGTTTTCTGCAACCCATATGTAGGCGGCCTTGTTTCTTCTGCTGGATCTGACATGTCTGTCAACGGCATTGTAGCTTACGTTGAGTTTTCCACCGGTGAACCATCTGTAGAACGGTGGATTTGAATCATCCAGAAGTTTCTCCCAGGGCCTGTTCCAGTCCAGTATAGACGATGCTTCTCGCCAGAACTCCTCAGGGCTGGAAAGCGATTTTTCATATGTGCTCCTGTACGTTGATATACCAAGATGGTAGCGTTCCTCTGTGGGAAGTACATCACTGTCAAAGTTCCCTTCTTCCATAGGATAAAAATGCGTTATTGCTTTTAATGTTTGACCTGTTATCCCAACGGCATTCCTATGAAATGTTTACAATGGAGGCAAAATTTCTCGCAGATATTATATGGAAATATTTTCTCCCAAATGCTCTTTCAGGAGAAATGGAGTGATAAATAAGTCCGGTAACTGAGTGGACATCTTTCGCTTTTCAGCCATACGCCATATCAGTATTTTTTCTCGGGATCCTGCTGATACCTTGTACCTGTGTAATATGTTATATATCTGTTCTATATACTGTATATCATATGTCCATTGACGTGAATGCAAAAGAAAGACATGGTGGTGAAATGAAACTGGGGTACCATAATGATGTAAAGAACCATGATGTTGAGAATGCCGGAAGGGGTGTGATCACTCTCGATCTTAATGATCCCCGTCCACTCTATATGCAGATAGTCGAAAGTATTCTCAGGCTCATAGAAAATAACAGGATGAAACTTGGAGACAGCCTTCCGTCCTCAAGAAAGCTTTCAGGGGAACTTGGGATAAACTACCATACGGTGAACAGGGCATACGAGATACTTATTCATGATGGAATACTGCAGATAGACAGAAAGAAGAGGATCACCATTGCAAGAGGGATATCAGAATCAGCAATAGGGCGGATTGGCATGTGGAAGATGAAAATTTGGGGAATGATCGAAGAAATGATCAGTGCAGGATTCAGCAAAACTGACATCCTGATGGTCCTCAGCAGTCTCATTGGGGATGTTGCGGAGGGATACAATTGAGTGCAGAAATTCTCTACATAATTGACGCTGCTGTCCTTTTGATGATTGGGTTTGTTTTATCAGTAGTACCATATATCAATCCCCCATTTATCCAGTTCGGCGTGAGACTGCCTGAAGAGGTGTATAGTAACAGGAAACTGGTCATGCTCAGGCGGATCTATTCATCTGCATCGATAGCGATCAGTGCTTTCCTGGCTGCGATTGAGTATTTCTTCGGGAGTGTAATTCCAGGTTATCTCTCACTGATTGGATTTGTTCTGATCTACCTGATCCTTATGCTGGTAATCTATCTGAAAATACACTATACAGTAATGAAAATTAAGAGAACATTTAAATCTACAGGTACTCCAAATGACATTGTGGCAACAACCCTTACTGATGTTGATTCCAGTGTTAACCCGCTTATTTTTGTTCTTCCTTGGGCAGCCGTTGCCATCATTCTGGCGGTCGGGCTTTACCTCTATCCATCTTTGCCATCAACGTTTCCAGACCATTTCAATGCTCAGGGTGTTGCAAACTCATTCGAAAGTAAGACCCTGCTTTCTGTACTTTCATCAGTACTATTTATCGGTGTTCCCGTTAGCGCACTTCTGGATTTTCTTGCAATCGCTGTTCTCAGAGTGGGCCAGATTCAGGACCCTTCCAGACCAATCGGCTCGAAGCTTTCAATAAAGCGCTTCAACAGGGTGAACGCCTATCTGCTGGTTTTCATTGCACTCATTGTGGACTCGATAATATTTCTGACGTCGCTGGTGATGTGGCAGATAATACCCAGAGGGCTGGTTCTGATTGTCACACTTCTGCCAGCACTTTGCATTATTCCAGCGGTGATGATAGTTGCCCTTAAGGTAGGACAGGGTGGCTGGAGAACCATGGCTAGAGATGGAGGTTCTGGAAAAATTGTGAGGGATGATGACCGCCTTTGGAAGGGCGGGATAATATACTACAACCCTGAGGATAGTTCCATACTGGTTCCAAAGAGGTTTGGATACGGATATACATTAAACATGGCGCACCCTGTGTCATGGCTCGTTTTTGTGATCATAGTGCTCGTCCCAGTTGCTATATTTGTCTTCGTTGTCGGTGTCTGAATGACCCTGGCAATTAATGTATTTCCATCTCTATGGGTGCGTGATCAGAACCTGTCACGTTTTGAAGGATACTGGAGCTTACGACGGAGCCCCTCATTTCTTCAGAGACAATGAAATAATCTATTCTCCATCCTATGTTCTTCTCTCTGGCCATGAAGCGGTATGACCACCATGTATAATGGCCTCCATCTGAATGGAATAACCTGAAAGTGTCGAGAAAACCTCTGCCGAGAAGATTGCTCATCTCATCCCTTTCCTGAACAGTGAAACCTGCGTTTCCTGCATTCTCTCTTGGACGCGCTATGTCAATCTCCTGATGGGCAACATTAAAGTCACCACAAATCACCACCGGCTTTTCCTTTTTCAGAGATGTTACCCATTCTGCGAAATTGCGATCAAATTCTATCTTGTAACCGAGTCTTCCAAGATCCCTCTGTGAATTTGGAAAATATGCGTTTATAAGCCAGAAGTCTCCCAGGTCGAGCGGGATCACTCTGCCCTCATGATCCTCCCACGGGATAGAGCCTTCAGTTGCTTTGAATGAATCCGATCGGATGAGCGTGGCAGTGCCGCTGTATCCCTTCCTCTCTGACGTATTATTGAATATTGTGTAACCATAAAACATAGAGTCATCAGGAAACCTCTGATCCGAAAGCCTTGTTTCCTGAAGGCACACTGCATCATAGCCTTGGATCATTATGTCGCGGAATGAATCCTTTCCCATTATGGATCTGAGTCCGTTTACATTCCATGAAAGAAATTTCCTTGGCATCTGATCCTTAGTTCCAGCAACGGTAAAAAAAGTTTGGGTCAACACGTCCCTTTCTTTACAGCTTAAACCCTGATGAGACTGAAATCACCTGTCCTCATGCGGATCACATGATCCTGACAGCAAATGTATTTGGCTTCATGTTAAATGCTTGAATGTAGATGCTGCTATTGATTGTGGGCAGTATCCAGCGGCTTAAATCATACATCTGCAGTCTGGATCTTTCTAAATTTTTTGAATTTTTTAGATAATTTATCTCAAGTTTCAGCAAAAATTTTCATATAGTATGATGTTTTAAATTTGGACATGCGTAAAATATTGTTTGCCATGTTGGCTGCTATGGTAATGGTTTTTGTCGCCGTATCTGCCGCTGAAAGCACTGCTTCACATGGTTCTGGGATTACAGGTGCTGCACCCGACGGTTATGTTTCAGTTCCACTTTACACACAGCCCTGGTCTTATTACAGCGGTCTGAATGGAAAAGTCTATTCTTCCGGCCAATGGTTAGATCAGGGAATTTCCTCCAATCTGATGAGCTGGCAAGTTACTACATCCGGAGTCGAACTTAATGATCCTGCAAATGGATTCCAGGGTTATCCGCAGTCATCTTCGCAGGGATCCATAGGTGCCTATGAATCTGATGTACAGTACCAGATGTCGAACTATGCTTCATATATTTCCGGCGCTTCTTCTCTCTACAACGTTCCAACAGATATCATCTATTCAATCATGCTTGTGGAATCGAGCGGTGGTATAGGTGGAGGTAACGTCATGCAAGAAGGCCTTTACTCCGGATCTTTCACTGCCGCAAATGGAGTGACGTACTCAGGCGCTGCAGCATCAATATATCAGGCTGCCGCAGATTATATCGCCCCCGCCATAGCAAAATACGGAAGCAATCCAATGCTAGTTGGTGCAGCTTACAATGCGGGAAATGTGTATCCTGCAACATATTACTCAGGAGGCGTTGGAAACAACGTATGGTACATGATGATGTATGCGTCCTCCAGCAGCAACGGCTATACTTTCGGATCGTATGATTGGAAGCTCTCTGTAGCACTTAACGCAGTTGTTGCGGAAATAGGAGGGATCGATCAGAAAACAACTGTACCTGCAACATATTCAGTCACATTTGTGGAAAGTGGGCTTCCTTATGATACCACCTGGTACGTTCACTTTGATGGACAGACCGGATCACCTTACACCTACCAGTCATCAAGCAGTTCATGGACGTTTACAGGAATTTCTGACGGTACATATTCCTACAGCATACCGAATGTTGACGGTTATGCGGC
>JAMDBD010000027.1 GCA_023484105.1 Thermoplasmatota archaeon
CGACGTCGCAAGCGCCATAGAAACCACCGGAGGATATCACGACAGAAAATTGCCTGGAGAGTGCATTGAAAAGATCATATGCCTGCGGCTTCAGTCCATCGGGAAGTTGCAAAAGAATTTTCTTTGCACCCATTTCATTGAGTTTATTTATTATGTTTTGAACGTCAGGTTTTCTCATTGGCTCAGGGTAGAGTTTTAGGTCAAAATTAAAGTTTGTTAAATCAACAATCTGGCAAAAAAGTACTGGATGGAGAACACCGGTAATTGTCCCTCCAAGATCAGGCAGAAGTTAATTTTCCGAGATTCAGTATAGTCACAGGTAATTCCGCATCCTGCGTCCCGGAATCCTGTCTGCGAATACAGGTATGCCTTTCACCATGACATCCCTCACTATACCTGAGTCAAACTCGTAAGGTATTTTTTTGTAATCATCAACAGTCAGGACAAGCAGATCGGCCTTTTTTCCAATATCTATGGATCCCCTTTCGCCGGAAATTCCAAGGGAGCATGCAGGGTTGATTGTAACTGCATTGATTGCAGATTCTATGGTGAAGTGGGAAAACCTCACGGCAAGGTAGATTGCATATAGGATGTTGGAGCTGTACGTTGAAGGGGAACAGTCAGTGGCAATCGATGCTGGAATATCCCTGTTCATAAATCGCCTGTAATCCGGCATCTCAGAAGGGCCAAGACTGTATGCAGTGATGGGAAGCAACGTCGCCATTGCACCGCTTTTCGCTATCGCTTCAAAGTTCTGATCGGACAGTTTTATCAAATGGTCAACGGAAACCACTCCGCTGCCGGCGATATGATCGAGGCAGCCTATGTCGGCGATCTCGTTGGAATGCACTCGCAAAGGAATGCCGAGTTCCTGTGCCTTATTCTCCAACTTTAGAAGCGATTCTGTGCCAAATGCGCCCATGTCGCAGAATATGTCCGCAAAATCAACATCTCTGGAGAATTCTGGCATCATCTGATTGCATACCTGATCCGTGTATTCATTCTCATTGAATCCGGGAGGGATCACGTGGAGTCCAAGAAACGTCTTCTTCACATTTACAAGGCTGGTCCCTCTGATGCGGTTCATAACACGAATCAGCTTTGCCTCGTTATCTCTATCGATTCCGTATCCGGTTTTCATCTCCATGGTGGTGGTTCCGTTGGAAACTGCGGAGTATATTCTGTGCATGGTCTGCCGAAAAATCTCAGTCTCAGAGGATGAGGCGACATCCTTTAAGGTCTTGTATATTCCGCCTCCTCTTTCCTGAATTTCCAGATAACTCATGCCTGCAAGTTTCTCATAGAACTCGTTCTCTCTGGTTCCAGAAAAAACGACATGTGTGTGGCTGTCAACGAATCCAGGCATCACCAGGTTACCGCGGGCATCAATTTCCCTGATCCGGTATTTTTTTCTCAACGAGTTGAACCCTGACGCATCCAGAATATCCTCCACAATGCCGTTTCTTATGAAGATACCTTCACCTTCAACAAAGGAGATCCTGTTTGCTTCGGAACCGGCAACAGGATTTGTTCTCCTTTTAGTTGGACCGATAATTCCGGATATGCCAGTAATCAGATAGTCCATCAATAAAGGAATACACTATGCATATATTGGAATTACCTCCTGCGTTTCTCTTCATATACCGGAAATGATCGCAATCACAAATCCTATGGATATGGGAAGCAGGAAGGGCGTTTTGAAGAGCAAATACTTCTTTCCCCTGTATTCTCTGGTAGAATATCTTTCAGGGTGAGATTCAAGCGTTTTCTGATCAAATTCTATGGAAAACAGGGACATGACCGATATCTTCGATTTCTTTCGAATGTTCAACAATAGGAGGTAAGGGATGAAGAAGACAGAAACCAGTGACGCGTTAAGGATCAACAGGAAAATCATAGGAAACTGAATCCCGTATGGTAATGGATGGGACACCTGCAGGATCGTTATGGGATTGAGGAAGGACAGGGAAATAGAAAGAAATGCCTTTATATCTCCGATACCGAAAAATTTCTCGCCAATCCCAAGAATATACGCAAAAAACATGAATATAAGTGCGGACAATAGCAAGGGAGACTGAAGCAAAAATATAAAACCTGCGGCAAAAATAGCCGCGCCCGTGGCAATGTATACGGGCAGGTTGTTGTGGGCATACGTTAGAAGGAATAATGCAAGAACAACGGTTACAAACAGCGGTGAAATTCCAGACATGATATCCAGTATTGCCCCTGCGACAATCAGAGGGACGAAAAGAAATGGATTCACGGACCTTGTACGTACATCCCCGTAGGAGGCATAGCCGAGAAGGATGAGCGTCAGAACAAAGAAGTAGAGGTAAACGACCTGTTCCACTATGTTCACTCAATCTCTTTGTTGAATTCAGATACTGCAGACATATCATTATCTCCGAGATTCATACGAAGAGCTGCAGAATATATCTGAGTAACGATGCTTCCTATCAACGAAGGGAGATTTTCCTCGCCGGAAATCTCCATGAAGTATTTCAGATCCTTGAGCTGATGTGCCAGCTTGAATTCTGGTGAAAAATCCTTTGCGATTATCTTTTCCTTCTTAAGATCAAGTATCTTGGAACCAGCTCCTCCACCCTGCAGGATATCAAGCAGGAGTGAACTCTTCAATCCGATCTTTTCAGATATTGCAACGGCCTCGGCCAGAATCGCCATATTTGTGCCCATGACCAGGTTGTTAATGAGCTTCACCTTAGTGCCGCTACCGTTCGGGCCAACGTAGTAAACCTGCTTCGAAAATGTCTTCAGCATAGGTTCAATCTTATTGTATACATTCTGATCCCCTCCGACGACTGTGACAAGGGAGCTGGAAGACGCAGCCTTTGTACTTCCGATGACAGGAGAATCAAAATAATAGACACCCCTTTTATTAAGGGCCTCCGCGACCCTAATCGAAGTCTTAAGACTCACGGTGCTAAGGTCTATCACCGTCGTTTTTTCTCTCAAAGAATCCGATGCGGAATCTCCTTTCAGGAGAATAGATTCAACTGCTCTGGAATCAGTCAGCGATAAAAACATGGTATCACAATTTTGAAACAACTCGGAAGGATCGTTCACTATTTCGGTACTGTCAGAAATGTGGCCAACCATCTTTTCCCTGGTTCTATTGTACACATAACCTACCGGGAATTTGGTATTTACCTTACCATAAATGATGGACCCCATCATTCCGAATCCCAGAAAACCTATCTTGGACATATGGGGTTTCTCCTAAGTAAATA
Organism: Thermoplasmatota archaeon; assembly: GCA_023484105.1. Classification (GTDB taxonomy): domain Archaea; phylum Thermoplasmatota; class Thermoplasmata; order Thermoplasmatales; family Thermoplasmataceae; genus JACWAH01. The sequence continues at coordinate 3,249 of JAMDBD010000027.1, forward strand.
ATATAATTTTGGGATTAAAATAATTATTTATGGGCTGATCTTTATTGCTCTTGT
>JAMDBD010000009.1 GCA_023484105.1 Thermoplasmatota archaeon
CTTCTTTCTCTTAACCCGGAACAGTTATCCTTGAAACCGTTCAGCGTTTCAGGGACCTTTGGAAAGCAGTTCAGACACCTACTTGACATCGAGAAATGTTATGTTGAATCCCTACTCAACGGGTTTCTCGCTTTTTACAGGTCAGATATTGATCATTCCCTTGAAACTAACAGGGAGAGGCTGATTCAGGAATTGGATCGGGAAGATGCAAAGCTTGAAAAATTCTTTAAAGGCATTCGGCGGGAGAAGGCCAACGAGAAATATGTCGATTGCACTCAGGCAGTGCAATATCTGGGTGATAATAATATAAGGGCATCTCCGGTTCGGATTCTTTCATGGCTCACTGAACATGAAATATTGCATGAAGGGGAACTCTTACTCTATGTCAGAACTGAAAGAATGGAATTCCCCTGGAGTTGGATGATATGGGGTCTCAAATAGGCTTGCGTAATCCGTAAAACCCACCCATGGAAACTGACCTGTTTATTTATATATCCCCTCCCCATGTTTTTGCTGTCCGAAAAGGAAATCTTTGTTGGACAATTGGAACCTTCATACAGTTAACTGATTCATTTAACTTGAACAAAGTACACTGATCTATTTACATATCTGAAAGGGCTTGAACCCTACGCAACATTTTAAGTTGGAAACGATATTAAAGCTTCAATGACCAAATTCAGACCTCTAGGTAAGTCAGCAGAGAATACTAAAAACAGCTCTCTAACAGGCATGTTGGTTAATCTTGGTCTAGAGGCCTATTTTGAAAGAACAATAAACCTATCTGGCGTGGAGAAACCAGATATTCAGATTGTGCATAACGGATTCTACTTCATAGAGGCAAAACAGGAGCCAGCAACGATACAGGATGCTACGGCAAAAGCATACAAGTATCAGCAGTCCCTCTCTTCAAATGGGATAATTCCTAAGGCTGTGTTTGGTATTTTGTACTCATCTGAGCCCACTGGATCATGCGAGGTTACTGCATTGTTTAATTACGACCCTTATTTTTTAAGGAAAAAGCTTGGAAACCTTGAGCAACTTGCGAACTGGATAAAGGAATTTATACTAAATCCTCCCAAATTATCTGAACCAGATGCAGACGTAACAATAAACACCCTCAGAGAAATAGTATCCAATCTTACCAGCCAGATGGGTAAGATTTCAGCATCTGAAGTGGAGACGGTCTTTGGAGGGACAAGTGTTTTCGAGAACATTCTAGAATACAAACCTGGAAACTTGCCAGTCGAACAAATGAGAAGAGCGGCGGCGTTTCTACTTGTGAATCAGTTGCTATTCTACAGATTGCTGTCCAGGGAAAGCAGTGAGTACCCAGATATTAACGAAGATATCATAAGGAGCCCAGGGGACCTTCTGGTTTATTTTGCAAAAGTTCTAGAGAAGGATTATGCGGTGGTCTTTGGTTTTGATGTTGCCAGTAAAATTCCCCCCGAGGCTATGGAGCATCTAAGGTCAGCAATAATCACAATAAAGGCCCTTACTCCTGCAAAATTGCCGCATGACATAGTAGGTAGGATTTTTCATGATTTAATACCATTTGAATTGCGAAAATCCGTTGCAGCTTTCTATACAAACAACCAGGCAGCTGAAATTCTTGCAGCACTTTCAATTAACAAAGATGATGATAATGTGATTGATTTCGCATGTGGAAGTGGAACTCTTCTCGTGGCAGCCTATCATATGAAGCAGATGTACCTTTCTGGTAGCAGAACATTTGACGAAAAGGATCACATAAGGTTCCTTGAGAAAGAGATAACGGGTATAGACATAATGCCATTTGCGGCACATCTTGCAGCAGTAAATCTCTCACTTCAGGCTCCACTATATGAGACAGAGAGGGTAAGGGTGGCAATTTGGGACTCAACAGAACTAAAGCCAAACAGGTCAATTCCGGCACTATCAGAAGAACTTACTGAGGCATACAGAAAACCAAAGCTGGAGATGTTCTTTGAAAACCAGCCCAGACCTCAGAAGTACATCAGGAAAGGTGGTATTGCACTGAATAAAGAGGGACGGACTGAGCTTCAACTCTCGCCTGTAGATGTATGTATAATGAACCCACCGTTCACAAGGCAGGAAAGATTACCCGAATACTATAAGGAAAAACTAAAGGAAAGATTCAAGGAATACTCAGGTTACTTCTCAACACAACTTGGGCTTCCATGGGTATTTTATCCTGTTAGCGGACAGGTTTTTAAAAAAAGGTGGGAGAATTGCATTCGTTTTGCCCGCCACAACTTTGCGACTTAAGTCCTTTGAAGGAATCAGGAAACTACTCTCCGAAAAATACTGGCTGAAATATGTTGTTGTGAATGGAAGCCGATCTGCATTTTCCGAGAGTACTCAATTCAGGGAGGTTCTCATTGTGGCTGAAAAGGGTAAAATTATGGGTGATACAATCATTGCAATGTTGAATTCAATGCCTGCTAACAGGGAAGCGGCACTGACTTTTGCAGAATGCATCAGGAAAGGTGAAGGCGATGATAAAAAGCAAATATATATTCTGAAAGAAAACCAGTCCTATGTGCTTGAAAACATAAACAGATATCTTGGAGAGAACCAATCCGAAGTTGAAAAACTGCTTACGAATATTCTTCAGAATACAGATAAACTAAGCAGATGGGAAATTTTTCTCAAAAGAGAGGGATATAATACACTTAGTGGCATTCATATGTGGAAAGGAGACACAATCTATGCTCAGAAAATGTTCATCCTATTCTCTACTGAAAGAGCAATCAAGAAGCATGACGAATGGTATCTCGATGGAACTACTGGTTCAAGTATTATAGCAAAAAATAGAAATAACGGACTCAAGGTTGATATCTCACTTCGACATGTTGTCCCTTCGTTAAGGAGATATTCCGGGCTAGGTAAAATGAATATTTCCAAAGAATTGGATTATCTGATTAAAGATGAATTTGACAAGCTAACTTATTTCATAACTGGAATTGGCAAAGAAGACCTTGTTAAGTGGGAAAGAGATATAAAAAACAAGAGAGCACATGTTGTTATTGTAGGGAGATTTGATATATCAGCATCCGGAACCAAGTCCTTGGCATACTATTCCGAATCAGAATTTTCTCCATCTCAGATGTTCTGGCTTATCAAAGGAATCACAGGTGATGATGCAAAAATATTCGCGCTTTTCTGGAACAGTTTCATCAACATTTTGCAGATATTGTCAAAGAAAAAGGAAACTAGAGGGGCGTTTATTCAGATCCTGGCATACTCGTTTAAGGATTTCAGTGTAATAGATTGTTCAAGAGTCTCAGTTAGCTCAAGGGAAAATCTAATAAGTTTATTCGATGAGGTTTCACGTATGGACTTACGTTCAGTCCTTAGTAGGTTTGAGACTTTTGACGAAATGCAGGTAAGAATCGATAACGCAATACTTGAAGCACTTGAAATACATTACACAGAGACGCAGCTGAGGGAGACTTATTCAATAATAGCAAGGGAAATAAAGAAACTCAAAGGCGTAATGAAGTAGACTGGATATCGCTTGTATACTAAATTGACTTTTAACGCAAACAAATTAAGCATTTAGGTGCATGTACCTCATTTTCTCATTTTTCATCGGCACAGGACGGCTTTTATATCGAATAAATCTCAAGGAATACGATGAACGTGAAAGGAACACTTGTCAACATTGATGACGCCGTTATAGATGCGGCAAGAAAAGAGGGTTACAGGAAGGGATGGGATGAGCTAAGATTAGAGTGGCGATAAAGACAGAATATGTTCAAACCAATATCAATAATTAAACAATGGGGTTATTTCACTCAAATACAAATGCGGGGGTAACCGAAAAGTTTTCCTGGAGGCTCGTACTCTTGTAGTGGTAGTGATGTATAAGGTTTTGGATCTTTTTTCAGGAATGGGCGGATTTTCTTCCGGTTTTGTTCATGCCGGATTCGATGTTACTGGCGTCGACATTTCAGATCAAGTGGGAATGGCTTATGAGAAATTCACCGGGTCGAAATTCTTGAAGATAGACCTCCGAAATGAAGATGTCATCGGAGATTTCGATGTTGTGATAGGTGGTCCCCCCTGCAGACCATGGTCAGCTGTGAACCGGTCAAAAAGCAGAGGTTCGAAACACAGAGATTTTTACCTTCTAAGCAGGTTCTTTCATCATGTTCTGTTGATGAGGCCGAAAATATTCATACTGGAGAACGTGCCTCTGCTTCGCAACGATCCTGAGTTTTTTGCCCAGCTTCAACGGGCCGCAGCTGCCGGTTATTCAGTCGCTCACAGAATCTTCAGATACTCGGATTTCGGCGCAGCAACATCAAGGAGAAGGCTGATCGCTGTCGGAATTCTTGATGGATCAGGCGATGACTTCCTGAATGATCTTGAAAGGATTAAGGGAAACCCTATGGATGTCAGATCGGTAATTTCTGATTTCAGATATGCCTGTAAGAGCTGCCTTCCTGACCATGTGTGGCCAAACCTGAATACAGTGGGAAGATATAGGGAAAAGTATTATTATGGCAGATTTGGCTGGCGGATACTTGAGTGGGATGAGCCTGCTCCATCCTTTGGAAATGTGATGAAAACATACATACTGCACCCTGACTCTGATCTGGACAGTGGTGAGTATAGACCTGTTTCGGTTCTGGAGGTCTCAAGGATCATGGGGTTCAACCATGGTTTTTCTTTCCCTGAGGGCCTTGGGATGAGTATCCGGTATCAGATGCTTGTTGATTCGGTGAGTCCTGTATTCTCGAGTGTGCTGTCCCAGGCGGTTCTCAAATTTTTATAGTGAGAACATTGTCCAGCGTGGCGCAGAAACTGATCAACTGGTGGAAAATCAACGGTCGAAAGTTCCCTTGGCGTGAGACCTATGACACATACAGAATTTTTGTGGCTGAGATCCTGCTGCACAGGACAAGAGCAGAGAATGTGATGGGCGTATATGAAAAGTTCCTAGAGAAATTCCCGGACGTGACTGCACTTGCAACCGCCCGTTTCACAGATGTTGATGCGGTGATCGGAAAGCTGGGGCTGAGATGGCGTTCAATCATGCTTCTAGATGCCGCGAGGCGAATATTGGTACAGTTCAACGGTTCTGTGCCCACCGAAAAGGAAGTCCTGATGAAGCTTCCAGGAGTTGGCGAGTATATTGCATCAGCAGTTGTGATATTCTCTAGTGGAAAATTCTTACCGCTTCTGGATACGAATATTGTAAGGGTTATCTCACGATACCTCGACATACCCAGTTACGACGGCTCAAGGCGGAGTGAAAAATACAGGAGATCTGTTACCAGATTTGTGGGTCTCGAGGATGTAAGAAATTCTTACTTCTCCATCATTGATCTTGGGGCTCTTGTATGCAGGGCCTCTGCCCCTTCTTGTCCAGTGTGCCCCATAAGAGAAACATGCGAATATGCAGCCAAGACAGCAAAGGTGAGGTGATCTGATTACTGGACAGTACTGCATTTAATGAAACTACTTATGAGTTCTTCTCTTCTAGGTGAGGTGTCAGGTGCACCAATACGCATTATATCCCTCATTACAGTTGCCTTTATGTCTTCGGCGTATGGGGATGCTACACTGAGCACTCTTACCCAGTCCTTGATGTCACTGTATGGTCTGGTTTCGTAGAATTTCGTGTGTACCACCAATATCCCGCAATCTGACACGTCACTTGGAACCTTCAACGCTACGGTTCGTTCTTTTTCATCCTGAAGTTTAGGCTTCGTGCCTCCGACATAAGCTTCCTTATCTTTGGGACACGTGAAACAGCGCATCAACAGCACGTTTTTGATTTTTGGATCACGGGCGTTTCCTCGATCATCCTTGACAGCCATGTCGCAGGTAGGTGACACAACCAGCCACAATTTACCTTCTGAGTCCTTCAGGACGTCTCCCATGGAAATCGGCACCATCTCATCTTTCTGAAGCGGTGGATATATGATCATTGCCTCTGCAGGAATATCATCTGTGCCCGTCATAATGTCCATCCTTCTTGTCAGATAACTCACCAGTCTTGAGATCATCATAGCACTGACGGCCCCGTATTCAACCTGATCCTTAGCTTGAAAGACCCTATCTAGGGTCTCAATTGAGATAGAACGGAACTGTTTCCTTATCTCGTCTTCAATATTTACTAGAGCCATTCTGTAGCCTAGCAAATCACTAATCTCTTTCGAAAGGTTATTATTAATCGCACTGCTTTTATTCACCACTCTGAAGAAATGCCAATTCCTTTTCAGTTTCTCGCTTATATCATCTGTGTAGGCACTGTATATAACAGCAGGAATGAAGAGGCTTTTGCTCATCTCAACTAACCCATTAATGGTGCTTTGCACAGAATCTTGTTGATTGGTGAGATTGAGATCGAGCACCATGAGGACATAATTTTCACAAGAATCGACTTCTATTTCTCCCAGTTCCTGTAGGTCTTTTTTAAAGTCAGGGGTCACGGCCACGTTGTTATTTTTGGCAGCTTCATTTATAGCGACCTCTATGGTTGGCCATGTGTTCTGATTATCTTCAACTACGATAACAATATTTTTACGCAGCATGTTCCTCCCTCATTTTCGGCAAAGTGACAGTGAATTTTGCACCGCCCGTTTCGGACGTGCGCTGAAGTTCAATTTTACCGCCATATCGGTTCACAATGTCGTTGTTGACTGCCAGCCCTATTCCAGTTCCTGTGGGCTCCTTGAGGGAAAAGCCAAGCTCAAATATTTGATCGGTGTCTTCCTCATTTACCCCGGGTCCTGAGTCCTGAAACTCTATTATGATGCTCGCCTCGTTGCTTCTGGCGGATATTCTGATCTTCGGGACTCCGTCTGGGTTGCTTCCCCTGGGCGCCCAGTATATTGAATTCACTAGAAAATTCGTGAGCATTATCAGAATGTCAGTCTGATTCGCAACGAAAGAGAGTTGAGGCTCCAGATCAACTATTAATTTTATATTCGACTCCTTCAATTTGATTTCGTAGAGTTCTCTCAGCATGTCAATCACGTCGCTCAGAAGAACGGTTGTTTGGTTCCTGACCCGGAACCTCATGTATGGCATCATTCTGTCGAAGAGCTTTGCCAGCTGCTTTCCACCCTCTACCATGCTGTCTATCATTCTCTTCAACTCGTCAGGTACTTCATTCATATGCTTCTCTATGTATCTGTATCCATCAACTATTGGTACAAGTGCGTTTCTTCCTGAGTGAATGAACTCAGCGGCTATCACACCAGCAGTTGCCATCCGATCTCTTCCCAGAATCAGCTCTTCCAGGTCGGAACGTTTTCTATCCATTTCATCTGCTATGTTCAGAACGCTCTGCTTTGCTTCATCTGGAAGACCCTTGGAAACTTCACGGAGCTCCTGTGTATCCAGAATATCGAATAGAGCACTGCCTTTTGAAAGCCTCTGGCTGCGCCGAACCCTGTATCTTATCTCCTCAAGCCTACTCATGAGTATGTATACCGTCTGCTTCAGGTACTCAAATGCTTCATTTTCTATCAGCCCCTCACGGTCAGTTTTGTCTATCAGGTTCTGGTTGATGTCCGATTTTATGTATATGGCTCCAACTATCTGGTTCGTGCTCAACCTCATTGTGGGATTCTGAACCCGGCGTATGTTCAGGCCAAGCCAGTCTGTTTTGGGTTTAACAGCGAGAATACCATCCCTCATCAGGCTAAAACCGGAGAAGTCATCGAGTGTTCCACGCAAACCTCTGAAATCTTCACGATCCCTGTCCCATGCATAGAGCTTTAGTGAAATTGGCCCGCATCCGCCTTCCAAGACACTTGGATACCTTACTTTTTGATTGGACATCGAATCTTTGAGTTCAATAACGCCTGTTATCTTAGTCTCTATATGTATGGATTTCTCATCTAGGTATGAAACTGATCCACTGTATTCCCCCTTTCCATTGACAAGGACGCTGATTGAATAGTGTGGGTTCTTCAGCCTTGGGTCTGGTTCAAGGTCAATTGGTTTACCCATGTGAAAAAAAACTATGGAAAATCCTGAAATGGAAGCATCGAACGGGTGTAAAAGCCTGGAAAGTATAGCCCTAAGCGCACTCACTTTGCTCTGGTCCCACTTTCCTCTTAGGTCAGATATCCCTATGATCGTTCCTGTATTGCTTTCCCCGGGAAACGATAGGGTATCATCCTCCGTCAAAAATTCAACTTTCAATGGTCCCGAAGAACCCTCGTCTTCTGAAGGAGTGACGTTCAATTCATCCATGGGAAGTTTCATCTTTAGATTTATCAGTTTATCATCAGCCGACTTGGTTCTGATTTCTATGGCGTTTCCAAGCCTGAATGCAGACAGCCTTCCTATCCCCTTTTCACCCAAAACACGCCTCTGTTTTATTGGAGATTTTGAATTACGCTTCTTCCAAGTTGTGCCCACCACCAGCCATGCATTCTCTATTGTATCCCAGTTCATTCCTGTCCCGTTATCAGCTATACTGATCCTGTCCTCATCAATTCTGATCTCAACAATAGATGCATCTGCATCGTAGGAATTTTTTACAAGCTCACTTACCGCAACTTCATCCTTGGAAACAAGTTGCCTGCCGAGCTCAATCAACAGTCTCTGATCGAAACGGAACTTCAATTCCACCATCTGGATACGCACTCCACGTTTTTCAACACTATCTGATGTATCATGGCCATGTTCCAGCTCCGCGCTGCTATTGACGCCAATTTTGTTTGACCACATTGCCCGCGGTCAATTTGTAAACTACAGTCATCATTCATCACAATCATTTTCCTCCTCTCACCCTCGCAAACATGTCCTGGACCGGTGCCAGAGTAAGGGCATAGCCGATGTGATAGCAGTCAAAAGATTCATCAAGCTCGCACCACAGCCTGAGCTGCCCATGCCCATTTTCCCTGATGTAGATATTGAATATGCGCTCCTTCCCGGTTCCGGCATGGTTCGTCTCCATTATTGTAACGTGATCATCGTAGACATTCACGTGTATCAGTGCATGAAGGTTTTTCCATTTCTCCTTCCACTCCCCCGGTACGTTGGATATCTCTATTCTCCCCTCATCCTCATGGATCACGACGCCCTTGGCAGTTTCCTCAGCCTTCTTGAGCTGCTCGGCCACTAGTCGTCCCTTTGAAGTAAGAGATATAAAATATCTCCTTGGTCCCACCTTGGACTCCTGAATAGTCAAATAATCGTCCTTCTGTAAAGCCTCGAGCAAGTTATCAAGAACCTGATGACTCTTTATTATAGTAAATAAATCGGATTTTTTAGCGGTATCAGTCTTACTCAGCGCTATGAGAACTGATTTGGAATGCTTGAGATCGAGCGAGTCCATGTACTATGAGTAAAATTACCAATTGTATATTATAGCACGTATAGAGGTAATTGGTACTCTTACCAAACAACAACCTTAAATATGTAACTACGTTTGGTATAATTACCAAATGTGAATTACCATGATAATAACAACTGTAAAGATAGGCACAGCAGGCAGGGGACAGATACCGCATGACGTTCGGAGGAAATTAAATATCATGGAAGGAGACACCCTCATCGTAGAGATTAGGGAAATTCTGAAGGGTAATGAACTGGAAGAGCAACGAAGGAAGAACGAGGTGCCTTCATGAGAATTTTCCGCCGCCAGAAGAACGTTCAAAGGGAGTTCGAGCCTGACTGCTGTCCGGTCTGCGGGGTCAGCTTTGCTATGCTTCCGGAGACGTACAGGAAGGCGGCACTGGAGACGCATGTCAGGGGATGTTCCGTCCCCGGCAGGGAGGTGCTCTGATGGTTATCGAGAGGTGCTGTGTGTCGGTCGTCTATGTCTCCCAGCTCCTGGGCCATGAGGACCTGGAATCCACCTCAATATATCTTCATCCCAGCCAGTATGAGGCCATAGAAAAGGTCAGATCCGTGGATCTCTTCAGGGTGCAGAATCCGGCGGATTCGCACAGTATGGACCGGCGGGGATTTGAACCCCGGGCCTCTTCCATGCCAAGGAAGCGATCTACCTCTGATCTACCGGCCCCTGCAAGGGTAAGGTTAGACTGACTATAAAACTTGCTGAAATTAGCCAATTCACAACATTCTGTAATGTGTCTTATAAGTCTTTGATAAAATTCCATTTAATCTGGTAAAAAGTTAAAAGATATATATGCACGTTGTGATTGTACTTCGATGCCAGAGTTTAACATAAGGAGAAGGGCAAGGACAAGGAGGCCGATGGTCAAGACCACCGAAGCAGATAACCTTGATCTTGTTGACAGATATGATGTAATAAAGGGTTTTGGTTCTGTAGAAATACTCTGGAATAGGAATACGTTAGAAAATATTTACTCTGTAGTAGAGCCTAAACTTGATGAGTATGAAAGAAAGCTGATAAATATACTTCCAAAGGAGATGGAGATGGTTATCCCGAACCTGCGGAATTTCTCCACAGAATATGTAAAGCTTGATGTGGGTAAACTTCTTGACATATATTGCAAAAACTATGAGGTAAACCTGGGAGAAGAATCAAGAGAGAAGATCAAGTATTACCTCAACCGTGATTTCTCAGGGCTTGGGGCCATTGAAGTTATCGTCAGGGACCCTTATGTGGAAGACATCTCATGCGATGGATACAACGTTCCGATTTTCGTATATCACAGGAAGTATGGTTCAATAAAGACCAATGTGAGCTTCAAAACTAAAGATCAGCTCAATTCCTATGTCATTAAACTTGCCCAGATATGCGGAAAGGAAATATCAGTGAGCGAACCAATTTTGGATGGCGCAACCCCAAATGGCCACAGGGTTCAGGCAATATACGGAGAGGAAATTTCAACGAGAGGTTCAACATTTACATTCAGACTCTTTAGAGAAAAGCCATTCACCCCAGTTGAACTGATCAAGTTCGGTACAGCCAGTGCTGAAATGGTCACCTACTTCTGGTATATGATAGAGTATTATGCCTCAGCGCTGATCGCCGGGGTTCCCGCCGTAGGCAAGACTTCAACGATGAATGCCATCCTTATGCTTGTTCCTCCTAACGCAAAAATATTCAGCATAGAAGAGACAAGAGAAATCAACATTCTTCACAACAACTGGGTAGCCACTTCTACCAGGGAAGCTGAGTTTGAATCCAACAAGTCTGAGAATGGCGGGATGAGAATAGATATGTTTGAACTGGTTAAGATGGCCATGAGACAGAGACCTACCTACATAGTTGTGGGTGAGGTGAGAGGAAGAGAGGCCTCATCACTTTTCCAGGCCATGTCAACAGGACATACCACCTATTCAACGATACATGCTGATTCAATGGAAGCAACGGTCAACAGACTGGAGAGTGCACCGCTTAACATACCAAGAATAATGATAACATATCTGAACACTGTTATTTTTAACAAGTTTGTCAGAACAGGTGATTCGGTTAACAGGAGAATCACGGAAGTGGACGAGATGTCAGGATATAACACCGAAACCAATGAGGTTGTCTACAACAAAGTATTCTCATATGACTCATTCAGAGGGAAGCATTCTTTCATGGGTTACAGCAATTTGTACAAGAAAGTACAGTATATCAGAGGGATAGGTGCATCCCAGTTCAAAAAAGAATTCGATGAGAGAAGGAAGTTGCTGGAGGAAATGGTGAAGTCTGATATCACAAACTATGCTGACATTCACACAATAATAACCACATATTACCGCGACCCAGAGAAGGCACTGACTGCGGCATCAGGAGGAACCTTATGACGGAAGAACCTGAAAAACCAAGATTCAACAGGCGGAGAAAAATCACCAGACCGATCATAAATGAGCCTTCTTCAGAGGCTGAAAGCAATGCTCCTTCTCAGAGTCCAGAAGAGAATATATCAGCGGCTCCCTCTGGTGTTGAGCAGCCCACTGGATCGGATCAGAACTTACAGAATCCTTCGGAGCCGGACAGTCAAAAGCCGTCCGGAGAAGAGGTCGCAAAGAGTGCAGAAAATTCCACTGGTGCGGACACAGGCTCATCAAAAGATGAGAAGGCGCCGGAAACAGCAGAAACCGAAAAGAAAGTGGTTTTTGGCAGCTCAGGTCCACAGCCTGAAAGTTTTGAAGATTTCACGCAGGCAGCTGAACAGGCAACACCTGAAGCAGAACCGACCTACGAGGAGAAGCGTGCCAGAAGGAGCAGAAATCCTCTGCGCAGGAAGGTAAGTAGAGATCTGATGCAGGACATACTCGAAATAGAAAGAACTATGGGTCAGGGTCAGGAAGAGCCGGAATCCAAAAGGGTTTCCAGAAGAAGTCGAACAAGGAGCGGATCAATATCCGGTCAGAGAAGCAGGAGCAAAGACCTGTCTTCTACAATGCCTGCATCCACTGAAGGGCAGAAGAATAATGCCGTTATTCAGAAGATTTTTGGAAGAATAAGGGATGTTTCAGGTGTTTTGGCGCTAAAGTCCAGGAACCTTTTTTCTACACAGAAGAGTAAAGATCTTGAAACCACAATAAAACCGCCTTCACCGTTCCTGAAGATTTCTCTGAAGCTTTTCAGGGAGTACTTCCAGGCTAGGGAAAGCAAATTTTCCAAACTTGAGGATAACCTCAGAAAGGCCAAGATGCCGTACTCAAGCGTTCAGTATCTTTCTCTGGCGACGTTCGTTTCACTGATGATGGCTGCTGTAGGTGGTATTCTTATTTCCTTTTTTGCTTACCTTCTTGGTCCTTTTTATATTTTAGCAATAGCAGCAGGTGTGCTGGCTATTATGTCTTTTATAGGCGTATTCCTGAGCCTCCCTTCTTCAACAGCAAAGAAAAGAAAGAAGGATATAGAGTCAAAGCTACCAATGGCACTGGGTTATATCGCCACTATGGCATCTGCGGATATGCCTGTTGATCAGATACTTTTTGAGCTTGGGGAAAGTCCTGAATACGGGGCTGTGGCAAAGGAAGCCAAGTCAATATCCCTTGCAACAAGGGTTTTCGGTAAGGATATCATATCTGCTCTCAGGGATGGTGCCAAATATTCACCCTCAGCAAAACTTGCTGAATTCCTGCAGGGTATAGTCACCACGGTGACGTCTGGGGGAAATCTCAAACAGTACTTCAAAACCAAGGCAGTCCAGTACCAGGGAGAACTAAGCACTCTCATAAGGGCCAACGGAGAATCAATAGGTATTCTGGCAGAGAGTTACGTGACAGTTGGAGTTGCTTTTCCCCTTATGCTTATTGTAATTCTAGGTGTCGTAGCATCATTGCAGGCCAGTTCATCGGGAATGATCATAGTACTTTACCTCATCGACCTGCTGATAATTCCGCTGATTACCGGCGCATTCGCTTTTCTGGTGTCGTCAACAATAAAGGAGATTAAGGTATGAAAGCCAAATACATCGCACTTCTGATTTCATATTTTGCCGGGATTGTATTCATGGTACTTTACATAGTAATATCGGTGAACAATCCGAAGATCAGTTTCAACTACCTGCTCGCCTTCACAGTCTTTTTCATAATACTCTTCATTCCATACGGTTTCTTCGATTCTGTAGAGATGAAGCGTTTTTACGAGGCAGAACGCAGAGTTCCTGATTTCCTTAGAGATCTGGCAGAGTTCACAACATTTGGTATGCCAATTTCTGAAGCAATAATCAGGTCGTCAAAATCCGACTATGGTCCTCTTTCAGACGAGATCAAGAGGGTGGCAGCACTAATATCATGGGGAATATCCGTGGAAGAGGCAATGTCAGATTTCGGTGAAAGCCTCGAATCTGAAAATATCATAAGGGCTGGAAAGATTATTGTGAAAGCAAGTGAGTCTGGAAGCAACATTTCAGATGTTATGACCATGGTTTCAGACTTTACCTCCCAGATGCAGTTGATGAGGAATTCGAGATTCTCGGAAATGAAGAACTACACAATGGTGATGATGATCTCGTACGGTGTTTTCTTATTTGTCATACTTGCACTGGACATAGACTTTCTTCCGCATCTTGGGGCACATGGTTTTTCCCTGAGTGGAGGAGGAGCCACTGTCAGCACCAGTGCGATAGAAACTGTATTTAATATAGGAATGATAGTGCAGGGCGGGGGTACTGGCATACTTTCCGGTGTCCTGAGGGACGGTAGAATAAGTTCTGGTATACTGCTCTCCGGAATACTTCTTGCCGTAAGCATAGTGATTCTCGCCATAATAGGGGTGATATGATTTGCTGAAAAGACGACGATCAAGCAAAGTAGAGACATCTGCAGAGATAAAACTTTCAGAGGCGAGCGAACCTGATGATCTTTCTTTTGATGAGATTGAACCAGGACTGGTTTATGCAAGGGTCTTTATAGACAAAAGAGACCAGTCAATTCAGTATCATCTGATAGAACCGTATCTGGATCAGGATATGATTGAAGATATAGAAGATCTGAAGAACGCAATCATAGATGAGGTTTCAGAAGAGAGACTAGCCAGCGACAACAGAAATGCCGATTTTGAGGGCGTTTATAACAGGGTACTTGAAAGGATGCGTCTTGACTATCCTCCAAATGAGCTGCTTGTTATCCACTATTATGTGAAGAGGGATATAATAGGCTTCGGACCAATAGACGGTCTGATGAAGGACCAGAACATTGAGGATATTTCCTGTGACAAGCCAGGTATATCGGTGTTTGCATTTCACCGTAATTACGGATTCATACCGACAAACGTGGTCTTCAAAGATGACGCTGTTCTGAATACCTATGTGAAAAGGGTGGTACAGGATTCAGGCAAACACATATCAATATCTGTTCCAATTATCGACACCACACTTAAGGACGGATCAAGGCTGCAGGCGTCTCTTGGAAAGTATATAACAAACAATGGGCCTGCTTTCACAGTGAGGAAATTCAAGGCAAATCCATTGAGCCCTGTAAGTCTTATAATGACAAACACCGCATCGGCAAGGATATTCGCATATCTTTGGACGATTACGGAGTACGGTGCGAACATGATGGTGGCAGGAGGAACAGGTTCAGGGAAGACCACACTCCTTAACGCCATATTGCTTTTCATTCCTCCGCAGAACAAGGTTGTGAGCATAGAGGACACAAGAGAGATCAACATCCCACATGAGAACTGGATAGCCATGGTTACAAGGCCAGGGTTTGGGGAGTTTAACAACGAAACTGGCAAGAGGGCTGGGGAAATAGATATGTTCGATCTGCTTGCAGCATCTCTGAGGCAGAGACCTAACTATGTTGTTATTGGAGAGGTCAGGGGGAAGGAGGCCTTCACGGTATTTCAGGCAATGTCTGCAGGCCGGTACGGATTCGGGACATTTCATGCAGAAGACCCGAAAACGCTTATCCACAGACTGGAATCTCCTCCGATCAATATTCCGAGAACACTCATAACCGCCCTGGACGTCATAATAATGCAGTCTCAGATCAGCTACAATGGAAAACTTGTCAGGAGAGCAGTTTCTGTCTCAGAACTTACTGGACTTGACCCTGGATCAAACGACATTATCGTGAACAACATATTCAAGTGGAATCCATCAACGGACAACTTCACATTCAGCGGTTTCAGCTATGTGCTTAACAGGATTGCACAGAGGATAGGAAAGAGCGAGGTGGAGCTTGAACGGGAGGTTGAGGCCAGGGAAAGAATACTCAACAAGATGATAGAGAACAAGTTCTATACCTACAGGGATGTAACAAGGATGATTACACTGTTCTACAAGGATAGGGATGCCCTGCTGAAGGAACTGAACATAACCCCTGATCAGGATGCCATTAACGCAAACCCGTAAACCCCGACAAAATCCTATTTAAGTTCAATGCCGACAAGCTTCCTTGAAACATAGGGGAAGTATATGGTCTGAACGACTATTGAAATTATGACTACAAAAGAGGTTGCCACATAGATCAGTGGTCCCCACATGATCAGAGAGGGTATATTGTTCTCCAGCCCTATGGTGTATGGAATCAGGGATACAACAATTGATACAACACCCCTTGGTCCAACAAGCGCAATGAAAGACTTGATCCTGTTGTTCATTTTGAATCTCTGCGGAACTATGTCAGAAACCAGAAGGGAGGCAAAGACAGCGATAGGCCTGGCAAAGAAAAGAACCCCTGCTGCCAGGATAATCCCGATGTAGAAATAGGTCTCAACCTGCGACGCAATCAGAATACTTCCCAGCGCAAAGAATATAATTGCCCTCGCGAGAAATGACAGGGACTGCTGAAAACTCTCCTCTCTCTGCCAGAAGAGGCTTTTATCCGTAAAATTCCCTATTATTGCACCAGTCGCTATAACGGCAGGAAAGGGTGTGAGACCTGCAACCTCCAGCAGTGTAAACTCCAGGATCAGTATGCCAAGGGTGAAGGCAAACAGAAGGTTGTCAAACTTCATAACCCTGTTCAGGTATATGACTGAAAATCCCACTAGTATTCCTATCAGTGCAGGTATTGATATCTCTATCAGGAAGAACAGCACAGATGTCAGTATCAGTGAGATGTGCTGGGAAAGCATCTGGAATACTGGCACATAATTTGAACTTGGGGCAACTATGGATATACCAAGCGCTATGAGGATTATTGATATGGGATCATTGAAAATGCTTTCTCCAACCAGTGTACCGGAAACCTCCTCCTTCATGCTTATATTCCTGAAGAGTGGTATCAAACTTGCAGGATCTGTGGGAGCAATTGCGGCCCCAAACAGAAAACCTATTATCAGCGGTGCTCCTGTGACAAAACTAAACAGGAAGGCAGAAACAATGGTAGTTATAACCACTCCAAGCGTGTCCAGCATTGCAATCCGCATGAACTCTCTTCTGATGATCCTGAAGTTAATGCTGTGGCTTTCGTAATACAGAATGATGACAATGCCAAGCATTCCCAGCCCCACTCCTCCGAACTGGGTCATAAGGTAAATTAAAAAGCCATGTGAGATTATTCCAGTAACTGGCCCAAGAAGTATCCCAAGGAATATTAGTATAGGTATGTCAACAACAGAAGCCTTTCTTGAAATAGGTATTGCAAATGAGGCAACAATAAGGATAAGGCTGATTTCAAAGAATGATTCATATCCGAAGGTCAACGCTGAATCACTTGTCCAGAAGGCTGGGCGGCATTCTCCTCTTGTGTTCACTGCTGGCAATCATTTCGAGAATCCTTTTGCTTACATTTTTTCCCTCGGCCGAGGATTCAATGGACTTAAGCTGCCTGTCTATTTCATCATATGATATTCCGATCTCACCTTCATCTGTCTGCCCCTCCCAGAGTCCGGCTGTAGGCTTTTTCCTTATTATACTTTCTGGCACCCCTGCAAATTCAGCAAGAATCCTGACCTCATTTTTGTGCAGGTGCATGATTGGCTCAACATCACAGGCACCGTCTCCATATTTTGTGAAGTACCCAAGCATGTATTCCGTCCTGTTGGTGGTGCCAAGAACCATTCCTGAATAAAGGTTGGAGAAGTAATAAAGTATTGTCATCCTGATCCTTGCTTTGACATTGCCGAATATTCTGGGATCAGAATCGGTAACAACCGTGCCTGAAAAGCTTCTTTCAATTGGCTCGATGTTTATTCTTTCGATAGTGACACCGGCTTTTCTTTCAAGGAGATCTATGTCATTGAAATCAGAATCCGGTGTGGCGCGGTCATACAGAAAGAAAGGATGTACTCTCTTCCTGTCCACGGAAACCGAGAGCATGAGAACAAGGGAGCTGTCAACGCCGGAGCTGGTTCCAAGGATCATTTCCCTTCCAGCAGTGACCTCCCTGATAAAATCAGTGATATTGGAAAACATAATTTCAGGTTTCAGGGAGGACATGTATGGAAATATTTTATCATTAAATAAAATTTATTAAGCCCACATGCAAAAACTCCCTGTAATGTCAGGAATATACTGAGGTGTTGTCTCATTCAGACCTGGAAAGCCGCTGAGCGCAAATTTCGTGCACAAAGGTAACTATTTTAATCAGCAAAATATGGCAGTTTGCAGATGCAGAACAAGAAGGAGAACTTCAGCGAATGGTATAACGAGATCCTTGAAACGGCAGAGATGAGCGACAAAAGGTATCCGGTTAAGGGGATGAATGTATGGCTTCCTTACGGCCTTAAGGCTATGAACATGATAGATCTCCTGGCCCGCGAGCTCTCAGAAGACCATGGTATTGAGGAAGTCAGGTTCCCAGTACTCATCACTAGAAATCAGCTTGCAGTGGAATTTGAGCATCTGAAGGGTTTTGAGGGGGAGCTATACTGGGTGACCAAGGGCGGTTATGATCAGCTTGATATCGATATGGCTCTGAGACCCACCAGTGAATCTGCGATGTACCCGATGTTTTCCCTATGGATACGGAATCATGCCGATCTGCCAAAGAGAATATTCCAGATAGTCAGTGTTTACAGGTATGAAACCAAGCACACAAGGTCCTTCCTGAGGGTGAGGGAGATACATTTTTACGAGGCACATACCGCACATGAAAGCTATGAGGACGCAGAGAGACAGATAGGTGACTACATGAAGATATGGGAGGGACTCAACCGCACACTGAAACTTCCCCATGTTATCAACAGGAGACCGGACTGGGACAAATTCCCAGGCGCTGTATACACCATCGCTGCAGATGCCATAATGCCTGGCGGACGCACTTTGCAGGTTGCGACAATGCATCACTACGGCGAGAATTTTTCAAAGACCTACGACATCAGGTATTCAGATGAATCTGGTGAATCACATTATGTGCATCAGACCACATACGGAATGAGCGAAAGATTGCTTGGTGCTGTGATAGGAATACACGGCGATGACATGGGTCTGATCCTTCCATCAGGTATTGCACCCGTTCAGGTGGTGATAGTACCGATACCGTCACAGTCAGCGGATACAGCTTCATACGGTGCAGAGATAATGAGAACGCTCCGCATGGAAGGAATCAGATGTACTGTTGACACAAGGGATGGATATACACCTGGATGGAAATACAACTACTGGGAGATGAAAGGTGTTCCAGTGAGAATAGAGGTGGGGGAGAAAGAGGTGAGTTCCCAATCAGTGACCCTGGCTGTTCGAACCATAAAAGGCAGGAGAAAAACCTCTTTGAAAGATCTGACGAAGAGTGTGAGGGAGGCACTTGCGGAGCATGACGAAAAGCTGGAATACAATTCCGGTAGAGTGATCGGTGAATCAGTGAGGCATGCCGAAAAGGTGGAGGACATGAAGGGTCAGTTCTCATACTTTGCCTACTGGTGTGGCAACAGGGAATGTTCAGACAGGATAGAGTCTGAAACAGAGAAGAACTGTCTTGGAGTTACACTATCTCATCCTTCTAAGGGAAAATGCGTGGTTTGCGGTAGAGATGGTGACAGGGCCATGTTTTCGAGGACATACTGATGAGTCCTGAACCAAGGGGGCTGGCAATCTTCGATATGGACGGTGTTCTGACAGGGCATGTGAGTTCCTGGAAGGCTGTCTGCGATTATCTTGGCGTGGACAATAGAAAGAACCTCGAGGCGTACAGATCAGGAGGCATCACCTACGAAGAGTTCATGAAAAGAGATATAGCACTGTGGAAAGAGGCAAAAGCGGACATATCCAGAAGCGACATTGAAGGAATAATGCAGAAAATCCCGATAATCCAGCATATTCCGGAAACTGTCTCGTATCTGCATGACAGCGGCATAGTTACCGCCATAGTGTCCGGAGGGCTCTCAGATCTGTCCCGTATCGTAAGCATGAAGGCAGGTTTCGACCATGTGTATTCAAACCCCCTTCATTATGATCAGCAGGGTCTGCTGATTAACAGGGCTGAACCTGTCGTGATCCCCAACAGGAAGAACATCATCGTCTCAACAATCCAGGAAAGGGAAGGGATTCCGGTTGAGCGAACTGTAGGCGTGGGAGATTCAATAATCGATCTATCCATGTTCAGGAAGTGCGGGAAGTCCATAGCGTTCAATCTCACCGATGAGAGAATAAGGCAGTACAGCGACATGGTTATCGTATCTGACAGCCTGATGGATGTAGGTTTTGCGATAAATGCGCTTATCAGAGAGGTCACCTCATGAACAGGATAAACCTGTCCGAAGAACTGGCCAGGATCCCCACAGGTATATCGTGCATAGACAGTGCACTGGCTGGTGGGATTGAAAGATCTATAATAACAGAGATCTATGGAGAGGGGGGTAGCGGAAAGACAAATCTTTCCCTGATAATATCTCTGTCAGCGCTGAATTCTGGAGGTACAGTCTACTATCTGGATACAGAAGGCGTATCTGTTGAGAGAATAAGACAGATTGCACCTGGAGCCGGGGAGATGAAAAAATTCTATCTGTACCGCATAAAGTCGCTGGAGGATCAGGAACTCACACTTACCAAAATAGAGAGGAATATTGAAAGGGGGCAGAAGCCTGATCTTGTGGTGATTGATTCATTCACCGAATATTTCAGGCTCGAGAAGGGTGGAGATCCATCCGCGAGAGCCAACAGCATGCAAAAGCACCTCTCGATACTTCTTTCCATAATATCGGGGAGCGGATGTGCTGCAGTTATAACCAACCAGATATACCAGGATGTTCAGACAGGTTCTCTGGAGCCGTTTGGCGGATACGTCATAAACCACTCTGTCAAGGCTGTTTACAGGATAGAAAAGTTGCCTGATACAAGGAGAAGGATTGAACTCGTCAAGCACAGATCAGCACCCGAGGGGCTCAATGCAGTTTTTCGCATAACAGGGTTCGGTATTGAATGTGCTCCGGGCTGATCAGTCACGAAGGCATGCGGGGCAGAGGCAGTCTCTGTATTTTCTCTTCAGTTCGGTCATTCTCTCGCAGCTCACATGAACGCTTTCGCACCAGCATCCCGGGGCAGGCGATCCGCAAACAAAGTCATACCCACACTTCCCGCAGCGTTTCATCATCATTTCATCCACATTACGGGAAACAAGAAAATATTTTTCCTGCATAGGCATGCGAAACAATGGGAGTTGATCTGTCACCTCTCGTGGTGAAGGAAAAGGTTTCCATCCGGGACTTTTCAGGAATGACATTTGCGATTGACGGTTACAACATACTTTACCAGTTTTTGAGTTCAATCAGGCAGAATGATGGGACGCCACTGATGGATTCAAAGGGCAGGGTAACCTCTCACCTGTCAGGATGCTTTTACCGTTCCATCAGTCTGATGGAGGCTGGTATAAGACCTGTATTTGTTTTTGACGGGAAGCCATCCAGGCTCAAGGCGGCCACCATAAGGGAAAGGGTCCAGGCAAAGGAGAAAGCGGCCGAGGAGCTAATTGTGGCCAGGGAGAAGAGGGACATGGAGAGGGTCAGATCCCTTTCAGCGAGGGTGAACTATATCACAAGAGATATGGTCGGAGAGACAAAGGCACTGCTTTCGGCTATGGGAATACCATATGTCCAGGCCCCGTCAGAGGGTGAGGCCCAGGCGTCCTACATGTGCAGAACTGGCCAGGTTTATGGCGTAGTATCGCAGGATTATGACTGTCTGCTATTCGGATCGAAACGGGTATTCCGCAATTTCACCTCAGGCGGTAGAAGGAAAATACCTGGAAAGAACATGTATGTGCCGGTGAGCCCTGAGATGATCGATCTGGACAGAACACTGGAAGCTAACGGAATAACCTACGATCAGCTTGTAGATATGGCTATAATGATCGGAACGGACTTCAACACAGGAATTGAAAAGGTCGGTCCTAAAACTGCACTGAAACTCATAAAGCAGCATGGAAGCATTGAATCCGTTCTTTCAAGCCGTGGAGAGGTCATCGAGAATCTGGATGAGATAAAGGCAATATTCAAGACGCCATCTGTTGAGGAAAAGCCGGAAATAAAGTTTCGGGCTCCTGACAGGGATAAGATAATACAAATACTGTGCGACGAGCATCAGTTTGCTTCGGAAAGAATCGATCCATTTATCGAGACGCTTATCAGCACCTATGGGGGGAGATCACAGACCAGCCTTGACACGTTCTGATCAGCCACGCTGGATCAGGGATATAAGGTCTCCGCTCTCTTCCTTTATTCTGGAAAAGGGCTTCAGCATTTCAGAAAGGGACTCTGCAACAGATCTTTTCAGATCTGAGGGATGTATCCTGCCAGTTCTGTAGTTCTCTTCAAGATCCGAGCTGTTTCTGATCCTCAGCGTTTCGCCGTCAGTGGCAACAGCATTCAGTCCACCACCATACGGGATCAGGATCATCCTTGCTATGTCTATCAGTGGATTTCCGTCAACTGTGCCCTGAGGGCAGTACGCCTTCGATATCTTTCTCTCAATAGTCTCCGGCTCGTCAAATATGAAAATTCCTGAATTGGGATCGCTCTTCGACATTTTGACAGCAGCAGGATCTGAAAAATCCATTCTTCCACCGGAATTAAGACTGGTGATCAGTCCTGTATGGATTGCAACAACCTTTTTCATTTTCAGTTTATCCTGTATATCCCTGCATAGCATATGCGCATGTCTCTGATCCATTCCTCCAAGGGCAAGATCAAATGAATTGTAAATGATGTCTGTTACCTGCATCAATGGATATATGTACTTGCTGAAATCCCTGTCCGCCTCCTCCTCAGTTCTTCCCATTATAGGCAGAGCCCTCCTTATTCTGGCCAGGGAACCTGCCTTTGCAACCTTAAGCAAAGTCTTCCAGTAATCGCTTGATGACACATTATCTGATGTCCAGAGAAACTCCGTTCCATGGGGCAAGCCGGCTGCCAGAAAGATTCTCTTCATAAGCTCACCGGAAGCCCTGATCCTTTCAAGATCTCCCCCGAGTTTATCATTTATCATTGCGTGCCAGTCGGCAAGGAGGACGGTCAGCTTCAGACCTGATCTGGAAATCTCTGCCAGTTTGTTTGGCCAGAGAAGACCTGTGGCAATAGTAGGTATGCCAGACGGCTCGAAACCTATATAAGCTGTGCCTCCACTCTCAAGAAGCACGGAGAGCTCGTCCTTTTTGATAACCTCCTTTGTGTTGTTCAGTACAGTCTCTAGGGGATCCATTGAGGCTGGGAATGCTCATTCTTTATTAAGGTTTGATAACAGGCAGACGAAAATGGACAACGCATACATCTTTCCTTATCAGAATGATTTCTTTCCGGCTCTCCATAGTCGTTTCTTATTCTGTTCACAATGTAGAGGGCTCTTGCCTTTAACCTGCCATTATTTTCCACTCTGAATGATCTTCCACCGTAACGCAGGATCCCGTATGGAACCACGAAACCTGGAAACTCCTCCTCCAGGATTATGAAATATGCACCCATTTCTACGACATGGTTTTTCCTCGGAGTATCTGAGTCCGTTCTTCTGTAAACGTAAGGGATAACACTGCGGCCTCTCCTGACCACCATATCCGGTCTACCGGTTATTCCGTATCTCCTGCTGACAAGGATCTGTTCCCTGGATTCAAGATCAGCGTAGAGCATTTTTCCAGACGGGATTCCCATCCTGGGAAATCTCCTTCTTTCAAGCCACCCGATTGCTGCAAGGCATCCTCCTATCATGATAAGGATCAGAACAACTGCGTAGAGGATCATTTTAAATTACCAGCGCCACGAGAAAGGCCGTCAGAACAAGCACAACCGCAACAAGTCCCTTCACAGCATTATCGCTCATCTTTGAATTACGGTAATTTCTCCTGTCCACAATCACTCTTGATCCCAGGTTATCCTCTGACGTCATGCTTTGCTTTCCGTTTCCAGTGATGTCAAGATACCAGGCAACAGAGCAGAATTCATACTCTCCAACCTCTCTGGCAGATACGTTCCTTGAAAACTTAGTCACTGGTTTTGAATCTTCTGAATCCATATGTCTCCTCCTGCACTTTCCTGACTCATCGTGATCTTTTTCTGCCTTCCGAGAAACATTGAATAAACCAGGAATTTTTTTCTCTCGAAATCAACATCTCCCCATATGCTTTCCATTCTCATCATTTCATTCTCATTGGAGAGTATCCTGAGCCAGATCTGCTCGATCTCCATCTCTGGCTGCTCTGGATGCATCTCCGACAGTATGGATGACATGTCGCCTGTTACCTTTGGTATTTCCTGAAATGATTTGATTTTCTTCTGGGAAAGGTATGCATTCCTTATTGCCTCCAGTATCTCCACAAGCATGATCTTCGATCTTTCATGTCTTACCAGAGGCTCCAGGGGGGCAGTCTCAACGTTTTCAACTGGAGCAGGGATGCCAGATTGAACTGAGTCATCGCTGCTGCCGAATTCAAAGTCAGGAAACAGCTGTTCCTGCATACTGTCCGGAAACTGTTCACGCACAGTCGACATCTCCCCAATCAGATTCTCTGTCTTCACAAAGAGAAGATGCCACGCATTCATCATTACAAGTCCGGCCTGGGAAAAATTTCTACTATTCTCAGAAATCATCTTCTGAACAACAGCGGCGATGGAACGTATGCTCACATTCCATGGATCCATCTCTCCATCTTCGCACATCTTCACGATCAGGTTCACCGTCCTGATGAAAGGGTCCTGGCCCTCCTTATCGCCCGAAAGTATGATCTTTCTGTATTCAGAGGTGTCTGCATCTATGACCGTACCCTGTACGACTATGCTCTTAAGTATCTCCTCATGACTCATTTCCCATCGCCCCCTTCAGAATCCTCATGATTCCCGTCATTCTTCTTATCATGTTTCTCATCCTGCTTTTCGTCAAAACTCTTGAAGAAAACCTCTGAATTTTCATCATCAAAGGTAGTGACACCGATTATGTTGTCGGCATACTTGAGCATGGCCTGTCTCAACGAAACCGATATTATCTGGGATTTCTGGGAATTTTCCTTGAACATCTTACCTACACGTTCCGCATTTGCACCATCAAGGAACATATCCACCTCGTCGAGATAATAGACCGGTGACGGGTTTATCCGCTGTACAGCCATAATGAAAGCCATTGCCGTTAGGCTTTTTTCTCCGCCACTAAGGGCATCCAGTTTGCTGTAATTGGATCCCTTTGGCCTGGCCTTTATGTAGACCTCGGCTTCAAGTGGGTTTTCCCGGTCTGTTATTTCTAAACCTGCGTCTCCGCCATCTGACAGAACATAGTATATTGAATTTATCTCCCTGTTTATTGCGTCAAACAGATCGAGAAAGACAATCTTTTTCTGCATGTTGATGTCAACCGTCAGATCCTCTAACGATTTCTTTTCAGCGTTGAGTTCCTCTTCCTTTCTCTTCAGAGATTCCAGTTCGTCACTCTCTGCCTGAAATTCTTCTATGGCTCTCTGGTTGATGCTTCCCAGCGCATCAATCTCCATGGAGATCGATTGGATTCTCTTACGGATTTCCTGGTTTGTCTCATCGGTTGCAACAGTCTTGCCATTGATTTCCGCGATCTGCGATCTTAACTCGTCAACCTTTGAATTCAACGAATCTATCCTTTCCCTGAGTGTTACTTTTGCCTCTCTCAGTTCTCCCCTCTTGCTTATAAGGTCATCCATTCTCTTTCTGATCTCCTGTTCCTGACCTCTGTAAGCCTCTATCCTGGAAGACATCTCTGCAAGCTCAGCATTGACAGTCCTTTGCACAGCCTCCAATTCTGAAAGCTCCGATACTGCAGTTTTCAGTGCCTCTCTGGATTCAGAAATCCTATTCTCAAGATCTGACATCCTCTTTTTCATTGAGGATAGTGCAGATATTTCGCTGCTTCTCTCTGAGGTTTTTCCTTTTATGGATCCTGAAAGATCAGAAAGGACGTCCTGAATCTTATCCCTATCTGCAACAAGTTTCCTGTGAATATCTTCAAGCTCCCTCTTTCTGCTTATGAGTTCAGGAGAAAGCTTCTCCATCTTTTCCATCAGCCCCTTTCTCTCCATTTCAAGAACACTTGTCTCTTTCTTCAGAGAATCAAGATCCGATCTGCACGTTCTGATATCAGTATCAATTGAATTTATCAGGCGGGTATTTTCCTCTATCTTAACCTCGATTTCCCTGAGCTTTGGCCTGTTTTCGTCTATTATCCTCTGGTATGTTGCAACTTCCTGCTTTCCAGCAGCGCTTGATCCAGAAGCCTCCGTGAGCTGCGTCGTAACAGTCTGAAGCTCTGCATCAACTTCCGCAATCTCCCGGTCAATCTCGATGAGCCTCTTTTCCATTTCTGAAATTTCAGCAAGCAGCTTAGGAATTTTGGAGTCATCCTCGTGCGAGGAGTGCTGTTCTGAAAAACCTCCGGTTATGGCACCATTAGCCTCGAATATATCTCCGTCGATGGTGACCATTCTTATGCCCCCCATGTTCTTTCTTGCTGTTGCTGTGTCCTTCATCAGCAGGGTATCCCCAAAAACGATGAGCAGCGCGCCTCTATACTTCTGGTCACACTGTACCACCTCATGCATGAAAGAAATCGCATCTCCTGAATTTCTTACCAGTATGGATTTCCCTCTGGGAGTGGAAGGCATAATCTTATTCAGCGGGAGGAACGTGAGCCTGCCGGCTTTTTCCTTTTTAAGTACGCTGATACATCTTTCAGCGGTTTCGTCTGATTCCACAACGATGGAATTGAGCCTGGATCCTCCTGCAGCATCGAGCGCCTTCAGGTATTTATCTTCAACAGTTATCAGAGACCTGAGAGTACCGTAGACACCAGTTATCTCTTCCCTGGAAACTGCATCAAATATGCATTTGACAGCTTTCCCTCCCCTTGAGGCAAAACTTGCAGAAAGTTTCTCATGCTCCCTTATGAGTTTCTTCAGGTCTGTATCTACCTGAGTCCTCTCTTCCTTAAGATCTCTTGATTTTTTTCTCAGGTTTTCAAATTTGCTCTGCAACTCAGAAAATTTTTTATGCGAAGCTGCTCCTGAATTCCCTGATTCTTCTATTCTCCATGAGGCATCCTTGATCTGCATCTGAATTACTGAGTACTGGGATTCAAGCGATGCCCCCTGGGCGAGCAGTTCAGATCTTTTCGCCTCCATAGTCTCTATTCTGGTGGCAAGTTCGCTGATCCTTTGGTTCAATCCTGAAATTTCAAGATCTATCTGCTTCATCCTCTCGTTCATATTGCTGATGTTGGACAGTGCTCCCAGTTCACCGTCATTCAGCTCAGAGATCGCAGTTTCTGATTCAGATATTTTTCTGTTAATATCCTGCAGATCCTTTCTGCGTGAAATCTCTTCGGACTCAAGGGAGCTTATCTTCGTCTCCAGCTCAAGGATATATTTCTCTTTCTCTTCGATTTCACCCTTCAGGCTTTCAACTTCTTCGCTGCTGTCTGAGATTGAGTTTGTGAGAACTCCTTTCCTGATCTTCAGACTGTCGGAACGTTCCTTGAGTTGCAGAAACTTATCATCACGAACACCGTTCATCTGCCCTTCAACTTCACTCACCGATTTTGCTATCTCTTTCAGTGCATCCTCAAATCTGGCCAGTTCGGCTGATATTTCTTCCAGCCTGGAGTCGGTCCTTTCCATCTCGGAACTGTACATCTCTATCTGTTTTGTCTCGGCCTGGATATCTCTCTCCATAATTGTGTATCTGTAATCAGCTATCAGAGAAGAGAGTTGAATGTATTTCTCTGCAGCTTCCTTTTCTGAACGCAGTCTTTCCAGCTGGGAGGCTTTTTCCTCCATCCTGGCCTTGATTACAGATAAGTTTGACACAATACCGGCTATGTCATTCTTAGCCTTCTCCAGCTTCACATCGTAACTCTCTATCCCGGAAATACTCTCGAGAAGTTTCCTTCTTTCAGTCCCTGTCATTTTAATTATGTTGTTTATATCTCCCTGCAGCACGAAGCTATACGAATCAAGATATATCTGCAGCCTTTCTATAAGGGACTCCACATCGGATCTCCTGCACCTCTCACCGTTTATATAAAAATTGCTCTTATATTCAGAACCCTCCTGCGAAAGCTCCCTTGTGATGATGTACCTGACTTCCTGCAGCGGATCTGAATCGTCCAGTATGCTTAATGTCACCCTGCAGTAGTTTTTCTGTCTGGAGTGTGATGCCGCCTTGTGTATGAAGTCAGGAAGCCTGTCTGCCCTGAGAAGTTTGGTGGAACGCAATCCCAGAACGAAGAGTAACGCATCCCCTATATTGCTCTTGCCGCTTCCGTTTGGCCCGGAAATCACTGTAAACCCATCAGAAAAACCTATTGTTTTCTTAATCCCGAATGATTTAAAATTGTCCAGTTCGACACTTTCGATTCTCATGCAGTCACGTCAGACAAAAAATATAAGCATATATAATATTTAACTGTTATTATTCCATGAAGCACTTAATGTTGTGTTTCCAGTCAGGTTAAAATGCCCAGCCCTATTCATAAGGTTTAGGTTTTTGCAGGCCGAAGCTGCATTTCAATGTGTCTACTTTCACTGAAAACGCTCTGATCAGGGATTCGAGAATATTGTCACACATCCTGTTTTCCATTTCCATATCTCTTGAACCTTTATATGGAAGTTGGCATCACTCGCATCATGCAGGCAATTTGCCCAGTGTGCGGCAGGGCACGGAAAGGTCTGACGTATATCTGCCCCGAATGCGGTTCTCCCTTTGTAATGGAACCGGATTTCAAATTCCAGGATGGAGTTGAAAAAAATTTTCCCTATGTTAAGCACATTGTAAGTCTTGGGGAAGTTCAGACACCCGTGGTCAGTTTGAAGGAATTAGCCCTTAAGCTTGATTATTATCAGCCAACTTTCTCATATAAGGATCGGGGGAGCAGAATTCTTATCTCATTCCTGAGGGAAAACGCAGGCACTGGATCGATTATCAATGAAGATTCATCAGGAAATGCAGGATGTTCAGTTTCTGCATATGGGCAAAGTGCCGGATTCAGGGTGCGCATCTTTGTCCCGGAAAGGGCAATGCCTGTGAAACTCTCCCAGATAAAGGCATACGGGGCGGAAATAGTTCGCGTACAGGGTGGCAGATCAGAGGTTGCAGAGTCTGCCAGGAAGGCAGACGGCATTTATGCAGGCCACGCATACTGGCCGGAATTCAGAGATGGAATACGCACTCTGGCATATGAAATATTCAGGCAATTCGATCATATACCTGACTCAATATATATTCCATTATCTGCAGGGACACTTTATCTGGGTCTGACCTCAGGTTTTGAGCATCTGCAGAGGTCAGGGGAAATAGACTCCGTTCCGGAGATCATCGCAGTCCAGCCGGAGGGGAATTCTCCTGTGTGTTCAGCAATTGATGGTATAAAAAGAGAATTCCATGAAACCGTGGCGGATGCCCTTATCACCAGAAAGTCTCCACTTCTGGATATTCTACTGGAAAAGATAAAAAAATACGGCAGATGCGTTTATGTAAGCGACTCTGAAACCATCCGTGCACATGAGGATCTTTCCAGAAAAGGCATACTGGCTGAATACAGTTCTGCCGTTGCTCTGGCAGGATTCAGAAAGAAGAGAATCGGCAGTAGACCGCTGATCGTGCTGACAGGATCGGGACTTAAAACGCTTGTTACCATGTCATAAGGGTTGAGGTTTTTCATCAAATGCGACTGTCTTTCCGTTTATTGTTATGCTGAAGCGGACGTCAGCGCCGCCTCTTATGGCAAGAATTGATACGTTGCAGTACCTGTTCAGGGAGAGGTTCACTGCTCTCCTTACCTTGTCTTCCGGTATGTCACCCTCAAGGATGTAATTTATGTTTGCATGTTTGACTACCTTTGGATGCTCCTCATTTCTTTCAGCCGTGACCCTGCAGCTGTATGATTTGACATTCACCTTCATTTTTTCAAGGATAGACAGAACATCTGAACTGGAGCATGATGCCATT
This sequence comes from Thermoplasmatota archaeon, assembly GCA_023484105.1. Lineage (GTDB taxonomy): Archaea > Thermoplasmatota > Thermoplasmata > Thermoplasmatales > Thermoplasmataceae > JACWAH01. The sequence continues at coordinate 29,687 of JAMDBD010000009.1, forward strand.
GCAAACAGCAACAGTTCAGTCGGTGCAAACCTGTTTGAAGGCCTGTCCTCAGGGCCCTTTATGTATATTGGGTCTTTTCCGTCAACCTCGGATATGTATTCATTGTTTCCTATGTACCTGAATCCAATTTCCATGGTGGTTAATGCATACGTGTCATAAATTATTGATCGGTGCCCCAGCATGTACTTGCATTGAGGTTTTTAGTATTGCAGGTTCGTCCATAGTACGGTTCAAAGTCGTTGAGGCTGACGTCGCTAGGCGGGGTTGCTTAGGCTTAGATTTATAAGTCACGATCAATCTCGCTCACCCATGATTGATGTCAGATCTCTCAGAAACAGCCCTTCAGAGTATTACAGTTCTGCTGAAAAGAGGGGCTTTGGCAGGGAAGAGATTGACGGATTTTTCAGACTTGATGAGGAATGGAGATCTCTGGTCAGGAATCTCAACGCTCTGAGGAAACAGAGAAACGATTTTTCAGCAGAGATAGGAAAAATCGTAAAGAGCGGTGGGGATCCAGAAGAAACGAAGAAGAAAGTAAAGTCTGTGAATGATGAAATATCGAAACTGGAAGCAAGGCAGAAGGAGGTGGAAAAGGAGAGAGATCAGTTTCTTTCACTCATTCCAAACATATTGCATGAATCCGTGCCTGTTGCCTCTGGAGACGAGAATAACAAATTTGTCAGGTTCAGTGGCACAGCCAGAGTTTTCAAGGAGGATCTTGAAAATTTCAGGTCTCTTACAGAGGGCAATGGCATTTTTGAGTTGATTGAAAAGCGGCCGGAAAGCCATGTGGATGTAATTCAGAGGCTGAACATTGCAGATCTTGAAAGGGCCGCAAAGATTTCAGGTGCAAGATTTTACTTCCTCAAGAACAGGCTGGTGAAGCTTGAACTTGCCCTCATCAATTATGCAATAGATTTCCTCTCGCAGAGAGGGTTCACGGCAGTGTCTCCTCCATTCATGATGAAGTATGAGCCACTGTCAAGAACCACCGACATAGATACATTCAGAGAAGCACTTTACAAGATAGAGGATGACGATCTTTACATGATTGCAACGTCCGAACATCCCATAGGGGCAATGCTGATGGACGAGATACTTGACCCGCACGAACTTCCCATTAGAGTTGCCGGCATCTCTCCATGCTTCAGGAGGGAGGCAGGAGCACATGGAAAGGACACAAAGGGGATTTTCAGAGTCCACAATTTCTACAAGGTGGAGCAGTTCATATTTTGCAGGCCTGAGGAATCCTGGGATTTCCACGAGGAGATCACAAAGAACACTGAAGATCTGATCCGGTCTCTTGAGATACCTTACAGGGTTGTTAATGTCTGTTCAGGAGAGCTTTCCCGTCTCAATTCGAAGAAGTATGACATAGAGGCTTGGTTCCCTTCACAGGGCACATTCAGAGAAGTAGCTTCATCCTCAAACAATACAGACTACCAGGCCAGATCTCTTAACATCAGATACAGGACACCGGATGGTAACAGGTATGTTCACACGCTCAACAACACAGGACTGGCTACTACTAGAATGATGGTCTGCATAATAGAGAACTTCCAGACCGATCAAGGAACCATAAGAATACCTGAAGCACTGATTCCGTACACGGGGTTTGAGGAGATCACCTGATTTATCTCTGGACAAGGTTAGGTGTGTACTTTTTCCACCTATCAAGGTATGGGAGCCACCGGTCATCCGCAATCTGATCCATTACGTTAAGATATTCAAGTATCCCGATAACCGCGGTGTCGGCATCCCTTACGGCAGATATGAGATCCCTTGCGGTGTTCGTGGAATCGCCTCCGCTGAATAGTCCTGGAATAGAGGTCATTCCCTGGGGGTTTGTTATTATGTGTCCTGCAGGGGTAAGCCTTAGCCTCTTCAGGTATTCATCATCCATGAAGCTAAAGTCTGTTTCCTGGCCAGTAGCTTCTATAACCGTGTCCGCCTGGATGTACCTTACTTTGTCCTTCTGCGGCACTGGTTTTGCCCTGCCATGCCCTTCAGTGACCATCTCATTCTCCCAGTATTTCACCCCGATCACCCTTCCATTCTCTGCGACGTACTCAAATGGCGTTACTTCCCATATGTACTGCACCTTTTCCTCGACAGATTCCTCCATCTCCTCTTCAGCGTTCAAGGAAGGATATCCGGGTCTGTCTATCTCTCTTCTTCTGTACATGATGTAAACGTTTTCTGCTCCAAGTCTGAGAGACACTCTTGAAGAATCGTTAGCGGTAAAGCCTCCTCCTATAACAACCACGTTTTTTCCCACGTCGATCCTTTCACCAAGGTTCACGCGCTGAAGGAACTCTGTAGCGTGGTATATGCCTTTTGCATCACTTCCAGGAGTGCCTGTCATCCTTGGCTTGTGATTTCCAACGCCTATGAAAACCGCATCATAATTTTTCATCAAATCTGCGAATTTCACATCTTTTCCTATTCTGGCATTTGTCTTGACCTCCACTCCGAGTGAAAGAATAAAGTTGATCTCCTTGTCAATGACCTCATCTGGGAGTCTGTACCTCGGTATACCAGTTCTCATGAATCCACCCAGGACTGGCAGTGCTTCATACAGGGTAACCTGTACACCCTGTATGGCAAGATAATATGCAGCAGTGAGTCCTGCAGGTCCGCCTCCAACGATAGCCACCTTTTTGTTGATAAAATTCCTCTTGGGCAGGTCAAGTATTTTGGAATAATCCTGGAACTTGTCGGCAGCATACCTCTTAAGATGCCTGATTGCTATGGGCCCGCCGGTGTCGTACAGGACGCATATATCCTCGCACATGTGGGTGCAAACTCTCCCTATTATGGCCGGAAACGGAAGATTTTCAAAGACTATTCTTACTGTATCTGCTGGATCCCCAACCGCAGTGCTTCTTATATAACCGCCTATGTCAAGACTCGCTGGACAGGATTGTGTGCATATGTTGCATCCTATGCATCTTCCAGCCTCAGCATAAGCCTCCTGGTCTGTATATTCTCTGAGAGGTTCTATATCGAAAGATTTTACCCTCTTCTCAGGGTTCTCATGCTGTATCTTTACCCTTTCCAGATTGAGCATATGCCATCTGCATATAATTTCGCACGTAATAAATTTTAATTTATTTTCAGAGATAAGAATCTCCGGATTTTTTGGTCGTGCTAATATTACGGAATTGCAGTGATAAGACATCCTGGTTCACTGATCTAGACTTAACATAAAATTGGCTAAGCTCCTGCAGGGCTTAACAAAATAATTATTCACTTGTTCAGAGGATGTATTTTAATCATTGTTTTAGTTTCACAGTACTGTTAAAGCTGAATGATATGCGATCTCCATTTTTCATTCCCTTGCACATTTTCCAGTCTCTCGATCTGATCTCAATCTCCTCTCCTCTGTAACTCACGCTGATCCTGAAGAATTCCCCCTCGTAGCCTATGGAATCCACAGTACCAATCATTTCAGTTGAATTTGTGCCTATGCTGATCTCTGATGGATGAACGGCAAATATATTGCCATCGGTCCCTCGAATCACATTATAGCCGAGAAAGGCCGCCACTCTGCTGTCTGGAGGATGGGAAAAAAGGGTCTCACTATTGGAGTCTGCGAGAATCCTACCTTCCATAATAACCGAGACTCTGTCACCCATGTATAGTCCCTCTTCAATGTAGTGAGTGACATAAATCATCGTCAGACCCATGTTTTTTGATATCCTCCTTATGTCTTTCCTCACCTCGAGCCTGAGTTCCGGGTCAAGCGAGCTCAGTGGTTCATCCATCAGTATCACGGACGGGGAAACAATTATGGATCTGGCAAGGGCCACCCTCTGTCTTTCCCCGCCTGATATGCGGTCAGGATATTTTTCAAGGATATGATCAATGTGAAGTGTAGCGGAGATATCTCGAACCATTCTTTCTACCTCTCGGTTTTCCATGCGCCTGGCGCGAAGCCCGTATGCTATGTTTTCAAATGCTGTCATATGGGGAAAGAGGGCGAGATCCTGGAATATGATTCCTGTCCCTCTTCTGCCAGGGGGAAGGTCAGTGACATCCATTCCGCCAATAAACACCGATCCGCTGTCTGGCATCTCTAAACCGCATATGTTTCGGATCAGAGAGGTTTTTCCGGATCCACTAGGGCCCATCAGAGTTAATATCTCCCCCTTTTCCAGAGAGAGGTTGATAGATCTAAGCGAAAAGCTGTCGTCATATTTTTTATTGAGATCCCGTACCTCAAGGAATGAAGACAAATCTCTCACCAATCCTCTGAATTATATAAAATATTAGTGTGCTCAATCCAAGTAGCAAAGAGGCTGCAGCATATGAGTCCTGAACCAGCCTTGCTGACTGCAAAGAATAAATCTCAACACTGAGCGGCATAAAGAGGCTGGTCGAGAGAAAATTTGTCGCCGTAAATTCACCTATGCTTATGGCGAATGCAAACATGACAGCTGTGGCAAGCACAGACCCGGATAGTGGCAGTTCAATCTCAAAAAGAGGATTTCCGCCAAGAACACTGGATGCTTCAGACAGGCTTGCCGGGATTCTTGAAAATCCAGCCGATATTACCCTTAGCGTGACAGGGATTGCAATACCTGTCTGTGCCGCTATTATCAAGACCCAGGTGAGAGACTGGGAAATGTAATTTCCAATCACCACTGATATGGAAAATGCCATTACAATAGCAGGGATGAGCAGCGGGATATATTGAAAGGAATCGATTAGTGAATCCGACCGGATTCCCACTCTCCTTTTCCCGGTGATCCAGGCCAGACCAAGTGAAACAGTCGCAACAGATGTTAAAAAGCCATAGAACATTGTGTTTAAGATCGGCTGAAAGGGAGAGATCCCGAACGTGAGCCTTATTTTTGTGCCAAAGAGTGAAAGGTATGATGAAAAATTCAGGTTATTTTTCCATCCAAGATCAATGGAAGAGAAAACAATGGAACCTAGAATAACGATCTCCGTCAGAACATAGAGGCTGAAATACGCTGAGCCGGCATAGCCGGCAAATCCATTTGTTTTTCGCCTGATCATCCGGCCTGAGTCATAGGAAACCTCTGATCTGCTTTTTCCCATGAAGTAGGAATAAAATATCACAGGGACAAGAAGAGTCAGTGACTGCACTGCGCTGAAAAGAACACCAAGCGGTATGTCGCCCAGCATCTTCACAGAATAATAAATCCATGTTTCAATCGTGTAATTCTGTGGCCCACCAATGATAAGAGGGGCGGCAAACCCCGCAAAGGAGTACAGGAATGTAAGAACAACCGCACCCATTGCGGCGCGAATTCCATCTCTACCCCATATCCCGGAAAAAATTCTCAATGGGCCTGCGCCAAGAGTGGAAGCAGCCTCCTCCAGCCTGCTGTCAGACCTCTCTATTCCGGATGATGTGAGAAAAGCCACCAGGGGTGCGTTGAAGAAGGTGTTTACCGCTATGATTCCAGTCAGTCCTGAAGAAAGCGCTGTCATAAAGGGAAAGAGAGAAGTCACAGGAGACCCCCTTCCAAAGAGGGAAATAAAAGCGAGAACAACAACTATTGAGGGGAGAAAGAATGGAAGCAGTATAAAAGATCTGTAGAACCTATGCAGTTTCGGGTGAATTCTTGCGAGAATGACTCCGAGTGGAAAACCTGCAACGAAAGATGTTGCAGAACTGAGAATCCCCTGTTCAAGAGAGTTATAGACAGCGTCCCTTGCGAGACTTGCTTCAGGGCTGTTTCCAAACAGATCGGAAAAATTCACCGATGAAGCGAACTGCCCCATCAGGCTCAATACAGGATAAACGATAATAGAAATAAGGAATATTACTGGGGCAATTATCATTAGCCAGGTAACGAGAGTTCTTGCCACGCCCATTGCCGGTTTTCCAGTGTGCTCAGAGATCAAACGCCGTCACCATCTGCGTCAGCTATTTCCTGCCGCATTGAAACTTTGCTATGGGCAGATCCACGCAAATTCCGGAAGCCGGCAATTTATTTGCCCTGTACATGGGTTCTGAAATGTGGGCAGGTATTAGCATGCAATTTCCATCCCATGCCTCAAATGTATGTGCATGCCGCCTCACTCCATTATGGAAAGCCATTCATAGATCCATGTCTGTAAGTTTGCCTGAATCATCTCTGCATTTATATATTGATTCAGAGGTACTATATCTGACGGGTTCATGTTAGCTGAAAATACTGACGGAAGCGGCACGGTCTGATTGGCAGGATACATCCATTCGTTAGTCGGAAGGACAGCCTGCACGCTGCCGGAAAGGAAGTAATTTATGAACTTTTCATCCAGTTGGGTCTGGCCTGTTCCGTTTACAATTGCGATGTTGTATATCGTCCTCCATCCATACTCTGTGCCGTTGTGCTGAGTTACTGTGGAACCGATAAAGTTACCGTAGCCGAAATATACATTGTAGGATGGATCAGTGAGGTAACTCACCATGAGCGCACTTTTTGGCGACGACTCAAAGTGCGTGAAAGCTGAACTCCAGGAATTGTATAGATTCGTGGAAGCATAGCTTTTCACAGAACTCCACCATGACGTCCAGTTCTCATGGAGAAGATATTGATAGTAGGCTATTTCCCATAACAGAAAGCCTTCACCAGTAGAGCTTGTTGCCGGGCTTTCCATTATCAGATTGGACGCGTTTTCCTTCGTTAGCAGATCCTGGAAGTCAGGGTTAAACACTCCACCCGGAAAATTTGTGTGGTTATAGTCTATGCCCAGATATGAGTATTCGTAGGGCGTCATATATGCAGCTGCAGGGCCCATTTCATTAATCAGTGTTGAATTTATGTAACTGTCTGCAGGCGATGAATACTTGACGAGAAGACCGTCATTGGCAGCCTCGATTCCGTTAATGTTGGTAAGACCTATGACAATGTCTGCCTGTGGATTCTTCTTCTCTGCCTCCAGTGTTGCAAGTATTCCATCTGTGGGGTTCTCTACTTTTACAGTTACTCCATATTCTTTTTCAAACGGGCCAAAAACCTGGTCGTATGCCTGCGTCTTGTTGCTTCCATCCGCAAGGAAGGAACCGTATGTGTATATCACTATTGTGTTTCCGGAGCTGTGATGGCTATTCAGACTGAAATACAGCGAAAATCCGGCAATAACAACCAAAACCGCAATAGCAACGCCGATCAGTTTCTTCTCAAATGGTCTCAAACCAGCTTTTCCACTTTCTCTCGTAGGATTCATTTCTATCTCCCACCAGAGAAGCTACCACAAAGCATGCTTTCCTTCGCCGGTATTACCCGGATCAGGTTCAAGGGTCGGCAGATATTTCTGCCCTCTCAGCTTTTGGGCTCCCCTAGCATATCACTAATTACAAGGCTGTTAATATCATTTTCCAATACCTTATGGCAGTAAAAAAGTCAGAAAAACCACAGACTTTTCCTTTCATAAATCTGTAGTGCTAGATGTGTTCCTATTGTGATCTTCCCCTGCCATTTTGTTTGTGATTCAAGAAATATTGCCATAAATGCCCATGCATCTTCATGTGATCATGTGAAACGCGCATTACCTCACATGGAAATTTGATTGAGAGATGCCAGAAATTTTGAGGTTATAACTTATTACGCTGCAAAATCTGTAACATGGGATAACCGTTACAGTAGTGTGCAGTGAATGAGTCCGAAGATAGATAATCCTCAATGGTAGAACAACAAAATAAGAAGTGGGTTCAGAGAACTATGATAGCTATGAGCAGGATACATAAAACGTAGAGTGACATCAGCACATAGCTGTAGTTCTTCTCCTGTATGAATTCTATCAGGGCAACAAAGACCACTGACACAGGTGTAAATATTAGTATCCAGAGGCCAAGGGCGATGAGATATAATGGATTGAGTGCGATTGAACCGGATATTATATCTCCAAGGTTAAGAACTCCAGAGGTCACCTTATTTGAGGTGATAGTTGAAATTTGGGAAAGTGAATAACCGTCAGCATGCCCCTTCACAAACAGAAGAACAAGACCGAATATTATGAAGAAAAGGCTCCCTATGACGCCAACCCTCAATATTATGCTTGTGACGTGGTCTCTATCCCAGTCTTTCATGTTTCCTCACCCCTTTTATCCAGTAAAAGGCAATTGCTATCATTGTAACGGAGAGCAGAATGGCGTAAGTAGTCTGAAGAAATATGCTTATAATAACGATATTGGAATATGCAATCCCTCTGAATACCATATCCCATCCAAGGAAGGAAAGTATTGCAAAGAAGACCCATCTGATCTCTTTGTTGGTCAGGCGCATGAGTAATTTTGCACCAAAGTACGATCCAAGCACCACTCCGATCGCGGTTGCTGATGCCAGGAACGGCTGTATGTATCCCAATCTCCAGTAAATTGAGCTTCCTGTGGCGGCTGTGATTCCTATCATGAAGTTACTGGTCGTGGTGGTCACCTTCATGGGCAGATTCATTGCCCAGTCCATCCCCATGACCTTCAGTGCACCACTTCCTATTCCCAGCAGCCCTGAGATAAACCCAGCAAAAAACATGACAATCTCACCATAATACCATCTCACGCCATGGTACTCCACAGTCTTACGGAGTCTCGAATCATAGTAACTCCCGCTCAACTGAAACACCCTCGTAGTCCAGTCAGGCGGGATATGCTTGGGAAGTTCGGACATTGATCTTTTGATGGTCGGGATCATGGAGAAAAGGAGAACTGAACCAAAGGCAATGAATATAACCCATAGCAGGTTAGCCCTGTCTATAAAATAAAGAGTGAAACTGCCAACGATTGCACCCGTAGTGGTTGCCATTTCCAGCCCTATTCCAATCTTGATGTTGGCTATCTTCTGTTTTGTGTATGCTGAAGCAGAACCCGCGGATGTTGCAATGGTTGATATAAGGCTTGCACCGGTCGCAAGGATTATGGGGACACCATAAAAGAGGGATAGAAGCGGCACAAGTACTGTGCCTCCGCCGAGACCTGTTAACGATCCAAGAAGCCCTGCGAGCAGACCCGCCACGACAATGGAGATGAAATTAATCAGCACTCCAAGCAGGCCCAGCATTGTTTGGAATATTAGAATCATATAAAAAATTCACTTAGGCAATCTAAACAATAGACAGAGCAGTTCTTTATCCTTTGAATTTACAAACGCATTCGTAAGTTTAAACCTATAAGTAAAAATGCAAGATCACAATATAGCACTATGGCGTTTAACCCTTCAGATACGCAGGATAATGATGAGATGATTAAGAGAGGCTTCGCCAAGATGACAAAGGGCGGGGTCATAATGGATGTCACAACAGTTGAGCAGGCTAGGGTTGCGGAGAACGCCGGTGCTGTTGCGGTAATGGCCCTTGAAAAGGTCCCCGCAGACATAAGGGCAACCGGTGGTGTAGCGAGGATGGCTGATCCATCCAGGATACGTGAAATAATGGATGCGGTTACAATTCCTGTGATGGCCAAGGTCAGAATAGGCCATGTATCTGAAGGTTATGCACTTGCTGCGCTTGGCGTGGATATGCTCGATGAGAGTGAGGTACTTACCCCGGCTGACCCTTTTTTCCATCTTTTCAAGAGGGATTACAAAGTACCATTTGTGTGCGGAGCCAGAAATATAGGTGAGGCTGTCAGAAGAATCTTTGAGGGTGCCGCAATGATAAGGACAAAAGGCGAAGCCGGAACTGGAAATATCATCGAGGCAGTCAGGCATATGAGAATGGTCAACGAGGGAATAAGCCTGATACAGGGGAGCAGCAACGAGACACTGGAGATCATGGCAAAAAAAATCTCCGAGCCTTATGAGGCACTAAGAAGAGAAGTATACTCTGGGCTATTGCCAGAGGGTTACGAGATCAGCACCTCTTCGATTTTTTATAGTTTTGACCTAAAGGAGATTCAGACGTCTATTCTCGACATTCTAAAAGAAATAAAGGAGAACGGAAAATTGCCGGTGGTTAATTTCGCTGCAGGCGGAATAGCCACCCCGGCGGATGGAGCGTTGATGATGAAACTTGGTGCAGACGGCGTATTTGTGGGAAGTGGCATCTTTAAGTCCCAGGATCCAACGGAGATGGCAAAGGCAGTGGTTGATGCCGTCCAGAACTACGAAAACTATGAGCTCATTGCCCAGGCATCCAGCGGCCTTGTATCGATGGACGGTATGGATATAGGAAGCATACCCAAGGACATGAAGTTACAGGAAAGAGGCTGGTAATCGGGTAATGTATTTTTACCTTGCAACACTATCCATCACGTTAGCGTTATTTTTCCTTTTGGCTCTCTATTTTCGCTTCCTTGATATATACGGCAGCATAGGGGCTTTACTCATTGGTTTTTATGTTGGGATTCTGGGGGGATTTCCGTGGCTAATAATCATGCTTGTATTTGCCGTAACGTCATACCTGGCCACCATAGCCTGGATCAGGGCAAAGAAGGACAGGAACCTGCAGGAGGGAAAGAATGGCGAAAGGAGATTCTCGAACGTGATCTCAGCTGGATTGACAGGCCTTATACTTGTGTTTTTCAATGCGCTGAATACCTATTTTTTTAAGTCGGACTTTAACTTTTTTTTGCTCTTTGCCATATCATTTGCTGTTATAGAAGCGGACACTTTTGCATCTGAAATAGGGTTTGTGGATCAGAAAGTCTATATGATAACTACGGGAAAGAGAGTGGAAAGAGGGATAAATGGCGGAATATCCATAACTGGAACTGTAGCATCCCTTTCAGGAGCCCTTATAATTGCAGCATCATACAGTATCCTTACATGGTCTTTCTCACCAGTTGTTGATGTGGGAATCGTTTTAATGGGAGGTCTTGGATCTGTTATAGACAGCTTCCTTGGGGCTGTTTTTGAAAATAGAAACAGGATGACAAAATACCAGGTTAATTTCTCAGCCTCATTTATTACTGTCGTGATCGCTGCTGTCATTCTTCTGATTTGAAATGAGATACTTGTAATGATCTATCAGGAGCTCTCTCTCCATGAGTATAACCTTTTCAAAATCAAAAAACTTAACGCGTCTGGGTAAATAACGGTTAATGGAATCTTTAAGAATCAGTTTTTTTGCATCCTCCAGAAGTGTTGAGGAATTGAGTACAAAATCACAGTTTCTTCCCACGGCAGCTTTACTCTCTGCAGGAAAGTTGAATCTTGATCCTGTGGACGAACCGAGAAGTCTGTACTGGTAATCATCTGAGAATCCAAGTCTTGCAAGATCAGACGATATTATCATGTCAGAAAGTAATGCTATCTCAAATCCTATGTTGATGGCATCTCCGTTAACTATAGAGTAAACGTTCTTCCTTATGGAATAGAATATCGACGCGAAAGTTCTCAACCTCTCCAAATAAGAAAGAAAAGATTCAATGGAACTTCCATCGAACCTTACTTCACGCAAGAATTTCAGGTTGAATCCAGTAAGTGCAAGTGACCGCACATGGTCGTCAATGGAAGCCTGGCTGAGCGCAAGTGCAAGTTCATCAAATAGCTGGTCTGTGGCAACTCCGTTTGCGCTCCTGAGAACGATTACCCCTATCCCATCCTCCTGCCAGAAGGATATCTGCTCGTAACCGTCGACCCTCAAATCACTCATTGTAAGCTACCAGTCTGTATATCCTCACAATTACTCCGGCAATTATAAGGTCAAGTCCGAGCCCCACTCCAAATTCCATAGCCTGGGAAACAGGGTTAAGAGTGAACATAAGATAGGTTATCACGATGGCTATGATCATGAGGATCGCACTGAAAACAACAGCAGTTCCGTACCGCATAGTATAGTACTTTTTCTGTTTTGGGGGTTTTGCAGTTTCGTGGTTTGAAACATAAGTGGCGGTTTTCATTGTACCCGCTGCTCCGAAAACAGCAACTCCACCAGTGAAGAGTGAAGAGATGAGATTAAGCATGCTTGAATTTTGAGTGAAATTCGACACATTTGTTGCAAGCAGTATTACACCTACTATGAGGATCACGAGGAACGCAAAGAATGATCCGATTACCCTATCAACTGTAATTTTAACCTTTCCAGACTTGTAGAGTTTGCTCAGTAGGAGCATCCCTGCTACGACGATTACAAACGGAACTCCAAGGACAACTGCAACCTCTGAGAACGGAATAGGTACGCCTGGAGTAAGAGCTCCCCATGCAGATAGGATGATCAGGTATATAACGCTCAGAATACCGAACGAAGTGATAATCGGTTTAGAGAGAGGATGAAGATCATCTTTGCTGTCTATAAACGGCAGTCCAAGGAAATAGAGAAGAGGAATTATACCGAAGAAATAAGTAGCCAGAAGCGGCCCGAAAGCATTCAGTCTGATCAGGGAGCCAGAGAAGTTGAAGAAATCGACGGCTTTATAGAGAAACAGAAGGAACCATGGGGGATATGGTGGAACATAAAGAGCGTATGGACTCGACTGTGCAGGTCCCGGAAAAGGAGAGAACAGAGATGGAACGTTGGGCAGAAGAGCTATGACAGACGGAATCAGTATTATGAAACCGAGGGTGAACATGGCAAGTTGAATCATGAAGGCAAAATTATATGGAAACCATGGCTTATACGAAGGGTCATCTTTCAGCATTGCTGGTGCCTTGTAGTTTGCTTCTCTGTTTGCTGGCATCATGTTGTTGGCTTCTGCAAGGAAAAAGTGGAGACCAAAGAGCGCCCCAAGCGCAGCGGCAAGAATTATATGCAGGCCGAGGGCACGCGTAAATAATCCTACCTTGGTACCATCCCCAAATCCCATAGAGACAAGGTAATTACCTATCAGTGGAATGGACTGGGCAATACCTCTGCCAACATCAGTAGCGTCGTATGCAAGCACATCTCCGGGTAGTGAATATCCATAGTATGCCACCCCCAAGGTTAAGGCGAGAAGTATGACACCAAGAATCCACTGTAGTTGCCGTGGTTTTTTATATGCACCCTTGAAATAATTCCTGAAGAGATGAACATATATCAGGACTATCATCGCGTATGCACCATAGAGGTGAGTAGCGCTCATAAGTGCTCCGTAGGGCACATTGTTGATGATGTTCTGTACAGATGTGTATGGATGGTCTGGATTATAATAGAGAAGAAGCAGCAATCCGCTTATTATCTGATAAAAAAAGGCAATCGTAATTAGTGCTCCAGTCCAGTACCATATACCTCCTCTCTTCCTTACGTAATCAGGTTGTAACTTTACTGGCAGATCATTAATCTTCAGCGGGTCCTCTCCGAAGGTTCTAGTTATAAACGAATCCTTTTTATCGCCGTTATTTTCCATATATTTCCCTCACGCCTCACCCGTATTTTGTACAACCGTGGTTACCTGTCCGGCTGGGAATGGTGTACCTCCAGTCAAGTCAGACGGTTTTCCGTAAATTGTTGGGCCAATCATGCTAACCGCTGATATGGTACCATCTGAATTATACCTCAGAATAGTCGTGGGTAGAGGCCTCGATGTTGGTCCAGTAAGAACAGCAGCTCCATGATAGGGATCATAGGTACTCCCGTGGCAGGAGCAGTGAATTATTCCGTACAGGTTATCCGAGGCACCGTAAGCAGTCCCAGGTATTGCCTGTCCGGGTGGATAGTAATGGATCTCAGGAGGTATGCACCCAAGGTGCTGGCATATCGCGCTGAACGAAACAATAGCCTCCATGCCCTCAGGGCCAACACCCCCAGGAGACACAAAGGTTGTCTGATCAGCAGGTATAGTGACAGTGGAAGGCTTAACGCTCAGAGGCTTTCCATTTATGTCACCAAGTTTGATCAGAAAGTTTGGATCATTTGAGAGCGGGTAGTAGAAAAGCCACGTAGTTGGTGTATTAACAGGAATGTCGTCAAAAACAATAGGTTTACCTGAAGTGTCAACGATCTGCAAAGTCGGAAATGCAGTCAATCCTATCTGCGGAGCAATTATCTCTCCTATAGCCCCCTTGAGAACTCCAGCAGCCGCAGCTCCAGCCGATATTACAATCATAAGTTTCAAAAAATTCCTGCGACCGTTATCCAGTGGTTCCTCGGAGGTCTTATTATTGACTTCCTGCGAATCAACCATAAATCCTGATCAATTCATTTATAATAGATTTTATGCTATTTTACAGTTAAATTAAAAGATTCTATAAACTAAACCGAATTATAAGCCAGTTCTCCGCCAGAATTTCCAAGCAGATACACTTCAATTCCCACAATGTAACCATAAAGGGTGGTTGACTTGATACTGCCTCCAAATCCGGGAGAATTGGTGTAAGTAATAGTTATACTGGAACCATCCTTTATTATCCCACTGGAAGAAGTTGCAACCCAGTACGCCTGAACGCCTAAGGGAGATCCCCATGTGTTATTTCCGGCATAATCTAGGATTACAGTAGCAATCCCTGAGGATGTCGACACGTTAAGTATGAAGACAAGATTCGAGACATTTATAGAAGACACAGAGAGATTGGAAAACTCCATTCTGTAATTCATCTGGGTGCTTGTGCTTGTATTTGTAACAGAAATATGGCCGCTTGGAGCAACAGAACTAGTAGAGGAAAAGAAACCAGCAAAATAGAAAATTCCGCCAACGGCAAGTATTGTAATGACAATTATTGCACCAATAACCACCAACGGAGTGAGCTCAGGTTTTATTGGAATCTGTGGTCTCTTCATATCCTGCTTTAATCTAAAGATAATATAAAAAGATAATCCAAGTATCTTTGATGGTGCTATAAAATACTTGCAGGTAAGCAATATATTAAAGCAACGTATGAATTTGGGAGAGAATAAGGGCTCGTAGTCTAGTGGTTATGATACCGCCCTTACAAGGCGGTGGTCACCGGTTCGAATCCGGTCGGGCCCATTTAATTTTTTAAGCAAATTCTATTTCCAACTGGATAGGTAGGGATTCTATTATTTAATGGATATCTTTAACATTCTGGGGGTAATTTAGCAAAGTAAATTCCCATGGAAACTTGGTTTTCTTAATTCGTGGAATCACATTCAATATGTATAATCAGTTCATGGGAGAAATAGAGAATGTAGGCTGTCCACTATTCTTCTGTGAAATGAAAACTAAAATAAGTTTACCCCCACTAAACCCAGGAGAACCACATTTAGTTTATTCATTCTACCCTCTCTTTGTTTTATCATACGAGGATTTCTAAAGAATTCCTATTTCTGTGAAAAACCCAATTCTCCAAGTTATGGCGATAGAAACTGCAGAACAGCACGCAGACTGAATAATAAATTGAGGGATTAGCCGCATCAGTGTCGAGTGTCTGAAGCGTCTATTTTAGCATGTTGTATAACACAACAGCGTTATTGTGGCTCTCATTTTTAGAAGAGAATATGAGTGTAACGTTCTCGTGGCTGGAAACAATCCTTCGAAGATCCTCAAAATGATGACTCTCTGATAATTCCTTCTTGTATCTTTCCTGGAACTCATCCCACTTAGCATCTTCATGGTTGAACCACTTTCTCAGTTCAGTGCTCGGGGCCACTTCCTTTACCCACAAGTCAATATGCGCATCCTCTTTTGATATTCCTCTGGGCCATAGCCTTTCCGTAAGGATTCTGTATCCGTCAGAGGGCGAATAGTCCTCATAGATCCTTTTCAGTTTCAGCACCATTATTAGATAATTCTAGTAGATTAATAAGAAGTTACCCATGCGATACAGGGCATTGGTCTAGTATGTAGCCATTTACTCACGTAAACAGGGCCAGTTCTTCTGCTTCCGGGGCTATTCCAGAGCAGGTACAGGCGTGGACTGTTGTTGTTAAAAAAGAATATTCATTATTGGGTGAAACCACATAGATTGCCAATCAACGCATTGTATGACCAACACAATATTCACAAAAATACGAACACATTTGATTGTAAGAGATAACTCTTTGGAGTGATTACAACTTTGATTGGGCATATAGTAGGTCCAATACCTCATTTTATATTCATGGATCACTTTATTTTTCAGCCTTTGGTGAGACTCGAATCCCAGCTATGTTAGCAAGAAACAGCATTATTGCTAACAGAAGTACCCAGACCGAAGAAAGTGCAAAAAAATACTTCCAATGCAGAAGGACCTTGAAACAATATTACCGACAACACTGAATGCAGCGGCAGCATTAAGCCCATATATGAGAAGGCTCCTCACCTTTTCTGCGTCAGCACTTATTTTCAGGATAAGAGGAAAAAACACTGGGCTGTGTAAAATTATAAATGATCTCAAGAACCCAATGGCTATACTATGGGTTGCAGAATCCATGAATCCTCTTGAAATATCCTGCTGTATTAAGTACAGTGTAAGCCCCAAGAAAAGCCAGACATAGGAAGATCTAATACCAAAACTCATGATAGCCTGAAGAGTACCTTTGGCTTTTGTCATTCTGATGGAAGGACTGTTGGCCGCTGTAATTAGACCCATTAATAAAAGAAGCAATGCGGAAAGATTAAACAGAATTTTCGGCACAATGCTTAAATTAACAAGGGTGATGGCAAACATCATCACCGAGGCAGCGATAGCAAATGCCTTCAGAGATAAGGCACTTCTCTTTTTCATCCGCATCATCTACCCAAGCTCTATTCTCTACCCAAGAACATATATGATAGAGAAAAGGAGAAGCAAAAGTGCTAGGGATTCTGAATTCAAGGGGTTTATGTGCTATTTACTTATAGAAGAAATGGCAAAGGCTAGCATTGATAACCCCACTACAACCTTTGCATCTCTGTTTCCATGGGAACTATTTGAAATCATAAACCACATAGGAAGAAGGCCCACCATTGTTATAAGAAATGCCTAAGTGTACGTAAGAATACGCAATCCCGGCAAAAGGCCGATCGAATAAACTAATATATCACCAATGAAGATGGGGATTATTAGTAAAACCATGTTAAGATCCCTGAATACTGCAAAACTTTTCATTAACTCCAGTTTCTCCACGATTAAAAGCCCCCATTTACGTCATATACCACCAGGAGAGGATGTATAATAATCAGGGCTGCAACTGGAACGGAATCAATGTTTGTGGTTCACATCACTTTTGTAGGCAGAGTCCAGTTCTACAAACCTTGCCGAAAGTTCTCGAGCCACCTCATCTTTCTTTGGTTGGGGAAGATACTGTTCTATCAGCCCGAATAGACCGTTTTCCTCTTTATATACATGCTGCAGCAGAATCTTGGCGATATGGCCACCTTTTCCTATGATCTCTTCCTGTGTCAGATGTATGCTTTCGCCACCTTCAAAGGTGATGGGTTTATTAATTCCAGAATACAGATTTCTGACAGAGATGTGTTCTCCTGTTATGATCCTTATAGGTTCCTCAAATTCCATGTACTGCCGGAGGTACGGTCGAAAGGCGGGGTTCAGAATGTTGTCCTCCAGAACGAAATGTACTTTAATAGTATAGTCCACATGGCTAAGGAACTCGTCTATATCTCTACTATTCTCTAGAAAACCCTCAGAAACATCAACAGTTACCGCATGCTGATCTCTTAGGAGTTGCGTTGCATTTGATCCCTTGAAGGAGAGTGAATTTCTGAAAGTCATTCATTTTGAATACCAATTGAAATATTAACATTTCCTGATTTTCAGTGTTCCTCTTAAAAGGTATATTTGCGAGGAGATTAGGGGTGCTTTCGAACCTCGGTGACGAAATAGAACAGAAAGATGGTTCAATAGCAGAACCTGCACTTCCATTCTCTTGGTATGTCTTTCACATGACTTAGCTCTGTAGAATCCATATCAGAGAAACTGTCGTAAATGAAGGACTCCTCAAACGAATTATGTTCCACAAGAATATCGAAAAGCTTCTGTAAATCAGCACGTATATGTGGTTCGTCGTTCGAGTTGGCAATAGATTTCAGGAGACCCATTATTTCCATGTGTTCCCTTTCCAGATATTCAACGTCATCCTTGTGTGACTCTGGAAGTTTGGGGAAAAGGGCTGATTCTTCAATAAAAATGTGCCTCGAAATGGATCTGAGAATATCATAGAGCAATTCTCTGTCCAAAATGTCTCTCCTGCTGAGCAGGAGCTGAATCCGATCATTTGTATCCTGATGATCGTAGGTCATGTAGGCATCTATGCTTTCATGCATCTTATATAACTTCCAGTGGAGGAACACTTAAAAATGTTTTGAAGACCAGCATACTGGAATATGCATAAAAGTATCGGCAGGTACTTCTGCCACATTCGTCGCACCTGATTTATGGTTATCCAGGCTACGGTGTGTAAGGTTCCTGAGTTCGGTCCGGATGATGATTTCGAGCCCTCTTTGTAAAACCTAGGACACCCTCTCCCTATTTTTCAATTTTATAAAAGGAACAGTTAATCACTGATGATGAACAGATAGCTATGGATTGATGAGCAAATACCTGCGGGGAGAATATTATAAACACAACTCTGGAACGTGAACGCAATCCTAGAAAGAATGGATTTGCTGGAAGCGGAAAGGAAATCTGCCGAAGTTCATTGGATGGAAGTGGACTTAGGGGATCACTATTTCCCTGCCACTGAAATAAAATAGTTTTTCTGCATGTCATGAAATATGTCAGATGCAAGGGAGCCTTCCTTTGCAGGAAGTTTCTATCCAGGGGATATGCAATCCCTGAATACAATGATAGACGGTTTTTTCAGGCGGGCTAAATCTGAGAAAATTCGAAATATAAGAGGACTCATTGTCCCGCACGCCGGATACATATACTCAGGAAAGATCGCAGCTTCCGGTTACAGATATTTATCAGAATCCAGCGAACCTGCAAGACCAATAATATTGCTTGGCCCGAACCACAGGGGGTTTCCATATGATCCAGTGACAGACAGCGCTTTAGAATGGAAATTTCCAAATGGCAACTTAAGCCTGAACAGGAGTCTGATTGCATCTGTTGATAAGGAAAATGTGAAAACGGATCATTATGCTCATGCGCTTGAGCACTCTCTAGAAGTCCAGGGGCCAATCATTGTTAGAAAGGTACCAAATTTTGGTATTTTACCGATAATAATAGGAGATCAGAGTTTTAGCAGTATCCTGCGTCTTTACAAAGATCTCAGCGAGATTCTACCTGATACAGTGATTATAGCCACCTCGGATCTCTCGCACTACATCCCGGAAAAAACGGCGAGAAAGATCGATGAAAAGATTATTTCCAGTATTGAAACGCTGGATATCAAGGCACTTTATTCTCTTGTGGATAGTGGTGCGACTCCATGCGGCTATGGTCCGGCAGCATTTCTCATGCTTTATTCCGCTGAGAACGGCTTTAAACTGGAACATGTATCCTACGGAACCTCCGCTGATACAACTGGAGATTCAGAATCTGTTGTTGGCTACACCGCTATAGTCTGCCACGGCTAATTATGGTTCTGAAAGCAGGTTTCTAACATATTCCCGGATGATTTGATTTATTAGCTGCCTTTTACATGGTGTAATGTGCATGAAGCGGTTCTGTTCAGGCAGGATCAGGGGACAAAGATTGTCTGTACAGCTTGCAGGAGATACTGCAGGCTTTCCGATGGGCAGACAGGATTCTGCGGTGTAAGGATCAATTCAGGAGGAAGACTGTTTCTGGCAAATTATGGAATGATCCTGGCAAGACAGATAGATCCTATAGAGAAAAAGCCTGTTCTGCATGCACATCCTAATTCGCTGATATATTCCATAGGAACTTCCGGATGTGACTTTGCCTGCAGATTCTGTCAGAATTATGATATAAGTCAGAGAAAAAAGCCAGAAGGTTTCCATATGGATGCAGATTCAATCGTTTCGGAAGCAGTCTCCTACGGCTGCAGCGGAATAGCATTCACCTACAACGAGCCTACCATATTTGCAGAATTTGCGCATGATGTCTCAGACGCCGCCCACCGCAATGGTTTATTTACAATCTACGTTACGAACGGATATGAGACAGAAGAATCTGTGGATTACATATCAAGATTCATTGACTACGCAACTGTAGACTTCAAGGGAAATGCAGACCTGGAATTCTACAGAAAATATATGTCTGTCCCATTTCCAGATCTCATATTCGATACAATAGCTGCGCTGATCGAAAGGGGAGTGCATGTTGAGATTACAGACCTTGTAATTCCGATTGTCGGAGATTCACTTGAGGCACTAAGCGCGATGCTTGATCATCTTCAGAAAGTGGCAGGAAATAAGATACCTATCTCATTTCTCAGGTTTCATCCAGACTACAGAATGCTTGACATTCCAGTTACACCCATTGAAACGCTTTCCAGGCACTATGATGTAGCTCATAAAGCAGGATTCTTATATGTTTACATCGGAAATGTTGCCGGTGAAAGAAGACAGAACACATATTGCCCAAACTGCGGTTTCCTGCTTATTGAAAGAGATATGATGAAAACCCGCGCCATAAACGTTCAGCCTGATGGAATATGCCCTGTATGTTCATACCAAACAGATTTGCACATCACATAAAATTATGATTTTGTTCAATAAATTACAATTCTTTGGCAGCCACTACTTCATTAGCCAACGTTAATTAATGTGCAGAATACTGCATTTAAAGCCGTATTATCATGGGACATTGGGATCTGAGACCGGAACGCCAAATGATCAGAATATGAAATCCGTCAATTTGAAGTCATCACTCTCCTGCAACTCTGTAAATCTTCCTTCTCAGATCCCTTATGTCAGGTTCAAAACTCACCATGTCATTTTCCAGAAGTGACTGCAACGC
Organism: Thermoplasmatota archaeon; assembly: GCA_023484105.1. Taxonomy (GTDB): domain Archaea; phylum Thermoplasmatota; class Thermoplasmata; order Thermoplasmatales; family Thermoplasmataceae; genus JACWAH01. Next base: position 50,308 of record JAMDBD010000009.1, read on the forward strand.
CATCTGAACAGTTCTCCTGTTCATACCTGTTACTGCCATAAGTGCGGACTGATCCATAGGCCCGCCATTTTCCAGTACGTGAAGCACGAACTTCATCGCGGGTGAGCCATCAAAACTGATAGGTTTCGGCCTCACCATACCGAAGGTGTCACCTCTGAGTCCAAGCCTTTGAGATTCAAGCGCAGCAACACTCCACGGAGATACGTTACCAAGCCTTACATTACTTCCAAGATGAAGGATCAGTGCTGTCTGTTGCTTTTCAAGCGGTGCCTCGAACATGATCCTGTCCTTGCCATCGCTCTTCATGATCCTTTCCACCCAATCCCACCTGATTTCACCTCTTTCATCGTAAATTTCAACGTCCATTCCTGATTCTCTCCCCTCTATGATAACTGTGTCAGGATCATAATCCAGTGCCCTGTTTATCCTGTCAACGGTTTCATCCAGCGTCAGTTGCCTTTTCGGATTTTTTCTTCCAACTTCAAAGTGCAGCTTCATTCCCTCCGACTTGACAAGTTCTGCAATCTGTTTCTTTACGCTCTCCTTCATATCTCTTACACCTTCGCTTATCTCAACGGTCGTAAATCCTATCTTTTTCAGGCTGCGGACAGCATCAAGAGACTTATTCTTCTCGTCTGCTATTTCCAGAAGAGTACCTCCATTAGAGACTGAGATTCCAAGATTATTGTATGATGATACCACTCTTTCGAGGTCTTTGCGATCCATCATAAGTGGTATGCCCCATCCTATTTTAATTACGTCAACATAGTTTTTGAACATAGTCAGAACTGGTAAGGAATCTCCACTGAACTTTTCCAGCACCATAGTATGCGTTGATACATGCCCTGATCGTCTATCTGATCTCAGGTCTTCCATGAAACTGTTCATATTTACTCCTGCATGTGTACATGATTATTTTACGCTTAGATTTATGCATTTCATTCACATGTTTGCGTATATTTCGCAGAATTTCCCATCATCTCTTATAAGCAATACGCATATTCAGGTAGAATGAATGCAGATGTACCATCACTGTCAGTTGTCTTCGAGAATCCAAGGCATGGTACCGGTGTCCACAGATACTCCATGGCAATAATCCAGGCACTCAGATTCGCTTCCGTTAAGTTTAAAGAATATCCAATAAAAATGATGCAGTTCTCATTCAAGGGTAAGCCATACGGTGGTTGGATCTCTCAGCTGATTGGTGCACATATGTCTGGAGCTAAGGGAAACGTTGTGCATTCCACCTCTCCTCAGGTCATAACCACAGGAACCAACCTGGTTACAGTACACGATCTGATCAGGTACAAATTTCCAGAACTTTATCCTTCTTCATCTCTGGATAGAAAGTATGCAATGCGGCTCTTACAGAGGGCCATAGGAATGGAGAGGATTTCCACTGTGTCAGATCATGTCAGAAATGACCTAATGCAGCTTTATGGTGTTGCCGATGAGAAAATAGACACAGTTTATACATTTATAGATAGGAACATGTTCTTTCCAGATAGTAAAAATCCATATCCTGAGGACGGCAAATTTCACGTTGTCACTGTCACAGATTTTAATCCTAGAAAGAAGACTTATGACATTGCAGATTCACTGGCAGGAAATCCTGATATTGATCTTTACGTCATCGGTAGAAAGGACATATGGCCAATACAGTACAGCAGAGTTGAGGCAATTGCTAAGATTCACAGGAATGTACACCTTCTTGGATATCTCACTACTGATGTTCTGCGGTCTTACCTGTCCTCATCTGATCTCTACATCGCATTCAGCCTTGATGAGGGGATTGGAATACCCCCGGTTGAAGCCATGGCATGCGGAACAAACGTACTTGCCAATGATATTGCTGTGCATCGTGAATTTCTGGGAACTATGGCATTCTATTTTAGGGACAAAGAGCATCTTGCTGATTCTGTTATGCAATCCCTGCACGGCAAAAAAAGCAGAGAAGAACTTGTATCATTCTCAAAGAAATATTCTGTCGAGGCTACCGCAAGACAGATTCTTTCATCCTATGCAAAAATCGACGGAAGATTTGGAAGATACCTCGAAAATCTGATCAGTAGCTGAACCTTCACTTTTGCACAATCCTGACTACATTACTTCCTCTGACAATTACAGTACCAACCTTCCTGCTGACGTTCTCACCGTTCTCTTCAACGTCTGACAGTACCATATTCATATATTCGTCAAACCCGGAAAGTGTACCTTCCAGAATCGTGTTATCCTTTAGAAGTATGGATACCTTTTTATTCAGGGTTTCTTCCAGCATTTTATTCGGCAACATTCACATCACCTCAGTTATAATCATCATCCTCTGTATCGTCTTCCCTGCTCATTAAAATTCGTATCAGGCCCTTAATCACTTCCTTCATATCGTCTATCTCCTTTCTCATGTGGAGAATTTCTTTGTTAAGCTTCTCATATTCCTGGAAAATATCCTGCTTCATTTCAGATCATTCCTTTCTGGCGGAAGATAAACTTCACCGTAATCTGATGCAATTTTTCTGCGCTCTACGTGATCGCAGTTAGGACACTTTAGGACAGCCTGATCTCTCATAAGCCTCGTACGGCATAATGAGCAGAAGGCTATGATCACTCCCAGATTTGGAGACATTATCCCAAGATCGTAATAGTCTCCGTCCCTGGTAATCTTTGCCCTTATGTAATCTCCGATCTTTATTATTGGAGCACTATCTGGATTATGACCTCTCGGCTGCCTTATAAGACCAGTCATGTCGATTTCATAAAGCATTCCGCTTCTGTCCTCAAAAGCACCGACTCTCACAGTCTGAGTTCCCCTGTCGTCCTTAACGACCTGGCCGTAAACAATATCTCCTGTCCTTGCCCTGTGTTTTTCTTTGGTTGTCCTTACAGAGAGAACCAGTCTTCTCTCATCCCTGAAAACATTTCCGAAAGCTAAGGACATAAGCTTTCCATCCTGATCTGCCACATTTCTCCCAGGGAGATATTCCTCCGCAATACCTATTTCATCACCAGGAAGAACAAAATTGTTGTCCAGCCCACCGTCCCTTTTTACCTGCAATAAATCACCGTTACAACGTTTCTCTATCGGTATATTCGTATTAAATCTTCACTATACTGTTAGACAGTATTATTTATTGAGCTCACATTCTGAATTGTGTTTGAAGATCACTCATTTTTCGGCCTTGCAAGAACAGGTATTCTAGAAGACGGCTCTAAGTATCCTTTAATGCTGAACTCAAAGGCCGGACAGATTTCCAAAAAAGATGGAATACTTCGCATACTTTCTGATGAGATAGACCTGGAGAGACTCAGGAAAGCTGCTGTTCCTGATGGTATGAATAATGGAATTGAGACAGATAATTTCGTGGTTCTGACAATGGGTCTTCCTTATCTTTCCAGACCTTCTAAATTTTTTCGCTATCTAAATAACATCCAGTCAGTCAACGGGTACAGAAAGCTGCTTTATCTTCCAGGTGTCTCCGACCCATATCTGCTCCCTGTTCTTGTATATCTTGGAATAAGCATTTTCGATGACATTCAGCTCAGAACAGATTCCAGGAATGGCATACTCTACAGTACGATAGGATACGCAAAATCTAACGAGAACTGTGAGGGGCGCAACAGGGAGATTGTGAATACCGAACTGGACATTCTTTCCCATTCCATCAGAGAGATGACGCTCAGGAACATTGTGGAAAGCAGCGTTCTTTCTGCCACTGCCATTGCACTTCTCAGGCATGCTGACAGACTCATGAATGGAAGTGCAGAGAATATTTATCCTGTCAGGACAGGGAGAATAAATGCCTATTCCCAGCAGTCGCTTTTGAGGCCTGATATAGTGAGATATCGCCGATATATCTCGGAGGAATATACTACACCACGGCCAGGATCACTGCTTCTGCTCATTCCATGTTCCGCAAGAAAACCGTATTCAACTTCCAGATCGCACAGGAAAATAATAGAAGCGATAGCACCCTACAGAAAGTTCCTCCACGAGGTTATATTGACATCTCCTCTGGGTCTCGTTCCAAGGGAACTCGAAGACCTCTATCCCGCATCATTTTATGATGTGCCGGTTACAGGGGACTGGTCCGTGGACGAAAAGAAAATGATGAATGATCTGATCATATCCTTCCTGAAAAGAAATGAATACAGCGAAGTGTTAGCTTTCGTCCCTGAAGAATATTCCTTCATATCTGAAACTCTTGAAGAGAAAAGCATAATGATTGGAAGATACGACAGGGATCAGGATATCCAGAATCTCAGGATTGCAGTCAGGGAAAGAATTGACAGATCTGGAATTTCTCCCAGATGGAAAAGATATTCAGATATAGTAAGTAAGATCAGGTTTCAGTTTGGTAGCTGGTTTCCGGACATTTCCGACAGTATCAGGATTGTCAGGAACTACAACCTCAATCAGATTGTCCTCGACGGAAAGGTGAACTTTGTGATAGTCCCTGATCTCGGAAAGCTGACAATAACAAAACATTCAGCACACTTCTTCACTGAGGCAGGCAGAAACCTGGTGGAGATTGATGATTTCAAGCCAACATCGAACATATATGCAGTGGGCGTGGAAACTGCCAGTCAGGATGTGGCACAGGAGTCAGAAGTGGTTGTCCATCACTCTGGAGAGGTTCGCGCTGTCGGAATTGCCAAAATGCCGGCAAGAGCGATGATTGAACTCAGCAAGGGAGTTGCCGTTAAGGTAAGGAACTGACATTTCCGTACCTTAATGGTTAAATAATTCTAGTAACTGCTTAATTATGGATAAGAGGCCTGTTGCAATCATAGTGGTCGGGCTTATTATACTGATTATGTTATTCACACAGTTCACGGTCTCCTATCCATATAAGCCGAGTGAAATTGTACAGATCACGAACGACACATTTTTTGAACATCAGGTGCCTCCACTCGGCTATTTCGGCAGCCCGACGACAAACATTTCCAGATTCAACCCCTCTATGAAGAATGATGTGGTTATTGAAGGATATGCCACAAATTCGACTTCCGGCAAGCCAATAGCTGGTGCCAGAATTGCAATATCTCTGTTCCCCGCCACTGCTGTAACAACCACAGACAGCAGAGGTTTCTTCAGCTTTACAGCCCTGTACGGAGGATCGGGGGTTTTTGCCTTCAAGACAGCCCACTATAAGACAATTTACGAAAATCTAGTTCTTTCCCCTCCTGCAGTGTGGACGAACCTTTCTTTCAGCCCGGCTGTTCCATATCGTCTCAGCGGATATGTCAGGTCAGTCAACGGTACGTATATTGACGGTGCGCTTATAACCTTCTCCGGCTTCTTCTATCAGAGCAGGACCGTATCTGGCAGCTTAGGCTATTATTCTCTTATGATCTATGATGATACATACGGGATAAGTACACTCTATTCCGGCTATAAGATACATCCAAGGCCATTCATGGTTGAAATCTCAGGTTCACCTGTCAACAACTTCAACCTCACAATGTTTCCTGCAACAGGCAATTACACTGTTTCTGGATACGTCATGAACGTTGCCGGAAGCATGATCTCAGGAGCAGCAGTTTTCGACCATGAAAACAGTGCAGGTACTGTTTCTAAAGCATCAGGCTTCTATTCCATACGTGTGGTTTCAGGATCGAATATCCTCTCATTCAGCCATCCTGGTTACGAAACAAATACGACTGAGATCTACGCCAATCGGAATATTACGGACTTCAACGTGACTCTTCACACTCCGCAACCGCTTGGAGGCAATTCCTCTGAAGTGCCTGGTAACACCACCGTGAACGGCACAACACTCTTCAATCTGATTGGAAACAACTCCTCAGCGGTCAACTACTCAAAGTATGGCCCATATATTCTGACAGGCAGAATCCACACAACTGTGAGTGGCAGCAGACTGATATATCTTGGTGACATAAATGTTAGTTTCTACATATCAGTAAACGGCACTTTTTACAGGAGCGTTGTGCGGACAAACTCGACAGGCTGGTACATTCTGCCGATAAACTATGCCGGCACCTATAAATTCTTAGTGGACACGTACCTTACCTATCCCCTAAAATCCCCTTCCATAGATATTTCCTCGTCTCCGGTATATTACAATATCTCTCTGGTTGCAATACCGGATAACATATATTATGTGAATGGAGATATTGTCAACAGCCTGACCGGATTGCCTGTGCAGAATTCCAGCGTCGGATTCAGGGGAATCATTAATTCCACCGAGAGCGTCTCTTCAACGTTCTATTCTTCAAATGGAACTATCAGCTTCTACCTTATAATGGGAAATTACACTTTTTACACTTCTGCGCCAGGGTATTTCACTCATTATTCCGTCGAAAGGATTTCCGGGAACATAACGCTTCGTTTGGTGCTATCACCTGATCTCAACCTTTCGCCTCAGTTCAGAGAAATCACTCTTGGAAACAGTACAGGAATTCAGGGGCTCTCATCGGCCCAGCTTGACAGGAACATCTCAAATATAAGTATGACCTTTAACTATGCACAAATAACAGTTGTGATGAAATTCACATATTCCGGATCTCCTGTAGAGGACACATGGATCGGAATTTACATAGGCGTTGACGGCCTATACTTCTTTGATCCTGCAGAAACTAATGGGACAGGACAGTATGCATTCCATCTGAATTACTCAGGCAAATTCAATATCGTTGCGGAAAGCCAGGATTATTACAGCAATAGCATATCAAACCTGACATTGATTTCAAATTCAAAGATCAGTGTTGCTCTTCAGGAAAGGGAAGTTTATCCAGTCCAGATAACAGTATACAACGTTCTGAATCACACCGACGGTCAGAACGCATCCGTTCCTGCAGATTATCTTAATGTTACCAACTCAATACTTCCCGTCAATTTTATGCATGCGTTTGGGTTCAACGGGACCAACTTCACCGCCCTTCTTCCGGATGGGGCATACATCCTGAATTACAGTAATGAAAGATATGTAGGATCTGAATTCACCATCACCGTGAACGGGAGTTCTGTTAAATCCTCATATGGGGTCAACCCCGTTGACCTGCTTCTTAAAATAGATTCGTTCACAAATATAACATTTCTTGTCTATTCATCAGGGAATGGAGAATATTTCAGTGGAAATTATTCTTCCGGCATTCACAGCGATAACATCCCTGTAACAGTTGGAAACGTGACCGTCTATACCTGGCTTGTCACAAATGGCATCAGGTTCAGTGAAAATGTTACCAGCGTCAGGATAAGCTATACAAATCCAAATGCGGTTCTCTATCTGAATGATACAAACAGATCCGGATATGAAAGTCTTCAGACTCTGAGCAGGGATTCAGTACTGATTCAGGTGCCGATAACCTTCACTTTCCCTTTTCCTGCACTGCATTCCCAGTACTTCAACCAGGAGATCACCGTTAACAGTTCCGCTTATTCTTCATATATAAACAGCGGCTGGACCAACGTTATGTTCACATATTCAAACGGAACGGAAATACCGGCATGGGTGGAAAGCAACGCGAGCAATACTGCGACAGCAACAACAGTCTGGTTGAAGCTCCATTATACATCCGGATCATCAACGCTTTATATCTATATGAACGTATATCCGTCTTCAGTCGATCTAATGTCCAGGTTCGGCCCCACAGGGGAGAACCCCTATATTTCCAGTCCATTTGGTATGTATGACGATGGCTCCATTGTTTTCCCGGTGTACAGCAATTTCCAGGAAGAATACTATCAGAACTGGTCTGCAAACTCCACATATGGAAGTTATACACCTGAGGCAACATCAAATGGTGTTGAAATGCTTACAGGGGCAGGGAGTGCCTCGGATGCAATGGTATTCAGACTGCCATTTACAGGCCAGTCCGTGCAAATCATGTCATCTTTTTCCTACCATGGCAATTCTGGAGGGCTAGGGTTTGGTTTCTACAGTTCAGGTCCTGTGTATGGAACCTTTGGCCCAGATCAACCTTCCACACTCAACGGATACTTTGCAAGTTATGTATTTTCTCAGGGCAGGTACTCAGAACTCAACGTGAGCGGATCCGCCACCTACAGTACAGTGCAGATCAGTGCGTTGAAGAACGAATACGTGCAGTCAGACATATATCTGAACAGCACTGGTGTAACAATGATGTATGCTAACAGCACTCTACATCCATTCAAAGGTCCATCAGCATCCGGCAGTGCGATACTCAAGTACACAGGAACGGTTGATGTAGCGGACAGTGTCCTTTATGTGGGGGCTTCTGAAGCAGGGATATTGAACTATGCAAATCTTTCTTGGATCATGGTTGTCGAAGACTTTTCAGGCTCAACCCCTGCCGTTTCATTTGGATCTCAAGTTAACCAGAGTCTCATCAGCATAGATTATAGCGGATCCCTGAATGGAGTCTATCTGACCGGTCTTGTGTTCAATCAGTCAGTTTACAATTTCACAGTATTCCTCAACGGTCATCCGGAATACGTTTTTAATGTCATTCACGGAACCTCTTCCGGAGTGAATTATACGGAGATGGAATTCTATAATCCGGTACTGCTTCAGACTTCCAGTGAAATATTGATAATGATCACATCCAGTGACAGTGCAAGCGTAACCGCACCATTTAATATAGAAGTATCTTATATTATCGCTCAGTATAATCTGGTGAGTTGAATGGCGGGATTCCTGTCAAGGCTGTTTGGTTCCGGAAAAAAGAAGCAGAGGGATGGAGATACCATTGTTGAGGTGAAGAGAGTTGAGGATATCCCCCCAATGATCGAAGCAAACAGGCTTGTCCTGAATCAGGATTACAGGGGAGCAATATTCCTGCTTTTCAGATCGATGAAGGGTGATTTCATAAGATCGACCGGCTTCGAGGAGAGGGGCGGCCTGACAAACCGTCAGTTTCTTGTAGAAGGCTTTCAGAAGTTCGGGATAAAGCCTAAGGATGATGCCTATACAGACAACTATTACCTGAAGGACGTAATCCTTCAGCCCCCGGCCCTAAATGAGGATAAGATAAACCAGTATAATGCTTTAAGAAAGCTGACAAATTTTTACATTGATTACTATGAAAGGGCCGCGTTTTCCCTATACCCGCTCAACGACCCTGATAAAATAATAGAGAAGGCATCGGAATTCTATTCATTCCTGAACATCGTTGCTCTTTACTTCGGTGGGGGAAGTTGACTGCATTGTATACACAACTGATGGGGCTTGTTGATCAGATTATGTATAATCCTCTAACCGATCTCAAGTTCCTGATACCGATTATACTGATAGTAGGGATCTCATCCGCAACCAGACACTACTACAGGAAATCCAGTCTGATTTCTCCGCCGAGTTTCGAACAGAACAGGGAAAAGTTTACAGTTCCGGCGAATGAATTCAATCAGGAAATAATGAAGGTGATGGGAATGGACGATAAACACTTTCTCGACATCGTAGACAGTGAGATGGCGAATATTGAGCTGCTATGGAAGAAGTATAGAAATGCAAGAAAAAGATATGAAAAACTGGAGAGAAAAATAAGGATGTCTCTCCGTTATAGGAGAAGAAACGGAGAGAAGGCAAAGAAGGAGGCCTTTGCTGAACTGCTTTCCATATATGAGGATCTGAAGAGGGCGAAGATGACTGTGCTGGAGGTAGAAATGAAAAATGATTAGTACAGGGGAAGAAATCGATCAGGACTTTCTGAAAGCGGTAAGGGATAAAGCGCGGGCAATTCAGGATTTAATCGGAAAAAGGGTGATCGGGTCTGAGAGAATTGTCAGGTTCATGCTTATCTCACTAATCTCTGAAAACCACATACTTCTGGAAGGCGTTCCCGGCCTGGCGAAGACGATGCTTGCTTCTGAATTTGCAAACTATCTTGGACTGCCTTTCAAGAGAATACAATTCACCCCGGATATGCTTCCATCCGATATCACAGGTAGCATGGTGTTCAACCTTGAAACCAGAAAGATGGAGTTCAGAAAGGGACCAATATTTGCAAACATTGTTCTTGCTGACGAACTCAACAGAACCCCGCCAAAGGTGCAGTCCGCTCTTCTTGAGAGCATGGAGGAAAAACAGGTTTCTGCAGGAGGGGTATCCGAGAAACTTCCGCAACCGTTCCTTGTCATTGCAACACAGAACCCAATTGAACAGGAGGGGACTTTTCCTCTGGCTGAGGCACTAATGGACAGATTCCTGTTCAGGTATTTCATGACCTATCCTGATAAGGAAGAGGAACTCATGATTCTTGAAGATTCCAGCCCTATAAAGTCTGAGGGAGGAGGAGTAAGGCTAACCGGAGACGAGATAATGAATCTCAGAGTAATGAGAGACAGTGTATTTGCCTCAGATCGCATAAAAAACTACATCGTTGAGATATGCAGGGCAACAAGGAACAGTGACAAGATATATCTTGGAGCCAGTCCCAGAACTACCGGTAAGTTCTACAGAGCTGCCAAGGCAAGTGCACTGCTCAGTGGCAGATCCTACGTGATTCCAGAAGATGTCAAATCTATTGCCTTTGAGCTGCTAAATCACAGGCTGATCCTGAATTCAGAGGCTGTAATAGAGGCTGGTCCTGAAATACAAAAATTCATCGCCGGGCTGATAGACAGTTTTGTCTCTTCAGTAAAGGTTCCAGAATGATCAGGAAGACAGGTCTTGCTATAATCGCCGTAATGGCCGCGTCTGTATACGAAGCCATACTGCTTGGATTCCTGTACCTGCTTTTCTTCGGGATCGCACTGATGATGGCGTTCTGGGTTGACATTGTCCTCTTTCATGCATCGCAGTCCAAAAAGATGAAAGCCGTTACAATAAGAAGGGACCTGAAGGACAATTACGGAAGGAAAAACCAGTGGGTCACAATCAATCTAAGCGTGGAAAATTCCAGCAAATCACGGGTTGCCTTTCACTACTTTGACAGCCTTTCTGACGTGTTCAGATCGCGTGGTGATTTCAAGGGATATCTCACACTTATGCCCGGAGAAAGTAGAATCATCAGTTATGAAATTGCACCACAGGCAGTTGGAAAGTATTATGTGGGGCCTGTGGAGATGTACGCTGAAGACCCGTTCAGGATATGTGTTCTTAACTATGTGGCAGAGCGGATAACGGAGATACATGTCTCTCCTTCCCTAGCCGACCTCCATGGCGCCAGGGCAGACAGGATGAGCAACATCAGATTTACCGAGGGTTTGCACAGATCGAAGAGCGTTGGTCAGGGTTACAATTTTTACGGGATAAGACCTTACACAGAATCTGACGATCTCAGGTACGTTTCGTGGAGCAGATACGGAACTGTGAATGGGGAGGATCTCTACGTGAAGCAGATGGAGGAGGAGAGGCAGATGGAGGTTCATTTCCTGATCGATTACAGCCTTGCAGTGAATTATGGCTATTCCGACAAGAGAATGTATGACAGGCTGATAATAGACAGCATAAATGCAGCATATTCCATAATAAAGAATCATGACGGCGTGGGCTTCATGCTTTTCTCGTCAGATCATGACATATATATCAAGCCGGCAAGGTCAGACGTTTCCATAAACACTCTTGAAAGAGCTGTCGCCGATATCCGTCCGTCAGGAGAGTTCGATCTTGCTGCCGCACTGGAGAATGTGAGACAGAAAATTAGGAAAAGCTCCCTGATAATGGTGATGACGCCACTATCAGGAAGTACTCATTTCAGCCTTTCGAAGTCTTCTCTGATACAAAAGGGAAAGCAGATAACGGTCTTCATAGTGGAACCCTCTGAATTCATTGATCAGAGCGGACTCACAGAGCCTTACAAAAAGATTCTGCGTTCCCAGCTCATGAGGAGGATCAATACTCTCAAAAACGATGCATCAATGATAAGGGCTCTTGGCCTGAACTGTTACGTGGTGCAGGAATCCAGGCTTTATGCCAGGATGGTGATGGAGTACCAGTACGGAAAGATAGTTGGTTGAAATGGAAAGAAGCAGGACTTCAGAACTGGTTTCTAATATAGGAGTAATGACTCCTTCCATACTTGTGTTTGGATTTGTCATACCATACGTTTTAACAGTGATGACATATGCCGTATGGATCCCGCTTTTTTCACTTCCTTTTATCAGGTTAATCATCCCCAGGAGGTTCAGGTATCTTGTCTACAGGATTGCACTGCTTGTCATTCTCTCAATATATATTTTCGCCGAACTTTCGTATACCGGGATAATTCCTGCACCATTTGCAGATCCATACCTATTTCTCCAGCTTGTACAGATAGATGTAATCGTATCCCTGTTCTTTTCCATGGGCTTCATTTCAATGATTGAGGGGATTGTCGCCGACAGACCTTTTGGATCTCTTGGATACATGCTGGGTTCATTATTCATATTTGGCGAGCAGCTTTCTGCAGTCTATCTCTTCACCTCTCCGCTTTATCCGCTGATCTACAATCAACTACTTCCATACACCAGGAGCCTTCCAGTTTCTTTTCCCAGTTCAGCCCCCACATATTTTGGAAATGCATACATAATAAATTACATTGTGCAGTATTATGCGATTTACACGTTGATATTCCGTGGAGCTGAGGGAGTACAGCTACCGCTGACTGTTATCCATAATTTCTTTGACTACTTTGTGCTCGGAGGACTGGTGATTTCCTTTTCTTCGATGGTTTGGAAACTCTATCTTGAAGGCGAGAGTGATGACGTATACAGGCTTCCGGGTCTTGCAATTGCGGTTATAGGAGGGGTTTTCATTTCCCTATTCATCATCATTTTCATAGACCTCTTCCAGTCAATTGGATATCAGTTTGCAGCGCTAAGCTTTCTCCTTGTGGGCTTATGGTTAACTGCAGGTATACTGGTAAGAAGTAGTTCACGTGGCAAAACAATAAATATATAGGGAATCTCTTGTCCTGTGGAGTCTCTGGCAATCAACAACTGCCTAATAGTCACGCAGAATTCCTACAGGGAAGTATTCAGAGGAAATATACTGGTCGAAGGATCTGAAATCAGATATGTAGGAAAGGACAAGTGCGCTGCTGATGTCACCATGGACGGTTCCAAACTCCTCGCTGTCCCGGGTTTCATAGACACTCATGCTCATGTCGCAATGTCCCATCTTAAAGGCATGATAGATGATCTGGATCTGGAAGCCTTTCTGAATAAAACCTACGATTTTGATTCGAAAAGAACAGAGCAGGGAATCTACAACTCTGCGCTTCTTGGCATAAGGGAGATGATCAGTTCAGGCATTACATGCTTTGCCGATCTCTATTACAGTGAAGATATAATAGCAAGGGCATGCAAGGATTCCGGTATACGGGCAAATCTGGCTTGGAATACCCTTGACATGGAATACACGACACAGAATGGCGATCCTGTTGCAAATGCTGAAAGATTCATATCAGAACACCGAAATGAAAGACTTATAACACCTGCAATTGGAGTTCAGGGGATCTATGTAGCATCCGATGAGACCATTCAAAGGGCATTTGACATTTCTGAAAAATATGGAACAGTACTTCATATGCACCTTTCAGAAACGAGAAAGGAGGTGTATGATTTCGTGAAGAAGACCGGAAAGCGGCCTGTTGAACATCTCAGCGAGAAGAATTTTCTCAGGCCAAACATGCTTGCAGCGCATTCCGTATGGGTCACCATGAGAGAAGTAAAGATGCTTTCAAAAGGAGGTGTCAGTATTTCATGGAACTCCGTAAGCAACGCGAAACTTGCCAGCGGAGGCTTGCCGCCTGTTCCTGAGATGATGTCCAACGGAGTAAACGTTTCTCTGGGGACAGACAGTTCAGCTTCAAACAACTCGCTTGATATTTTTCAGGAAATGAAATTCTCTGCAATATCAATGAAAAACAGCCGCTGGGATCCCAAGGTTATTAGTGCACAGCAGATTCTGGACATGGCAACAGTCAATGGATCAAGAGCCATTGGTGATAAATCCATAGGGTCTCTGGAAACCGGTAAGAAGGCGGACATTGTATTTCTCGATCTTTCCTCCCCAAACATGGTTCCGACAATGGAAAATAATGCCGTAAATAACGTTGTCTATTCTGCCAATCCTTCTTGCGTGAGGCACGTGATGATTGACGGTGTCTTCCTCAAAAAGGACTTCAGCCTTATAAATAAAATTGAAACTGACGGAATGAACTTTGTCTGATCCCCTAACTTTCTGCAATACATTTTAAAACAGATTAATATCATGAGTTGTGCCATCATTCGCTTCCCATGCAGTTGACGTCATAGATCTTGTGAAAAGCTATGATGGAAGAAAGAATGCCGTGGACGGGATCTCATTTCATGTGGAAAAGGGGGAAATCTACGGTTTTCTGGGAAAGAACGGTGCGGGAAAGAGCACTACAATAAAAGTGCTGACAACGCTGATCCCTCCAACTTCCGGGAAGGCGATTATAGACGGATTGGATGTGGTAAGGAACGCAATCCAGATCCGCAGGAGAATAGGAGTGGTTCAGCAGGAGGAATCCTTTGATTTTGCCACCGTGGACAGGAACTTTGACATTTATGCAATGCTGTGGGAGGTTCCTGCAGACGTGGCAGCCAGAAGAAAGGAGGAACTGATCGAACTTTTCAACCTAGGAGAGGTGAGAAAGCGCAGGGCTTTCGAACTATCAGGTGGACAGAAGAAGCGGCTGCAGGTGGCGCGTGAGTTCATACATGACATGAAGGTGCTGTTTCTCGATGAGCCTACTGTGGGTATGGACCCAGTCATGAGAAGATCTGTGCTCAAATTTGTGAAGCAGAAGGCAACAGATGAAGGGATAAGTATCATGTTCACCACCCAGATACTTGAGGAGGCCGATCTCATCTGCGACCGCATTGCAATAATCGATAATGGTAAGATTGTTGCAGAAGGCACATCCTCAGAACTCAAACAGAAGTTCGGCACAATGAGAAAACTCACAATTGGTTTGTCGGAGATTCCTGACCGTAAATTCATCGAAGAGTTCCCTGCTGTGATTCGTAATGTTGGGGATATTTCGCACTATTCAATAACTGGCAAGGAGGTACTGATTCTTGGCCAGAACCTTGGGCGTAAGGTAAAATCAATAATTGACCAGATATCAGAAATGGACGTGGACATCGAGCACATAAACCTGGATACACCGACACTGGATGATGTTTTTCTGGAGGTTGTGGGGCAGTGAGGCTTCCAGCGTTTGTCAGGCTTACTGTGAGGAACATTCTGGTAAACACCGATCCAGGAACAATGTTTTTCATGCTGGGCCTTCCGGCCTTCTATCTACTTGTACTAGGAATAATGTTCCAGGGTATCATCACCTCTGTTAACATAGGTGGCCTTTCAATATCATACACCACATTTCTTGCTCCGGGAATAGTCGGGATGCAGGCATTCACCGCAGGCAGCATAGGTGGTGGAATGCTGTGGGCAGACAGGCGCTGGGGAATGTTTGAACAGCTCCTTGTCGGTCCTTTCAGAAGAACTGACTATCTTCTAGGCATAGTATTTTTGAGCGTCATATTCGCAGTTGGGGGCAGTCTTATAATGATCGGACTTGCCGCCCTCATAAAGGGGGCAACATTCAGCATGGGTGTGATCTCTTACCTCTATATGATCACAGCTCTTGTGGCAGGTACGATATTTTTCAGTTCTATGTTCCTGGTGATATCCATAAAGGCGAAATCAATGCAGGCTTACAACACCATAACGATACTCCTTTTCTTCTTCCTGGATTTTGCAAGTACAGCCTTTTATCCAATTACAAAACTGACACCGCTCCCGCTCAGGATCATCTCTTCCCTTAATCCATTGAGTTATGTTGCCAATATTGTGAGAGACTCAATGGTCTATGGAATATCCTACACCACCTCTATCGATATGTTGATTGTTGTTGCGATAATGCTGATTCTTTTCGCAATATCCTTAAAACTCTACAGTAATGTCAGAACCGGTGTATAAATCAAAGCTGGTGACCCAGCTTTTCTTTCTTTGTTTCCAAATAAAACTTATCGTAAGGATTTGGCTCAGATAGAACTGGGATCCTGCCAACTATCTTTATGCCTCTCTTCTCAAGGAATTCAAATTTTGTGGGATTGTTTGACATCAGGATTATCGATTCTATATGAAAGTAGTCGAGAACCTCTTTTGCGAAGGTATAATCTCTCTGATCCACAGGAAGACCCTGAAGCAGATTTGCCTCGATGGTATCATAACCCTGATCCTGAAGACTGTAAGCTCTGATCTTCCTCAAGAGGCCAATCCCCCTCCCCTCCTGCCTGAGGTATATTAGGACACCGAATTCCTGTGCTGCTATGTACTTCAGAGATTGCTCCAGCTGCTCCCTGCAGTCACACCTCTTGGAACCGAACACATCTCCGGTAAGGCATTCTGAATGTATTCTTACAGGTACAGCAGATTTTCCAGCGACATCTCCTTTCACAAGAACAGCGTTCTCATTCTCCTCACCGTTTGTGAAAGTATATATGGTAAAGGTGCCAAATCTAGTTGGCAGATTCGCACTTGCGTACAGCTTAAGCATTGTGATCATTCTTTAGAGCAGAAGGATATTAAAATGATTATCAAATTCTTTTTGTATTTTTTTTGCTGCATATCAATGCACTATATATCAAGAAATGTTCACTTATTAACTTTCAGAATTTATAATGATATATTGCGGATCATTTCAGCAATTCCACTGCGGACCCATCTGGGGGGGCCAATATTATCAGAGTTCTTATCTGGGATGAACTGTCACCGATCCGCAAGTCATTTTTGAATTCACGAAAAATTCATTTATTGTGCGCAGTGTGGGATTGATACCCATATTTTCTCAGTATGCTCTTAGTATCAAATCTTTGTGCATACAAGTATCTTTTCTCCATGCCTGAAGAGGTAAAGAATCAGTTCCGAATTCTCACCTGTCTTTATCCTATCTCTGATTTTGTAATATATGTCCGATCCAATGCCAAATCTCAGGTAAACAGATCTGGGTCTAAGCTCAGAAATTTTATCAGTGTAATCATCGGCATTATATGTTGCAATGAGTCGGTAATGTTCACCAGGTAAATCCACTGCGGCTGAATCCGAAGAAAGTACTAGACGCCTGCTGTCTTCACTCACTCTCACAAAATCATAGTTGCCTGTTGCTTTCCAGAGGAGTCCAGATTTTACAAGAGCAGGATCAGGGACTGTTATATAATCCGAATAGCCATCTCTGAAGGTTAATACTTCAGGATTCCCGCTATATCTTCTTCTCTCTGGAAGTATGATAGCGGATCTTGGATGTTCTGCAATATCTCCATTGTAAAGTGTCAGCCGAACCAGCCTTCCATTAACGCTTGCATATTCGTATTCTCCATCAATGGCAACATCTCCAGGTTTCATAAGAACCGGAAGATCGAATACAAATACGTTAGTTCTTCCGCTCAGACGTTTAATCACCTCCATTGGAGAGGGAGAAAGTTTACCAGGATCGGATTTTCTTCCCGGTAGCCTTAAAGGATCAGAGAAAATAGCGAGAGGTGGCTCAACAAACACCCTATCTAAGTCTCCTGGAAAGCTTGCATTCAGAAATTCTGCACTGCTTTCTCTGTAAACATGTCGGTTGAGCTTTGCCAGCAGAAATCTGCGCCTGTCCTGTTCAATTCCGGTAACCTGCGTATTCATCCCAAAGAAAATTGATTGCAAGCCTGCACCGGATCCAATGTCAAGAATGTTGAATTCTGAAAGCCTTTCCGATCTGTACTGTGCAATAATCTCAGGAGTTGAGTACCGGGATGAAAATTCGTCCAGCCACAGTTCTCCTGCCCTGCCAAATCTTTCTGAAGCGGAAATTCTTCCCTTCGCAAGTTCCACCTTGAATTTTCTGACAGTCTTTGATCCATGCAGACTCATCATTATTTTTTCAACTGTCCAGCCATTCCTCAGCATACCTACTATTGAGTTTATTTCGCGTGAAGCCTCACTTCTTGCGCTTTCGCTTTCATTCAGGTGTTCCAGATACTTCAGAACGGCATCCATCCAGGCAGGTATGCATCACTAGGAAAATATAATCTGTTTCTCTGTAATTTCCTTACATGGTTTCTGATCAGCCTATCAGAACAGGTAAGGTGAAAGATGTATTTGATCGTGGAGATACCCTGCTCTTCAGATTCAGTGACAGGATCTCCGTATTTGACAAGATCATACCCACCTTGGTAAAGGACAAGGGCCTTTCGCTTTGCAGAATATCCTCATTCTGGTTCAAGACCCTTAAGGAGAGATCAATATCAACACATTTCATTGAATCCAGGGGATCCGAAATGACTGTGAAGAAATTCGCAGTAATGGAAAGGGTAAACGCTGCAGTTTACGGTAACTATCTTGTCCCATTGGAATTCGTGGTCCGCTATTATGTGGCCGGATCACTTTTTGACAAGGTTAAAAGCGGAAGGATTTCATTTACAGATCTCGGATTCAAAAATATGCCCGCATACGGAGAGAAGCTTCCTGACCCATTTCTTGAGGTCACGACGAAGTTTGAGAAATTTGATCGTTTTCTGTCGATAGGAGAAGCCTCCAGTATATCCGGGCTTCACAGGTATGAGATAATCAGCATACTCGAGGAATGCATGAAGATAGATAGAATCATTGAAAAACAAATAGAAAATTCAGGGCTTATACACGCTGACGGTAAGAAGGAGTTTGCACTTGATCGCGAAAGAGCTCCGGTTGTCGTTGATACGTTCGGGACACCGGACGAGGATAGATTCTGGGAAAAGAACGAGTATGAGAACGGGAATGTAGTTGAGCTCTCAAAGGAATTCGTGAGGCAGTATTACCGAAATACAGGATATCACAGCAAGCTGTATGAGAGCAGAGAAAAGAACCTGAAGGAGCCAGAAATCCAGCCATTGCCGGATGAGATAGCAGCCAGGGTATCAGAGCTTTACAGAAAGATGTACGAAAGGATAACGGGTCAGAAGTGGTAAGAGATTGCAATACAAAAATTTCGGCAGAACAGGGATTAGAGTATCGGCAATTGGATTTGGATCGTGGCAGGCAGGCATGAATGCCTGGGGTAAGGATTATTCCGTCGAAGACGTAAGAAATGCGATCCGGACGGCCTATGATCTTGGAGTCACTATTTTTGATACTGCTGAGGTATATGGTAACGGGCTATCGGAAAAGATCCTCGGAGAGGAGCTGAGAAACAGAGAAGCGTTTATCGCTACTAAGCTGGCAGGTTATAACTCCAGAGATCCAGAGAAGAGCATCGAGAGATCTTATCGCAACATAGGGAGGACAATAGATCTATATCAGGTCCACTGGGTACCAAGCATGTATACAAACCTGGATAAACTGATGAAGAGACTTGAGGGATATGTCAGAAAGGGGAAGATAAATCACCTTGGACTCAGCAATTTTCCTCTGAAGTTTTTGAAAATGGCTCAGGATGCACTTTCCAGGGAAGAAATTGTATCCCTTCAGATTCAGTACTCTATCCTGCACAGAGAGGCTGAACTCGACCTGCTTGACTACTGCAGGGAAAGTTTGATAGAGATCATTGCATGGAGTCCGCTTGCGAGGGGTGCACTGACTGGCAAGTACTTCGGAAAAAAGATGCCTCCAAGCATATCCAGATATCAGGAGATGTATAACAGAAAACACAGAATATCACCTGAACTTGAGTCTTACCTGAAAAGCACTTCTGATCGATACCACATACCAATCTCTGCTATCGCTTTGCGCTATGTGGCAAATATGGGGATGATCCCGATACCGGGATCAAAGAATCCCGCACAGGCATCTATGAATTCCTCAGTGTTTGATTACGATGTTCCGGATGAAATTTACACAGAAATAGAAAGGTTAAGCAGGAAATACAGGGACAAAGGTTATAAAAATCTCGTCCCGAGAGTAATTCCCAACTTCATGTTTAAATTGGTCGCTGGTAAGCTGCTCTGACTCTATGCCCCGAGTTCAATCTGATTTTCAAGATAATGCCAGAGCTGGTGTTCTATCTCGTAAGACCAGAGTGCTTCTGGAACCTCCACGAACGCAACCACGGGAGTTATGAAAAAAGCCTCCGCGGCAGCTACCCCAAGATTCTGTATCCACTTGCCTACTCCAAGGGCCACCTTGAAATCTGAGGCATCCCCAGAAACAGTTATGGTGAAAGCTCTGTCCATGGAAAGTAATGTTCTGAGAAATCCTCCCTTGGTAGCCTGTATAAGGAACCCTTTGGGATGCTCAGTGTCCTGAACCTTAAAATTCTCCTCAGCGAAGAATGACTTGATTAGTTCAGCCACCTTCTTTGGATCCACATTTTTCCCCTGGTATTCTCTAACTATCTGTTTCATAAATCATGATGACGTCATTCAAAATAACACTTCTCATTTGATAGTAACTAAGATTATCGGATTTCCATCTATACCAGTAATCTTATTAACTCGATTACCATCACTTACTATGGAATCCAAACCCGATGAGGAAAAGAAAAATATCTCTGTAAAGGGGGTAAACAAGGAACTCTACAGAAAAGTAATGCAGAAGGCAGTTGAAACAGGAAAGTCGATTGGTGAACTGACAAACGATGCATATAAAGCCTTGCTTTCAACCATGGAGACGGCATGGGGAAAGTCAATGAGCGTTTTGCATGGAGGTCCACGCATCATATCTGACTTCAAGAGTATAAGCATAAGCGATACCGATTTAAAGGAGATTGGAAAGAATGTTTTTTTCAGGAACATTGGTGATCTTGACCTATCAGAAGTGACTTCAGAGACATTTGAAAAATATGTGGATGGCCTGGTAAACATTGATAGACTGATAATCTCCAACAAAATGAAGAAAAGCCTTGTGCTGCTCAGGGGGAGATATATAAATAAAATCGACATCATGTAGATGGCAGGAAAATCACTTGTGAGCGTCCTCCTAAGTTCAACTGATCGGAACATTAATTGTCGCAGGTCCCGAAAAGCTGCCGATTAATGGGGAGACAGAAAACTGCATCTGAATTTAAACTGCTGTTACTCTCATAAACAATTCCCTTTTTCATTCTCCGTAACTGTTATAACAAGAAATAAAATATTATACTTCATATGGTGTGAGATGCCTGTAAATTATTATAGCATTTTGAAAAATGGAACCGGTTTCAGCAAGAACAGGGTAATGGCTATTGACCTCGAGACTCTTGTTTCTGATTCCAGCGGATTCCTCACCAATGAGAGAATAATTGCCGCATCGATCAGTTATTTTGACAGAGAAAAAGGAAACATAGAGACAGCTGTTTTTGTGGCAGACAGCGATTCAGAAATAGATGAAAAAAAGCTCATAAGCGACATAGACAGAAAGATCAAGGAAATTGATCCTGAAATCATCATAGGATACAACCATACTGGATATGACATACCCTTGCTGCAGATGAAAATGCGAACCTTCAGTTATGGTGAGCGCCCAAGGAATCTTCTTTACTACCTTGGTACATCATGGTGCCTTGACATGATGTATGTCATTGCCGAGGATCTATGGAAGGCAGACGGAGATTATTTTATCAGAAAGCTGGATGATGTTGTCCTTCATGAAAGATATTCGGGCCTTCAGCTTATGAGAAAAAAGGATCTTGTGCGAATGGATGGAATAAATAAAGGAGAGGCAGTTAAAAAGCTATGGAAAGAGAACCGTGTTTCCTTCATTGAGTATTGCGAAGGGGACACACATGATATTCTGATGATCTTCAAAGAAATTTTCGGATGACAAGGCTAAATAATGCCGTAGCGCGATGAGACCTCCGCAACGTTATCCATATAGTCTTCGAATATTCTTATTATATCCCTGGAGGTTATCACTCCAAGGACTCTTCCCCCATCCATGACAGGGAGCCTTCTTATCCTGTTTTCTTTCATCACACTGACAAGTTTATTGGTTGGTGTGTTTGGTGTAACATATATGAAATTTCTTGTCATAATTTCCTTAACAGGAACTTTGGAAGGATCAGCCTGCCTGGCCGTCACTTTCACAAGAACATCCCATTCAGTGATGATGCCTGCAGGTTTCCCCTCACTTTCCACTATCAGAAAACCCGTTCCGTTTGACTCCATGATTCGCGACGCATCAAGCACTGAGACATCTCCTGAAACCGTGTTGACATCCTTCCTCATTACGTCGCCTGCGTTCAGAACCATTAAACGGATATAGATACACCGTATTAAAAATCATTGATATGTGAGGATGCTATGAATATTCCTTATACATTGAAGGATCAGGTGGACCTGATCCTTTTGAGAATTTCAACCGCGTGTGATACAGATACTTTTTTGTCCCTGATCATCTCAGCCGCTACGGCATCTATTTCATCTCCCTTTGCGCCAGCCGAGATTGCAATGTTTCTTGAATGAAGCTTCATGTGGCCCGATTGAATTCCTTCCATAGAAAGTGCCCTGACTGCTGCAAAATTCTGCGCTAGTCCAACTGCAGCTAGGACAGAGGATAGTTCAGAGGAGCTTGTCACACCGAGTATCTTTCTGATTACCTTAACCTTGGAAACAGTATTCATGGCACCACCAACAGTTCCAACGGCCAGGGGTAATTCTATTTCACCAATAACGTTTCCATCCTCGTTCATCCTGTATCGCGTGAGAGATGCATACCTTCCAGACAGGTACGGATATGCATGGGCTCCTGCTTCAACGGCCCTCCAGTCATTCATTGTCGCCAGAAGCACGGAATCGATTCCATTCATTATACCCTTGTTGTGGGTGGCTGCACGATAAGGATCTATCTCTGCCATTCGTGCAGCGAGCAGGAATCTCTTTACCCCATTGTCATCCCCAAAATACTTCTTGCTGAACACCGCGGAGGCCCTGGCAATCCTCAAAGAGGAAAGATTTGAAAGAATCTTCATGAACGCCACTCCTCCAGTGATCTCCTCAACCAGAGGTGCCGTACCCTCGACCATTGTGTTCACCACGTTCGCCCCCATGGCATCCCGGACATCCACAAGAAGGTGTACGCACATAACTTCCGGCTCTTCTTTGAATTCCCTGACCTGTATGTCCTTTGCCCCTGCTCCCAGCTTTCTGAGAGTATCTGAAAACGAATTTGCTCTGATTAAAATTTCATCCCTGCGTGAATATATCTTTGCAGTTGCATCATTCATGTCAGATATTCCGCTCAGGAATATCTGGCCTATCATAACCGGATCTGAACTCTCAGCCCTAAAGCCTCCATTCTCACTGGCAATCTTTGCGGCATAAGAACAGGCGGCTACGACCGACGGTTCTTCTATTGCCATGGGAATAAGATATGGTTTTCCATTGATGATAAAATTGGTGGCAAGACCAATGGGGTATTCGATGCTGGTAAACACGTTTTCTATCATCTTCGTGATGGTGCCTTCTTTCACACTTTCTGTTAAGAGCATTTCAGATTCTTCCTTTGTAAGGCTTGCCGCCCTGGATATCACATCGATTCTCTCCTGTGCTGACAGGTTTCTGAAGTTTTTAAACTCTGATTTGTCAATCATTGCACGTTAAACCCCAATCTATTCATAATTTCCTTATCCTGAATAAGGCGAGATATGTGTAAATATGGCATGCAAATGGATCAGATCTAGATCTTTCCGATCAGGTCACTCCCCTTGAAGATACGTTCGCAATACTCGCACCTAGCTTCTAGAGGGTCCTCCGAAACAATATGGAATATTGTCTCAACAGGTTCCTTGGCGTTTGATATACAGTTCTGATTCGGGCATCTGAGAATGCCCGAGATTGTTTCAGGCACCTTTACCTTACGTTTTTCCTTAATGTTATAATTCTCTATGAAGCTGATAGTGGCATCCGGTGCTATCAGAGATATTAGAGAGAGCTCCTCTTCAGCTATATTTCTGTTCTCGATCTTGACAACGTCCTTGTAGTCCTTCTTATTGCTTTTCACCCTCATCGCGAGGCTTATGGTATGGCCGCTGTGCTCACCAACATTCAAGATGGAAAGCAGCCTGATTGATCTTCCAGCGGGGATATGATCTATTACTATCCCGTCCCTGATCTTTGATATTTTCAGCGTTTGATTTTCCTCCGTCATTTCACATCACCCCCATTATCTTTGAAATAAGTGCCATTCTCACCGGGACCCCGTTTGATGCCTGTCTGAAATATGCTGCCCGAGGATCCCTGTCCACCTCAGTTGAAATCTCATCAACTCTCGGAAGAGGATGCATTATTATCGAATCCTTCTTCATCATTTCAAGCGAATTGCTGTCGATAGAATAGGATCCTATGAGGGCCTGATACTCATTTGGATCAGTGAACCTTTCCCTCTGAATCCTGGTCACGTACACAACATCCGCTTCTGGAAGGCTTGACTCCAGATCCGTGGAAAGCTTTATTTTATCTTCATCGTGAACCCTTTTGAGTATGTAGTCCGGAATCTTGAGGGATTCTGGGGAAACAAGGGTGATCTTTACATTAAATCTTGAAAGTGCTATTATAAGAGAATGGACTGTTCTTCCATACTTGAGATCGCCCAGCATGAGAACGTTTATTCCATCTATGTGTCCTAGCTCTTTCCTTATTGTATACAGATCCATTATGGTTTGAGTCGGATGTTGTCCTGAACCATCTCCGGCATTTATGACTGGTTTGTTGGTGAACCGTGAGGCGAGCCTTGCTGCACCTTCAAGTGGATGTCTTATCACTATAATGTCAGAGTAGGAGTCCGCCATGCGTATTGTGTCTGCGAGTGTCTCACCTTTGGAGACAGAGGATGTTTTAACATCGGCCATGCTTATCACACTGCCTCCAAGCCTATGCATAGCACTTTCAAATGACAATCTTGTTCTTGTGCTGGGCTCGTAGAAAAGCGTGCACATTATCTTTGACTGCATGATGTCTGCCTTCCTGTTTTCCTTCAGAAGTTTTTCCATATCATCCGCAATTGAGAATATCTCTTTCAGGTCCTCATCGGATACGTCCTCTATGGTGACCACACTTCTATTTTTCAACATACAACCTATAATATTCAGCTTTAATTTGAACTTTCCCAGAGATCGAAAATTAGGAGAGGAAAAACAATCAATAAATATTGACATACGGATAAGGGCTTGCATGGATGAATTTGAAGGGCATGTAAGGAAGGGGCAGCAATCGCTCGACAGGGAAAAATTCATGGATGCCATAAGAGAGTTTTCAGAAGCTGAAAAGATTTCATCTGGTATTGACGATGGATCCAGAGCAGATCTCTATTCGAGACTTTCACAGGCGTACTACGGTCTGAATCAAAAAGACAGAACCAATTCAGAAAAATACTGCAGAATGAGCATGGAACTGCACCAGAAGATGGGAGATGTGGCCCTGTATGTTATGGATCTTATAAATCTGTCATACATATATTCCGATTCTGGAGAAAATTCCGAGGCTGACAAGTATATTACAGAGGCTATTAAAGTAGCAGAATCCACAGGGGATGAATCTCTGATCTCAATGGCTAAACTCACCTATGCTGAATATCTATCACGCAGCCCAAAAAGCAGAAATTCAGCACTCACTCTCTTCGAGGATATCAGGAACAGTGCCCTGAAGGGTTCAGACTGGGAGTCATATTTTGAGTCTACCCATGGAATAGCAACAATACTCAGAGAGGAAGGAAAAACCGATGACGCATGGAAAATGATTACCGAGGCCATAGACAGAATATTGAACATTTCATCGTCAATTAAGAACAGGGCTGAAAGAAAGAGCTTCAAGGATTCCTTCTCCTACATATTCGATATGGGTTCGGACATGGCCATGGAAGAAGGAAATGTTGAGGAGGCAATAAAAATAGCCCAGAAGCTGGCCTCAGAATAGATAATATTTAAGACATTTCCTTTAGAAATTCGCTGACGTCAATACAATATTCATTGAGTATTGCAGCCATTGCAACCTCGAAATCTATGTATCTGAGTTCAGACTGCAGCTCCCTTGACTTTTCAAGGAGGTCGTTCCTGCTGAGTAATCCGGAAGCTATCGCTGCTTCAATCATTCTTTCTGAAAGTGGGGCATCCCTCTTTGTTGCGAATAGATCAGACGTTTTCACGCTGAAATCCAGGGGGATCACTATGCCACCAGTGCTGAAGGTCGGCTTGTAATGTCCATCCTCTTCAGTGAGGAGCCGCTCGTTTGTAGACTCCTCGACAAATCTCCTTACTTCAGCCTCTGACATGAATCCAGCCTTGTGAGCAAGTTCGCGAATGAAGTCCTGAACGGTTAGATCTCCGATATCTTTCTTCTGTCTGAAAGCGTAGGCTATAAGCTTTCTGGCAGTCTGAATATCCAATTACATTTCACCCGGAATAATTATTCAACCTTTCCAAGTTCTTCAAGCAGCCTGGAATAATCCGGTTCTACACCTGGGTCATCGCTGATCCACTTGTACCTTACAATGCCCTTAGAATCCAGGACAAATGCTGATCTCTTTGAAGCATAGAGTCCTTTTACACCCACAAAGTTCTCATGCAGAGAATCATATGCCCTTGAAGCCTCCCTGGATGAATCGCTCAGGAGATCAAATTTCAGGTTGTATTCCTTTGCAAACTGGGCCAGTGAGAATGGAGCATCCACACTTATTCCAACAACCTTTGAGCCTATGTCATTGAACTTTGCCATGGAATCTCTTATGTTGCACATCTCTTTAGTGCATACGCCTGTAAAAGCTCCAGGAAAGAAGAGTATCAATGTCTTATGTCCTATGTAATCATTCAGACTTCTTGGTTTCAAATCCGATCCTATCAGGTTGAAATCAGGTGCTTTTTTCCCTACTTCCACTGTCATGGTTTTCTATCGCACATGATTATAAAACAGTTATGTATTGTAGCACGTGAAAGGAATATCCCTTCTCTCAGGAGGCAAGGATTCATTCTTCTCCACGGTCATAGCAATCGATCAGGGAATGGAAATACTCAGGTCCCTGACCGTTTTGCCTGAGGAATTCTCAATGATGTATCATTTTCCGAACGCAAATAAGGCTAGCTTGGTTTCAGATCTATTGGGCATTCCCTGGGAGAAGTTAACGGAAGATGAACTTGCGGGAAGAATAAAAAGCCTTTATCATGAGGGTGCTGAATTCCTGATAGCCGGCGCCACAGCATCTGAATACCAGAAAACGAGACTTGAGGCAATGTGCAGTGAAATCGGCATATCTCTGTACACACCGCTATGGAGAATCCATCCAGAAATAATACTTGATAAACTGCTTGAATCCGGTATCACAGCAATAATAGTATCAGTTTCAGCAGAAGGCCTGGTTCCAAGTGATCTAGGAAGTCTTCTTGACAGGAAATATATAAGCCATCTGAAGAGTGTATCTTCAACGACTGGAATAAATATTGTTGGAGAGGGAGGGGAATATGAAACGTTCGTTACCGGTTACTCAGGCTCAAGCCTGAAAGTTAACATTGAACGGTCAAAGAGCATCTGGAACGGTTCTCATGGATATTTCATCATAGAAGATGCTTGTTTGATGCCAAAAATATAAACATTCAGCAATAATCAGATACCGGTCAGAGCTTGAGTCTTTCAACCTCAATGGCATCCCATGTTGGATACTCTTCAACCTGGTATATCTCATACTTGCCACCGACCCCATTTTTTATCTTCTCAAGCAGCCAAACAGGGACTTCCACCCTCTTCATGCTCTCATTTAGCCTGTACATTTCTTCACTAAAGCCCATGTTCTTCAGATCAGTTTCCACAGAAGATAGGTCTCCCCCTTCAATAATTCCTCGCACTATAGTCCCATCCCTTGTGATCACATCGAAAGTGGAAGCAACGTTTTTCGCCCTTCTCTTAAGCCTGTTCCTGAGCTGCACTCCGTCCTTAAAGCTTGCTGAGCAGTAATGAACAGTAAAATCTTCAAATTTCCTTACCATCTTCATTGCAAGTGCTGAGCTCCCCTTAGCACCTGACTGGTAATCATTCTTGACGGCATACCCTCTGCCTATCAGAGCAGATGCATTTGTTTCCGAAAATTCAAGTTCATTGAGATTTACATAATCAAGGTCTTTGGAGATGGCATATTGAATAAGTGCTTCAGTATCTTCCTCCCGGCCAGGCAGGCTTGGGACCTCTATCCCAACAGAAAGGCCAGCGTCCTTTGCCCATCTTATCCTATCATTGAATACAGATCTGTCCATCACTTTCCAGATCTCCTCCGGAGGATGAAATCTTATTTCATCAAGACCTGCCCTGGCAACCTCATCTATTCCTTCCTTTGAACCGCTTATGGTATAAAGATGAATATGATGATTCTGGCCGAATTCTGATTTGAGCATTCTGATGTATTCTGCAGTCCTCTTGTAATACTTCATAGGATCACCACCGGTGATGCCTGTACCTGAAGCCTGAATCATCCTGGCCTCCTCAATGGCGTCCTTCATCTCTCTTATTGGCATCTCGTCAGCATACAATACATCCTTCATTTTCCTGTTTTCCGAAAGGGGACAGTAAAAGCACCTGGCATCACAAATCCCTGAGATGAAGAGAACCATTTTCTGTCCCCTCGCGCACTGTATGCACCCTTCAGGAAGGTGACCACTGTATGCAGATCCTCCGCCCAGCCTTTTCACAATCCCTAATATCGATTATCAATAAAAATATACTCAATAATGGACTATCTACAAACTGTGCTGTCATTAGACAACAGCATTTTTACTGTATTATGGTGTTGACTATTATATGGTACCCTGTAACCGGATTAATCAAGGGTTTTCTGCTTTCTGTCCGATGTCTCCTCGACAGCTTTTTTGAGATCGAACTGATCAATCAGATATCTGCGGAACCATTCGAGAATATTCTTCTGGTTTGGGTTTGTCGGCTCTATCAGGGGGTTATTCACGGGTATCTTTATTCCCCTCTTCTGCAGAGTCTCTATATATCTGAGTCTTTCATCCGTATGAACCTGCTTATAGTTCTTTGGGATTTCAGAACCGCATCTCTCCAGTTCTCTGAAGAATATTGGTCGCCCAAAAAGAAAATGTAACACCTCAAGGCATATGTCTCCTATACCGTCATCTGTCATTCCTCTTGTAATAAGACCAACCACCCTGTAGATATCCTGCCCCGGAGGAATTTCATAAAAAAATATCCTCGATGGCTTCAGATCTTTCTCCTTCAGAATGCCTACATCAACCAGGGCACTGAGATAGCCTGTCAGAACCAGTCTGTGTACTCTGTTTCCATTATCTTCAAGGAATTTCTGGATGCCTGATATTGAACGCTCTTCCGACGCCACTGCCTCTATTATGCTGTCCTTGAGGTGTTTCCCCTGACCTATGCTATCCATTTTTCTCCACCCATGAAGTCTTTCATCTCACTCTGAAGAGCTTCTGTTCTTCTTAGGGTCATTTCGCATATTTCTTCCGATACGCCCAGAAACTTCCTGGGATTGAACGCATCCTCAATGCCCGAAATGTCAATACCGTTTTTTTCCATATAGTTTCTTAGACACACATCAAGTGGTATTTTTTTACTGATGGCTTCCATTGACGCTCTTCTGACGATTTCATGAGCATCCTGCCTTGGTATTTTCTTGCTCCAGAGGAACTTCACTGCTGATTCCGACATGGCAAGTTTGTCTGCAATAAGATTAGACCACATTCTTTCGCTGTTCACTGAAAGATTTTTAACCAGAGAGGTTGCCTTAGCCAGGATGTCATCGGTGAGAACACTTGCGTAAGGGATTGTAAAACGCTCGGAAGCGCTATTGGTAAGATCCCTTTCATGCCATTGCACTGATGATTCATATTCCGGAAGTATCATTGCCCGGGTTAATCTGGAAATACTGCATATGTTCTCGGCATCTATCGGGTTTGTTTTGCTTGGCATAGAGGAAGATCCAACCTGAGAAGCAGAGTCAAATGATTCTGAAACCTCTCCTATCTCCGGTCTCTGCAGATTCCTTATCTCAGTCCCAAGTTTCTCAAGTGTAACTGTTATATTGTTCAGCAGTGAGAGGTATTCTATGTACCTATCTCTTCCAACCAGCTGGGTGGGGTTTTCTTCCCAGTTTAAATGAAGATTGGCCATAACCTCACGCTGAACGTCCAGTGCTATGTCTCCGAGAAAACCACCTGTACCAACCGGCCCCATAACCTTTCCCACTAAAATTCTGCCTGTGCTCTCCATCAGCCTGACAGAATGCCTGTTAATCTCAGAAAGAAAGACTGCCATCTTCAATCCGAATGTGATTGGGCTCGAGTGCTGTCCATGCGTTCTACCCAGCATAACTGTTCCTTTATGTTCCCTGATCTGAAACATCAGGGCTGACTGAAGGTCAAGGAGGTCGTTGAAGAGAATCTTGAAAAAA
Source organism: Thermoplasmatota archaeon (assembly GCA_023484105.1). Taxonomy (GTDB): domain Archaea; phylum Thermoplasmatota; class Thermoplasmata; order Thermoplasmatales; family Thermoplasmataceae; genus JACWAH01. The sequence goes on from JAMDBD010000009.1 coordinate 80,538, forward strand.
TCACGAAGCTGTATAGCAGTAACGGTATCGTTAATATCATTCGATGTTGCCCCGAGGTGAATATACGGTGCAGCTTCAGGAGCAGCTTCGGAAAGTGTTCTTATCATTGCCATCACATCATGCTTTGTCTCCTTTTCGATCTCCTTCATTCTCTCAAGCTTTGGCCTACCTTCCTTGATAGCATTTTCCACGTGACGTGCTGTCCCGTCTGGAATAAGACCAAGTTTCTCTTCTGCCCTGCATATTTCCATCTCAACCTTCAACATCAGTTGGAATTTGTTCTCCTCAGAGAACAGGTGTTTCACCGATTCTCTGCCGTAACGATAATCAATCGGCGAAATAATATCCGTCAAAGCATCCACCTGCAGTCATACAAATTCATAATCATAGATAATCATCACCTCAGCCGTCTTTTCTATCTTCCGTGCCTGATCAATTCTCCTCTTCGCCTGTGAAAGCGTTTCTGAGCAGCATACATAAACACCACCATTTCTGTCGCTTATTGAAAAAATGAGATCTTCATCTAAAATATTGCCTATCCTATCAGGGTGCTCCAGAAAAAGAGAATAAAGAACCACGCCTGCTTTGCTTGGATCTATTTCTGTGATGATCCCTATCACACGGTTCTTCTCAAGCTTTGAGAGCCTGCGTTTTAGCGTGGAATATGGTATATTAGCCTTTTTTGCCATTGCGCTAAATGGCATTCTTGGGTCCTGCTGAAGAAGGCTTATTATTGTTCTGTCAGTGCTGGAAAGCTCTAACGATTTGTCCTGCCATGGTATGTACCGCATCAGTGATTTGCCGAGCTCCTTTTCTGCTTTTCCTATTTTTGCTTCAAGATCCTCTCTGTCCTTTCCGGCGAACCCATAAAGAGTTATTCTCTCAAGGCAGCGGAGCTTGGAATCCACACCATCCCCGTCGTATTCCTTATCACCCTGAAATGCGGCAAATCCCTCCTGCATCCCCCTATACGGCGCACTTACCCTAAGCTTGAATCCCTTTATGACACCGTCACTAATGAGTTTGGAAAATCTGTAATTGACCACCTGAGGAGAGATACCAAGTTCGTCAGCTATGGATCTCTGCTGCGCTCTTCCGTTCTTAAGAAATCCTATAACCATCTTCCTGTCAATCTGATCCATTCAAGCCTTTAGACTGAATATAGATATAATTTTAGTTATACCTTGAATTAAAATATGTCAGGAGAAAGCAGATAAGATAACACCAAGAGATAACAAAGAGCGAGATCAAAAATTATCGAATTTCTTCCATTAATCGAAATGCAGACGTGAAAGGTATAAATGTGTGTGTTGACTCATCGTATTGTGAAGGGTGTATCTATCAGGTCAAAGGATTCAGCTGTTGCAGTTGTCATAGGTGCAGTCCTTCTGGTAGCCATAGTGGTGGCCTTACTTTCATCATTTCTCCTATGGTATATACCTTCTTCTGGTGCATCTGCTGAACTATCTGCCTTGACAGGTCAGGAAAGTAGTTTCATATCCATTTCTGAAAAGATGAATTCGCCATCAATGTACACAGGTGACATTGTAACAGGTTCAGTCCCGTTGGGCATACACGGATCACCGCCTTTCACGTCCGGTCAACCAACATCGATATCTTTCACAAATTCATCCTCAGTATTTCATGGGTACATGAATTACAGTTACAATGTATCTTACAAACCCACACTTAATATAAATGCGACTTTTGAAATAAATATTACCAATAGCCAGAATGTGCCTACAGAACAACCATTTGATCAGTATATTTCAATAAACGATGCTCAGATTTCCTACTACAACAATTCGAACTATTCAAATATAGACTTCTATTATAACAATGGAACAGCAATACCATCATGGCTGCAGAATGTGAGTTCAAACGGGGCTGCCTGGTGGCTTAAGATGTATTCAATTCCCGCTGATTCTCACGCTATGATAAGAATGTTCGTTTATTATAAGAAAATAAACGTCTTCGATGGAATAACCGTTGGTGAATCGCCGGTAATAGCCCCTGGCAATGATAATGGTTTTCTTGTCTTCCCCGTATATCTTTCCGCTGCCCATGCATCAGTAAACGCTGCCCCAGGTATAGTTGTGACTGCACAGAAGATCAACGGTCCATATGGGAATAAAGTGGAGGTATTACATATCACTGGTTACAGTTCAAGCAAATACGATGGATTAGCGACAACGGGTTCCTTGAACAATTACCCTCTTTTTGGTGAGAGCAGCTTTGTTCAGAATTCAAACACAGTTGATATGGGAGTAATAGGTATCTCAACTGCAAATAACACCACGGATATGAAAAACTTCATAGGAGTTGGGATGGGCTATCAGGGCAGTTATATTTCAGGCAACTATATTGTTGATGGACATGCGACATACGGTTCTGGTCCACTGGGCCAAGCCAATGGAAAATGGAATTTCGCAGAGATAAGATATAACGGTAGCGCTCAGACTGGATACACCGGTTATATGAGTTCATCACCATGGCCGATTACGGCTTCAAGCTCAGAAACATTCGACGCAAATCCATTGTCAAATGCAAACAGTCTCTACCTGACACTTTCCGGTAATACCTCCACGGGCAATCAGTGGAATCTCAGCCTTGGTTGGGCTTTTCTCACTTATCAGCCTCCAAATGGAATTATGCCTGGGGTTCATTCTATAGTGCAGACCACTTCTGGTTTCACAGAATATTACAACGTCTCGTTCAAATTTACCGGCCTTATCATAGATTCTCCCCCTCTATCTTACGTAACACAGACCAATGTTTATTTAGCTGGAGGTGAGGTGATCGGACAGCAGGGGAGTTATTCAAGTTTCATTTCACAGCTCCCTGCCAACGTGTACAATAATTCCGGAAATATCTCATTCCAGTCTGCCGCTGATACAATAAGCGGTCCGGATCAGGGCGTTAGTGCACTTGGGTCTTCCGTGGTTCAGATGGTGTCAGCAAACACCATTTCAAACTCATATTTCATTGGGGAGAATATAACTTTTCTCACACAGACTCAACTTCCATACAGCGCAATCGTGACCGGAATAAACATAACGGCATTTAATTATACGCTCTTTGGGGCTTTCGCTTCAGCTCTTTACTATGGGTACGTTCATAATTATGACTCTTACTTCAGTATACATTCCGGTACGAATACTGTGAGATTATCCCTGAGAAACGTTTTAAGCCTGTATTCGCTTAATATAGAGGAAAGTGTGTTTGATCTGGTGAACCTTTGAGATTTGAGGGTTAAAAATGAGAGATGTTAGGAATGGTAGGGACAAAGGGGTTTCGGAAATAATAGGGACCGTCCTGCTTTTTGGAATATTCATAACTCTATTGAGTTCGATTACCCTATGGTATGTTCCATCCACGGAGACTTCCTATGAGAATACTTACCAGTCTGAAACTGCCGCTTCGATGGCCTCAATTGCTTCCACGTTTAACAATCCAGATCTTCCTCCAGGACTTACTGTTACTGACAACCTTCCTATGGGAATTTCAGGCGGTTTCCTGCTTCCTTCACAGAGCACACAGGTGAATTTTAATCCTTCTGAGTTCAGCGGTAGTGTCTCATATGGTGTGGGAATATCATATAAATACACGGGACCTCATCCTACGTCCTCAATTCTAAACAAACTTCTTGAGACATTTCCTTCTGATAATTTTTCAAATCCCCAGGCAGAACTTTATGATCAGTACAATGGTCTCCTGTACGTAGCAGGATATGCTTCCAATAACATTGCAGTTATAAACGTCGTCACCGGGCAGATTTTGAAACTGATTTTTGCCGGTTCTAACCCAGCATCAATAACACTGGACCCTTCAAATGGATATCTTTATGTGGCGGATTACTCGTTGTTCTACAGTCCATCTGGATATTCCTATTCCACGGTCTCTATAATTAATACACATACAAACACCTATGTGAAAAGCATAGATCTTTACAACAATAATGGGGAATCTGAATATAGTTCATCCAGTATAGTTTATGATGCTTCAACTGGTTACATCTATGTCTTTTCCAATCAGACAAACTATTACTTTGCAATGATAAACCCTAACAATGACGCTGTTTCCTTTATCCTCTTCCTGCCCTTCCTGACCCCTTTCTCTTTCTCTTCCGTAAATATCCCTATTATTGTTGATAACAGTCAGGGTAATTTTATACTTCTCCCACTTAATCTTTCATTTACAGGCAGTCCTGAGTTTATTATTATAGATGCGGCAAATCCAGGTTCACAGGAACTGATTGATGTCAATGGGAATTCATTAGATGGGAATATCCTTTATGGGGCCACTTACTCTGGCAATTATATTTATTTTACATATTTTGGCGGTAACGATTATGGAGGGATAATAAGTGTTACTTTTCCCACGTTCACACCCAATTCATTTCCATCGTTTAATTACGCTTCAGAATATGCAAATCCGAATAGTGAGTATACACCGTATAATATATCATTACAGCAGGATACCGGTAATATCATTTTTAGTATGCTCAACATAAATGGCAAGTCTTCAGATTCCAAGATAGATGCTCTTGCGCCTTCAACAATGAGCGTTTCTCACAGTATAAAAGTGGTTGGAAATGCCGGGCAGATCCAGTTTGATTCCAACCATGTAATTGTTCCGGATTCTTCAGCAAATTATGAAACTGTATTGTTGATCGGCGCTTCGTCTATCTCCATTGACGGCCTCATACTCGACAGCCCATTTCAATCTCCTGTTGGTTCTATATATAATCCGGATAACGGCTATCTCTATGTGTCAAACCCTGGTTCAGGTACTGTTACGGTCATATCACCAATCAATGATTCTTTGGTTGCGAGGATCAATACAGGCGCCCTGACAGCACCTTCACAGATGGCTTTCAGTTCTGCAAACGATCATATCTATCTGATTTACACACATTCAAATAGAATAGGGATAATAAGCAACTATTCTTTTCTTGGAGACATATCATTATCTTATGGAGGTTCCAACTATTTTGCAACATCTATATCTTTCGATCCTGTAACAGGATTTATTGATATTTCTGCAAACAGTAATTCCAATGGAGGCTTTTTCTCAGTGAACACAAATCTTCCTTTTGATGATGAAAGTGCTACATTGATTGCGTTGGAGCCTGCAGGAAGTGCTGAGGCAGTTTCTTATGACGGATATGCTGGTTTGTCCTATGGAATTTACAAAACCAACGGTAACGTTTACCTTTTGAATATTTCAAATACACATTCAATTCAACTCTCTGGTATTTCAAATGCCGTTACAGGCGCTGTTTTTGATTCTCTCGACGGCTATCTCTATCTGGCCATAGGCTCTCAGGATGTGCTTGCAGTTTACACACAGAATTTTATCTACTTCAGCCAGATATATACAGGAAGTCAACCAGAGTTTCCGATTTATGATCCTGGTAACAACATTATATATGTTTCCAATTACGGCACAAGCAATATCACCGTTGTTAGCGGCGAATCTAACACAGTTCTGATAACCGTGTGGGTTGGCAATGGCCCTTCCGGATCTTCCTTTGATCCCAGCAACGGGTATATTTACATACCAGATCAGCAGAGCGATAGAGTTAGCGTCATAAATGGTGGCTTCACATTCTTCTTTGGAAGGCCAGGTATATTTTACAACGACCACGAGGTATTTGGGGGTGAACTGCAGAGTTATGGGTACACAGAATATATCCCTTCAGTCAGCTATGTATTTGCAGGTGGAGCCCTTATGGAGCTTACATCGAATTACAGATCGGCAAGTATCCTCACACACACTCCATTTACCGTGGAAAACCTCTCCGGTCACCTTTATCTATCAGGGATCTTCATTAACATGACAGGAGATCCATCGTCTGTGTCAGCATCCAGCCCGCAGCCAGTTTCCTTCAATATCGGAAGCAAGATCTCAAACGTTTCCTATGTTGGCCAGGAGTTTTATGTGTCAGATCTGTATAACAACAAATACCAGGCCATAGTAACGTCGGTATATCTGGAATACTATACCCTGAAACTTAATACAACATTTGCAGAGGCATGGGACAACTCACTTTACAGTGAGTATAACGGAACATCTTCTAGCGCTCCTCCGGTATGGTATTTTAATAATATTCCAATGAAAGTATCTTTGAACGGCAATACCATTACTGTCAGTTTGTTGCATCCAGTGAATATTTATTCGGTGAGTCTCACTTACTACAAGGTGTATGTGGGCATTTAGGTGAAGTGAATGGTCGGAATCAGGAAAGGGGTATGGACAGGCAAAGGGGATCGGGGAATCGCGGAGATAATAGGAACACTCCTTGTTTTTTCTATGGTTGTTGTCTTTACCACCGGATTTGTTTTGTACTACGTTCCAACATCTGGGGCTAACAACGAAAGAGTATATATGTCCGAGGCGCTGAGCTCTATCAATGAAATGGCCAGCAAGCTTGACAACTTCAACGGAAACCCTGGTTCAGGGATCACTCAGGAGATTCCCATGGGGATAACGGGTTCGTTCTTCTCGAAGGATTATAATACAGAAGCCGTTTTGTCCGGAAATTCAGGAAACTATCATCTTCAATACTCGCTTTCCCTTGGCATACAGCTAGAAGGATATAATCCGGGTAACCATAAGGGATATAACAGGGTGGTCGGCAACATAAACACAGGGGCTTCCGGCACTGATGGGATAGCCTTTGACAGCCAGAATGGCTATCTCTATGTTATAAATTACTATTCCAGCAATGTGAGCATAATTGACGGGTCCACGAATCAGGTGGTTGGAACGATAAATAATCTACAGGGCAATCCTGTAGGGATAACCTACGATTCAGGTGATAACAGGGTATTTGTCTCTCTTCAGAATTCGGTATCTAATTCCTCGGGCTGGATAGCGGTTATAAATCCCTCCACCAACCAGTTACAGAACTATATAAAGACACCATATTTCCTATATGGAATAACCTATGATCCTGAATCAGGTAGAATTTTTGCCTCTTTTACAAGTTACTATCTGAATGAGTATTACCCATACAATACTATATCTGGGCTTATTGTCTATAACGCTTCGAGTGAAAGTTACTATGGTACAATTGCTCAGCCGGCATATAATTTTTCCACTGGTGAAATTACCATTCCTTCTTCAGTTTCATATGATCCCTCAAATGGCCTGATATACGTTGCCGGAGCTGTCCATATATGGGCAATAGATGGCGTCACTGATGTTCTTGTTAAAAAGATACCTATAAGCAGTCCATGGGTTGTTGCATTTGATTCCTTTAATGGAAACATATATGCAACGGCAGCTGAAACTACCAATCAGGCAGGTCTGTCTCCTGCTGGAGGTTCTTCTTACCAATATATCTACGTGATAAATGGGACAACTAACCAGATCGTCTCCAGCGACACTCTAACGGTGGGTGAATATCCCACTACCATGATCTATGATCCTGCCAACAGGTACGTGTATGCTGCCAACTATCAGACAGACACAATCATAGTCATTAACGGTGTGACCAACCAGATAATTGACAATATAACTGTGGGAAATGGGCCAGGTCCGGGTTTCAACTCACTTGCTTATGACAGTGCCAATGGGGAAATATACGTTTCAAACCTGAATTCAAACAACATAACAGCTATCGAAGGAAACACGGTTTTGAATGGAAAGGGATGGAAACTTAAAAATTCAGAGCTTCCACTCAGTGATGCCCTCTATGGGAACGGTTCCTTCTTTATCCTCGCTAATACGCAGTTTGTACCCTCAACGATGTACATGCTTGAAGACGGCACTCCATTGGCTATATCGAATGGACAGGGATTAAACACAGGAGGTTTGCCATTTGTCTTTAATTCATCAGTAAGCGGTTTTGGAGGGCTGAGTGTTTCCATTCAATCGTTGAGGGCAGAGGGAGTCTCATATTCTACTGATCAAAATCTCATGGCACAAGTGCTGCTCCTTTCTCACGATGTAATGTCACTTGGCTATGGAGACATAGTTGAGATGCAGAACACTACTACGCATGAGTCTCTGCAGGTGCAGATACTTAATGTTTATCTGGATTCCTTTAACTACTGGATCAACAGTACTTACGCTTCGGTCTGGGATTATTCATATTACATTGCCACTCATCCATACACAACACTTTCATTCTATCAGGTAACATCAATGAGTTCCTGGTCATTTGACAACGGGCATATTTCTGTTGATTATTCTCCCGGAGTTTTATCGTTTCACAATACAGTTCCTATAATACTATTCTCGATCAACATAGATAAATACACTTATTCTGCAACTCTTACAACATAACCAGCAGTGCCAGAGATATTCTGCAGATTATATATATTGAATCGGCTCTTTATTCTCTTCTTGTATTTCTGATAGCGCTCAGTATTATTGCTTCAATTTATATATAAATGTATATGTGTTAATAAATCATAATTCACCGATTACCAAGATTGCGTGTTTTTATTTTGGTTTATTTTTCTTCTGCTGTTGCATAATTACAACCCCTGCAATCAGAGCACCAACAATGACAACCGCTATTATTACAATAAGAGCATAACCTGGCAGATGGAATCCACTGCTTTTGCTTGGGGGAGGTGGAGGAGAGACCTTGCTGGTTGTTGAAGAAAAGTAAATGTGAACGACAACGTTGGAGCCGTTAACTATTACGGTACCAGATGAAGGGGCAACCGTATAGCCAGTTATATTGGTAATGGAGTATTTATAAGTTCCATTGAAATTGTTGGGAATCACTATGGATGATGTACTGTTGGAATATACGGTTCCAGCAAAATTGACAGTCCAGGTGACTCCAGAGGGTAGACCACTTTCTATGAATGTAACGTTATATTGAACTGGAATGAAAGATATGCTTTCAGTGGCCGGTGCCCCATAGATTACAACTATTCCTGAGTTTGTAATCGGCATATACTCTGAGTTTAGAGACCTCACTTTATACTCGTATGTTCCATTCGGAAGCTGGAATTCAATGCTACTATAGTAGGAAGTCTGGTAAAAGCTGGCTGTATTATTATATACGGTCACATTCCATTCCACACTGGAAGATAACCCAGATTCGAGGAATCTTGCGGCATAATCATTGATGCCAAATTGGATAGTTTCAGATATGTTTTTTCCGTCTACAGTGATAGTTCCATTGCCCCTGGATGGCCAGTAATTAGTGTCAACATGCGGAATATAGTAGTTATAGGTTCCATTGGCCAGCTCCAGGGTTATGGTTACAGGATTTGAAACAGTGGAGTTGTAAAGTGTTCCATCTATGTATATATACCATATGGCTCCAGCCGGTAGATTCGACTCAGAGAGAATCACATTATATACGAAGTCGTTGTAAGTTACACCAACTTTTTTACTTCCATTAAGTAAAATATTGTAAACAGGCGGAATCGCGTAATACGTGAAACCGGAAATAGAGTCATTAACTGGCATAATGACGGCCTGAACGCTTCCATTTTCAACACTCACTGAGGTGTTACTATGATCTGTGAAACCGATAATTCCATTTATATCATATTCCCAGTACACACCTGACGGAAGCCCAGATTCCATTATGGTGAAGTTGTGGGTGAGGGAATGAAAGTGCAGGGTTATATTTGTATATCCCACCACTGAAGAATTCATGGAAAGTACGCCGCCGGTGTTATTTGAAACAAACGTACCGTTGAATAAAGGCACCATATAGAAGTAAGTCCCGTTTACCAGGTTGAGGCTAAATGAACCTGTACCATTCGAATAGTACTGCAAACCGTCCAGCTCAATAGACCAGTCACTTCCTGCAGGCAGACCAGTCTCTCTGAAGGTTGTCTCTATGTAATTCTGGTAAAAACGGACGCTGAAACTTGTGCTTTTTCCATTTATTGTGAAGAATCCAGATCTAACTAAAGGCAGATACCTTTTACCATGATAAATCACAGGATCAATGAAGTAATAATAAGTCCCATTTCCAAGCTGAGTCATAATGTTTCCAGTCGTGGCCGAACCAAAGCCGGCCGAGTAGGTGTATCCGTTTATATATAAGGTCCAGTCTACACCCGCCGGAAGACCAGTTTCATTGACAGAATATACAAACATTTCCGGTACGTAAGTCAGATTGACGACAGTGTAATTGGAATCAACATTAACTATCATTGACCTCTGTACAGATATGAACCCATCCTGAGAAGAAAACCACGCTACATAAGATCCGTTGGTATCTCCAATAAACGTTACCAGCCCTCCATTTTCTGAGCTTTCAGTAAAATTTCCCTTCGACGTGTTTAAAGTGACTGAGTACTGAATGCCGTATGGCAGACCGTGTTCAAAGAATTGGATTTCATAGGGTTTCTGGCTGTTGGATGAAATTACCCCTGATGCAGTAGTTGATTGCGAAAATGACACATTGACCTCTTCAACTGTATTAGTTGTGGACAGGCTAAGAGAACCCGAGCCATTGGCTGTAGCAGAAAATCCTGCATTCGGTAAAACAGAATAAGAAATGGTGCTTACAGAACCATTCACTGTGAACACCACAGTATTATTATCGCTGAACTGATGTATACTTCCAGCGGATGTGGTGACGTTGACTCCCCATGACATTCCTGATGGAAGACCCTTCTTTTCTATAAATTTGATATAATGTTTGTCAGGGACAAAAACCACTGGTTCTGAGTATGTGGATGAATTCAGATATATTGTCTTTGCAGGCAACTCTGAAACATAACCGCCAACAGAGGGAATACTGAAATGGTAAGTACCATTGGGAACCCGAAACAGAATTGAAGAGTTCTGTGACGTTTCCTCATGTCCAGACAGATTTACAGACCAATCTGGCATTGAGCCGTTAACCACCGGAAGCCCTGTCTCCTTGAAATAAAGCAGATTGTACCGGTTTGTAAAGGAAATCATAACTTTGACATTCTCATTGCTGACGTTAACCTTGCCGTTTGCATGCGAAGTGTAGTACCCCGCAGTTGGAGCTATAGAATAATTGTATGTTCCGTCAAGAAGTGCGAAGGTGATACTTGAATTGCCGGAAGTTTTATTTATCGCTAACTTACTCCCATTCCTTAGTTCCAGCGTCCAGGGTGTGGCATTTGGTAGACCGGTCTCATAGAATGTAACAGTGTGGTATTCTGTTGAAAAATAAATGTCCTGAACATAATCAGCATTATCGACATAAATGCTTCCATTTTTAGGAGATGGAATAAATCCAGAAATGTTACCTATTGTAAAGGTATAATTCCTGCTGCTGTTAACGAAAAATACGATTGAATTTGTATCTGACCTTTTGGTTGTGTTGTTAAAGGTTACAGCCCATGGAGCATTATCAGTCCCTACATTAGGCAATCCTCTTTCAAAGAAAGTTACGGTATATTTCCCAGTTCCTGAGGAACTTGCCAGTATTGGTGCAATACTGTGCAGGTGTAATTGAGAATTTCCTGAAAATACGGATGTACCAGGTACTAGAAAAGCCAGTACTAAAAGTATGGATAAAGCAATTTTGATCCTTTGTTTCCTGCTTTTGAAGATTGTGTGTTCCATTTTAATCCGTTGCCAGATATTTCAGCCAGCATACTTAAATGTTCTCCATCTGTATGCTTTAGCATTCTGACTTATAACAACTCTCAACCCTCATTACTAAATATGCAAGATCACTTTAAGATCATCACTTTTTATGATTCCATTTATACTGATCGCTTACAATGTGGGAGATTCTCAAACCTGCAATGTAAGAGGCTAAATGTACCTATAAGTTTTAATGGGCGATTTTTATATACAATTGAGAAATTGATATATCCATTCATTCTCCTTGCTATCCTCCTTGCAACAGTAATTTCTGCTCTTTACTATCTTGTGAATGCTTATTATTCTTGTATTTATGTGCCTCCAGAATTCAATAATGGATATAGAGCAGATAACGTTACCATCCTGATTCCTGTATACAATGAAGATTTCAATAGATTTTCAAATGTTCTCAAAAGTGTTTCAAAGCAGGGTTCTCCGTTCATAGTTGTTGGCGACGGGGTGAATGGCAGATACAAGTGGATCACAGAAGCTTTAGGCGGGACGTTTGTCACCTACCCTGAAAGAAATGGCAAGAGATATGCAATGCGTGTCGGAGTCTCTCAAGTGAAAACTGAATTCGTGATGTTTGTTGACAGCGATGTGATAATACCTGAAAACACTGTCCGATCTCTCATAAAAAACTTCGGAGAACGTGTTGGAGGTGTGGGCCCTATGATAAAGATTGTTGACAACGGAACCAAAATATCGAAGGGTTCGGAATTCGTTGAGAGGGCAAGGGAAGTTGTTTTGCGAGCAATGTCTCATAAGGGTAAATCCATAATGTTGGACGGTCAATGTTCCATGTACAGGACATCTCTGGTCAAGGATTTCATCTGTTCTGATGAGTTTACCGGCCTTAAATTAATGGGTAAGCCAATAATGCTTGGTGATGACAGGCAGCTCACGTCTCACGTTCTCAGGAAAGGTTATCTTACCGTGCGTGATCCGCGAGTGAGAGTGGAGGTTCAGCCCAGAGAGCACTGGAGTGATTACTATAAACAGAACCTCAGGTGGTCGAGAGCTGGATGGTTTGCCTTTTTCCGGGATGTGAAAAATGGGACGGCTTCGAAAGCTGGTAAATTCTACACCTTTGAACTCACAATGACCTACATACTTCCAATTCTCCTGATATTTACAGCACTTATGAGGTATTTTCCGATCATCATTCAGTCTGCAACGTTTTCACTCTTTGTGCTTGTAAGGCCTGATATGCTGTATCTCCATACGATTATCTTCATGCACCATCTCGGCTTATTCTTCAGATCTGACAGGGCGTTCCTGGGTAGAATGGTACTTTCCTTCATATCGCTGTTCAGTACTGCAGTGTTTGGAATAGCAATTTCTTCTACTATGGATTATAAGAAAAAGATATCCTACTATTTTTCCGGTATGCTTGCTTTATTTCTTGTCTTCGTAGCCTATATCACAGGACTTCTGACCATATGGAAACAGTCGAAGTGGCTTACAAGGTAAAAAGGATATTTCTTATTTAATGCAGAGAGCTACCACGTCATTTCAAAAGAAAACAGTTGTGGGAGATCTGAGCATGTTATCTGCTGTCCATAGTATATAGTTACTGAGAAAGTTAATATCTTTTTCAACCTTAACTAGACCATGGTCAGTGAACCGGATCAGGGTAACTGGGATGAATGGACAGGCACGTCTGAAGAAGAACTAGAGAAATATGCTGGTGCATCCCAGGCACTGATAAAGGTTTTTGGTGTGGGTGGCGGGGGATCTAACACCATCAACAGGCTGTTCAAGAAGGCGATACCAGGGGTGGATCTCATTGCATGCAATACGGACGCCAGACATCTTCGCAGAATAAGGTCAAATTATAAGATTTTACTTGGAGAAAACGTCACAAAGGGGTGGGGTACTGGCGGGGATCCAAGAGCTGGAGAGGCTGCTGCACGGGAATCTGAACAGGAGATCCTTAACTACATGCAGGGTGGTGAGATAGTTTTTGTTACCACTGGTCTTGGAGGAGGTACAGGCACTGGAGCTGCTCCAGTGATAGCATCAATCGCTAAGGAACATGGGGCGATCACAATCTCTGTCGTAACCATGCCGTTCGAAACGGAAGGTAAGGAAAGGGAAAGGAATGCACTGGTGGGCTACAGAAAACTCAAGCAGGCATCAGATACAGTAATTGCAATTCCCAATGAAAAGCTACTCAAGGTAAATCCTGATGTACCATTTGAACAGGGATTTGAGGCCATAGATGAAATAGTCATAAAGGCAATAAGCGCAGTAACTGAAGTGATTACCAGAACTGAAAGGATCAATTTGGATCTGAATGACCTCAAGGAGATAGTGAAAAACAGCAAGGAGGCAATGATAGGCATAGGTGTAGGTGAGGGGGATCCTGATAAACGTGCCTCAGAGGCGCTTAAAAACGCCATTAACTCCCCGTTTCTTGACGTTGACTTCTCTACAGCAAAAGGTGTCATACTCAATGTGACCGGCGGCACGGATCTTCAGCTGACCTCTGCAAATCATATTGTTGACGAAGTGAAGAAGTTAGTTGCAAATGACGCGAGGATTATTCTGGGCGTAGGGATTGATCCTGCCTTCGCAGGGAAGATACAGGTCACCCTTATAGTGACCGGGGTTCTTTCAGATGCATCCAAGAAAGGAGAGAATCTCGGTAATGACGACGAGGTCGACTTCATATCCTGACATTTTCTTTCCGCAGATTAAAAAAGATTTTTAATGTTCCCACAAATAACGGCAACGTAAATGGAATTCTACGGGATTGTTTTTATGCGCCTGAGCGGGGAGGAATGAGATGAAATTTCTGAATGACAATGACCTGAGATCTATTGCAGAATACGCCCGTAACATCAGGAGGAATTCTGTGATGATGGTCTGGGAAGCCAAGAGCGGTCACCCAGGGGGGTCTCTGAGCATTGCAGATATTCTTGCAGTTCTCTATGGAAAGGTAATGAATATTGATCCATCCAAGCCTTCTGATCCTGATCGGGACAGGCTTATAATGAGCAAGGGGCATGCGTCGCCTGCCCTGTATTCTGCACTGGCCATCAGAGGTTTTTTTCCAGTAAGTCTGCTTCCAGGGTTCAGAAAACTTTCATCAAAGCTTGAGGGACATGTCCATTTTGGAGTTCCTGGAGTGGAGGCATCCACAGGATCACTTGGACAGGGAATAGGAATAGCCGTTGGAATGGCTATTGCCGGAAAGCTTGATCACAAAAAATATCATGTGTATGCAGTTGTGGGAGACGGCGAAATAGAGGAAGGCAGTGTCTGGGAGTCTTTCATGGCTGGATACAAATACAGTCTCAACAACCTGACAGTCATATTAGATCTGAATGGAGTTCAGTTGGACGGTTATACTAAGGATATAATGCCAACACCCGACATCGCGAAGAAAATCAGGGCTTTTGGATGGAAGGTTATTGAAATAGACGGGCATGATTACAACCAGATTTACTCAGCCCTTCTCGCCTGTTCAAGAAGCAGGAAAAGCCCGACCGCAATAGTTGCGCATACCGTAAAAGGAAAAGGGGTAAGTTATATGGAGAATAACCCAAAATATCACGGTCAGGCGCCTGAAACCCCAGAACTATTCCAGAAAGCCATGGAGGAACTTTCATGAACTACACATTCGAGAGCCTCAGAGATGCCTACGGGGATGAACTGGTAAGGCTTGGAGAAAGAGACAAGGATCTTGTTGTTCTTGATGCGGATCTTTCTTCATCTACAAAAACGGCATTATTCGGAAAAAAGTTTCCAGAGAGATTCTTTAACATGGGGATAAGTGAACAGTCAATGGTTGCAACTGCCGCAGGTATTGCGCTCTGCGGAAAAAAGGTGTTTGCTTCCACCTTCGCCGTTTTTCTGACCAGGGCATATGAGCAGCTCAGGCAATCAGTATGCTACAATTACGTTGATGCAAAATTTGTTGTTACACATGCGGGCATCACTGTAGGTGAGGACGGAGCAACCCACCAGATAGTTGAAGATATAGGTATAATGTCAGGTCTGCCGAATATGTCTGTCATTGTGCCTGTGGATTCTGTCGAAACCAGAAGCGTGATAAGATACCTGCACGATGAAACAACCTCTCCATTTTACGTGAGGCTGTCAAGAGAGAAGTTCCCAGTTCTCAATCAGAGGGACTATGAGTACAGGCCTGGCCGTGCAGTAACACTCAAGGACGGGTCTGATGTTACCATTATTGCAATAGGCGCAATGGTGCGTTTCGCCATAGAGGCCGCTGAAACCCTTAAGGGGAAGGGAATAGACGCCAGAGTGATCAACATGAGTTCAATTAAGCCTCTGGATTCAGCCTCCATAATTAAGGCAGCAAGAGAAACCGGAGGAATAGTAACTGCAGAGGAACATTCCATTTTTAATGGACTTGGAAGCCGTGTGGCAGAAGTCCTCGGAGAAAACAGCCCGGTCAAAATGAAGAGGGTTGGGATGAGAGATTCCTTCGGAAAATCAGGCAGTGCGTGGGAACTGTTCGAATACTTTCATATGGGGGCTTCTGATATAGCCAGAGAGGCTGAAGCCGTATTCAGGGAGGAGAGATAACTGTGAAGATATTTCTTGACACAGCAAACGTTGAGGAGATAAAGCAAGGAGTCTCATGGGGACTTGTAGACGGGGTTACCACAAATCCGAGTCTGGCAAGCCGTGAAAAGGGAAAGGATTTCAAGACAATTGTAAAGGAGATTCTCAGCATAACCCCTGGACCTGTAAGCATAGAGGTCATTGCCGAAGATTATGATGGAATGATGAAACAGGCACTTAAGATCAGGGAACTTGGCGATAACGCAGTTGTAAAGATACCGATGACACTTAGCGGGCTCAGGGCGATTAAGTCTCTAAAAGAGAAGAAAATTCCTGTTAACTGTACCCTGATATTCAACCCGCTTCAGGCATTGTTTGCTGCAAAGAGTGGAGCGGAATACGTTTCACCATTTGTCGGAAGATTGGATGATATATCTGAGGATGGGATGGGAATAGTTGCACAGATAAAGCAGATCTTCACAAATTACGACATTGAAACAAAGATACTGGTGGCTTCTATTAGGAACCCGGTTCATGTGCTCAGGTCTGCAATAATAGGCGCAGACGTTGTCACATTGCCCTTTGATGTGCTGAAGAAACTTCCATCACATCCAAAGACCGATGAGGGACTGATAAGATTCTCAGAGGACTGGAAAAAGATCTTTCCTTCCGGGGAATTCTTCCTCTGAAGCCGTCTTATTTTCAGTAAAGCCTGAGCGTCTCAAGGTTTCTGAGGGCATAGGCTTCGATTCCAAATTTTGAACGTATAAGTTTCGAGAACTCATAGGCCTTGTCCCCATCTCCGTGATTAACCAGAATTCTATGCGGTCTTGGCTGCATTGTGGCTATATATGAGAGGAGTTGCCTCTTGTCTGAATGTCCTGAAAAGCCTTCCGCAGTCTCTATTGCTATCTTTACCTTGTATTTGTTTGATCTCCCCCGTTCGTTGAGTGTAAGCTCTGAAGCCCCCTTCTGGATCCTCCTTCCGAGCGTTCCGTCTGCCTGATATCCAACAAATACAAGAGTATGTTGAGGAGAATCTATCCAGCTGGTGAAATACTCCATGACCGGCCCACCATTCATCATTCCAGAGGTGGCAAGGACGACCTTGGATTCAGTGGAATCACATATGTTCTTTCTCATCTCGGATGTTTCCACTCTTTTGAATATCGGGCTGAGGAAAGGATTTTCTCTGCTCACCATGATCTTCTCCCTCAAATCTTTGTTGAGATACTCAGGATATGCAGCGTGTATTGCGGTGGCCTCCATTATCATACCGTCCAGGTAAACGTTGCATTTTGGGATGAGCCCCTCCCTGACAGCTTCTTCTAGAACAAGCATAACCTCCTGGCTCCTGCCCACTGCGAAAACTGGTACCAGAACAGATCCACCGCGCTCAAAGGTTCTGTTCACAATGTCCACAAGGGTCTTGGATGCGCTCGGCCTGGAGTATGAATAGTCATCCCTTCCTGCGTATGTTGATTCTGTCATGAAGGTTTCTGCTCTCGGAAAGCGGTTGTTTGCAGGGTTGAATAGCCATGTTTTTTCAAATTTAACGTCTCCACTCAGTACAATATTATACAAACCTTCCCCAATGTGCAGATGCACGGAGGCTGATCCAAGTATATGACCGGCATTGTAGAATGTCAGTCTTGTGTCTCTTGTGATATCTGTGGTTTCATTGTATCTGATCACAATGGAGTGTTTCACCATCTCCCTTATGTGCTTTGATTCATACGGACCTTTCTTTCCTTCAGCATGTGCCACCTTTATGTAGTCAGTTTGCAGTAAAGCAGCCAAGTCCCTCGTGGGTGGAGTCATATAAATCGGACCGTCGTAGCCAAACTTGTAAAGCAGCGGAACCAGACCTGAATGATCCAGGTGAGCATGTGTAAGCACCACAGCGTCTATTGAGGAAAGGGGCTGGGCCTCCGGGATGTAAAGATACGGAGCTTCTGCCCACGGTGTCTCCTCAGAGGGCTGGTTTATCATCCCACAGTCAACGAGTATCTTTGAGTTGTTAGTGGAGATTAATGTGGCGCTTCTTCCCACTTCCCTGTGACCACCAAGGGCCGTCAGCCTTATCCATGTCTCCCCAGGCATTGTCGGCGCTGTTAACTTGACACCGAGGTTGTGCAGGAACTCCTTCCTTTCCTGTTTCATTTCGCGAAGAAGCTCTCTCATCTCCTTGACAGTTCTGGAATAAATTGGTGGCGCTCTGACTAGCCTTGGAGACCACTTGGTTTCGCTTTTGATTCTGGTTATGAAATCTGAATCCCTAGCAGTGATGACCGAAGGTTCATCAGCTTCTATAACCACTTCTCCTGTATCCGGCTCGAAATAAATGTCCTTGAGACCTGCGGCCTCAGGAATTATTGCCGCAATGGAATTCCTTGCTTCATCCTCCTCAGCCATTATTGATGGGTCTGGCCTTATGACAATGCGTCTCCTGATCTCCATCGCTATCTGTCTTGCAAGATCATCTCTCCTGGAGAATAATTCCTCATCCTTTGTGTAGACCACTATGTTGGGACCCTCGTAGTCAATCTCGGTGATCTTGTTATCAGGATAAAGCCGGTCGAATATGCTCCTTGCTTCCGTTATATAGTCTCTAAAAGACATATGAAATGGACTCCTTTGAAATTAAATATTTAATAAAATTCTGAGTAAGGTATTCAGATCTTGAGTTTTAATTTTTTGATCCTGCTCTCCACCTCATCTTCCGAGAGCTGGCGGAAGCCGGTTTTACCGTCTATTGTGGCAACGTCTATCATTCCGCCCGATGCAGAATCCCGCTGCTTTGCAGCCGATATGGCTCTGATCACGAGATCTATACCATCCTCTACTGAGATGTCTCTGGAGTACTGGCTTTCAAGAACGCCGTATACGAAAGGGGATCCTGAGCCCGTGCTTGCGTAGATGTCCTCAACGCTTCCACCAGCAGCATCCACACTGAAAATGTGAGGAGCAGTGTCATACCCTCCCACAAGAAGCTGCACCATATACGGATAGAACTTTGTCTGATTCATTATATTGGAAAGGAGTACTGATGCTGCTTCCACTGGCATTCCGACCTTTCTCTGAAGTCTGAAAAGCTGGAGCTCAGCCTGCATATACCTGACCAGAACCTGCGCATCACCAACAAGCCCCGCTATTGTCATGGCTATATGATCGTCGAGCTGGTGCAGTTTTTTCCCGTCCTTGTGAGCGATGAAGTTTTCCATCGTCACCCTTCTCTCTGTAGCCATGATCACCGTATCCTTTGCTGTAATTGCAACCGTGGTGGTTCCAGTGTGTAATTCATTAGTCATATGTTCTCACATCCTGCAAAATCTATGAGTTAATTATGTTTCCGTATTTATTATTGCCGTAATTTATCGGATATCTGCTGTATGCCATGACATCAGATGTCAACTCTGCTGAAATATCTTAAAATACCTTCGAGATATAATAAGGAATATGAACATAGGAGAAGCTATCACACTTAAGGTTGCAGAGGCAAATTCAACTGACCCAGGAATGTCAAGAGTGAGGCTTGATGAAACTTCAAGAATCTCTCTCGGCGCTGAAATTGGAGACGTCGTTGAGATCGAAAAAGCAAAGAAGACTGTCGGCAGGGTTTTCAGGGCAAGGCCTGAAGACGAAAACCGTGGAATAGTGAGAATAGATGCAGTGATGAGGAATAACTGCGGTGCATCCATAGGAGATAAGGTAAAGATCAGAAGGGTGACGGTCGAGGATGCAAAACGGATAACACTTGCCCCAATAATAAGAAAGGATCAGAGGCTCAAGTTCGGGGAGGGCATCGAGGAATTTGTTCAGAAGGCTCTCATAAGGAGGCCGATGATAGAGGGGGACAACATCAGTGTTCCGGGGCTCACCCTTGCAGGTCATTCTGGACTGCTTTTCAAGGTCGTTAAGACTCTTCCGACTAAGATACCAATAGAGGTGGGAGAGCAGACAAGAATTGAGATCAGAGAAGAGCCTGTATCTGACCTTCTTGAAGACGTAAACAGGATAAGCTATGAGGATATCGGAGGTCTATCCGAGCAGCTCAGCAAGGTGAGGGAGATCATAGAGCTTCCGCTGAAGCATCCGGAACTCTTTGAGAGGCTCGGGATTCATCCTCCGAAAGGGGTTCTTCTTTACGGTCCCCCTGGAACCGGAAAGACCCTGATAGCCAGAGCTGTGGCCAATGAAAGCGGAGCTAACTTTATTTCTATCAATGGTCCTGAAATAATGAGCAAGTATTACGGGCAAAGCGAGCAGAAATTGCGGGAGATATTCGTAAAGGCTGAGGAAAATGAGCCATCCATCATATTTATTGATGAAATAGATTCGATAGCACCAAAAAGGGAGGAGGTACAGGGAGAGGTTGAAAGAAGGGTCGTTGCCCAGCTCCTCACACTGATGGATGGACTCAAGGAAAGGAGACATGTAATCGTTATAGGGGCAACCAACAGGATCGACGCCGTCGATCCAGCACTGAGAAGACCTGGCAGATTTGACAGGGAGGTCAATATAGGTGTACCTTCAAAGGAGGGGAGAAAGGAGATACTTGCCATTCACACAAGAGGTATGCCAATGGGCATGGACGAGGCCAGAAAATCAAAGTTTCTCGATGAGATCGCCGATCTCACTTACGGTTTTGTTGGCGCCGATCTGGCCGCACTCGCAAGGGAATCAGCCATGAATGCTCTGAGGAGATATCTCCCGGAGATTGATCTTGATAAGCCCATTCCCGCTGAAATTCTGGAAAAGATGGCAGTCAAGGAGGAGGACTTCAAGGAGGCCCTCAAATCCATAGAACCAAGCAGCCTGAGAGAGGTCACTGCTGAAATTCCAAATGTCAAATGGGAGGATATCGGGGGTCTTGAAACAGTCAAAAGCGAGCTCAGGGAGGCTGTTGAACTTCCTCTACTCAAGCCTGATACCTTCAAGAAGTTAGGAATAAGGGCACCCAAGGGGTTCGTCCTTTACGGCCCTCCAGGAGTCGGGAAGACAATGCTGGCCAAGGCTGTTGCAAGCGAGAGCAATGCTAACTTCATATCCGTTAAGGGCCCAGAAGTCCTCAGCAAGTGGGTGGGAGAGAGTGAGAAGGCTGTCAGGGAGATCTTCAAGAAGGCCAAGCAGGTTGCGCCGTGCATAGTGTTCCTTGACGAGATCGATGCAATTGCCCCAAGAAGGGGGAGTTATGGAGACTCCGGCGTTACCGAGAGAATAGTTAACCAGCTTCTCACTTCGCTTGATGGGATTGAGGTCCTTCAGGGTGTTGTTGTCATAGCGGCAACTAACAGACCTGACCTTATGGACAGTGCACTGCTGCGTGCGGGAAGATTTGACAAGCTGATATACATACCAGCGCCGGATCTTGACGGGAGGAAGAAGATACTCCAGGTCCATACGAAGAAGATGCCCCTTGCAAAGGACGTTGATCTCGATGAGATAGCTGAGCAGACAGAGGGATATGTTGGTGCTGATCTGGAAAACCTCTGCAGGGAGGCAGGGATGATTGCGTACAGAAAGAATCCGGACGCGTCAGAGGTGACACAGGACGACTTTATGAAGGCCCTGAAGAGCATCAAGCCTTCCGTGGATGACGAGGTGCTGAAGTTCTACAGATCCATATCCGAGAACATAGGAAAGTCCATAAGGGAGAAAAAGAAATCAGAGGCGGAACTGGGACTCTATCAGTGACTATATATAACCAGTTCCCATTTTATGCCGATGGCTTCAAGCAACAGAAAGTTTCTGACAGACATTATAGGGATGCAGGTTGTTTCCACCAACGGCGACCTGATAGGCAAACTCTCAAACGTTGTAGTTGACAGTGAACGCGGCCAGATATTGAGCATTCTTGTCCAGCCGGACAGGGAGACTGTTAACAAATCCTTTCAGCGTGACAAGGACGGCCTTTACAATATACCGGTCACAATGCTTGCCTCTATCGAGGACTATGTGGTCATAGATTCAAAGAAACAGTGATCTGTTAAGAGAATCCATCTTGTCCGCAGAAAAATCAGAGTATCCAGATCAGTAAGGGCTGGCTTCATTTGAATAGCGCAGTATCGCAGCCATACCGCCAAAAGCCTTCTTGAGAAGCTGTCCCTCTTCGCTCTCTTCTGAGATGAACTCGACCTTGGCACTGCCGGCATCTGCCAGCCTGTAGAACACCTCTACAATATCCTCTTCAACCAACTCAGGAAGTTGTGATCCGCAACTGGGGCATGCAGGCTGAGCAGGTTTTTCCCTGAAATAGCCACTTTTTCCGCATACAGGACATGTATAGGTGAACACCTTTCTGTCCAGGCCTTCCGATATCAGCAGTATGGAAACCTTCTTGTCCTGCAGGGCCTTTAAAATGGAATCCTCACCGTACGCTGCCAGTCCGTTTTCAGCCTTTCTGACCTCCGTAAGAAATTTGTTGATAAGATCCTTCTCCCTTGCTATCTCCAGATCCTTCATAGTCTCGGAAGCTTTTTCAACAAGTTCCCTGAGACCAGTTTCGTCCGTGTACCCTATGTCGAATGGAGTGGCAACCTTTTCCTTGATTTCGTTCCTTAGATAATCCCTTTCAAGGAAGAATTCCTTTGTCGCTCCTGGGCCACCTAAAAATACGGCCTTCATCTCCCTTATCCTGGGCATGAAGCTATCATTGATTATGTTGCCTACCTTTTTGAAGAACTCGTGGGCTGCTATTTCAATGAGTCTTTCATATCGTCGTGAAGACTGCCCACCCTGATGATGCTTGCTTGGAACAAGAGACTGTTCATTGGCAATAGTGATAATGTTTGTGCCGTTTAGAAGGCCCACGGTAGCCTCCTTTCTATCTATCACTATCAGCCCGAAAAGCTCCTTCGCATCAAGCTGAGACTTCAGTATTTCAGTATGAAAAACCGAATCACACTTGTACATGAAGGTGGATATGGGTTCAGGAGGTTCTATGATCTTGGTGTACATGTCGGTCTGATCCCCTCTTGTCGCCACATGCCCCACGAAGAGAACAAGGCCGGTTGGCGGGGGAGACTTGAAATATTTGAGCCTCGACATTATGGATTCTATTGCTGAAAGTACATTCTTCCTCGTAGATTTTGACTTTATGTTGGATGATGTGGAATATTCCTCCCTCAGGTACTGTATCACGTCGTAGATCTGCTTGTTAGGTGGCACATAAAGAGAGATGAGTTCGGTCCCATTTCCTTTCAGGCTCTCAATCTCCTGAAGAGCCTTCCTGAACTCATACCTGCGAAGCTGTATATCGTCCTGGGGCATTGCGATAGAAAGTTTATAATCATATTTAATGTTGATCTGCCAAGATGAAGGTTTTTGTAATATCTCTGGGAGGATCTGTCGTGACAGAAGATCCCCTTGACATGAAATTTATCGGGACGTTTGGAAGGATGATTAGCTCTATGCCAAAGGATCTGAAGTTCGGAATAGTAATAGGGGGCGGAAAGTTAGCAAGATCCTACATCAAAGCTCTTAGAGAAAGCGGGGTGAATGAGAACATTCTTGATGAGGTTGGAATAAATGCTACCAGGATGAATGCCCTTGCGGTGTCAACGTTCATAGAAGATTCAAACACGAAGATTCCCACCACTGTTAATGAAGCGGCAGAGATGATGCGTATCTACAGGTGTGTTGTGATGGGTGGAACAGAACCGGGACACACCACCGATACTGTCTCAGCGCTGCTCGCTGAAAGAACTGGTGCAAAGGTGCTGATAAATGGCACTTCAGTAACTGGAGTGTACGAAAGAGATCCAAGAAAATACAGGAATGCAAAGCAGATCAGGAAGCTCTCGTACGATGAGGCGATTAAGATGTCAATGGAAGGATCTCTGGGAGCCGGACCAAGCGTTTTCATGGATGTCACGTCGCTCGCAATAGCCAAGAGATCAGGCATACGCATAGAAGTAATCCATGGAAAGGATCTTGATCAGTATAGAAAGATAATCGCCGGGGAGGAACACACTGGTACCTCTATTTCTTAGTATCCGCCCTGGTGAGTGATATGTCCATAATAAGGCCATCTATATCCCACTCCTTAACATGGCCAGTTTTGGCATTACCCTTTTTGAATTCCAGGCACAGGGTCTGGGACTTTATGTAATCCTTCTGATTCTCCAGAGCCTTATCCACATCACCGTACTCTGATGCGTTTTCCCTGACCATGTATTCTGCCAGAATTTTCTCGTCGTAGTTCAGCCGCATTTCCTTGCGCATAACCTGAATTCTCCTTACCACCTCACGGGCCAGCGCCTCTTCCTGAAGAGATCTGTCCTTTTCCAGACTGATAAAAATCTCCATGTCTTCAGGTCCTGCCTCCATGATGAAATTGTCAGACACCTTGTAACTTATTGTCAGAAATTCAGGTTTGATTTCAATGTCGCTACTTCTGACAGCTTCACCCGATGCTATCTTCTTAATCTGGATGTCAGTAAGTTCGCTGGCTGCTGATGACAGTTCCCTGACCCTTTCCTTCAGTACAGGGGCCGCAATCTGGTAGTTCACTTTAGCTGTAAGTAATACAGGTCTCTCATCCTTTGCAATTATCCTCACGTCTCTTGCATTCAGTTCTGGAAGAATTACGGAAATATCCTGATCTGTGATCCCGTCTGCGCATATCAGAATCTCCTTAACAGGGTGCCTCATCTTTATGTTCTTTCCCTGTCGTGCCCTTCTTGCCATTTCAAGTATGCGGATAACCCTCTCCATCCTTTTCTCAAGGCTTGCGTCTATCCGGTCTGGTTCAGCTTCCGGGTATCTTTCAGCATGGACACTTTCCTTATTTCTGCTAATTCTTGTGTATAGATAGTCAGAAAAAAATGGTGCCCATGGAGCAAGCATCCTGGAAATTCTGTCAAGTGCGTAGTACATTACTGAATAAGCACCCATTTTTTCAGGATCCATTCCATCCTTCCAGAAGAGATTCCTTGAAAGTCGCAGATAGAAATTTGAAAACTGATCTATGAGGCTCTCGATTTCACCGAGGCCCTCGTGAAACATGTAACTGTCGCAAGAAGCCGTTACCTTCCCTATGCTGCTATTAACGCGCGAGAGTAGCCAGATATCAAGGTTTCTTAGACCTTCAGGAATGCCGGAATATGTAAATTCGTCCAGGTTTGCATTAGACGCAAAGAATGAATAGATATTCAGCAGAGTGTAAAGGCTCTTCCTCGATATTTCAAGTATCACCTTCCTGTCAAAGTTCCTGGGCTTCCACGGAGCTCCATGGGAGAGAAACATCCTCAGTTCATCTCCGCTGTATTCAGAAAGTGCTTCCATTGCCAGAACAGAATTTCCGCGGCTCTTGCTCATTTTCTTTCCTTCGCTGTCAAGGACAAATTCCATTGTTATACAGTTGCTGAATGCTGGCGCACCAAAAATTGCACTCTGGATAACGTGCATCACATAGAACCACCCTCGAGTCTGATCCATCCCCTCACTGACAAAATCCACTGGAATTGACACATCCGGGCGGAATTCCTTTCTGGCAGGATATTCCAGGGCGGCAAACGGCACGCTTCCCGAGTCGAACCAGGTATCCATAACGTAAGGCTCTCTTGTCATCTGCTCACCGCACTCGGAGCATTCAAAGACTACCTGGTCTATGTGGGGTCTATGCAGATCTTCTAAATTAATTCCGGTGAGATCGAATATTTCTTTTCGCCGTGTAAGAATCCTAATATGGTTATTGTTGCATCGCCAGACTGGAAGCGGTGTACCCCAGTATCTGTTCCTTGACAGTGCCCAATCCTTAGCTTCAGCTATAAAATTTCCGAATCTTCCGTCTCTCAGATGCTGTGGAAACCAGTTTATCCTGAGGTTGTTCTCAGTGAGCTTTTCCCTCAGTTTTGAAACTGCCAGATACCAGGTGTCCAGTGGATAATAAAGTATTGGGGAATCACAACGGTAACAGAAAGGGTAGCTGTGCAGTATTTTCTCAGATTTGAGCAGTATTCTTTTTTCCTTAAGATACCTTATAATTTCCGGATCAGCCTCCTTCACCGGTTTTCCATACCAGGGCAGAGACCTGTCAGAGAATTTGCCAGATTCATCGACGGGTTTCAGCATCCTGACGCCCAACTTCTTCCCAACCTCAAAATCGTCCTGGCCGAATGCTGGAGCGATGTGAACAATACCTGTTCCATCATCTTTCCCTACAAAATCTGCACATATGACCTTCAGTGACCCCTCAGGCGCTTTCAAAAAAGGGATTATCTGGATATATTTTCTCCCCTCCAGTTCAGAGCCCCTCAGTTGCCTAATTTCACTGGCATCTTCACCAAGAACATTTGCGATTCTGTCCTTCATAAGATACAGTTTTTCGCCATTAAACTCAACGAGAGAGTATATTTCGTCTGGAGATACTGCAAGAAATTCATTTGAAGGAAGTGTCCATGGCGTAGTTGTCCATGCCAGAAAATATGCATCCTCGTCTGCGCACCGGAACTTGATATAAACGGACGGATCCTTAACATCCTTATAACCCTGTGAAAGTTCGTGAGATGCCAGCGGTGTTCCGCACCTTGGACAATATGGTACAATCTTGTAATCTTTGTAAAGCAGACCAAGTTCGTGAAACTGCTTGACTGCCCACCATACACTTTCCATAAATTCAGGAGACATGGTTACATATGGATTGTTGTGGTCGACAGAGTAGCCAAGAAGCCTGTCCATTCTCTGCCACTCCTCTATGTAAGTGAGAGCGCTTTCCCTGCAATAAGCGTTGAATCTGCCTATTCCTATTTCCTCTATCTTCTGTTTCTGGTTTATTTTGAAGTGCTTTTCAGCTTCTATCTCCACTCCAAGTCCATGGCAGTCCCACCCTGCGTTTCTCCTTGAGATCCGGAAGCCACGCATTGTTTTGTATCTCAGAACAGTATCCTTGATTGTTCTTGTCATCACATGGCCAACATGGGGCCTTCCGTTGGCTGTTGGAGGCCCTTCAAGAAACTTGAATTCCGGACCATCCGGGTTCGCGGTCATAATAATCCTTTCAAGGTCATTCTTTTCCCATTGACTGAGGACTCTCTCCTGTATTGTCCTCATAGTAAGATCGGATTCCGGAACCTCATAATGCCTTGCTTCCATTGAGGGGAGGAAATCCATAGGGCGTATATAGTTTGCTGGGATTATACGGTATTAATGAAAGATTAATCGATGAATTGACAATTTTTTAATGATGGTTTTATTTGAAATAAACCATCTTCATACGTATCTGTTTTTTGTGAAGTGCTCATACCCTTTTTTTTCAATCTTATGCCAGCGATCTTCTCTGAACAATATCGGGTCCCCATGATATAAATCACCGATAAAATGCACTTCAACGCCTGATTTTTTCATCTGCTCCCTGAACCCCTCATAATCCTCATTGTTGACAGTGAACATGAGTTCATAGTCTCCACCGAAATTGCATGCCTCTATGACAGTATCTATGTCTGTGATATCAGCAGCCTTTTTTATCCCACTGTAAACAGGTATGTCATCTCCCACAATTCTTGCCCCCAGACCAAAAGATTCCTTTATCTGCCAAATGGAAGAGAAAAGGCCATCAGAGAGATCGGTCATGAACTTTACCCCGCTGTCTGCCAGAATCTGTCCCTCTCTAACTCTGGGGACAAAATCAAGCATGAGCCTGATCGCATGGTTAATCCTGTACCCAGACCTATAAAGATGGTATCCAGTGACGCATTTTCCAAGTTTTCCAGTAATTCCTATGATCTGCCCTGCGGCGATTCCCGATCTCCTTATCACTTTATTTTTCAGCTGCCTGCCAAATATGGTACCGGCAAGTATCAGCTCCTTAGCCTCCTTCGTGTCGCCGCCCATGATGTACGAACCGAACTGGGAAAGCCTGCGTGATGCACCCATGTATATTCCTTCAAGGGATTCCATTTCCGTATCTGGTGGAGCCAAAACATCAATCACCATTCCAATGGGTATACCACCCATGGCGGCAATGTCGCTGAGGTTGATCCCAGCAAGAAATTCACCGATAAGTTCATCTGGGGCACCTTCCGGAATATTGTTCTCCACTGATACAGAGTCTGAGGAGATCATAATATAGTGCCGTCCTGATTCTATAAGAGCGCAATCTTCAGGCATTTCGTTATTCGCAAAGCGGTTGAGACGCCTGATAATCTCTCTTTCCCCAAGATCAGAAAGTTTCATGCTTTCACTCTGCAGCCGCCGAGAATCCCTTCATATCTCTGAGTGCCAGGTTATAATCAAACTGCACGGGCAATAGATCCTCGCATTCTATTTCATCATAATATTGGCTCAAATCGGCGTTTCTAACATATTCTGAGAACCTTCTAAAATTGATAGTCAGCTGCTCCCTTCATATCTCTGAGTGCCAGGTTATAATCAAACTGCACGGGCAATAGATCCTCGCATTCTATTTCATCATAATATTGGCTCAAATCGGCGTTTCTAACATATTCTGAGAGATCTCTGAAATCCTGTGTAAGGGAGCAGCTGACTATCAATTTTAGAAGGTTCTCATCACTGGAGCTGTTGTGCACACCTCTTTCCCTGTTTCCTCCAGTTGGATATGAAACCACACTGAAACCTTTTTCGCTGGCCCAGAGAAGAATCCTTGCCAGAGACCAGAGTCTGGGGGGTCTGTAAAGCCCTCTCTTCCAAAGGTATTCCACGAGCGTGTTTTTCTGAATGTTCATGGGATTCACCGATATATCAGTGGAGTAAGGTGCAACGTCTGAGATTGATCGCTGGACATCGATGACAGATTCCGCTTCCGATAGAAACGGTGGTTTCAGGAGAAGGTAACTCCTGACCTCGAATCCGTTATTTATGCAGGTCTTCGCCGCGCCTACAAACTTTGAGAACCCGGTTCCTTTGTTTATGGAATTTTTTATGATTTCGTCATTGGTGCTTTCCACACCTATGGCTATTCGTGTATTTATCTTCCGATTCTGGATTGGCTCCAGGTTTCTCTTTACTATATACTCTGTGCGTGATTCGATAAGCAGTTTATCCACTCTGTCTTTAACAGAATCGTAAAAGTAGTCTCTAGCTTCAGCAGGAAATTCCATTGTATCAAGGAAGCTTCCGGAAGTGAAGATTTTCAGTATCATTGTATCGCCAAGATAATGAATAACACTGTCGATCTGTTTCATCAAATCCTCTGAAGTCACGGTGGATGACACGTCGTTGAAGTAACCGCACATGCTGCAGGAGGAAAATCGGTACCATGAGCATCCTCTCGTCCTGAATATAGCGACAACAGTCTTTTCAGGGTGCCCACGTAGCCTATCCAATTCTGTCCATACAGAAACAGGCTTTGAGTTATCCGTCAAGCCACTATCTGATGGCATCAGCCTCTTCACGAATGCTGAAAGATCTCTGTTAATCATTCAGAACATGAGCCAACGCAGGCTAAAAAAGTGATCGTAAACCGAAGATGTTAATACATGGAATGAAAATCACCAGGTTCATCGTTAGAAACATTTAAATTATATTCGTAATACACTAATAACATAATGTGCATACTAAGGTGAATTCATGCCCTCCTCTGAAAAAATTGAAATCATGTCCAGTAAGGAACCAAGACTAAGAAAAAACGAGGTAGGGGTCTGGGGTGCCATTGCCGAGGAGATTGCCGCAATGGCACCTGCCTGCGATACTGTGGCCTTTATAACCTCTGCAGCTGCATTTGCATTTTTTCTGACACCTCTT
Source organism: Thermoplasmatota archaeon (assembly GCA_023484105.1). Lineage (GTDB taxonomy): Archaea > Thermoplasmatota > Thermoplasmata > Thermoplasmatales > Thermoplasmataceae > JACWAH01. The sequence continues at coordinate 110,337 of JAMDBD010000009.1, forward strand.
GCCTTTCTGATTGCCACTCTGACAATGTTCCTTGAGGTGAATACGCTTTACCACCTCTCAAAGAGGCATGCAAGTGCAGGAGGTTATTATGGATATATTGGCACAGCCTATGGTGCAACGCCCGCAATAACCTCAGGTTTTCTCTATGTAATGTATCAGATCGCCAGCACCGCAGCTATTCCTGTCTATGTTGCCGGAGTTGTTCTTCCTGGCGTCCTTTCCTTATTTCTACATATTAGCCTGCCTGGCTGGATATGGATACCCTTCATCCTTGTCTTTATAGTTGTACCTATAATGCTGGCTATTTTTGGAATAAGGCCACAGATGAAATACGTCAGGATAGCAGCATTCTTTGAGGTTATTTTTCTGGCGGTGATCTCAGCAATAATTATATTAATGGCGAAGGACAACACCCTTCAGGTTTTCAATCCCTTCACAAGCAGCAGAGACTTCAATGCTGTAGGTGGACCACTCAGTGGTCTGGGACTCGGCATGATATTTGGACTCACAAGTTTCATAGGTTACGGTGGATCGGCCCCTCTTGGTGAGGAAGCTGTGAACAGCAGGGCAATTACCAAGAGTCTTGTATTCGGTCTGTTGATAGTTGGGGTGGTTCTCACAGAGGTGGCTTATGCGCTCACTGTTGGATGGGGTGTTTCCTTGATGAACACCTTTGCAAAACAGAATATTCCAGGCATTCTTGTTGCAACAGCATACACTGGCGTAGCTGGAGGAGTCATGCTTTCAATGGTAGCCTTTAACTCGGCGTTTTCGGACTCCGTGGCAATGCAATCCAACGCCGGAAGAGTATACTTTGCGATGGGACGGGATGGGGTTCTTCCAAGATATTTTGCGCAACTTCATGAGAAGTACGTTACCCCGCACAAGGCTCTGATATTCATTGCAACGTTAGCTTCATTCCTTGCAATAGGAGGGACATTTCTGATCACCTCCCTGATGAATATACCGGTAACAAAGATGCTGTTTTCATCCGCTACAGGATCAGATGTGAGCGCCGGTCTGAGCACATCCTTTGATTTTCTGACCACTCTGGCCCTCTTTGGTCTCATAGTTACTCATATCCTGCTGAACACCAGCGTGATGACGCTCTTCTACCGACTTAAGGAAAAACACACAGGACTTCATGCAGCGCTACATATCACGGAACACTATGTTCTTCCTGTTATAGCAACGGCAATATTCATATTCGTCCTCTATGAATCGCTAATACCGCCAGTCTTTCCCATAACCGAAGCCGTGATCGCTGCAGTTATGTATCTTGTCTTCGCTGTGGTATTTGCAGTCAGGACAGTAAAATTGAAACCTGATGTTGCGGCAAGGGCTGGAAAATCTGTGAATCTCGTTGAGGAGGAAAAACTTGCAATGCTTGAGAAGGAGGCGAATTAACATGTCTTCGATACCTGGGGGTTCTGAATCAGGGAACATTCGGATGGACCTAGCATTCTATCTCGGTAAAAAAGGCGTGCTTAGGCTCAACAGTGAAAAACTCACGTTTACGCCTCATAAGGGAGAGTCTGTTCAGGTTGATTTGGTGCAGATACAAAGGATCAGTTTTGAAAAAACCGCAATGGTGACATCCACATTGTTTGTAAACGACATGGAGATAACCGTATGCAGAGCTCATCTCTGGTATCAGGACATTGTTTCTTTGATTAAGTTAAGAACTGCAAAATCAATAATTTAGAATTTCGTTCATTCCTGGCAGAGGTATGTTTTTTCTTCCTACAAAATGGATCTCTTGTGTTTAGAGAAAGTGGACCTCTTTGATTTTGTGGGGTAAATGAACCCCATACCTCTTCTCAGTGTGGAGTGCGCTGAATGCAAATGCTCTTAATTCCCACTAGACTGGCCTGAGCATTGGTTAGCTTGAAAGAGAATGGGTATGCTCCCTTATCTGAAAAAATTCCATCACTTTGCTTGCTCCCAGAATGTTGAAGAGCCACAATATTATTATACTTATGATAACCATTTATACTGTAGAATATATGGTAAGTTTAAAATTTGGCGTTTGCAAAAACTGCGACCACGAACTGGTTTTTTATGAAGGTCAATGGAAACATCACATTACCAGGGCAAAACTATACCATGTGCCGCACTGGCCAGCAGGCCATGTTATAACCATAGAGTGCAAGAGAGACCCATGCAAGTGTTCAATGCCAGAACTTGATGAATCAAAGGAACAGAAATCAAGGATGGTCTTACTGGATAGCCATCCGGAGAGGTAGGGGAAGATCATTCTGTTATACACTGTAAACAGGATAATGACTGCCGCCATATATATAGGCATACTGGCTCTTCTTACTGTACCAATTGGGTTATATTTCTATTACTCTGGGGTGTACACAGACAGCACATCAAACATCTTCAGGATGGGGGAGTCGCTATTTGTAATGTCTCTAATTTTTCTCATTGTTGGCTGGATATACAAAGTCAGAAAAGATAAATCTAATTAAATATAAATTTGAGAATGAAGAATACAATGGCATAGGTGAAACAATAAAATCAGGAGTCAAGTCTCCTTTTTGGAATGGTTGAACAGCAAGACACATACTGCATTCAAGCGTTCTGTTGGTTTCTAGGTGCAGAAATACAGGGGTACGATCATATATCTGGTGGCAGGAGGATTTTGGCCACCTCCAGAATGTTTGAGAGATCCGAGAAAGTAAATTTAGTGATTTTTACTCTTTTAAGATGTCAGCAATGCACCCGAAAACCTGGATTTTTTCCTAGGAGATTTGCCTTTGTATATAATGCCACATCTCCAGAAATGAACTGGTAGACTTTCAGTCAAAATTTACTCTGCGATCCAATTCCCAATGCGTTGAACAGATCCTTAAGAACTTTCTATGTGATCATCAGAAGCCGGTATTCATGGCATGCTTAAGACAACGATATGTTTGAAAGGCGCACACTTTTTCTGTATCTATAATTATCAACACAAAAGTTGAAGAAATCTCTATGGGATTATTCTGCGATCACTTTAAAAAAGGATTAACCGTGGGTTCAAACTCCTCAGTTCTCTCCTGTGGCATTTGCAGGAGTCTTTATTATTGCATAATTTGTCGGAAACTGATAGTTGGTTCCATCTACATTGATATCAGAAGGCGTATACCAGTTGTAGACTGCAACTGGAGAGCCTTCCGTTGTGTTACCAAAATTCTTAACAACGCCCCCATACATGAAAGTTGAACTGGTTACACTGAGAACTCCACTCTCGAACAAAGCCGCAACAGATACACCAAAACCTACGAGTGACACAAAGAGCGCAGCCATATCAACGTCTTCCCCATACGGAAAAGCTGCCAGTGCCAGACCCACTCCTGCAAGGCTGACAAGTAGTCCTATAACGCTCGTTATTTCTCCCTCCAGATTTGATGTTGTTGCGCTAATGCTTGTGTAAATGGTATTCCATTGCACTGCACCTCCAACATCAAGTTTTGTTATGTAAGAAATTTCATCAGGATTTCCCCATAATTCTTTTGAATCAGATCCATTGAAGTAGATCCCAAATGCTTGCTGGTATCTCTGCTGCAATGATAGATCAGGGAATGTTGTATTATTGTATTTTTTGAGATTAATATAGCCTGCATAGTAGCTTGAAATGTGAAATTGATCTCCTGATTCGTTCAGTGAAGTTATTGCGAGATCAGTGGAATACTTATTACTTGTATTTACCACATTACCGAATGGCCCGTACTCAACCCACTGGTATCTCCAGATTGTAGCATTGCCTTCGATTGTGAGTACCGCGTCGTATCTGGTCAGGTTAGAACCGTAGACTGTTAATGACATATTAGAACCACTCACCAGCCCAGAAGCATAAACAGCACTCGTTCCAATTGAATATGATTTCGTTCCACTGTAGTCGTAGGATTTGGCCATGCTGAATTTTGTGCTATAGTAGGTACTTCCCATGTACACAGAATTTCCAATCATAGTGTTAAGTCCCTTCTCTGTTGAGTTGAGATATGATATTGGTATTTCAGCATTTATGAATGACGTTTCACCGATTAGTTTCCATGTCCAGTAGTATCCGCTACCACCGGGATATGGGAGTCTATCAGGTGTATACTGAACTCCATCGGAATTGCCGGCATTTGTAATTCCCGCTAGCGTGGTATTACCGATGCCATAGATCGGTGTATTCAGAACTGGAATTTCATTTGATGGTACAGTGAAGTATGGAGTACTTTTCAGATCGGGATGGATATCAGATTGCATTACACTTCCATTGGTTACAGAAAATGGATTGTATGGGATGGCATGGGTCTCAGTGTATACGAAATCATATGAGGAACCATTAGAAGCAAAGTAAGAAACCACTGCGATTAATGATGTTGCACCATCATGAATTCTTCCAAAATACTCCTTCCAGTCATTTTCTATTTTCATAAAATATGCAGGAAGTCTGAATGACGAATGCCATGAACTGTTTATCCACAGCGTAACCATGGGTGAAATATTAGCAACAACATTGTATGATGGCCCATCCGAAAAGGGATGATACACAGGCCATATCTCAATAAGAGCACCAAAGAAACTGTATGATCCGGATACTGCAGCAGCCGAAGGAACAGATGAGGGAGAAATCGACATATTCAATGTTATATTGCTCATTGGAATTTCTGAATGTGTTCGTGTTCCTGAATTCCTATTCGTCAGGTTTGAGGAAATAACAAAGGCGCTTCCTACCATTATCAATGAAAAGAGTACTGCGATGGAAACCTTTTTTTCTTTTTGAAAGCTCCACCTTTATTGCCTTAATAATCAAACCATGTATTCATACATATTTTGTTTGTGCCACTACCCAGTTGAACGAATATCCATAGATCCAATTATATGTCTATTATTTTCACATTTCTTTATTCTGATCGCTAGTTTAGAAATTTTACTTTTCCCTTTGCTCACTTTGCTATTAGTGGCTTTCTTGCCATGTTTTTGTATAATGGTATGTTAAGAACACATATGAATAGGCAATAACCACACTTAATTTCTAGGAGCACTCAAGCTTTATTTAGCAGTCATATTTTACTTCCGATGGAATATCAACTGTAGATAATATAGTTGATATATAATCGATATCTTTTTATTTTAAGAAAATATTCGCGTACTGAAATGGAGAAGCAAATATATGGTATTCAGCAAGATCAAACATGCCCGATAGTTGAAGCTATCCGCGTTGTTGGAAATGAAAACGATCTGATTGTGATACGACATCTAATCGAATCAGATTTAGGCTTCAACGATCTTCTGCACAGGTTCAACGGAATAAGCCCTAAAACTCTTTCGATGAGTCTTAAGAGGCTCCAGGAGAGAGGTTTAATCACAAGAACAGTGATTTCCACACAGCCTTTCAGGATCAGATATTCTCTCACTGAGAAAGGCAGGGATCTGCAGCCTGTTCTCACCAATCTGAGGGACTGGGGGAATAAGTGGGTTCTAAACTCGCCGGAAGGCGGGATGTGCAATGATATGCAACCCGAACTTTACTGAAGTGAGTGTTCATTGATACCTTTTATAATTCCAATCGAATTCTCTAGCCAAAGATTATTAAGCAATTGAGTAAAATATTAATAAGTTTACGCAATATTTATATATAGATATGGAATACTGGAAAACCGATGGAAAGAGAGGCCAGTGTAATAAACAGAAATGGAGATGAAATGCTTATATCTCTGAGGGGGCTTGTAAACCTATATGAAAAAGTCTTCGACGGGAGAAAGAGGCCAATAGGAAAGATAGTTCGTATATTGGGGCCAGTGTCTTCTCCTATGGCCGTTTTGAAGCTGTTTGATCCAAAGAACACTGAGAATAACATCCAGTCGGTCTATTTGAGGTGATAAATTTGGAGGAAAAGGGGAAGAAGGAGAGGAAAACCGAAGAAATTGCCAAGTGTCCGGAATGCGGTTCAACCCAGTTGATAAGGGATTATGAGAGAGGAGAACTGATATGTAACAACTGTGGTATTGTCATCGACGATAACTTCATAGATCAGGGTCCTGAATGGAGAGCATTCGATTCTGAGCAGAACGATTCCAGATCCAGGGCTGGATCACCAATGACGTTTACGATACACGACAAGGGTCTGTCAACGGACATCTCATGGAAAAATAAAGATTCATATGGTAAGTCAATTCCGACCAGAAACAGAGCACAGCTTTACCGGCTGAGGAAGTGGCAGAAGAGAATCAAGGTTTCAAACGCTGCTGAGAGGAACCTCTCACAGGCTCTTCAGGAGCTTGAGCGAATGTCGTCCAATCTGAGCATACCCAATGATGTCAGAGAGACTGCCGCGGTAATTTACAGAAAGGCTGTCAAGCAGAACATGATAAGAGGCAGAAGTATAGAAGGAGTAGTGGCTGGTTCAATATATGCAGCCTGCAGACTCACAAATGTGCCAAGAACTCTCGATGAGATAGGATCCGTCACCAGAGTGAAGAAGAAAGAGATAGGAAGAACGTACCGTATAATGAGCCGGTATCTGAAGCTGAATATACTTCCTTCAAAACCAGATGACTATGTGAACAGGTTCTGCAGCAGGCTGAAACTTTCTCAGGAGGCAAGAAAGAAGGCACTTGATATCCTTAAAATGGCAAGGGACAACGATCTCACTTCAGGAAAGGGACCCACAGGTGTGGCTGCAGCCGCAATATACATAGCCTCTCTTCTCACAGGAGAAAGAAGAACGCAGAGGGCTGTGTCTGAAGTGGCTGGTGTCACTGAGGTGACCATAAGAAACCGTTACAAGGAACTCACGGAGAAATTGCCTCTGGGAATACAGGATTAATCTGAAAGGAAGTTCTCAGCCTCCTCCACACTCTTCACTATCTCTGTGACGACTGAGTAGATGGAGGAGACCTTCAGATCATCTACCTGAAAAATTATCCTTCTTTCATCCAGACATTCGGCGATGACAGAAGTTCCGTTATCGGGTTCAATCGCCAAGAGAACGCTGGAGCACACTTCAGATCTGAGCTGGATTTCAAGTGAAAGTGAGACAGGTTTCAACGCAACAAAAACTAATAAATAGTATTAAGGTTTCGCACACGGATGCCAACAGAATTACTCTATCTGGATAACACCTATGGGAAGGAGTGTGAAAGCACCTGTACTATGGTCGAATTCACGGATCTTGTTGTTGATAAGAGCATATTTTACCCTACAAGCTTTGGTCAGCCCAATGACAGGGGCACGGTCATCATCGATGGAAAAAGCTTTGAAATAGTGGATACCTGGATAGATGGCCTCTGGGTTCATCTGATGTCGCATGATACATACCCGCAGGACATAGTTGGAAAGAAGGTGAGCCAGAAAATCAACTGGGATCTTCGTTATTCGCGAATGAGGTTCAGGGGTGCAATGTTCCTGATATCTGGCATTGCCTATAATGAAATAAAGTGTACTTCCAGAATAAACCAGACTTATGATGATCAGTCATGGGTTGATCTTATCACCGATGGGGACCTGACCGAGGATATTGTCAGAAATATTGAGGAGAAAGCGAATCAAATGGTCTCTGCCGGATTGCCGATTACCACAAGGTATATTACACGGGAGGAGTTTGGCTCGAACCCTGATTCCATGTTTCTGAACAAAAATCAGATACCGGATTATGACAGAATAAGGGTGACGGAGATTGAAGGGCTCCCTTCGCAATTTGACATGGGAACTCAGGTAGCAAATACCAGTGAGATTGGAAAGGTAACTATCAAGACCACCCAGATCAAAGGAAAACTCAGCAAAAGGCTTGTGGTAAACTTAATACTGTGAAGGTAATTTCAAGCCAGTGGAATTCAAACCTGATCTGATCAGAAAGTTGGAGCTCTTCTTCGGTCTTTTAGCGGTATTTATTTCCATCGCATTTTCTGTATATTTCCTCTATGATATCATATCAAACTTATCGGCAGCATCGCTTGTGATCTCAACAGATCCTGATTTCGCAGGGTTTGGGTATCTCTTCCCTCTTATGGTCGGTCTCTCTGTTATTCTTCCTCTTATAATTATTCTATCCCTATATATTTACGATGTGAAACTTGGTGAATATGGACGGTATTCTGTAATGAGGATGTTTGCGGTTCTGATCACCACCAATCTACTTCTTACAATACTTCTACCCATATTCATTCCGTCCCCTTCGGCAATTCCATCGGTGTTTTTCACGGCAACGCCATATGCAACCTTTATGGTGGAGATATACGAAATTATATACGAATATGCACTTGTGTTTCTGCTCCCTATAGTCATTTTTTCAATCGTTTTAATCGGTCTTTCCGGAAATAAAAGATACAGAAGAATAGTTACCGGCATCACAGACCGTGACATAGAGGCAGCACAATATGCAGCTGTTTCCATAGTTCCAATCCTGCTGATTCTCTTTCTGTACAACTACACTGGAGGCGGAGATCTCTTCACATTCATTCTCTATGCTGCTGAGTTCGTCATACTGTCTTATGTATTCATAAGATTTGGAATATTCTCATCCTCCATGCTTTATCTGTCAATTTCTTCCATCGATCTCGGCCTAAACTGGCTTTCGTCAATTGACACCGCAACCACATTTGCACTTTCAGAAACTGTATCTCTTTTCGTCCTTTTCTGGGCACTTATTGGAATCACCTCACTGTTTGCAGTCATATTCACAATTGCAGGCGCGTCACGGCACTACAGGCTTCGCGAGGCACCTGAGGTTTCTGAAAAACATACCAGCTTAGGGGCAGGATCTGTTGCTCGGAAGAAAAAGAGGATGGAAGGACCATCTCCGTGGATAAACAGCGTATGCCCGTCATGCGGATCAATTACATTCAAGATTGAGAATGATGGATCACTAACCTGCCTCAAATGCGGAGCGAAAATAGATAGAGATGCTGAAGGCCCGATGAACGTGAGAATTGATTACTCAAGGTCGCCAAGATTCTAGTTTCTTCGATGCGTATTGACAATCTTTCTGGATACAACTGTTAAAAAAGCGAACACTAGGGCTGGCAGAAATATAATGAACGCCGAAGTGAATCCCATTATGCTGAATAATATTCCTCCAGTAAAGCTGCCAGCCATAAAACCTGCACCAAACATACTTTCATAATAAAAAACCCCAGTCCCAGGTGATGATTTTGTGGAGATGTACGCAAGAAGCTTGGAAAAGGCGATTGCAACTCCCGCTGAGGAGGGTATCGTAACAAGAACGATAAAAAGCAAACTGTGATTTACAGATAGCAGAAGCGGGAATGCCAATAAGGTAGATGATACTGTAACATAATAAATCCAGTTTCTGCTGTGGATATAATTCATTGCGATGAATGTTATGGCCGTTACCATTGGTGGTATAGTGGCCACCAGACCGATAAGATATATCTGTATGCCGGATATCTTAAGGAAAGGAATTATGACGTAGTAAAAATATCCGCTTGAAAGACCAACGAGAAACAGCGGAAGAAACATCATATATAGCGGTTTGGACTCATTTTTCGTGGATGTATTTTCACTCTCCTTCCTGGGATTAAAGAATACAGCCAGTAGAAAGAATACAGCTATAATGACAAAAAGTTCCCCGTATCCGGTAAACTCAAGAATCACTCCTGCCATCAGTGGAGCAACCAGGTTCGGGATCCCCCACGCAGTCGAATATCTTTCGGCAAGCATGTCCTTTCCAATCTGACCTATGAATATCTCAGAGGCTATCCAATAGGTACCCGTGGCGAAATCAGAAACAATGAGGAGTGGAAAAAAGAGCGATTTATAGAAAAAAATCAACATAACAGTTACTGGTAGCATGATGGCTTCAGAAAATATTACAATCTTCCTGATTCTGGTAATATTTCCATCCTTTATGTAAAATGAAACCAAGGCATAAGGCAGCCCTATGAATACTCCCAGGAATCCGGTCAGTTCATACCCGTAATTTAGAGAGACAGCTATTATTGGAAAAACGAAGGCAAGAGAAAACCAGCCTATAGCATAAAAGAAACTGGCAACCGGAATTATAATCTCATTGCTCCTAAACGGCGCCACGCAGGATCATAATCGTTTGATATATATCACATTGCATAAAGGCGGTCTGCGCACAGGTCCTGCAACCAACCGAATACCATAAGGCTGAACGCAAAATGAATGATACAGACACATTACCACAAATGGAGCCAATAGATGGTAAAGTTTCATCAGTTACAGTTCAAATTCTTACTGATTTGGGTGGTTTAAAGAAAACCAATCATCAGGACTGAAAGCAATCTATTTTCAATGTCACCATGTTAACAGTATAATCTGCTCCTTTCCTGACACCCTGGCCATACCAAATCGCAATGCAATTCTTAGTAAGTCTATTAACTCATCCACCAAAGGTAAAAATTTATGCTGGATTTAACTAATCAAGATCTGGCATGAATTTACCGGAGATTAACAGTATCGTGGACGGATCAGATAAAAGCATGGATAAAGTGCTGATCAATCTGGCTATCCAGGGGGTTTCAGATGCAGTCCTGGGAACCAAGAGGAATTTAAGTTTTCCAGATTCGCCTGTTATCGGAGTTTTTGTTACAGTAACAATTCATGGGCGCCTAAGGGGATGTATAGGATTTCCAGAAGGCCATAGGAACTTATTGTATGATACTTATGAGGCTGGGCGGCTCGCTGCCTCTGAAGATCCAAGATTTACGCCTGTGAAGAAGGATGAACTCTCAAATCTTGATATAGAAGTTACTTTACTAGGGCCTCTTACTGAAGTGGATCCTGAAAAATGGAACGGATTTGTCAGGGGGCTGCACGGCATAGTAGTCCGCAGCAGATATTCTTCTGGTCTTCTTCTTCCGCAGGTTGCCGTGGAGTACGATCTTAGCTGGAAAGAGTTCCTCAATGAAACATGTATGAAGGCCGGTCTCAGAGAAGGATGTTATAACGACAGAGATGTAAAGGTGTTTGTATTCAATGGAAGAAGGATAATTGCCGGGGCCGAAACGAAAGAAGGGGAGTGATCAGCCTAAGTACTGCAGTTTCGTAGCATCATTTATAATGGACGATGTCACTGATCTCTGGGTATTCTCATCCTGTTCATTGCATCCCAGAATGAGCTATCCATTGACATAAGTCCGTTGAATTGGCCAGCACCCATCAGCCATTCTCCACCGTCAATTGTAATAACCTCGCCGTTTATGAACCCGGCTCCTTCTGACATCAGGAAAATTGCAAGATTAGCTATTTCATCAAGCCTTCCAAATCTCCCGAATGGATTTTTCCTCTTGACTGACTCAACAATTTCTTCGCTTGGCATCAGTCTTTTCATCATCCTTTCAGTATCAAATGGTCCAGGGGCAATTGCGTTTACCCTGATCCCCTTTATCCCCCATTCCACTGCAAGAGATCTGGTCAGGGCCAAAACCCCTGCCTTTGATACAGCAGAAGGAACGACAAAGGCAGATCCGGTCCAGGCATAGGTTGCTGTGATGTTTATTATATTGCCTTTTGAACCGGTGGAGATCCATTTTCTGCCAATTACCATAGAACAGTTTATTGTGCCGTTCAGTACAGTTCCTATGATTGATTGAAACCCATGTTCCGAAATGTTTTCTGTTCTATTGATAAAATTTCCAGCGGCATTGTTGACAAGGACATCCACACCATCCATTTCAGAGTAAGCAGAATCTAATGCATTTGATATATGTTCCCAGTTCCTCACGTCTCCAACCCTGAAGATTGCTTTTCCGCCATTCTTTGATATGGATTCCACCGCATTGGCCAAGTTCTTTTCGTTTCTGCTTATTATAGCAACAGTTGCTCCAAGTGCAGCTGCCCTCTCAGCAATAGCATACCCTATTCCAGTCGCTCCCCCTGTAACTATCACTTTCTTATTTCTTAGGAGATTTTCTATGAACATAGCACCTTAACCGAACCAGAAGGATAAACCTGTTCATCTCCAGAAAAATATTATTACCTGTCAGTGATGAATGTGAGATGGATACAAGGGGACTTTACATTTCCTTTTCAAGGGCATTAAGATCCTTTATTCTAACAATTTTAGCTTTTTCCTCTCCGTATTTTCTTGTCAGCCATGGACTTAACTACATTGAAGTAGGTGTTATCCTTCTTTTCAGTGCTGCATTTTCAACTATTTTCATATATGCTATTCCCTCCTTCAGGTTACCAGTCAGAAGCCGTATAGTGATCTCATGGGCTTTATTCTCCCTTTCTCTCATTCTCCTCCTGATATTTCAGAGCGTTCTTGGTTACTTGCTCGCCATACTTACTGGTGGTCTCTCTCTAAGTGGAAAAGATATGTCAGCCAACCAGCCAATAGAACAGTATGCGATTGGCAGTTTCTATACCGATCAGAAGACAAAAAATATTCAGTTTTCATATTATAATTTCCTTTCTTATGGAGGAAATGCTTTGGCAGCGGGATTGGTCATAATTTTCCCTTCAATTTCATTCTCCTCTATTTTCCTTCTGTGTGCTGTTCTGGGCCTGTTATCAGGAGTGCCATATCTTATGGTCAGATTTCCAGAACCTGTTCATTCAAAAAGCGGAATCATACTTTCTGAGGAAGCCAGAAGATTGAGGAACAGACTCGGCGCCCTTTTCGGGTTGGATGCATTTGGAGGGGGATTCGTCAGCACTTCAATGATTGCACTCTGGTTTCTGGCTGTATTTTCTGTACCACTTTCAGTCACTGGATACATATTTGTCGTGGTCAACATCCTTACTGCCATTTCCGTTATAATTTCAGGCAGAATTTCAAGCAGATATGGACTGATAAGGACAATGGTGGCGAGTCACCTCATCAGCAATTCATTCCTGATCCTAATGTCTGTCTTTCATATACTGATTTTCGCAGAAATCTTTCTTTTCCTAAGACAGACAACAAGCCAGATGGATGTCTCTCCGAGAGATAGCTTCATAAATACGGTCATAGATGCAAATTCCAGGGTGAAAACAAACTCCCAGTTTTTGGCAATAAGAAACGCTTCAACAATCCCTGCACCCGCAGTTGGAGGGGAATTACTGGCAACCATCCCTCAGTTTATGCCAGCGGTATCAGGAATAATAAAGTCAGTGTATGACCTTTCCCTCTATGTGTTGTTCAGAAATTATAAGATATGAGTATATTTTGTATATCTATTAAGGAATTTAGAGCAATGCCTTAAGCTTTTCAAACTCTTCGGGTGTTATCTCCCCGCGTGCCAGACGCATTTTCAGTGCTGTCAGTGGATCCTCTGTGACACCACCAGCACCCTGTTTCTGCAAGTGCTGGTTTATCTTATTCTGAATAAGTTGAAGGCCCTTCGTGGTATAGTCCCTTAGCTTCTTCCAGAATGTCCAGTCTTCATTTACGCCCATTCCGGTTATGATAAGATGGTCCTCAAGTATGCCCTGTTTCATTTCAACCGATGTTATCTGGTCATACCTGAACTGCCTTGTCTCAAAAGACATCAATCCCTTGGATACCAGCATAAGGCGATGGTTTGTCAAAACCATCCATGGATGACCGAGCTGTTCACCGGATGCGCCACTTCCGAAGGCTCGCATGTTCATGCCCTGGGCATGGGTACCGGCAATACACCTGAGAGAAAACTCAATATTCTCTCCCGGAGAGAGCATCTTGGAAAGTCTTTCCATGTACTTCTCTGGCAACTGGGTAAATTTGGGCAGCGGTTCATTCTCTTCCTGGTCCATGAAATTGTAATCCCAAACTATATATGTATTTATCGGCATGAATCTGGCTCTGCTGTTTTTTAACGCGGAATAACCTATTTCAGGCGGCCTATGACGATCATACCAGCATATTCGTAAAATCCAACCATGTCAGTATCCTTCAAATCAAGCAATTTACTTATTTTTTTTGGTATTGTTATCCTCATTGAACCACCCTTGGCAGAGACATGTGCAACTTCCAGCAATGTTTTCTTATCCACCAGGTGCAATTATATCATTAATTAAATCTTTGCCGAAAACGGAGAATTTCTCTCCAATTAAGTGCTGAAAATACGGATCATACAAAATATTGCGATCAAACTGGCAATATCACCGAAAGGCCATATATGACAAAGTATTAGACTTTAGAATCCATCCAGAACCATGTCAGAGGCAATATTTTCAATGGTTATTGCGCTTGACCTCTGCAGTGAAGCAAGGAAAGACGGTATAGTTTCAAACTGTCATGATTCAGAAATAGTCAGATCACTTATAGAATTGACAGATTCCCACACTGGAGAAGTTGTGAGCGCTAAACTTTTTACCTCGCTCAGATTCGACTGTGACTATGTATTATGGGTCACAGCTAGAAACGTGAATATAATACCCGCAATAAGATCGGCTCTTGAGGCATCTGGTTATCTGAGATCATTTCCATATTACTTTCTCTCTCTTTATGAAGATTCACCATATACAAAGGAAGGGATCACCCTTGAGGATACGTTGAGAAAAGGTTCACTCAATTATCTTGTGGCATATCCCATGTCGAAGAGCAACGATTGGTATCTGCTGCCATTCGATGAACGGAAAAGAATAATGGCGCAGCACATAGGCATGGCAGTCTCACACAGAGAGAACAGGAACATCCGTTCATATACGACTTATTCATTCGGCATCTCAGATCAGGAATTTGTGGTTATATACGAAGTCGACAGCCTTGTTGCCTGGTCACATGTGACTTCCAAACTTAGGGAAGCTGAGGCAAGAAAGTGGATCACAAAGGAAACTCCAATACTGGTAGGATCCAGATGCTGGGAATTCATCAGTGAAGTTTGATAAATATCTTTCCGAGATTCTTCCTGTTCTTCATCTCAGAATAAGCTTTGCCAATTCCGTCCAGGAAGACCTTCTCGTGCTCCACTGCCTTCAATTGTCCACGTGACACCATTTCCATTGCACTTTTCATGTCCTCCGTGGTAGAACTTATGCTACCTGATACGGACAAACCTTTCAGGATTGTAACTCCAAGGGGAAGAGGAAAAGCAGCTGGAGACACATTACCTATAACAACGATCCTCCCACCGGCAGCCAATGACTTGAAAGACTTTTCAAAAGTTGGAATTCCAACAGTTTCAAGGACAACGTCAGCCCCTCCATTTTTCTTTTTCACGATCTCATCAATTTGATCAGGGGAAATAACCTCATCAGCACCGTATTCCATTATTTTCTCGTTCTTCCACGGAGAGGTGGATTCTGCAAAAACTCTAGCTCCAAGGGCCTTCCCAATCTGGACAGCATGTATCCCTACACCTCCTCCGGCCCCTGTTACTAACAGATTTTCTCCCTTCTTGAGCCTTCCAACATGCACGAGTGCATGATATACCATTCCTGTGACACATGCTGAGATTGCAGCATCCTCATCACTCACTCCGGAAGGTATTTTCACTAGCCCACGCGCATCAGCAACTATATATTCCGAGTATGATCCGTTGCGCGTCTCCCCATATGTAATTTTGTTCTGACAAAGATTTGTATCCCCGACCTTACAGTACTTGCACTTTCCACATGGTATGTATATCAGACTGGCAACTCTATCGCCAACACTGAACCCGGAAACACCCTCGCCGACATACTCAATTTTCCCAGCTATTTCATGACCTGGGATCACCGGTAAAGTGACTCTGGGAAAGAAACCCTCCATCGTTAGTATATCCCTGTAACATATCCCTGTAACATCCTGTCTTATGAGAACTTCTCCAGGACCAACTTCTGGGAGATCCATATTCTTCACGGAGGGAAATTGATTCAGCTTTTCGAGAACCGCGGCTTTCATGGTTGTTCATTCCTTTGACATATAAATTACTAGTCACAGCAATTTAAACTGCGAATGAACGTTTCGAATATTCCTGAAAGATCAATCTTCAATGCTGGAATGTGAATATGCTTAAGTCAGCCATAGCATTTCACATCAGATGTCAGCCAGTTCCGCAAAGAAAGGATCATTTAGCCTTAAGGTTCCGGAAGGAATGCATGTTGCCGTAGTAGGGCTCGGAGGGACAGGGTGCTCTGTGTCTCAGATGCTCGTAAGAATAGGTCTGGCACACCTCTCATTAATAGATCCAGATTCAGTTTCCCGCTCGAACATTGGCAGGCAGATATGTTATGCAGAACGTGACATAGGTAGACCAAAGGCCGAGACATGCAGGGAATTTCTAAGCAGGATATCTCCCGGATGTGAAATAGAATTCAGCGATGATCTTGTTACAGATTCAAATGCTGAAAGGGTGATAGGCAAGCCGGATATTCTCTTTGACTGCACGGACAATGTACGATCGCG
This sequence comes from Thermoplasmatota archaeon, assembly GCA_023484105.1. Classification (GTDB taxonomy): domain Archaea; phylum Thermoplasmatota; class Thermoplasmata; order Thermoplasmatales; family Thermoplasmataceae; genus JACWAH01. The sequence goes on from JAMDBD010000009.1 coordinate 126,595, forward strand.
CCTTAACCTGAATAGATATTCGGTCAGGAAAAGAATAACGGAGATTTTTGTGTCCTCGGCATATAATTCTGCACAGGTTAAGGGAATAATTCCTGGCATAACCTCATGTCTGGAATGTTTTGCGAACGAGTCAATACTGGCTAACACTCCCTGCTCCTTCGGGGATGTTGCCGAGACCATGCCTGTTATTGCAGGTCTTCTAGGCGTGAACCTGATGTTTTCTATAATCAGCAATAACTACAATGGTGAGATTATCACATTAAATGGAAAGGAATACACCGCGGAAAAAGTCAGAATAGACAGGAATCCTGAGTGCAGAACATGCGGTGATTTGAGATGAGAAATAAAATACTGGGTGTGATATTCGATCTTGACGGAACCATTATTGACACGCTGGAACTGAGAGTAACTGCGTGGCAGGAAGCATTCAAGATCTACGGTATAACAATTGAGAGGGATGTCCTGAAGCCTCTTATAGGCTTGCCCGGGGAAGATCTGGCAGGAAAATATTCAGCCAATCCAAGATCAATAGAGGACGAGGAAGAGCGAAATTTCCTGAAATTCCTTTCAACAATCAAAACATTTCCGGATGTTGATGAGACATTTGATAAACTTGCCTCTTCAGGCATCAAGTTAGTTATAGTCACGTCTTCCAGAAGAGCCCTGGTTGAAAAACTCATGATTCCAAAGGTACCGGTAGTCACCATAGACGATGTGAAAAAGGGAAAGCCACATACTGAACCTTATGAAACAGCAATCCGGATCATGAACGTCCCATGCGAATCTGTCCTTGTTGTTGGAGACTCAGAAAATGATATGATACCTGGAAAGAAGCTGGGTTGTCGCACAGCTCTCATAAGGCACGGGAAAAAAATTATCAGTGAAAGTGCAGAATATTACATCGACGAAGTATCCGAGGTCCCTGTTCTGATAGAGTCTATCCAGATGATGCAATGAGAGATTCAGTCATTGAAAGTAATTGCCTCTGCTGACAGGTTGTTATCCACTGTCTGCATAGCAATTTTGAGCTTTCCAAACTCCAGATAAATACCTGTGCCGCTCAGTGTTACATTCCCAAATATGTGATAAAGAGTACCAGAAATTTCCTTAATTGCCAGAGATCCAAGATCGGTGGCTCCGTCGACTAGAATGGGATCGGGAAGTGAAATTTTGCCATTCCAGAGGTATGAAAGGTTTCCTGATATGTGATATTCGTTTCCTGAGATCCGTGTCAGGTTAATCGTGATACCTGAAAATGGCTTGGTTATGTTTACAGTGATGTTTATCAGTTGAGAAACCTTCTGAAAAACCAGGGCAGTTAATGATCCCGAAAGATTAACAGGGATAGAAACATTGGCGAAAGGATATCCTACCGAATATAGTTCAGAGAAATTCAGAGTTTTTGTGACCACGAAGTTTATAACATCATCTGCAGCCACTTCGGCTGTGTGGCCAAGGTAAGATACACTTGCTGGTATCAGTCCATTATTCACTATGCTGTCGTTCACAGAAACAGTAATGTTCTGGAAGCTGTATTCCACCACAGTTTTTGGTTCCCCTACGTCTATGGCATGACCGTATATCTCCTCATAACTGTATGAGAGAGAGAACACAAGGAGAAATACGAGAATGACAGTGGAGAAGATCCCCACAAGGTTGGTAGGCTTCACGCTAAGATAGTATCATACAATTATAATAATATTATGTTTAATTTGTCCGACGTTATCTTTCACTAATGTCACGATTGAAATGCTTCAGGTCAGAGATAGTTCTTTTGCGAAGTTCATCGGGCGTTTGGTATTGACCTGCCTGCTTGCCATTTCTAAGAAATTGTTTCTGCATGAGTTTCATCGCCACTCCGCATGAGGGACATGATGGCTCAGTGGATGACGATTTGCAGATAACTGTATAACACGAGGGGCACCGGAATGGGAACTTTCTTCCAGAGAACTTTCCTCGCTTGGTAATGGGTCTGCCTTCTATCTCCACAATATCAAGCGAGAAGTCCACCACCTTTGAGGATGAAATCGATGTACCTATTCCAAAGGCATCCGCACCGGCCTTTATCAGATCCTGAAGATCTTCCTCCCTGATCCCTCCTGAGACCATTATCCTGACCTTGTTGAAGCCGTGCAGGTCAAGCTCCCATCTGACTTCTCTGACGATCGAGGCAAAATTGCCTCTTCTTGAGGATGGCGTATCAAGCCTTATAAAATCCAGATCTGAGATTGTCTCGGCGGCTTTCAGGGCACCGAACTTTTCATCGCTGTATGTATCTATGAGTGCAACTTTCACTGTATCATTCTTCGGCTGATTGGCAATTTCTTTCCATACTGTCTCATCACCGTACAGAAGTGAAATGGAGTGTGGAACTGTACCGACAGGGCGTTTTCCTATTATTTCAGCACCAAGGATGCCTGAGACTCCGTCAGCACCACCTATAAATGCAGCCCGGTCGATCATAGGTGAAATTGCGGGGTGCATTCTTCTGATACCAAAGGAATAATAGGGAATGTTCCCACAGGCTTTTCTTATTAATGAGGAATAGCTCGAAATTCCTGAGGACTGACAGAGAAACCCAAGAATTGCTGTCTCAAACCTTGCAAAAGAACGGTATGGGCCTGTTATGGTGACAAAAGGAACCGGAATGCCTCTTGAATCTCTTGGAAAAAGAACAGTCCCTTCAGGTATGGCATATAAATCCAATTCTGTGGATTCCAGTAGGGATAGTACTTCATCAAGTCCTGTGAAGTCTATCCATGGAAACTCTGATCCCGATACGGTAATTTCTGCTGTTACATTTCGATCAGGCAGCGATCTGACAAGCTCATGGCTTCTTTCAAAGTACACGTCCGACGCTTTACCAGACCGAATGTCTTCATCATCCGCCATGTTGAAAATCCGCAAATTATTTCACATCCTCTTTTTTAAGAATCCTTGTACCATAAAGTCTTCTGATTTCTGAGACTGCCTCTTCATGCCTCTCCGGATCGATGGAGGAGCACAGATCCTCTATGAGCGATGTATGGTAGTTTCTGAAAAATGCGCCAGCTACTGTGTGTCTGACACAGATATCTGTGCTTATGCCGAAAATTATCAGGCTCTGGATATTCCTTGTTCTCAGGTATCCATCTAGATCTGAATCAAAGAAGGCATCATAGTGTCTCTTCCTAATGATCCTTGTCCCGAATTCTATAAGTGCATCTAGGAGCTGTGATCCCCAGGTACCCTCAATACAGTGTTCACCCCATATGGAGAACTCAGGATCATCCCTCACGTGCGTATCAGCAGTGAGAATCACCTCTCTTTTTTTAACGCGTTTTAGAAATTCGATAATGTCAGATGCGGTCTTGAGTGCACGCTCACTACCAAACTTCCCGTCAACAAAATCATGGACAATGTCCACCACGATTATGGCTTCATTACTCGTATCGTTATTTATCCTATCATCATCCATGTTGTGTCACCCCCAGAATCTTCTATCTTAACACCAGCCTTCATTAGACTGTTTCTTATATCATCTGAAACGTCAAATTTACCAGCCTTCCTGTATCTGTTTCGCAGTTCTATTAACTGTTTTATTATCATTTCGGTATTACCTGAAACTGAACGGAATATTCCAAGAAATCCATTTGCAAAAAGGAAGGTATGATAGATCCTGTGCAAATCCTCCGTGCTCAGATCACCTTGAAACACGGAAGAGGCAAGCTGATGCAGAAAGGCTATTGCCTCTCTTGAATCAAGATTATTTTCCATGGCTTCTATAACCTTCTCGAAAGGTGGATATTTTGCACATGCCATATCGTTGCATAGATCCATTGATGATAGAACTGAGAACGCTTTCTGAAGCCTTTTCCAGCCCTCAGACGATGATTTCAGGATCGGCTCAGAGAATAGAAGTTCTGAACTGTATCTGGAGTTCAGCAGGAAGTATCTGAGCTCCTCACCTGAATACTTTCTGGAAAGCTCCCTGACCGTTACCACATTGCCAAGGGACTTTGACATCTTATCCACATTTCCGCTATCAAACAGAAGATATGAGATATGAATCCAGTACCTGGAGAGAAACCTTCTTCCTGAAATTGCCCGCATCTGAGCAATCTCAGCCTCGTGATGCGGGAATATCAAATCAACCGCACCACCATGTATGTCGTATTCACTGCCGAAATATGTTTCGGTTATTGCAGTATCCTCAATGTGCCAGCCTGGTCTTCCTTTCCCCCATGGGGAATCCCACGAAGGATGACCATCAGAAAATTTCCAGAGAGCAAAATCCTCAGGTTTTCTCTTACTTTCCCTGACATCCACCCTTGCACCATGTCTTATCCGGTCAAGTTTCTGCTTTGATAGCTTACCGTAATCACTAAATTTGGAGGTATCATAATAGACCCCGTCATCAGAAACGTATGCGTAACCTCTCCTGATCAGTCTCCTTATCTGTGAAATTATTCTGTCGATGTAATTTGTGGCCCTGGCATGCAGGTTTACAGAAGTTATACCAAGATATAAACAGTCGGTTAAATATTCAGAGTAATATCTGTCTGCAACGTCACGCCAGTCAATGTTCCCGGCTTCTGCCTTTTTAATTATTTTATCGTCTACATCTGTGATGTTCTGAAGATAAAATACCTCGAAGCCACGCATCCTCAAATATCTGGCAAGCATATCAAAAAAAACAAAGGTCCTGGCATTCCCCATGTGTATCAGGTCATACACAGTCGGCCCGCAGACAAAGAGCCTTATCCTATTCCCTTTAATCGAAACAAACTCTCTTAAGGAACCGGACAGGGTATCCCTAAACTTCATCTGGTACCGGAGTATTTTCACGTTTATATTATATTCTGATCAGAATTGTAGCCTTCCCTGGACCTTATTGCCAGTTGGATATATTATATACTTGTCAGTGAACTTGGTAAGGTATTCATCAAGTACATGTATTTCACCGTCAGGCGTGTTGGAATCAGGCGGAACTGTAGATGCAAAGTTATAACAAAGACTGCATTCGCTCGGTTTTGAAGCGAGCAGATAACAGTTATGGTTGTCGTAAAATATGCACCTTTTCTCTATTTCTGGTCTGTTCACAATCTCACCCCAAATCTATTCCTTAGGTACCTCTTTGTGGCAGCGGGAATAGCTATCTTCTCCATTTCATCAATCAGGTAGGTGATCTGCGCAGACGGATCTTCAAGTTTTCTGAGGACAATCTCTATAAACAAGGAGATCCCTATGAATATGCTTGGGACCTTCTCGGAGTAGTCCTTCCTGGTTCTAACAAAGAAAACGTGAGGATCTGATATCTCTCCATTCATGGTCTGGTTAATTATCTTGAAGATGTCTTCCAGAAAATTTATTACAGCAATACCAGAAGAATGTTTCGAGGCGCTCATGAGCATATCTATTGCGTCCATCAACCTTCCCCCGGAGGCCATTGTTATAGATCTCACCACAGGTATGACAGATCTGGAGAAATATTCATTGGATTTCATTCCAAAATCCTCAATGAGTTTTGTTGTCCTGTTTCTATAATCCACCATTCCAAAGTGTTCGAAATAGAAACCACCGAATGCGTAGTAGTAAGGGAGAAAATCCTCAGGTTCATTGAATTCCTTCAATATATAATTTGGTGCAGCTTCGTCATACCTGTCATTTTGCAGACCGTCTATTATTATAATTAATCCCTTGGCAATGTCATTCCACTGCCCTAATCCTATTCTCTCTGCTATTTCCTTAGCGGCAATTGCATATTTCAATGCATAGTCCAGCCTAAGATCCTGGAGGAATGATTTTGCCGCAGATCGGTAAAAGAGATAAGAAAGTGTTTCATCTCTCACAATATCTATAAGTTTCTCCTCTATATCCAGGTAGTTTCTGCTGCTCCATAAATCCCCGACTATTTCATATAGTTCCATCAGATTGAAAGTCGCTATGGATCTTGCCCTCAAATTGCCGGTAAATATCGACTGATCTATAACCTCACGGTAAAACTCTATCGCATGGTCGTATCTTCCCCTATAATCATTTAGCACTGCAAGGTTATTTGAAACTCTGAGCTTTAGATCATTGTACCTTACTTCCTCCGCTATCTGAAGTGCCCTGTAAAAGTATTTCTCTGCCCTGTCAAGATCGAACCTGTTCAGTGCAACGACGCCAAGAGAATTTATGGAATTTGCCATAAGCTCTTTATTTCCTAACTTTTCAGAAAGCTGAAGAGTGGCCTCAAATACCTTCTCGGCTTCAGCGTTCTCTCTTCTACTGAGCATAACATTTCCTCTCAGCATCTTAGCTTTTATATTCTCCTCCTCCGTGAGTGATCCATTGTTCTCAAGTTCCTCTACTGCCCTGAGTGCATCTTCTTCTCTTCCTACGGAAAGCAGAGAAAGGCCGTAGATAAGCATGTGAGAGTTGGCAGGTTTGAATTTCTTCATGTATCTTTCCATGCAGTTAATGCTCTCTGGTATTCTGCCAGAATAATAATATGCAGAGCACAGTATTGGAGTTATTACCCTCTCACCCTTCTTTCCCGTCAGGGCTAGCGATTTGTTGAGTTCATCCAGAAGAACATCGTAGGAATTGAATCCCCTCAGGATATCATCCCCATTCTCGGCAAGAAAGTTTACTATACTGTCAGGATCCTCAGATCTGTTCAGGAGTGTCATCCTGACAGAGACTGGCAATCTCTCAAAGCTCTTTGCCTTAACTATGCGTCTGGAAATATTTTCGATGTCGACCGCGAATTTGGCAGCCTTTAAAAAATCTCTAAGCTGGTTGTTTGCGATGGCTATGAATTCCCCCTCCCGTATTACCATCTGTTCCTGTACAAGTTTCTTCAATGATTTCATGGCAGAATTTCCGTCAATTTCAAGAAGATCGGCTATCTCTGCGCTTTTGAGATTTCCATGCATCACCAGGGCAAGATACAGAACATCGCGATCCGTATCTGAAAGTGAAGCCATCTGAACATCGTAAAATGAATCAAGTGGCGGAGGCATTGGCAAATATCTGAGCATGGATTCATTCACAGACTTTTCAGCGTTTATGAATCCGTTCAGTTCATAATAAAGAAGGCAGTATCTGAGCAAATCCACCTTCCCGTCGGTCATCGTGTATAGAGCCTCGTTTATCTCTGCAGGAAGCCGGTATCCCCAGGAACGCAAAAGAAAATCAACATCACCCTGTGAGGTTTTCTTCACTTGGATAAAATCAAAGCGATCAGTGGTTTCCAGCACCTTCGAAATCATTTCATCCGAACTTGAATTTACATCAAGTGACCCTAAAAAGAGCACAGATGGAAATGATGATTTTTCTGTTATCAGTTTCATGAGAAGCCCAAGGGAAGGGTTTGTCATGTTGTTCATCTTCTCAAGTAGAAAAAGTACCGGGTGCGTCCTTTTAATATTTTTTCTGAATTTCTCCAGGATACTCTCTTCGTCAATTTCCCTAATAGTGATACCGAACGCCTGCTCTATAAGCTGTACTGTCTGGTCAAACTGCCTCGCTTCTGGAACTGGAAGGCATTTGGCAAAGGAGGCTGTGATTCCCAGTTCCTTCGCCTTATTGTATATTAGTCCGAGAACCTCAGATTTTCCGACCCCGCTTTTTCCCCTAATGATGAGAGGTTTGAAATTCGCAGCATCGGAGAGAGAATTTATGATTAAATCGTAAATCTGTCTGAGATCATACTCTCTCCAGGCCATGCAACTTCAACCTTTATCAATTAATTAAATTTTTAGTACAGGATCAGGAAGAAACGGAATTATATATAAACCAAATCAGACGGATTTCGTACTGGTTCAGATATATAATGAGATTCTACCGAAAATAAAGCGCTGCTTCATACCTCAATCCTCTTTCCGGAATGATCAAGTTTCCACTTACCAAACTCGTTAAGTCCCGACAGCTTCTCAATGCTGACAACAGGCCCTTCTGTGCACAGCTGGAAACCGTCTATTGAGCAGGAATCACATATCCCAATTCCACACTTCATGGACCTTTCGAGAGAAAATTCAGCTTTGACTCCAGCTTTCATGAGTAAAGGCAGTAACTTAAACATCATAACTTCAGGTCCACATACGTATAGTCTCTGAAAGACACTTAGATCCATTGAGGCCAGATATTCATGGGGCAAACCCTTGAATCCTGATGACCCGTCATCTGTTATCGTGACAACTCTTTCTGCCTGCATTTTCCCAATATAGAGAAGTTCCTCCCTGTTTCTAGCCGAAACTATCACTGTAGAATCTTGATTCACGAGGGGTAGTAAGGATGCCATACCTGATCCTGAACCGATCAGAAGCCTCTTCCCATGGCTCTCAGTAAATGGCTTTCCATAAGGTCCCATGAAGAAAATTCTGTCTCCCGGTTCAAGTTCCTGAAGCTTCCTGGAAGGAACTCCATATGCTTTCACGGTTATGCCTTTCTTCTTGCCGGTAAATGAAAGTGACATCGGTATCTCCCCATAACCGGGAACCCATATCATAATGAACTGCCCTGGAAGCACTTTCTCTTCCCAGTAGAACCTGAAAGTAATTGTGGAAGGGGTTTCCCGAATTTTCTCAACTATCGTTGAATTGATCAAATCTGTGCCGCCCCCACCAGATCCATTACACTTCTGATATTATTTTTGGAAAGATATTCAGCAAGTTCAGTTGAAATTCTATAGAATATACTCTTGCCAAATTTTCCCAATGCAGTCCCAATCTGAAGAGCCTTGGATCCTGCCATAATGTATTCAAGAGCATCCTGGTAATTCTCTATGCCGCCAACTCCGATTATGTCGATATCCATCTCTCTTTTTACCTCATAGACATATCGCAGTCCCACACTTTTTATTGCAGAACCAGAAAGGCCACCGTATATGTTAGAAAGTACCGGTCTTTTCGCCACGATGTCTATTGCCATCCCCTTCACTGTGTTTATCAGAACAAGGGCATCAGAATCAGAAGCCGCCCTTGCTATCTCGAGTACACTGTTCACATTTGGGGAGAGTTTCGAAAATACCGGGATCCGCAAACTACCCTTGAGGTTCTTTACTATATTGCGAACCAGAACTGGATCGCTTCCAACTTCCGTACCGTATCCTTGCACGTGAGGGCATGAAAGGTTAAGCTCAACGGCACTTACACCGTATTCTTCCATGGAGATTGCCAGCTTCAGAAATTCATCCGGAGTTGAGCCAAATATACTCCCTATAACAGGTTTTCCTGCAGAGAGTGCAATCTTTATCTCCCCGCCTATGTTATCTATTCCGGGATTGCTGAGACCCACTGCATTGAGAAGTCCACCTTCAATTGGATATATGACGGGAGGTAAATAACCGTCCCTTGGCTCGCTACCTATGGATTTGGTAACAACTGCGGCCGCACCTGATTCCAGGATCCGTTTCATCGTATATCCGTTCTGGTCAAGAATTCCGGAGGCAAGCATCAGGGGGTTTTCAAGTTTCAGCCCCGCAACCGTTACCTGCAGCATCTATGGGTTATTGTTACGCAATGTATTAAACTATTACCACCTAAAAGATCTCCTCTCTGTTCATTTCTTCGGGGAAATCAAGCAGCAGTATGGCATCGTTTATCGGAGGGTTCTTTCCAACATAATAAAGTTCGCTGTATACAGGCGGAATATCGCCTCTGGAGAGATATCTGCTCCCTCCAATTGCCCTGAATTCCTCGGAGGCTGACAGATTTGTGTATGGCAGTATTATGTTCTCGCTCATCCACGACATGTCCTGAATCATTCCAGTGGGAAGATCCGGAGATATGACAACTGAGGATGCACCGGAAATTATGGTATCCTGAAGCTGGCCCACGCTTCTGGGGAAATTCATGACACACAGTTCAAAAAACTTTGAAAGCTCAGAGTAAACTTTTGTGTTAAGCCTGCCCTTCAATATTCCAGATCTGTCGACAAGGAAAAGTGAGTCTGAACCTTCTCTTAGCAGTTTCTGGATCACCTCGTATGGGATTGTGCTGCCTTCAAGGTAGAGACACCTCATAGTTCTCTGCATATGATAATGAGGAATTTTCTGTAAGCATATATATCTTCTTAATATCGTACACGCCTGATATTCATTGACATGATAGAAATTTAACAGACAATAAAATATACAAAAGTCTATATTGTCATACTCATTTACATTTTATGCTTGAAGGTTCAAGGGCTGTGAACTTCAAACTCGACAAAATAGTTATCCCCATGGCAAAGGGTCAGCGATCAAGAAAGGCCCTGAGACTGGGTTTTGATTTTTCACGTGCGCTGAATACTGAGATAACAGCACTGACCGTTAAGGATTCGAGCAGGGAGCTTACTTGGAGCGACAAGGTACATGTCGTGACCAGCGCATATAAGCTTGGAAAGGAGATGAACGTAAAAGTCATACCAAAGATAATCACAAACCGGTCCGTCAGAAGCGGAATAGTCAATGAGACAGCCAACAGAAACTACGATCTGCTTCTCATGGCTTCAGACAGCCATTCTTTCTTTGCCAGAAGCCTTTTCGGAGGGAATGTTGATTATATAATCCGCCATGTAAGCATTCCGGTTGCTGCTCTCGGTATCAGAACAGGCAATTACCCATACACATCAATAGTTTATCCAATGTCAGAGATGATCAATACAAGATCATCACTTGCATTTTCACTGGCAATCAAGAAGTCCATTGAAAAACCATTAAGAATCCTTGATCTGAGATACCTTGACTCCAAGCCACAGGACAGGTTCCGGTTCTTTCGCGATCACTTCGACCAGATAATCCAGAAGTATGGTGGGGATGTCAGCTTTATCAGAGATTCTGCAGGAAAAAATTACATAGAAGTTATAAGAAATGGAACGTCCGGGGAAAAAAACCCGTTGCTCGTACTTGGCGTGCGTCCTGATCAAAACGGAAGGGTAAAGCTCCCGGCTGAACTCAGAGAAATAAACAGATCAGTAAATTGCGACATATTACTTGTCAAGAAATGACTGCCCTTCATAAGTTACTATGATCTGCAGTATCACAAAATCCACCTGAATTACGTTCACGTAGTCACTACCAAAAAGCGGGAAGTTCTGAGCAGTATTCTCAGATATCAGGTTTTTCAAGAGGTTACTGTAGTAACTAGAGTTTTCATGAGACTTGTTTTCAAGCAATACTGTCAGATTGTCCGCTACTCTCGGCAATTGGAGATATGCGGCCTGCAAAGGAATATCTGGATCAACCCCCGATCCAGAGATGACAATCTGGGTGAATGGTATCTGACTGATATTTATCCCTGGATTTTTCTCTTCAAATAGCCTTATATTCTGAACGGTCTGGTTTATGAATCTGCTGTTATCAATCGTATAGTTGCTGACGCCGGAATATGAGAAATTATATCCCGTGGCTGATGGCCTTGGCTGGAAGAAGAAACTCTGGTTGAATGCCTCTGCAAGGTATTCCGATCCATATATTATCTTCCCTATTGTTACCGGACTGCCGTTGGCAGAATTGCCGTCAACTTCCATAGTCACCAGCGCCTCCAGAGATGGTATGGCAAATCCAAGTATCAGCATCAGTACCAGTGTGAATGCAGCTATTCGTCCAAAGGCCGTAATTGCCGACTTTATCACCAGACCACCCCAACTGATGCGAGTGCCATATATATAAGCTTGATGGCTATGAATGGCATTATGATACCGCCGACACCATATACAAGTATGTTTCTTTTAAGAAGTTCCTGAACAGAAGACGGCTTGAATCTCACACCTTTTAGTGCCATTGGTATGAGAAAGACAATTATGAAAGTGTTAAAGATAAGAGCGGATGTTATTGCCAGAAGTGGGTTTGTCAGATCAAGGATGTTTAGGAATCCCAGAAACGAGAAAGAGGCAAAAACAGCTGGAAGTATGACGAAGTACTTCGAAAGATCATTCGCGAAGCTGAACGTTGTCAGGGCTCCCCTGGTGATCAGGATCTGTTTTCCGATAAATATCACGTCTATAAGCTTTGTCGGATCATTGTCAAGATCTATCATGTTTGCAGCATCCTTTGCCGCGGGGGTTCCTGAGTTCATGGCAAGCCCGACATCTGCCCTGGCAAGTGCGGGAGCGTCGTTTGTACCATCTCCTACCATGGCAACCATCCTGCTCTTAGCCTTCTCTCGCACCACAACATTGAACTTGTCCTCAGGCGTGCTGTTGGAAACAAATTCATCAATGCCTGCTTCAGCGGATATTTCCCTGGCTGTAATCTCGTCATCCCCGGTACACATTATTGTCTTGATCTGCATTTTCTTGAGAAGATCCAGCCTTTCCTTTATCCCTGGCTTCAGCATATCAGACATCTCTATTACACCAAGAAATTTTCCGTTGCGGGCAAGCGGTATTGCAGTGCCTCCTCTTGACGAGATCTCCTTGCATATTCCTTCGATGTACTGATCCTTAATTCCGAATCTCTCTTCCAGTGAGCGCAGTGAGCCTTTAACAATATATCCAGTGTCTGAGACAAGGCCACTGTATTTTGTTTCCGCAGAAAATGGTATGAATTTGAAATTCCTGTATTCAGAATCGTCCACTTCTCCAATGATTTTCCTGGCATTTTTTAGTATTGACATCCCCTCCCTTGTCTGATCATCTCTTGATGTGAGAATACAGAATTTTGCAAAGTCTTCAAGGGAAATGGATGGGGCAGGATAGAATTTCTTTGCCTCTCTGTCCCCCATTGTTATTGTTCCGGTCTTGTCCAGAATTATAGTGTCGATGTCACCTGCATTCTCCACAGCCCTTCCACTCTTGGCCATTATGTTAAACCCGGACATTCTGTTCACTGATGCTATCCCTATTGCTGTCAGAAGACTACCAATCGTAGTGGGAATGAGGCAGATGAAAAGAACCACTAGGAAGACAATATTTGGTGATATGCCTATATAACCGGTTTCTGTGTAGAGCACTGAGACAACCATCAAAAATATTAAAGTGAACCCTGAAAGCAGAACCGTCAGGGCAATCTCGTTAGGAGTCTTTTCTCTCGAGGACTTCCTTACAAGTTCAATCATCTTGTCAATGAATGTTTCTCCTGGATCTGATGTTATCCTGACCTTCAGCGTATCTGTAAGTAGTTTTGTAGATCCGGTTACGCTATCTCCAAGAACCTTAAGCACTGGCCTGGACTCTCCTGTGATGTTGGACTCGCTCACATAGCCGTTACCTTCTATGATCTCCCCGTCCATGGGAATATCCTCATTCCTGTTGACAATCACCACATCTCCTCTTCTGAGGACGGATGACTTCACCAGGGTAATCTCGCCATCGCGCAAAAGATTGGCAGTTGACTCCTTCCTGAATTTCTGAAGCGATTCAACTATTGATCTGCTCTGCCTTTCTGAAATCGAGTATCCCAGGTTGGCGAAAAATATTGTGAGAAACAGGAGAATAAACACAGAAATGTAGAATTCCTGATATGAAGCAGAGAATGGCAGGTTAAAGAAACCGTGGAATATATAAGCGAAAAGTGAAAGTATCATTGAAATCTCGGTAACGAAAAGAACAGGATTTCTGAGCAGTATGTCAGGCCTGAAACCTGTTATTGTATTTTTAAGCAGATCTCCGCCATTCATGGAATCAGCACCCCCAGGTTAAAGTCTTTGGCAAAGCTGAAGAGAGGACCCAGCACGAGTACCGGGAAGAAAGATAATATTCCCATGAATATGATCACGAACATCATCATCATACCGAAATTGAAGCTGCCAAGCTGTATGGCATTAACACTTTCGCCTCTGGCCTTTTTGACAGCAAATGACTGGGCTATGAGCAACTCGAGACCCATCAGCAAATATCTACCGAGAAGCATCAGGGCACCGTCCGTGTAGTTAAAGAAAAGCGAGGAAGTGTTGAATCCGCCTATTTCCGAACCATTGTTGGATGCGCTGCTGGCAAATTCATAAAGCACGGTCGTAATGTTCTGCGCATGACTGTTTACAAAACCCGCAGTTATCCCTGTAATCAAGAGGGTTATGCCAAGCGGTATCAGTATCATAATCGGGTGAGAGATTATCGTCAGCGTGGAGTATCTGATTTCCTTTGACTCAAGTTTTATTCCGAGCACTTCCGGGAGCTTTCCGACCATCAGTGAAACGAGAAACGCAGTGAAAATAACGAACATGAATATATTCATGACTGAAGTCCCGTCACCTCCGAGAGGATCATTCAGCAGCAGACCGGTGAGAACGCCGAGCATACCAGTAGGCGTATAGTCAATCAGTGCGCTGTTCACTGCTCCCGTTGAAGTCATCGTCGACCCCACGTTGAGAATGGTGGATTGTGCAATGCCGAGGCCGGTTTCCTTACCAGCCATGTTTCCGGTGAAAATTGTACCAAGTCCGGAAAGAGCCGGTATACCGGCATATTCTGAGAAAAATGTCAGGAAGGCTGTGAAAATGAAAATTGTCATGACAACGTAGAACAGCATTGTCCCGAATTTCCTGTTACCAAAAACCCGTCCCATTGCAAGTAGAGAGGATAGCGGAATCACAGTCAATGAAACGAACATCACAATGTTCGTGAACCAGTTGGGATCAGCAAGCGGAAATGCCAGATTTGCAGAATAGAAACCTCCACCGTTGGTTCCAACGGTTTCAATGGCATTCCACGAAGATACAGGGCCAAGAGGAAGGACCTCATTAGCATTGGTGAATGGGATCTGCACAAGGAGGGAATGGTTCAACGTCTCCGGAATTCCGGAAAGTATGAGTAAAACAGTCACAACAAATGTCATCGGTATAAACAGCTCTGTCAGCGACCTTATGAAGTCTCTGAAGAAATTTCCCAGGTTTCCGGAGTCAGTCAGGACCCCTCTCACAAATGCCATTGAAGCGGCAAATGCAATTACTGGGCTCAGAAACATTAGCCCCATAATTACAAAAGTCTGGGAAAAATACGAAAGTTGCATTGGCGAAGAATAATGCTGTAAGTCTGTATTCGTAAGAAACGAAACGACCGTATTGAAGGTAAGCGATGTCCCCAGCCTGGTTCCACCGGCAATAACTGGTATAACTGTCTGATAGTATAGAAATATGAATGCTATGATTCCTGCAAGAAATGAGAAGGCAAGAAGGACACCAAAATACTCTGTAAATCTCATCTCCTTCTTCGCTAATGGCCCCAGAATTTTTTCTGACAATCTAATTGCCGCATCCGAAACAGGGCTGAGAAACGTTCTTTCCCCTCTGTATATCTTAGCAACGAAGGGATAGATGATGTACGCAAATATTGATGCAACTGCAAGGTAAATTATTATGATCAGGGATCCCGATACTATTCTATTGTTGAGGAAAAAATTAGTCCAGAAATAACCGCCGCCTGAAGAATCTGCATTCAAAACTTATCAGCTCCGATTATGGAATATATAAGGTATATGGTTAGAAGCAATACGACCAGTCCAAGTACAATTAGGGACGGGCTCAACGATATCGGCATACAATGAGGACACCTATAAAATATTTTATTGCATATTCCTGTCCACACACATGTATGGCCCGAGATTCTCATACCCCAGCTTTCTGAAGTAGTTTCTGACACCTACTCCGCTAATTACTAACATTTTGGACACACCAACCTCGCTGAATGATATGTTTTCAGCTTCTTCCAGCAGGAGTCTGCCTATACCTCTGTGCTGCCAGAATCTTTCAGAATGAATGCCGACAGGAGCAACCTCACCAAGTACCTTAATTTCCCTTACCACTGTGGAATCCAGCATCTCCTTGCGGTGTGCATCTTCTGACGGGACGCGGAGACGCAGGAAACCTGCCAGCTCACCCTTATCATTTTCATATGTCAGGTAATGTTCAGTTCCACACGAGGCGCTGTAAGATAGCCTCCGCAGATCATAATTCCTTGATGAGGATTTAGAAAAACCGACCTCCCTGGTACGGATCTCGCCAGTTCTAATCCCTTTCGCCTTAAGATCTGTTTCTGCCAGATTCCTCAGATCACTTCTCTTTACCCCTGCCTCTATAAACTTTACAGGGATATCTCTCTGCATCCTCTGAACCCTTATCCATGGCGGCATCATTCCAAGAAATCGGGAGATAAGGTTCATTGCACCTTCAGAATCAAGCGGGGTGAATTTTCCTTCTTTCCAGATCTTGTAAAGTGATGTTCCCTTAACAACAAGGGTAGGGTAGATCTTGAGCATGTCCGGCTTGAATCTATCATCAGTAATCATTTTGGCAAAGCTCTCAATGTCATCATTCTCACCGGATCCGTACATACCAGGCATCAGGTGATACACTATCTTGAAGCCAGCATCCCTGGCGAGTTGCGTGGATCTGATTATTTCTGCAACTCCATGGCCTCTGTTATTCAGCCTGAGAATTCTTTCATTTAGCACCTGAACTCCCAACTCAACTTTTGTTGCACCAAATTCCAGAGCAGAATCTATTTCCTTTTCCATGAACCAGTCAGGTTTGGTTTCTATTGTAAGGCCAACGCACTTCCTTTCACTGTCTTCGTTTACGAGTATGCTTTCTGCGAGTGCCGAGGACACGTTTCTATTCATGCCATCAAAGCACCCTTTAATGAAACTCCTCTGATATTCATAATCTCTGGCGGTAAAAGTACCTCCCATGACTATCAGGTCTATCTTTCCAGTGTCGTGTCCAATTGTTTCCAGCTGCCTGGTTCTGCTCAGTACCTGCATGTACGGATCGTATCCATTAGCCCTGCCTCTTAATGCGGCAGGCTCATGTCCCGTGTATGCTTGCGGTGAGTTATTCTCAACCCCTCCAGGACAGTATATACACTTACCATGTGGACACCTTTCAGGCGACGTCATCACCGCAACCACAGCAACACCCGATACAGTCCTTGTCTTCTTTATTCTCAGAATACTTTTTATTTCATCACTAAAATTCCCGTAATTGAGAATTTCCACGTCACTAGGAATGGAATCTATTGAATATTTTCTGGATAGTACAGCTTTTGCTCTCTGCAAATCATCTTTGTCAGAAATCTCTCCATTCTCAAGTCTCTTTGAAATTTCTTCCATGAATGAATGAAGGGATGACTCCATAATCAGGGATCATAAATGATCGAGTAATTTAGTTTGTGGTCATATAATTCTGTATACTCAAATGTAGGGCACCTCAAATACATATTATATATGCAGGTGATGGATGCAAGGGACCCGTAGTGTAACGGATATCACTCAGGCCTCCGGAGCCTGAAATCCGGGTTCAAATCCCGGCGGGTCCGTCCCATATACGGTATAAGAAAGTTTAAAAACGTATATGTCTTCTTCATGCATGAGCACAGACAAGTATCACCATCTTTTAAAAGATAAGGACCTAAGACGCTGGCACCATGACGTAACCACAGGATCGAAGGTAACTGGGGATGTGTATCTCCGAAGGCTTGGATCATTCTGCAATGAAGTGCATAAGACACCGCAGGAGCTTATCAAACTGAATGAGAAGGCTCTTGTTGATCTCATTACCGATTACGTGATCCAGAAGGAGAAGGAAGGCAAAGCAGGATCGTACATTAAGAGCACCATTAAAGCCGTGAAGTCCTGGCTTGCATTCAACACTATAACGCTGCCAAGAAAGATCAAGGTTGCAAACTCAGATGACACACCAACCCTGACGGATGAGAGGATACCGACGAAAGAGGAGTTAAAAAAGATATTCAATGCAGGAGACAGCAGGGAAAGATCGGCTTGTGCAATTGTTGCCTTCAGTGGTGTGAGGATTGGCGTTCTGGGCAACTATGGCGGCACAGACGGGCTTAAAATAAAGGACATTGAGGATCTTGAGATCGACGGGGACAGGGTTGTATTCAAGAAGATACCGGCATTGATACGTGTCAGGAAGGAGTTATCGAAGTCAGGCAAATCCTATCTTACCTTTCTGGGATCGGAAGGTTGCTCTTACTTGGAAACATATTTACTGGAAAGGATAAGATCAGGGGAAACACTTACTCCAGAATCGGCAGTGATAACGGCGTCTAAACTGGAGATACGCAAGATTAAACAGCACATAAATGCAACTAACGTTGGCGACACGATCAGAAATGCGATACGCAATGCTGGTTTTCAATGGAGACCCTATGTTTTAAGGGCATATTTTGACAGTAGGCTTCTACTGGCTCAGGACGAAAGGCTCATACCAAGAGATTACAGGTCATTCTTTATGGGCCACGTAGGCGATATCGAACACAGATATACGGTGAATAAAGGCAGGTTGCCAGATGATATGATCGAATCTATGCGATCGGCTTACGATAAGTCTACCAAGTTTTTAGAGACCGATAAAAAAGGTCTGTCAGAAGAGGAACTCAAGCAGAGGTTTGAGGAACAGCAGAAGGCATTAGACAGACAGTTCAGGGAACAGATGCTTCTGATGGTTGGATTTACAAAAGAGGAGATCGAAGCCCAGAATCTCCTTGAGAGAACGACAGAGGAGATACAGCACATCGTTAAGGATAAGTTGTCTGGTTCGCTTCTGAAACCAGAGGACATAGACAGGCAGATTCAAAGGGACAAAGCAGAACTCTCCAAAAAGGTTAATGGTGCGAGGCAGAAGATCATCCCGATCTCACTTCTGGAGAAATACATGCAGGCTGACTTCGAGTTCATGGCTATGTTGGGCACCGAGAAGGCTATCATTAGGCTACCGTAAACTCCTTTTCCATATAATTTATAACCAAAATAGGATATAGGCTGAAATCGTTTTTAAATTTTAGGAGAATAAAAATAAACTGATCGGATCAATTTTTCCGCTCGGGAGAAGGGTCAGCAGTTAAATTTAGTTAAATAAAATTTAAATACTTCTTATAGTTCATTAATTTGCATTAGCCTGTTGAAAAATGACAGGTCACCTTACAGAGAGGATCGAAAGATCGGTATCGAGTAAAGGACGGTTCGCTGGAAGGTATCCAAAACTCAAATGTCAGTAAAGCCATAGTAGAAATTGATGCCAGAAAAACGTGGTTTTGGAGATATTGCAGTAATGCAATACTAGCCTTCATGTGGTAAGAAACCGGGGCTGCATTGCCTGAATGCCGCTGTTAAGCAAAGTTTTTCGGGCAGAGGTAAGAGCAATGCGTGAAAAGATTGTCAAAATAGGAAAAACTTGCTATGTGAGGCTTTCTAAGGACTACAGAGATCAGTACAACCTTTTGGAGAAATCATACATTGAGGTCAGAGAGCAGCCAGATGGGAGTATCGTGATAATACCGGAGGGAGTTCAATGATTGACCTTGGTCAGTTAAAAAAGATTGCAAACGAAATGCAGGGACCGGTCAAGCCCGTTTTGGATTCCTTGCCGAGCCAGATGCCGGAGGATCAATTCATTGCGAATTTTGCAATGTTGTGGAATTTGAGCAAGAAGGTGAGAGAATGAATATCAGGTCAATCAAAGAGAAATCAGGTCAGTACCCTGAGACATTGAAAGACTTCATTTTGAGTTTACCAGACGAACAGTCGGGAGAGGACTTCATTAACAACGCAATGAATGCGATCCGACTTGCACGTAAGAGGTAAATTAAAAAAAAGGAGGTGACAAGGGGTGTCATTTAATGATAGAGAGAACGTATTTAAAGGTTCAGCAAAAGCCCAAAGATATTCTAAGGACAGCTTCACGAAAGAGTTGATCGGTAAGGTCGTCAAAATAACGTTGACAAACGGCTCTGTGGTGCAAGGGAGACTTATCGAGCTTGGAATGTATGACGTCAAACTTCAGACTTCTCAGAATCAATTGATCGTGTTGAAATCTGCAATTCTAACGGTGGAGGTGCTGTGATGCAAGAGGATCAGTTCATTGAGAATTTTGGATTAAGCAAGATGGAGGTTCAAAAATGAAGGATCCAGAAACGATCGATACCGTTCATTATAAAGACAAGAGTAAGGTTTCAGGAAAGATCGACATAATTGCCGAGGCATTGAGTTCCCAGGCTTCTCCTGAAGCCTGTTATGCAGGGGCATTATTCTTAATAGGGAATGCATTGCACAAGGCAGTTACATATACAGACAAGGGTCCAGTTTACACAAATCTCTCCTTTTTCAATATAGCCCCGAGTTCGAATGACAAGACCCCATTGATACGTGTTATGTACGAGGTGTATCAGCGTTTACTTAAGCCAGAAGGAATGCATTTCAAGAGCAAATTCACAACGGAAGGGCTCATGAACAAACTAAATGAACATAGAAAGAAGTACGAATCAAAAGGGGAGAAGGTACCGGTTTACAGATGCATGGTTATGAGAGATGAAGCCTCTTCTCTGCCAAAGGAATCACACGGGAGGGGAGCAAACATATACGAATTTCTTGGACAGGCATTCGATAACGATCTCATGATTAATCCCTACGATTCGGTAAGAGGGCAAGAGCAGGAGTTCCCCGAGGTATGGTTCTCATTCTGGTTCTCCAGCACGCTTACAATTTACAGGCTCCTGAATGACGACTTCTGGGAACAGGGCATCGCATTCAGATCCCTTTTCACCAGACCTGAGAAAGCAGGCCCGTACCTCAGATTCAGCACAGATGATATGGCAAGGCAGATTGCAGTTGAGACCATAGTCTCGGAGCTGATTCCACTTTTAGATATTGAGAAGGCTGAGAAAACTCAAGACTGGTGGGAGCTTTATAATCCCTACCGAGAGAAGATCAGATTGAAGGGTGATCAGGAAATTGACAGTCTTTCCAATGGGCAGGAGACTCCAATGGAACTGAAAGCGGATAAGAAATATCCTGAGCTGGTTGTCAAGCTCTCCATGATCCACTGTGCAAGCAGAGAGGGATGGGACATTCATGATGGAAAGAAAGTGCTCCTGTTGACCTCTGAAGACCTCATGAAAGCCATTAAAGACCTTGATAGGTTCCGAGAGAATTTTCTTTTCTCATACAATGCTTACCTCAGGAAAAAGAGTGCACCAATGAGACTTGAGAAGATTCAGGAACTCAGGGACATGATCAGAGATGTGATAGAAAAGGCACCGAAGGAGTTCAGATATGTGCCGATACCAGGAGAAGTGGATAAATCAACAGGTCAGCAGAAAATATACGCAGGAAAGAATCCGGAGGGGAGTTATGTCTGCAAATCCTATCTCTATAAGAAGTTTGACTACACCCGCAAGTCCCTCAACGAGATTCTTGCAACCTTATCAGACGCAGAGGAAATAGAAGTCATAGAAGCATTCAGCTACGATACAAATAGGAAGACCATACTCATTGGAATACCAGTGGAGATAGACCTCAACATCTGATGAAGCCGTATTTCACTTTAAATTCCTTAATTTTGGTTTAAATTTGGAAAATGGCATTATCCAAAAAGGCTTTATTTTACTATGTCTCCGTTTTAATTTCTTAAATTCCTTAAATTCGGTAATATAGTTCCGTTTGAGTAAATGCAAATAGCATGGTATGGTTGGAACTATTTTTCCGAATTTAAAAAAAATAAGAATTTAAGAAATAATAGTCTTATAGACACCGTATAATACGGCTTCTTCAGACAACTCTTAAATTTGGTGATCACTCCGAAATTAAGCCTATTTTCCGAATTTAAGAATCGGAAGGCATTAACCTCACAAAAACAAAATCGCAAAACGCAATTTTTCCCGCATTTCAGAGGGTTTTACCAATAAACTTTTATGACAAAATGTGTACACAGGCTGAGCTAATATGAACAATAAAAACTCCGAAGTAGGCCTTGAATCTGATCTTCCAAGACACCTTTCATTCAGAGATGTCTTCTTTCTTTCCTTTGGCGGAATGTCACCGTTACTGAGCCTGTTGACTTACGGAGCGGTCGCACTTTCCTATGGGGGCTTGCTTTCG
>JAMDBD010000003.1 GCA_023484105.1 Thermoplasmatota archaeon
TGTAGTTTATCTTTATGGCAAGGTTGATCTCCTCAAGGGCATCCTCAAGCATACCTGATGTGTGCAGGATCTCACCCTTCAGTGCATGGTATTCCCATCTTTCTCCGTCTATTCTTATGGCTTCGTTGACAGTTCTGAGTGCATCAGGATACTCGCTGAAACGTACCAGAACTATTGCCTTATTGTAATAATATGAAGCCTCCTTGGGGTTGATGCGGATGGCCTCATTGAGATCCTTGAGCGCTTCATTGTTTTTGTTAACTCTGTAAAGGCAGACGCCCCTTATTGCCTTTACATCTGCATTTTTTGGAAATTTGGCAAGATACAGATTCAGATCCTTTATGGCCTCATCGTAGTTGCCAAAATCAAAGAGAAGCTTACCTCTGGTTTCTCTGTATTCAGATTTTTCAGGGTCTCTTTCAATTGCAGAATTCAGATCAGAAAGGGCCTTTTTCTTCTCGCCCATCCTAAGTTCTATCAGGGCCTTGTTATAGAAATACTGTGGTTCATCCGGATTTGCTTTCACTGCGGATTCGTATTCCGTGAGTGCCTCCTGGAATTTTCCAAGTTTGAGAAGAATGACGCCCTTATTGTGCTGGAATTTGGCGTTATTGGGGTCTATGGAAAGGGCAATGTCAATCTCCTTCACAGATTCGTCGGCTTTACCAAGGTCCGCAAGCATCATTGCCTTCATAGAATGCGCCTCAGCATGTCTCTGGTTCAGCATAAGGACAATGTCAAGTTCTTCCAGTGCATCTTTTGTCATTCCCATCCTGGACAGAACTAGGGCCCTTTCGAAATGGTATTCAGTATTGTTTTTATCACCCATCACCGCCTGCGTGAATTCATCCAGGGCGTCTTTGTCCCTCCCTATGTCATCAAGAAGCTTTCCGCGTCTGAAATGAATCTCCGGGGTGTTCTTTCCCATCTTCATGACGTAGTTGTATTCCTCAATGGCCTCGTTATGCATCCTGAGATCATCAAGAAGAAGCGCCCTTGACATTCTGTACTCCATCTTGGTATCGTCAAGCTTGATCGCCGCTTGGAAGGACTTGTCAGCCTCCTGCTTTCTTCCCAGCTTTGTAAGGACAATACCTTTCCTGTAATGAGCCTCAGCGTACTTAGGGTTGGCATTTATGGCATTCTCGTAGGCATTCAGTGCATCTGAGAACTTTGAACTGGCCTCAAAGATCATACCCTTTGTGAAATATGCCTCAGACAATCCGTTGTCCAGTTTAATGGCCTCGTCCAGATCCTTAAGAGCCTCTGAAGACCTGTTCAGCTTATTCAGGACGAGTGCACGCTCGTAATGGTAGTATGCATCAGACGAATTAAGTTTCAGCGCTTCATTATATTCCCAGAGAGCCTCTTCAAACCGGTTGAGGCTGAAAAGACATGAGGCAAGATCTCTGTGCAGGTCAGGGTCTATGGGATCAAGATTTATCGCTTCCTTGAACTCCCTGATTGCATCTTCATTCCTACCCATCCGGAGAAGCGTTTCTGCCTTGCTGTTGTGGATGCTTGGATCCCTGGGGGATAGAAACAGCGCTTCATCGAACTTTCCCAGAGCCTCATCGAACTTTCCCTGGGACGTGAGCATTCTGCCATAATCGTTATAGTAGTCAGGATCTCTTGGATTGAGCTTCAGCGCTTCATTAATCTCCTTTATGGCCTCATCCGTCCGCCCAAGTTCATATATAACCAGAGCCCTGTTATAATGATAGGCGGCCTCCATCGGGTTGAGTCTCAGCGCGTAGTTGAAATCATTGAGGGCGTCGTTGAGCTTGCCGGTTGCATAATAAACGAGCCCTCTGTTATATCTATACGTTGGATCGGTCGGATTCAGCTCAATTGCCTTGTCATATTCTGTAATTGCCTCCTCATACCTTCCAAGGTTGTAAAGAACAACCCCGCGGTTATTGTGAGATGAAGGATTATCTGGATCTTTCTGCACCTCCCTGGTATACTTTCTGAGAGCCTCACCCTGATCCTCAACGCTGTCTACAGAAGCACCGCGATTGAGGACATCCTCGTAAAGCTCATCATCATCCTGATTCTTTTCAGCCATTCAGACACTCACTTCATACTTATCAGTAATGGTATTTTAAATTTATTTATCCTAAGTTCAGTCAAAAGGTAGGACTTAAAAAATGTTTATATACGGCTCAAAACTCATCCAGAGACGAACCATACATAAAAGGGCAATGCGATATGCAACCCTGTATTTTTCGGCACATTCTGCCGGAAACAATAGATGTAACGGTTTGTACGGGTGAAATGAATGGCGACACCGCACCACTCTAGAAGAGGGTCTAAAGGATACTATCCAAGAGTAAGAGCGAAGAGCATATCATCTACCATAAGGTCGTGGCCTGAGAATGATGGAAAACCCAGAATCCAGGCTTTCGCAGGATACAAGGTCGGAATGACACATGTGGCCATGACAGATTACAGAAAGAACAGCATGACTGCAGGTCAGAGCATATTCTCTGCGGCAACTGTTCTTGAAGTTCCACCGCTAAGGGTTGTGGGCATAAGGTTCTACGGAGAGGACTGGAACGGAATGAGGAGTCTTGGTGAGATATGGGCCTCGGATCTTCCAAAGGAAATCACAAGGCGCATTCCTGAAAGGAAAAAAGTGCCGGTATATGAGCCAAATGCCGAGGATGTGTTCGATGTCCGTCTCATAGTATGTACCAATCCTTCCGCTTTATCCGGAGTACCATCCAAGTCACCGGAGATTTTCGAAACCAGGATATCGGGTGGCACTATAACCGAAAGGATAAACTTTGCCAGGGAGAAACTTGGCAAGGAGATCACATTCACTGAGTTTTCAAAACCCGGTAATTTTATCGATGTAATAGGCGTCACAAAAGGAAAGGGATTCACAGGGCATGTTGAAAGATTTGGGGTTAAGCTGCTTCCTAGAAAGAACAGAAAGCATAGAAGGATGATAGGGACACTTGGCCCATGGCACCCCGACTGGGTAAGGAACACTGTTCCCCAGGCAGGGCAGAAAGGTTTCCAGCAGCGTACTGTTCATAACATAAGAATCCTGAAATACGGGGGAAAGGAAGAAATCGATCAGGTGAATGCCAGGGGTGGATATCCAGGGTATGGCCTGGTAAGAAATGAATACGTATTACTTCACGGGTCAGTCCCAGGGCCATCCAAGAGACTGATAAAGCTCAGGGAACCATCCAGACAGAGGACCCCGAGTCTTGATGCTATAACCATATCTTATGTATCCACAGAATCAAAGCAGGGTGATTAAAGTGAAGGTCAACATTTACTCTCTTGATGGCAAGCCAACAGAGGAGATAGATCTGCCTAAGGTTTTCGAATCTCAGGTGAGGCAAGAGCTGGTACAGAAGGCTTTCAGGGCCATATCTCTATCCCTGAGGCAACCATACGGTTCCTACCCGTTCGCCGGGATGAGGCGTGTGGGCCAGAATGTAGGGCCTAACCATGGTATCGCAAGGGTCCCAAGGGTTTCAGGCGGTTCAAGGGGAGTTCTACTCGCCAGCTTTGTGGGTGGAAAAAGCGCACATTCACCAAGGTCAGATAGGATCCTCTATAAGAAAATCAACAGGAAGGAGAGAATTATGGCGAGGCATTCAGCAATAGCCATGACAGCCAACAGGAGTCTTGTAGTCGGGAGAGGGCACATTATACCTGAAGATATAACACTTCCAGTGGTTGTCAAGGACGAAATTGAATCTATCAGCAGGACTTCCCAGGCAAAGAAATTACTTGTCGATCTTGGGCTGTATCCGGATGTTGAAAGGGCTATGAAAGGCAAAAAAATCCGAGCAGGAAGGGGTAAGGCAAGAAACAGGAAGTACAGGGTACCGAAGAGCATACTTATCGTCGGTACAGATCAGGAGAAACTCAGGCCTTTTAGAACCATCACTGGCGTTGAAACTGCAAGTATAAACTCACTTGGATTGAGGAGACTTGCCCCTGGAGGAGTTGGCGGCAGGCTCACCATATTTACTGAGTCTGCAATACGGGAACTTGGAAAGGTGATTGCGTGAAATCAGTTATAGAAACTCCGGTGGCCACGGAAAAGACCATGCTCCTCATTGAAAAGGAGAACAAGCTCACTTTCAGGGTTTCAAAGTCAGCCACAAGGGATCAGGTTCGCAGGGAGGTTGAGGAACTTTTTTCCGTTAAGGTGGCATCCGTGAATATTATGTCTGACAAAAAGGGGAAGAAGGCCATAGTCAAGTTGGAAGAGGGTTTTTCAGCAGAGGAAATAGGAACAAGGATCGGTATATTCTGAGGTAAGGTTATGGGAAAACATATAGTAGCACAGAGAAGAGGAAAAGGAGGGCTTGTTTACAGGAGTCCCAGTCACAGGCATGTATCGGAAATCAGATTTCCTGCACCTGGCAATTACAGAATTATTGACATAGTTCACGCTCCTGGAAGAAACGCACCGCTCCTGAAACTCCAGGGGAAGGACGGTTCAATAGAGTATCAGCTTGCCTTTGCAGGAGCATATGTGGGTCAGGAAATATCCACGGATAGCACGGGCGAAGCCGACCTAGGGAGGACAATGCCTCTGGGCGATATTCCTGACGGAATGCTTGTACACTGCATTGAGTCTCATCCCGGGGACGGAGGCAAACTCTGCAGAACTGCAGGAACATCTGCACTTGTGGTATCTCACGGTAACAGTGTGGTTCTCAAACTGTCCTCAGGTAAGACTAGGGAGTTTAACCCCCAGTGCCGAGCCACGATTGGCATTATTGCCGGATCCGGTGCGAGAAATGCTCCGGTTCTAAAGGCTGGAAAGCACATTCATTTCTTAAGAAGCAAGGCAAAGAAGCCATTTACAGTGAGAGGAGTGGCTATGAATGCAGTGAACCATCCACATGGAGGAGGGAATCATCAGCACGTTGGCAGGCCTAGCACGGTGAGTTCTTATGCTCCACCAGGAAGAAAGGTAGGTAGACTCTCACCAAGGAGGAAGAGATAATGGCAAAGGCAAAGAAGCAGCAGGCATCGGTAAAATCTATTAAAAGAAAGGCCAGAAAGTCACAGAAAATAGTGATGGGCCGTGCAAAGGAATTTCAGTACAGGGGTTTCAGCCTTGAACAGCTGGAAGCAATGGATCTCCAGGAATTGCTGAAGATACTCCCATCGAGAGCAAGGCGTTCTCTGAGTAGGGAAATGAACCATGAACAGGTGCATCTTCATGAGAAGCTTCTTGGTGAAAAGGATGAGATAAAGACTCATGTCAGGGATCTTATCATTCTTCCGGCATATGTGGGTAAAGTTGTACAGGTTTTTGCAGGAAACAGTTATGTCAAGTTTGAGATAAAGCCTGAGATGATAGGCCACTATCTGGGTGAATTCGCTCTCACGAGAAAAGAAGTGAAACACTCCGGGCCTGGAGTGGGTGCAACAAGGTCTTCCAAATTCATGCCGCTGAAGTGATTAACATGAAGGGATATACAGTTAAAGAATTTCCGGAAAAAAGTGCCAATTCGAGGATAGTTAAGGCAGACATTTCGCTTAAGGATTCGGTAAATATCGCACATAATCTTAGAGGAATGAAGCTTTCGGCTGCGAAGGATTTCGCCGAGAAGGTTATAAGGAAGGAAAAACCTGTGAAGTATTTCAGGTATCTCGACTCAGTCTCGCATAGAAAAGGCACTGGGCCGGGGAGGTATCCAATCAAGGCCATGAAGGCATTCTTGGATCTTCTGAACAATGTGGAAGCAAATGCGGAATTCAAAGGGCTACAGGTGGACTCTCTGGTATTAAAAACGGTAACTGCCTGCAAGGGCGGGATGGTCAAACGGTACAGGCCTAAGGCCTATGGCCGGGCAGGAGAATTTTTCAAGGATCAGGTGAATCTGGAGGCCGTGGTTGTTGAGGAGGCAGAAGAATGAAGGAGAGAAAATTTGTAAACGACGCTGTGAAGAAGCTTCTGGTTACAGAGTATGTGAGAAGAGAGACTGAAATGGCGGGTTTTGGCGGCATAGAGATTAAGAGGACCCCATTCGGAACAAACATAGTGCTGCACGTGAACAAACCGGGCCTTGTGATCGGAAGAAAGGGATCGAAGATCCAGGAGATAACAACCACGCTTGAAAAAGTCTACGGTATGGAAGCTCCTCAGATTGAGGTCAGGGAAGTGGAAAGTCCGGATCTGAACTCCCAGGTTGTGGCAAAGAAGATAGCACTATCACTTGAAAAGGGATGGTCATACAGAAAGGCAGGAACAAATGCATTGAGAAGGACCCAGGAGAGCAGGGCCAGAGGGGTCATAATAAGAATTGGAGGAAAGATTTCGGGTGAACGTGCGAGGGCACAGAAGTTCACGTTCGGTTCAATCAAGTATTCTGGACAGCCTGGAATAGACGGTATGGATAGGGGATTTTCAGTTGCAAAGCTTAAACTGGGAATAATCGGAATAAGTGTCGGGATTCTCAAAAACGAATACAGGCTGCCTGATGAGATAAGGATTGATGAAAAGATAATTTCAGGGGAGGGGGTGAAAGCAGTTGGAACTCAAGGCGAAGGAGATAAGGGAAATGAGTAAACAGGAGAGGCAGGAAAAACTAAAATCGCTTTACGAGACTCTGTTAAGGGAAAGGGCGACACACTCAATGGGTGGTGCGCCTTCAAATCCTGGAAAGATCGGGAGCATAAGAAGACAGATTGCAAGAATAATAACCATAGAATGGGAGGACCGCAAAAAATGAAGGATAAGAACTTCACAGGCATACCTAAGGAGCTGCAGCCGTGGGAAGGCTTCACCAGAGAAGGTCAGATAGTGAAGATAACCGTTGACAAGAGAAGATATGGAAAGAACGTCACTATAATAGAGGGAATAGATCCTAAGGATGAGGATATATACGACATAGCCAAGACCCTTAAGAAGAAGGTCGCTTCTGGTGGTACAGTGAAGGACGGGAAGAGAATAGAACTTCAGGGAGAACACCGCACAGAGGCAAAGAAAATACTGGAGGAAATGGGTTTCAAGGTTGAGGTGGATTAAGATGATTCAGAGTTACCTTCAGGAGTTCATAGGAAAAAATATAAGAGTGGTGGAAAGCAGCTACAGGGATTTGCAGGGAAAGTGCCTGAAAGTTCTTGATGAATCAAAAAACATGCTGCTTGTCAGCAATGGTCATAGAACAATAAAGATAGCAAAGGACAGGATAAGATTTGCTGTTGAAGACGACCCTGAGATAATCAACGGCAGTATACTGAAGATGAGGCCGGAGGAAAGGCCCAAGGAGATAAGAAAAATCAGAAGGCAGCTGGGTGAAAGAAATGAAGAGTAATATAGGAATAGATGTCACACCGCCAGAGACAGAGTGCGAGGACAGAAAATGTCCGTTCCATGGAAATCTTTCGGTTAGGGGGCAGGTTATTGAGGGAACAGTTAGCGGAACAGGGATGATTCAGAGCGCAGTTGTGGTCAGAGAAAGAAGGATCAAGCTGCGAAAATATGAGAGATATGTGAAGAGGATGTCGAAATTTCATGCACATGTCCCAAAATGCATTACCATATCCAAGGGGGACAGGGTTAAGATCGCCGAGTGCAGGAAACTTTCCAAGACGATTTCTTACGTAGTGGTTGAGAGGTTGAGCAGATGAAAGGCATAGCGGGAAGACAGCACAGGGGTCTGCCTCTGGGTGCAATGATAACATGTGCCGACAACACAGGTGCTAAAGTGATCAGCCTGATAAACGTGAAGGCATATCATGGAGTTGCAAGGAGAATTCCTTCAGCGGGCGTAGGTGATCTATTCATAGCCGCTGTAAAGAAAGGCACTCCTGAGCTTAGAAGCAAGATAGTCTATGCTGTCGTGATCAGGCAGAGGAGGCCATACAGGAGACCGGATGGAGTTATGGTTGAGTTTGAGGATAATGCTGCCGTGCTCGTAACTCCCGAAGGTGAGGTGAGAGGCTCAGAGATAAAGGGGGCAGTGGCCAGAGAGGCAACCGAACGCTGGCCAAGAATTGCAGCAATTGCATCAACGATAGTTTAGGTGGTAATCTATGTCATCGAGAATGAATGTTTCACTCAGCAAAGAGCTAAGAAAGAAATACGGAATCAGATCCTTCAGGATAAGCCGTGGTGATATGGTGGAGATAACCGGCGGCACCAGAAAGGGGGAAGGAGGAAAAGTGGTATTCGTTGATACCAGGAGAAGGACTGTGATAATAGACGGAATATCTATTTCCAAGGCTGATGGGAAACAGACAGAGTTCCCAGTAAGTCATTCGAGGCTGAAGATCATTAGGCTGGACGGAACAAGAAAGGATAGAATGGAGAAGCTGAGGATAAAGACAGAGGCCAGGCATCTGAAGTTTGAGGCTCCTGAACCGATTCAGCCTGAAAAGCCGGAATCAGTTGAAGCACAAGAGGAAAAGCCTGCGGAAAGCTCCGATCAGACTCACGAACATAAGATGGAGACTGAGACCGTGGTTAACGAGCCTTCGGATAATGAAACGGCTCCTGGAGAAGCAGTGAAGGAAAGTGATGGGGAGGAAAATGATAGACAGAACTAAGCGTATGATGGTTTCAAGGGCAGTTATAATTCCGAGAAAAGAGTACTTCTGGGGCGTCACGCCAAGACCAGGGAGACACAGCAGAGCCGAATCGGTTTCAGTTCTTACTGTACTGCGTGATCACCTCAAGATAGGAGATAAGGAGAGGGAGATCACAAGGCTGCTCAGCAGCGGCAAGGTCACTGTTGACGGAAGGAAGGTGAAGAGCCGCAGGTTCGCTCTTGGATTTATGGACCTTCTCAGGGTGGAAGGTGAAGCCACACCGTACAGGATGCTCTATGATAAAAAGGGGAGACTTGTGCTTGGCAAGGAATCACCAGAGGGTTCGGCAGTCAAGCTGCTTAAGGTTAAAGGAAAGCACACCGTCGAGGGGGGTAAACTTCAACTTGTATTTCATGACGGCTTCAACACAATAGTGGACAGAAAGGATATAGCAACTGGAGACGTTGTTGTGGTCAAAATCCCTGAGAGAACCATAACTGATGTCTATAAACTGGCCCCCGGAGCCAAGGTGTTCCTGACAGGAGGAAAGCACGTGGGCAACATTGCAACGGTAAAAACCATGGAGGTTAAGGAGTCTTCATCTGAAAACCTGATCTCTTTCGAGGAGGGCTATTCCACTGTGGTAAGTTATGCATTCCCAATAGGGGGCCCACGGGGTTATTATCATGTTCCTGAACTGGAGGTGTACAGATGAACCGCAGCAACCAGATGAGTGAAATAACGATAGACAAGGTTGTCCTTAACATAGGTGTAGGCCAGGCTGGTGAGCGTTTGACAAAGGCTGCAAAGGTTCTGGAACTTCTGACCAGCCACAGGCCTGTTCTCACAAAATCTACAAGAACAGTCAGGGATTTTAACATCAGAAAGGGACTCACGATAGGGGCAAAGGTCACGCTCAGGAGGAAGGATGCCGAGGAGTTTCTCACGAAGGCCTTTTATGCCAAGGGAAATAAGATACCTTATTACTCGTTCGATATGCAGGGAAATGCGTATTTTGGCATTCATGACTACACAGATTTCAAGGGAATGAAGTATGACCCGGATATAGGAATATTTGGAATGGATGTTGCGATTGTTATGAAGAGAAAAGGAGGGTACAGGGTCTCCAGGAGAAGAATCGGTTCCAGGAAGATCCCTGAAGGAATCAGGGTTAGCAAGGAGGAAACTCAGAAATTCCTCAAGGAAAGATTTGGTGTTGAGATAGTAGGGTGATGATTTTGGCAAAAGTGAAACTGGAACCTAAGAGAAAATTCGGCAGAAAAGAGGGATGCAGGAGATGCGGAAGGAGAAGGGGAATGGTGAGGAGATACGGATTGAGGCTTTGCAGACAGTGCTTCCGCGAGACCGCTCCGTCACTGGGATTCAGGAAATACAGTTGAGGTGAAGATATGAGGCATGATCTTTTGAACGATGTTATCAGTCAGTTAAAGAACGCATCCAAGGTTGGATACAAGACAATTGAGGTTAAACCAGCCGGTCGTCTCGTCGGAAGGGTCCTCAAGGTGATGCAGGATTACAAGTACATAGACAGTTTTGAGGTTGTCACAGGGTACGGAAGCCCTTACTTCAGGGTATATCTGAACACTACAATAAACAACTGCGGTGTGATAAAGCCAAGGTTCCCCGTAAAAATGATAGACATGGAGAAGTTTGAATCAAGATATCTTCCTGCCCAGGATTTTGGAATTCTCATACTGTCAACCACGAAGGGGGTAATGAGCCACATAGAAGCTCGCAAATCCGGAGTTGGAGGAAGGCTTCTGGCCTTTGTGTACTAGGTGATGAAGATGGTAAGCTTTGAAGAAGTATCAAGATTCAAGGTGGACAAGTCTGTTCAGCTTACTCTACAGGATGGAGTCTGTAAAGTCAGCGGTAAACTTGGGGCAGTCACAAAGACGTTCAGAAACAACTACGTCAAAGTTGAAATGGATGGCGACTCTGTCATATTATCTGTTTCAAGAAAGAACAAGAGCACAAGGGCAATAGCAGGAACATGGGAGTCCCTCATAAAGGGGATGATGAATGGTGTCACCAAGGGATATCAGTATGAGATGAAGATAGATTATACACATTTCCCCATGAGAGTATCCGTTAAGGGCAATGAGGTCATAGTTGAGAATTTTCTTGGAGAGAGATCCCCAAGAAAGGCAAAGATACTTGGTTCATGTTCTGTCTCAATAAAGGGTGACAGGATCTTCATTTCAGGCGTTGACAGGGAGGAGATAGGCAATACTGCGTCAAATATAGAGAGAGCAACCAGAATCCGTGGATTCGATCTGCGTGTGTTCCAGGATGGAATATATCTCTTGGGAGGTAACTGAAATGGTCTCGAAAGTTAAGCCAAAACTCACATCAAACGAAAAGAGGCTTCTGAGGAAAAAGGTGGCCCAGTCAAGGAAAAGGCCAGAGTTCAGGAGGCAGGAATGGTTCAGATACGTTAAGCTTGGTGAATCGTGGAGAAAACCACGCGGAAAGCATTCAAAATTGAGAGAGAAACTTTCAAGAAGGCCACCAAACGTAGATGCCGGCTACAGGGGTCCGGCATCTGTCAGGGGTCTTCATCCTTCTGGATTCAAAGAGAAACTTGTTTACAACGTTTCAGATCTCTCAACCATTGACAGAGAGAAGGAGGCGGCAAGAATATCGTCCACCGTGGGAGCCAGGAAGAGAGAGATGATAGAAAATAGGGCCGATGAGCTTGGAATAAGGGTTCTGAATCCTTCCCCGGGTGAGGAAAAATGAGGATAGACACTGCAAAGAGAATTTCTGCAGAGATCATGAAGGTCGGCCAGAGCAGAGTATGGATGGATCAGAACAGTATACCAGAGATACTTGAAGCCGCCACAAGATCCGATCTCAGGGTTCTTATCAGGCGTCACGTGATTCAGGTCATACCAAGGAAGGGAAACTCACGGTACAGAACCAGAAAGAGGATAGAGCAGATCTCCAAGGGTAGGAGGAGAGGGCCAGGTTCGGTCAGAGGTACGAGAAATGCCAGATCCAGTGAAAAGACTGTCTGGGTGAAAACTATAAGGGCTGTCCGTGACGAGCTCCTGAAACTGAAGAAGCAGGGGGTCATAGATACCAAGATATACAGAAAGTACTACAGGATTGCCAAGGGAGGTTCCATAAGATCACGCTCTCAGCTAAGGACTCAGCTCAAATCAGCGGGAATACAGATCAAGGAGGAAAATCAATGACGACCAGGAGAATTTTCAGGAGAAAGAGGGAAGGAAAGACCGATTACCGGAATAGACTTGCACTCATTAAGTCTGGAAAGGCACGATTAGTGGTAAGGATAACCGGCAAGAATGTCATAGCACAGGTGGTTCAGTATGAGGAAGGCGGAGACAGGGTTATTGCAACGGTAACCAGCCTGGCATTTCCCAAACTTGGTATAGAAATAAAGGGGAACTCTACACTTGCAGCATACGTAGCCGGCTACGAAGTTGGAAAAAAGGCACTTGAAAAAGGGATCAGTGAAATGGTGCTGGATATTGGAAGAAGAAAGATAATAAAGGGTGGAAGGCTTGCAGCGTCTCTGAAGGGCGCCGTAGATGCTGGGTGCAGCATCCCGCACGACGAGAGCATATTCCCCACAGAGGAAAGACTGATGGGCAAACATCTCAAGAGCGGCGGAATGAACAAAACCAAGATGAAGGAGCTTTTCAGGAAGGTAGAGGGGGTGAAGAACTGATGCCTGATGATGTATGGGTGCCCAGAACACAGCTTGGAAAAAAGGTTGCATCCGGGGAGATTAAATCCATGTCTGAGGCAATAAGGAGCAAACTCCCTCTGAAGGAATACCAGATCGTTGATATGTTACTTCCCACATTAAGGGATGAAGTTCTTTACATCGAGCGTGCACAGAGAATGACAGACTCAGGAAGAAGGATGAGCTATTCCATCACAGCTGTGGTTGGGAACGGTGACGGTTTCATAGGGGTAGGAAAGGGAAGGGCAAAAGAGGCTGCCCCTGCAATAAGAAAAGCAGTAAACAATGCGAAGCTGAATATCGTTGAGATAAAGAGAGGTTGTGGTTCATGGGAATGTGGATGTGGGAGAGCGCATACCCTTCCATTCCTTGTTGAGGGATCCTCAGGATCAGTCAGAGTCGTACTGAAGCCGTCTCCAAGAGGTGTTGGCAGGGCTGTGGGCGACGTTGCCAAGATAATACTTGAACTTGCAGGTATAGAGGATGCCTGGGGATTTGCAAAGGGGCATACAAAGACCACGGTAAACTATGCTCTTGCAACCTTTGACGCCCTCAAGAAGACTGTGAAGATAAAGATCAACCCGGCCATACAGTTGAGTACGCCTATATATCTGGGAGGTGTTTTGAATGCTAGCAGCAATAAGGATTAGAGGAACAACCGGGATGAAACCAAGGGCCGCCAAAACGGCTGAACTGCTCAGGCTTAACAGGATAAACCACATGGTTCTTGTTCCTGAGGGAAAGGAAACAGAGGGCATGCTTATGGCTGCCAAAGATTACGTCACCTGGGGGGAGATAGACCGAGAAACCCTGATAATGACACTCAGGTTGAGAAGCCTCTTAAAGGGCAGGAAAAAACTGGAGGAAAATGATCTGAAGGAACGTTCAGGTGCAGAGAGCTTTGAGCAGCTCGCTGATATGATCCTTGAAGGAAAGTTGAAATACAGAGAAATCAGGGATATAGTGCCCGTGATAAGGCTCCATCCCCCGAAGGGAGGCTATGAGTATATCAGGAAACCCTATGGAAATGGTGGATCGCTTGGTTACAGGGGCAAGGAAATAAACATCCTGATAAGGAAGATGCTTAAGCCTGGAGATGATCTTAATGGTAAGAACAAGAACTAAGAAGTACAGGGGAACGCACTACGGAAGGGGCATGAAGGCCGGAAGAGGAAAGGGTAAAAAAGGTGGATCCGGTATGGCCGGCCTTGGAAAGCACAGATGGATATGGATGGTAAAGTACGATCCGCTTCATTACGGCGGAAAGGGATTCTCAAGTCATCATTTCAAGAAGAGCAGGCCGTCTATATCCCTGGGCCAGCTTTCATCCAGCATAAACGATCTGAGGTTGAGGGGTTTTGTAACAGAATCCGATGGGATCATGGAGATCGATCTTAAGACAGCAGGTTACGGCAAGCTCCTGGGTTCGGGCGACTTCAGGCATAAGGCAAAGATAATGGTACCAAAGGCTACTGAAAAGGCTTTAAACAAGGTTTCTTCTACAGGGTCTACGGTAGAGCTAGATGAATGAGGTAATCAGAAATAAAAAAGCTGCAATTCCAGTAGTATTTTTCTATGCTCTGATAGTTGCAGGTTTCTGGTATTTTGGTCACCTCAACCCTATATCGCTCACAATAGCAGCGGTCATACTTGCTCCAGTTTTCGGTCTTATATATCTGGTCGTAAGTTACGTTGGGCCGAAGCAGAGCAAACTGTACGGGCTTGAATATCTCACATCCAAGCTGCCTGCGGTAAAAAAGGCAAAGGGACACGTTTCGTTCAGAAACAAGATGATATGGACAGGTCTTGTTGTTATCCTTTATTTCCTGCTCACAAACGTTTACGTTTACGGTCTGAACGTCAAGAATTCCGTGGATGTTTTTGCATCCTTCAGGGCAATATTTGCGGGTGCGGAAGGATCCATAATGGATCTTGGAATTGGGCCAATAGTCACTGCCAGCATAGTTATGCAACTGTTTTCCGGGGCGAAGATATTCAACATAGATCTGCAGAATTCCGAGGATAAGGCCGTATATCAGGGGGTCCAGAAGCTGCTCATAATAGTGATGATATTCGTGGAAGCCATACCTCAGACATTTGGTTATCTAGTACCAGACTCTAGCTTTGTGGCCGGTCTCAACAGTTTCGCACCGGGTTACGGGCTTTTCCTGGCTCAGACAATAATAGTGATGCAGCTCTTTGTCGGTTCTTACCTTGTGTTTCTGTTCGATGAGCTCGTCTCCAAGTATGGCATAGGCTCAGGCGTATCACTCTTCATAGCTGCAGGCGTTTCCCAGCAGCTGTTTACAGGAACATTCAACTGGCTCCCACAATCATCCACAATACCATTGTCTTTATCGAATCCGCCTTCGGGTGCAATACCAAAGGCAATTTACCTGATAGCCACCTCCACATCAGGATACCTGTCAAGTTCAGGAATAGTCCAGATACTTTTCTCTCCGCCAAATCCAATAATAGCCTTGCTTGGAACTGTATTCATATTTTTCCTGGTTGCGTATTTCCAGAGCAGCAAGCTGGAACTTCCCATAGCGCATGAGAAGGTCAGGGGTGCCAGAGGCAGATACCCGATCCAGCTGTTCTACGCATCAAACATACCTGTAATTCTTGCCACCGCTCTGCTTGCAAATGTTGCCATGTGGACGCTTATTTTCTGGAACAGTCCTGTTCTGAGCACGGTACCTCTTTTAGGACACAATCCGCTTCTCGGGTCTTATCCAACGGCTGCCCAGCTTGCAACTTACGGAAATCTTATTTCCAGGACAACTCCAACGGGAGGGCTTGCATTCTACCTGTCTGCTCCAAACGGCCTGGCGGACTGGCTTTTCCCCATACTGAGTCCTGTCGGTAACCAGTCAGTGCTCTTTGGACATTCGGCACTGGAGGAGGGCATCCACGTGATTGCCTTTGTGGGCTTCATGGTAGTGGCCAGTGCAATATTCGCAAAATTCTGGATAGAGACAACCAACATGGGCTCCTCCGCGGTTGCCAAGCAGATACAGTCCAGCGGAATGCAGATACCTGGATTCAGAAGGGACCCAAAGGTTATGGAAAAGGTTCTTGACAGATATATACCGGCTGTGACAATATTCAGCGGTGTTGCAGTCGGACTCCTTGCCGCCGGTGCAAACCTGATCGGGACAGTCGGAAATACGAGCGGTACTGGCCTCCTGCTGGCTGTGGGAATAGTCATACAGTTCTATGAGGCTATGGGAAGGGAGCAGCTCATGGAGATGCATCCGGTTATAAGGCAGTTCTTTGCGGGGACGTAAGCTTATGCGAGTTGTCATTTCTGGTGTTGCAGGAGTTGGAAAATCCACCGTTCTTGAGCTTGTTTCAAAGAAGACGCAGTATGATGTCATAAACTACGGCACTCTGATGTTTGAAATGGCCAAGGAGATAAATCTGGTCACTGACAGGGATCAACTCAGGAAGCTGAGCGTGGACACGCAGATCAATCTTCAGAAGAAAGCATCCCAGGCAATAGGAAAAATGGACAATGTGATAGTTGACACCCATATGGCAATAAAATCCCCAAAGGGTTATCTTCCTGGACTTCCAGAATGGGTACTGAGGGAACTGAAGATATCAATGTATTTCCTTATCGAGGCAGATTCCAGCCTCATTAGGGCCAGAAGATCAAAGGATTTCCTCAGGCACAGGGATGAGGATACAGAGGAGCAGATCTCGGAACATCAGAGTGTCAACAGAACATTTGCGATAGCTTACTCGGTCTTCAGTGGGGCAACTGTGAACTATGTGGACAATCCGGAGGGAAAACCGGAAATAGCCGCTGATTATATAGCAAGGATGTTGATGGGAAATGACTGAACAGCAGAGAAGGACGCCTCCACCCATATCCGAGGCACAGAAAAAAATGATGAAAATGCAGATGGTATATCTGCTTATCACGTTCCTGATGCTGATATTCATATCCACGCCATCCATAAGGCTGGCAATAGGAGCAGGTGCCAATGCGATATTTTCACCAATAATAGGTTTTGGCGGAGCCTATCCGCTCCTAACAATAGTAAGTTCAGGGATCCTGATCGGGCTGATAACGTCCATCCCGAGATATTTCTTTACCGACTGGGTAAAGATGGGGGAGATACAGCACCGCAGCAGGGCTTTTGGAAAGGCCATCAGGGACGCTTACAGAAATAATGAGAGAGACAAGATAAACAAGCTGAGCAGGATGAGGACAGAGGTGATGATGGAAAGCCAGGCAGTCACCATGAACACAATGAAACCGCTGATGGTGCTTACCATATTCACTCTCCTGATATTCATCTGGCTGGACGTTTTCATATATTCGCTGCCATATTCTTTATTTTCAACACCATGGGCGACAGGGCTTAACGTTGCAACGTCAACGGTATGGATAGTTCCAGCGTGGATTGTTCTTTACATGTTTGCGTCTCTCACCGTTGGCTATTTTGCCACGATGCTGATCAAGTATGTGGACTTCAAGTACAGGCTGGAGAAATTTGAGCACAAAGAAATGGAAATGAACTGAATTGGCAAGGATCGCAATAAGCGGAAGTATCAGCAGCGGAAAGTCCACCACAGGAAAGATAGTGGCCGAGAAGGCAGGTTACAGGTTTATTTCAGGAGGCCAGATATTCAGGGAACGGGCTAGATCAATGGGCATGAGTCTAGAGGAATTTGAGCAGATGGCGGAAAATAACCCGGAATTTGATATCACTCAGAACAATGCCGTTCTGGAAATACTCGCTGATAATGACTGTATTGTGGTCGAATCCAGACTCAGCGCATTTCTCTCCCTCAGCAAAGGTGTAGAGTCATTCAGAGTTTTTCTGGACGCCTCGCCTGAAATCAGGATCATTCGCTTCTGCCAGAGAGAAGGAGTTTCCAGAGAAGAGGCTGCAAGACTGATAATGGAAAGGGAAAACTCGGATCACGATCGTTTCATGAGGTATTTCGGTGTTGATTACCGTGATCCGCGATTATATAATATGGTACTGGACACTACCAGCATGACAGCGGAACAGGCTGCAGGTGAGATTTATGAACAGTTCAGGCAATGGCTGGAACATGAGCGGATTTCTGGTAGTGGACAAGCCTAAGGGGCCAAGTTCACACCAGATTGACTTCTGGATCAGGGAGATGCTTCCGGCAGGGACAAAGTTGGGGCATATAGGGACGCTGGATCCCATGGCCACAGGAGTTCTTGTAATTGCAATAGGAAGAGCAGTCAAGCTGATAGATATTGCCCATGAGTTCCCGAAGGAATACATTGGAGTCATGCTTCTTCATGGTGATGTTGAAGACAGCACTCTTAAGGATGCATTCAGGCTATTCACCGGAGACATATATCAACTCCCCCCTCTGAAATCTGCTGTGGCGAGATCAGTCAGAGTCAGGACGATATACAGCCTGACCATACTTGAGAGGGCAGGACGCACAGTACTTTTTCACGTCAAATGCCAGTCAGGAACCTATATCAGAACTCTGTGCACAGACATAGGTACATTCCTGGGCAAAGGCGCTCAGCTTATCGATCTCAGGAGGACTGCAACGGCCAATTTTAATGAAAGCAATCTGGTTACTCTTCAGGATGTGGAGGTTGCTCTCCTGCTTTATCGACAGGGGATAAGAGAAAAATTTGATCATATGCTCCTACCGATGGAGTATCTCTTCAGGGATCTGCCAAAGATAGTGATCAAGGATTCCTCAATATCAAATATCTCCCGTGGATCTGACCTTTTCCCTGGAGGGATAAGGGCCATAATTGGGGGCCCACAGAAAGGTGACAGGGTTCTTGCAATATCCGAGAAGAATCAGGTGATAGCAACGGGAAAAATGCTTGTTGCGTGGAATGAGATCTCAGACATAAAGGTGGTAGATTTTGACAGAGTACTTATCGATCCTATGCCTTTACGATCGAAGCATGAGCACGAAGATCCCGATCTGGTACGGTACGGAACGGAAAGGAAAAAAATACCTGTACAGAGGCATATTGGAAAACCCCGTGAAAGTCATGGAAAAACTCAGACAGGGAGTGATACCGGAAATAGAGGAAGAACCGGCTTCAGCTCTGCCGGACCTGAGAGAGATAGCCATAGAATTCGCAAGAAAAAGAATAAGGGAAGAGTTTGATCTCGACCAGCGTATAATCAGATTGCACTCCTTCAGGCAGGAACTGGACAGGATCATAAATATGTATTCTGAACAGCTCTCCTCATTCCTTGCTGTTGAGAAAGGAACAGCGAAGCACAGAAATCCCTGCGCCATGTTCGAAACGGCCACAGAAGATACGATCTTTTCAGCAATAATGAAGGAGGGAAGAAACCTGTGCAGCCTCAGAAACCTGGTAAATGATGGACTGAAAAATGCCATATCGGGCATCATGCCAAACGCATGTGACCTGGCTGGTGAGGAGATAAGCCTTGACATGCTGTCAGCAGCAGGGTCACTCAAGAAGCTTGCAGAACTGCCCTCAGGATCCATTCAGGTGATGGGGGCAGAGAAAGCCCTCTTCAAGCATAAGCGGGAGGGAAGCCCTTCTCCTAAACATGGATTCATATTTAAGTACCCAGGGATATCAGTGATCCCTAGAGGAAAGAGAGGAAAGGTGGCCCGGTTTATCGCATCCAGACTCGCTATTGCATTCAGAGCAGACTACTTTGGAAGAAAGATAGACACAGAGCAAATGAAGCTTGAAATAAAGAGGAGAATAACTCAGTAGCCTTCCAGTGCAGCCTGAAGTTCGTATCCTTTACCCTGAACATATGTCGGGTAACTTCCGTTCAGGCATCCGATGCACAGCTGATCCTTACTGAATTCAATGGATCTGGTGAGGTTCTTTATTGAGATGTATCCCAGAGTATCTGCCCCTATTTCCCTTCTTATCTCTTCTACTGTTTTTCCAGAGGCAAGAAACTGGTCTTTTGTCTTCATGTCTACACCAAAATAACAAGGAGACAGAATGGGCGGACAGCCAATTCTGACATGTATCTGTGTAGCACCAGCCTTCCTGAGAATTGAAACTATGTGTTTGATGGTGTTTCCCCGAACTATGCTGTCATCCACAAGAACCACTTTCTTGCCCTCGACGACTGATCTGATGGGATTCAGCTTAATCTTGACCGCTGCCTCTCTGGATTTCTGGCTCGGCATGATGAAGGTCCTCTGCGAGTACCTGTTCTTTATCAGCCCCTCATCATAGGGGATTCCTGACCTGTGTGAATAGCCAAGAGCCTGTGCCCTTCCAGAGTCTGGAACCGGAATTACAACATCCGCCTCAACGGGATATTCCTCTGCCAGCTTCTCTCCAATTTTCTTCCGGACCTCAAAAACCTCCTTTCCGTCAATGGTACTGTCCGGTCTTGCAAAATACACATACTCAAACATGCAGTGAGCTGTCCTCCTTGCCGGATAAACGAAGTGAGAGACAGGGCCGCTTGTGGTCATCTCCACCAGCTCTCCAGGGCGGACATCCCTAATGACCCTCCCGCCAAGTGAATCTATTGCACAGCTTTCTGACGCAATTATGTAAAAACCATCAAATTCTCCCAATATCAGCGGTCTGATACCGTAAGGATCCCTGAGTGCAAAAAGGCGATCATTTATGAGAATCGCAGCAGC
This sequence comes from Thermoplasmatota archaeon, assembly GCA_023484105.1. Lineage (GTDB taxonomy): Archaea > Thermoplasmatota > Thermoplasmata > Thermoplasmatales > Thermoplasmataceae > JACWAH01. The sequence goes on from JAMDBD010000003.1 coordinate 19,883, forward strand.
ATAAGCTCCATTAAGTCTCCCCATGGCATAACGTATCCCTCTGGGCATCCCAAATTCAGCAACATCCTTGGCAATCTCCACAAGCATAACCTCGGTGTCTGAGGAGGTGACAAAGGATGACCCCTTTTTCTTCAGCTCCTCCCTGAGCCTGTCCTGGTTTGTTATTTCTCCATTATGGGATAGCGCCACATACCCAACCGATGATGATATTACGAAGGGACCAGCATTTTCCAGAGATTTGGATCCCTGCGTTGAATATCTGGTGTGTCCAATACCAGTGCTTCCAGCGAGGGGCTGTGTTGACATGCCGTCCCTTTCCTGAAAAACATCACCAACGAGGCCCATGCCCTTCTTCAGGTTCATGGAAGAACCGTCGAAGGTGGCTATTCCGGCACTCTCCTGACCGCGATGCTGCAGAGCCTTTAGAGATATAATGATATTATGAAAAACCTGTTCCTTTCCTATTATGCCAACAACGGCACAATGTTCATCTGGCTTTTGCCCAATTGTAAGATCTAAGTCTAGCGGCAGGGAAGCCACAGTGTGAGCACCTCTTCTCTCTGACATGATAGCTGTGATGTCCACATCTTCTGCAGGTTATATGAACCTTCTTATTGTTCATCTTTCCCATTATCTGGGTTCCATTACTCAATTCTCGTCACCTCCAGATGGAGAAACGTATATGATATTGTCTCCTCTTACAAGAATCCTCTGGTGGATACCTCTGTTTTCATCGTTGATGGTTTCGCTTGCATTCCTTATCACCAGGTTCATATACACGTCGTAGCCTTCAAGTATACCGGAGTACACTCTTTTTGATCTGACCTCCACCATTATATTCTTTTCAAGCGATTTTCTGAGCATTTCCATAGGTCTTATTGCAACTTCTGATGTTTTCGCCATAGTCAAGAAGGGGCAATCTTTTGAGACTATTTAATCATATTTACAGCAAAAAATTGGCAAATTGAGGGTCTTCATGCGTTGCCTTTGTACAGATCAGCATTTCCGTGAGGTTATAAGCATATGAAAGCATTGTGAGATCTGAAAGTATCAAGGGTAATATGCCTCATTCTTAAAAGTTAATTATAGAGTTCAGCCATGTGGAAAAATGTCATACTCCGAAGCCGAACTCAGAGACTTTTTAATATCTGTTGCGAAAAGGATATTGAGAATAAAGGCCATTGCGCCGTCCAGTGGCGGAGAAGGGGAACTGAAGAGAGCAGAAGAGATCTCAAGGATACTCTCTGAACTTGGATATTCAGATGTGGTGAGAATTGATGTCAGGGACTCTTCGGGAGTCGTGAGACCGAACATCTATCTGAAAATAGGGAACATGGAGAGAACACTGTGGATCATTTCCCACATTGACACCGTTCCTGTTGGAGATCCGACCCTGTGGAAATATGCACCATTTGATGCAACCGTGGAAGGCGACAGAATATATGGCAGGGGTTCAGCCGACAACGGACAGGCAATATTCACCTCTCTCCTTCTGCTAAAAACGCTTGAGAAGGAGAAAATGAAATATAACATAGGGCTGGCATTTGTGTCCGACGAGGAAACAGGAAACCAGTACGGAATAAAGCGGCTAATCGAATCCGGTGTGTTCAGTAAGAGCGATCTCATACTGGTGCCAGACTCAGGCAGCCCTGACGGAAGCATAGTGGAGATATCGGAAAAATCCATTCTCTGGATAAAGTTCACTGTTATAGGAAAGCAGGGACATGCCAGCAAACCGGAAACAGCGCAAAACAGCTTTCTCATCGCCTCAAAACTTGTGATCGCTCTGGAGAGTGAGCTCAAGGAGCGGTTCCCTGACTCGGATACACTCTTTAAACCTTCAGTTTCCACTTTCGTTCCCACCAGGCACGAGGAGAATGTTGGAAACGTAAACACCATTCCTGGCAGAGACATATTCTATTTTGACTGCCGTGTATTGCCAAAATACGATCTAGATATTGTTATGGATGAGGTCAAGAAGATAACCGGGAGAATAGAGTCGGAAAACGGCATTCACGTTAAGATAGACGTTGTGCAGAGACAGGAATCCAGCCCCATAGTTTCTAAGGATTCTGAGATAAACGTCAAACTCGCTGAGGCCTTGAAGGCCACCAGGAATATAACACCAATTCTTACGGGAATAGGGGGGCAGACATTCGCCAATTTCCTGAGACAGAGCGGAATACCTGCTGCGGTATGGAGCACTGCTGAGGATTCTGTCTATCACCAGGCAAATGAATTCTGTGTCATATCCTATATATTCAAGGATCTGGAAGTGATCAGGTACATGCTGTACAACCAGTGATCAGTCCTGCATGGCCAGATCCCTCAGTCTCTGAACACCATCAATTTCCCGGATAACTCTGACGACCTGTTCAGGGACATCATCCTCCCATCTCTTTCCATCAAGCATCTTCTTTCTTATACTGGTTCCTGACCAGTCCGTCCTGTTCATCAGCTCAACGGATCTGACATCGTACTTCTTTTCCAGAAAGAGCCTTCTGACCAGCGGGTTATTCGTATATACAGAATCAAATCTTGGAGTGAGAGCCTCCACATGGGCCACCCATAGCGGGTTGGAATTTACGTCCTCAATTGGAACAAGATAGAAATTCACAATGCCCTTCTCCTCCAGGCTCATAGAGATCATGAGGTGCCTCTCCCCTGCAGTAAATGGATCTCTGAGGGTATGGGAGTACTGGGCACTTCCTATGCCAATTATCACCGAAGAGTGCTCTTCGAGGATCTTCTTTATCACCTCCATGTGCCCATTATGGAATGGCTGAAACCGCCCAACAATGAGTGCTCTCATTATGACGCTTAAATAGTAAATGAGTTATAAATACTTGCCAATAGATTTTACTTTCACGGATATGTCGTGCAGAATGCCTTTACAAACGCTTCTTCATCCTCTGTAAGTTCAGCAGGAACGATGAACGACATGGGCGGCCTGTTCTCCATGTCCTTAAGATATCGCATACTGGTGATGCACATACATTCTCTATTGCTACCTATCATGGAACCGGCAATTATCATAGTCTCACCGTTTATGCGAGAATCACCCAACCGCCTTCCCATCTCCAGCAGAGAAGAGAGAACTACCGCAGGTTCCATCGTTCTCTGATCCTGCAGATCCAGAAGAAGCAGAGTGTGCAGGCCGGTGTCCAAATTCTTAAGGATCTTCGCATAGGGGCTGACCGGAACAAATTTTTCAGATAAAAAAGGTATAGAGACCGGAGCACCCATTCTGTAAATGGACAGACCTGCACGAGCCGGCAGGGCATTTACTATAGATGAATTGCCAAGAACCTTTGTCTCCACCCCCTTTTCTGTGGCCATCTTTCTTACCATGTTGTGTGTCGTCGCCATCAGCGGATCTCCAATCACAAGCAGAGCAACATCTTCTTCAGCTGCCAAATCAAGAATCGGCACTTTACCTTCGAGAAAGTCCCTCTTAGCCGGTAATACGGATTTCCCCAGTGCCTTTTCAAAGTCCTGAACGGAAAAGCCAGACTGGAATGAAGTGTATGTGTCCAGATATACATGAGGGCATTCTCTGATGGCATCCAGCCCTTCGATTGTTATTGATTTGGGGCCATTGAGCCCTGTTCCAACAATGTAAAGCATTCTCTAAAGCTCTTCCTCTATTCTGATGAGTTCATTCAGTTTTGCCAGCCTTTCTCCTCCAATGGTGCCGGTCTTTATGAACTGCGATCTGAATGCTATTCCGAGGTGAGCTATGAAATCGTCAGTGGTCTCACCACTCCTGTGCGATATCGTGTTCTTCCATCCAGCTTCTGAAGCTGTACGGACAGCCTTCCATGTATCTGACAGGGTTCCAATCTGGTTAACCTTAATCAGCACCGCGTTTGTTGCCTTCATTTCTATGCCTCTGGCAATCCTTTCTGCATTGGTGGTATAAAGATCGTCTCCTACGATTACGGATCTGTCCCCGACCTTCCTTGTTATTTCAGCAAAACCCTCGAAGTCGTGCTCATCCATGGGGTCCTCTATGAAATAGAATCCATGTGATTTGGAGAAGGAGCACGCGTAATCTATCTGCTCGTCTCTGCTCAGTGATCCCCTCCTGTAGACATATTTCTTGCCCTCGAAGAAAGATGAGGCCGCAAAGTCAACACCAAGCAAAACCTTGACGCCTGACTCTTTTTCCACTTCCTTTGAAACCTCCTTCACCAGATCTATTGCCTCCTCATCGCTGATACTCGCGGTCCATGCCCTTTCATCACCGACCCCTATGCTCTGGTTCTTGAATCTTTCTCTCAGTCTTATCCCAATTCTCTTATGTATTTCCGCATTAAGGGAGATGCACTCAAGCATAGTTTTTCCCTGGGTGGAGACGAGAAATTCCTGGATTGTAGTGCCGTTCTTTGTATGTTTCCCCCCGCCTATCACGTTTCCCATGGGCTTCGGAATATCACCTTTCAGGAATCCGCCCGCATAACGGTAAAGCGGAATGCCAAGGGATCCGGCTGCAGCTTTGGCAAGTGCCAGTGACAGCGCTGTGGCCAGATTTCCACCAATGTTTGAGAAATTGTCACTACCATCAATCTCTCTGAGCAGGCCGTCAAAATTCCTCTGGTTCAGTGCATTCACACCTATGATCTTTTTCCTGATAGTGCTGTTGAATATTCGAACAGACTCCTCTACCCCCTTTTTTGGAAAGGCCTGTGCCTCAGTCTCACCAGTGCTTGCTCCGGCGGGGGCTGAGCATGTTCCGGTTGAATATGGCAGTATAATATCAGCCTCTATTGTTTTATTCCCCCTTGAATCCAGAACTATCCTGACTCTGGCATCCTGTACGATAAAGTCATCATTCATAGTTATGTATCAGACTGACCATTATAAATTTGTACAGTTCAAGGCAAATATTCAGAGACAAGTAACTGTTCGGCAGGCGAAATCCAACCTTATGATCTCTGCTTTCAATATGGAACTACACTGATCAATGAAGCAGATCCTGACAAATATGGATATATATGGGTTCTGATAATATGGCAATCCATGTTTTTGCCTTCTGGTGGCAGATATTATCTATGTTGAAGGCATCGGCATAAATGGTTCTTTATTCTCTTGGTGACAGGAAACCCTCTTTAGGCAGAAGCAGCTACGTTTCGCCGAGCGCCACGGTGATCGGGAAGGTGACCGTGGGGGAAGAGGTATGGATAGGCCCTGGAGCGGTTCTGCGCGGTGACTATGGGGAAATCATCGTTGGAGATTATTCCGCAGTAGAGGAAAACTGTGTACTACACGCAAGGCCGGATGAAAAAACAACAGTGGGCAGTCATGTGACAATCGGTCATGCTGCAGTCATTCATACAGGCACAGTGCAGGATTGGGCAGTCATAGGCATGGGAGCTATTGTTTCTGACTTTTCAAAAGTAGGCACATGGGCTGCGGTGGGTGAGGGGGCGGTTGTAAAAAACAGGGACACAATACCAGACGAATCAATAGCAGTTGGAATTCCTGCGAAAGTAATAGGAAAGATAGACGAAAATTATAAGAAGACCTGGACTGAATACAAGGCAAGGTACAATGGATTTGCCAAAAGTTACAGGGAAATGAAGGAGATCCGAAGCTGACAAATAGAATTGTGCACATATCACTAAATAATTTATGTTATGATCATAGGACAACGACCGCAGGCAGAAACAGCAGGGATCAAACGTAGCTAAATTATGACGTAAAAGCTGCAAGCACTGCAGTCAGAATGATTGTTAACGATACTGCCAGGAAAATCTTTGACTCTCTGGATGAAAGGGCCAGATCCCCCATAATCTTTCTGTTCCGACCAATCATCCAGAGCATTGTCAGTGGTGCGATGAGTGTGAATACAAAGAAAATGAGGAGATAGAGCACAAGTCTTACGAGGTAAGGAGGATTTAAGAAGATCACTATAACCGCTGCAGGCAGGCTCTCTACAATATATAGCATCCAGTAGGAGCTTTTCTTCAGATTCAGGGATTCAGCAACACCCCAGGCACTTCCCAGGGATATCACTATGAGCGCTATGAATCCAGCAGAGATAAGTCCGATTCCGAGAATATACGGTGATAATGAACCGGCCACAGGGGTTAAAACACTGCCCATCACGGCAGGTGACGTGAAGAAAGTTGAATGGGATGCATCACCAATGCCTGTAAATGCCATTTCGGCCAGTACCATTAAGAGTTCAGTGGCAACTGCACCCAAAAACGTCTCCCTTCTCATGATATCTAAGGATCTGGCTCTGGGCACATTCACACCGGCCAAATGGAGCTCCGCTGTCTTAATGCCCGTTGCTGAAGCCTGAAAAAAGATCATGAATGGCATTATTACCGCTCCAACATTTGCTGCGATTAGAAAGAAGAACGACGGATTGGTCTCAATCAATACTGGATCAGCCAAATGGGAGGATAAGGGAATCAACCCTCTCAGAATAAGTGAAACCATGAGCGCGAATATCAGGACCGCTGATATTATCAGCAGAGGTTTTTCTGCCTTTGAATAACTCCTCTTTGTAACGATCAGGATATGGATTACATAAATCACGGGAATACTTAGTATAAGCGGTATGCCAATGATCTCCAGGGCAATGCCAATTCCAAGGTATTCTATTGCATAAGTGACCATGTCAGACAGGGCCATGGGAATGGATACAATCTCTGATGTCAGCTTTCCGTAATTTTTTCTGACAACACTTCCCAGTCCCTCTCCTGTCGCTATACTTATTCTGCCTGCAAGCTCCTGGACTATATAAAGTGGAACTATGAGAACAAGCATTATCCAGATAAATCCATATCCGAAGGTGGCACCAGTCTGGGCAGCACCTATGTAGGAAGACACGTCCATGTCAGCCATCATCACCAGCCATGCGGGTCCGAACATGAGAATGGCATGGCGGTGAAGGAATCCGGGCCTCACTTTACGGTTTTTATTGCGCATTATATCAGTATCCTTTATTTTATAATTTTTTCACAATGATAGGTTAGGTAAGCCAAAGTTGATATATAATATTTTAAGTAAAGTAGGGCGATCCAATTATTTTGGATCATAGAATGAACCCTGATTATCTAGGAGATAAGCAATCACTCTAAAAAGAACAACCCATCAAACTGAAGCGAGAGTGCCCTGGTAAGCGCAGTTCCGAAATGGAAACAGGCTGAGCTAAAATGCATGCGTTGAAAAGAATTTTCAGCAATTTAGACCAATTCCCGCATCCGAGTAAATGTAAGTCAGAATACCGCACAGCGGTGAATAGCAGAACATACAAAGACACTGGAAAATTTAAAGAGAAAGGTGATGATCAAAGAAATGGGAACAAATCAATATAGTAAAATACATATGTGGTATCTTCAGAAACATTAACAGGAAACAGTCCAGGAAATATACTGCCCTGCAGTGGATTTTCAATTGCTTTATAGATAGAATATCATCCGGAACAGGTTCTCAGATAAAACTTCACATGCTCTCTGCAATTTCTCCTATGACAGGGATTTTTATGTTTACACCATTATAAGCCCTATATCCTACAAACACGCCGTAAAGCCAGAGGAGAAATGCAAACAGGTCTACAAATATATTCAGAGGAAAAGGGGAAAATATGGAAAAGAATGAGATTATTGTGATTGCAACCCCAAGAACAAATGCCTGTAGTGCGTGAAACCTCAAGTTCCTGTTCTTGCCCTGATTAAGGAACAGAACTATGATTCCAGAAAGCCATGTGAGCAGGTATGCAAATATGTAGAGAATTTTATCGTCGGAATTCATCTCTTCACCATCGTTTATTTTGAAAGCTTTTTTCTGAGAGCAGCGATCTCCTCCTGAATTGATTTATCAAGCGGATTTTTCTTAGCCTTGATCTCAAGTTCATCTATCTTATGTTCGATACTTTTTTTCTTTCTGTCAAGGTCTCTTTTGCCAAGGCCCATAGGCATTAATGGCATATACATATTATAATATTTTTGTGCCGATGAAATTTATAACACATGAGGTTAAAATGCGTTCCTGTGCGGAATTTTAAAACAGTCAGAAAAAAATAGATGCCATATTGATTTTAATCTAAATTTTCAAAACCGTGGCGGCGAGCAGCAATGTGGGATCAAACGCAGGCCGGTCTAAACCGGAGAGTACAAACATAAATTGAGGCAGCAGTAAACTGTTTTACAACCAGTTAATTCTGACAAATCCAGTGCATCGTTAAATGATTAATCATCAAGCGCAACAACGCCCTAAGGATTATAAAATGCGGAGTAGCACAAAATATGTACCTAAAAGAGATATGCAACGTATATGCCTGCGGCAGATGTCGAATATCGATCCAGAGAACATCCAGTTAAAAGCTCTGGAAAAAAGTTGGGCATATCCAGGAAGGTGAGGAAGTGAAACAGACTAGAAAGACCGTGGTATCATCAATACTTCCAGCGGAAACAAGAGACGGGGCCGGAGTTAAGCTTCACAGAGTATTCGGCGGTATGAGTACCGTAACAATGACTGATCCATTCCTCCTGCTGGATCATTTCGGATCGAACAGGATAGAGGATTACATTTCAGGTTTCCCATGGCATCCGCACCGGGGCATAGAGACAGTGACCTACCTGATGGAGGGTAAGGTAGACCATGAGGATAGTGTGGGACATAGGGGAACAATTTATCCGGGAGATATTCAATGGATGACCGCTGGCTCAGGAATCTTTCACCAGGAAATGCCAGCGCCGCTTAACGAAAGGGAGCCTGAAGAACTCCTTAAATCTACTGGCCTTACAACGAATGTGAGTGGTTTTCAACTATGGGTAAACATATCTGCTAGGGAAAAAATGACCAAGCCGAAATACAGGGCAATGAAAAACGGGTCTGTACCGGTGGTTGACGATGATGGCGGCTCCATGGTAAAGATTGTTGCAGGATCATTCGAGGGAATTCAGGGGGCACTCAGGTATGGGACAGAAACGGATCCTACATATCTTGAAATCAGGATGCCCGAAGAAACCGAATTTAAATATTATTTCAGAGAGGGACGGACGGCCATTATCTACCTGGTTACAGGTTCAATTTCTATAAATGCGTCAGAGATCTTTTCAGGCATGAGAGGAATAATTCTTTCCCGGAGTGGAAGCGAGGTTTCCATAAAAACAGGAGATTCACCATCTAGGTTTCTCATTCTTTCGGGCAACCCCCTGAATGAACCTGTTTACTGGTATGGCCCCATTGTGATGAACACAAGAGAGCAGATAGAGGAAGCATTATCTGACCTGAAAAGCGGAAGATTCGTAAGGGAGAAAGAACCCGACTTCGTAGAATGACAATATAGAATTGATAATGAGCAATTCAACAAAAAAGGACTGATAAAGCCTGTAGATTCAGAGCGCCTCAAACTCCACAGTCTACAGATGCTGAGTTCACGGCCAAATTACAATGACTGGTTCACCAGGGAACTTTAAAATTAGCAGATATCGCAGAAATGCCAGAGAATTTCCGCAAACGTAACATCTTGCCGGAGCAGACGCCATAATTAGGGGTAGGTTAACCAAAAACCATCTTGCAAACCTGGAATGTGCTACTGGGGGACATTATGGCCGGAGAATGCATAACGTCCAAAAAGTTGTGTAAATTTAAGGATACCTCTTCTGGAACATTTCGCTGATACGATCCATGCATTTATAGAATACTCTCATTGTTCTCTTTGACCATCGTTCATTTATCTCAGAAGACCTGAGATATATGATATTCATGGCACTCTCCTCCGATGGCAGCGAATTAATGATCTTTATATTGCGCCTTATTTCCCTGTTCATTCGTTCGATCAGATTCGTTGAATGTATTGATCTCCTGATGGATTCAGGATAATCGCAGTACATCAGCAATATTCCTGGATTCTTTTCCATACTGTATACCGGTCTTGATACCTGATAGCCATTTATTCCTGAATTCTGTAAATTGATCTCTATCATACATTGGAGTATTCAATTATTAGACTGACAATAGAAAGGAAAATTAACAGTTATATGCCCAGGGTACTTTTGGTGAAAAAACCCGGTTATGTTGATTCAAACAGTGAGATCTTATAGCATTTGTTTTGCATGAAGGAAAAATTGATCCATTGTCAAAAACCTTCATGATTAAACATAGAAAAACAAGCAGAGCAAATGAAAAATGAAAAGCTTTAGGATAAAGAGCTAATGACTCATCCACCATGCTTAAAATCAGCATACAGAAGCATTCCGCCGTCAACGAATAGGGAAGTGCCAGTTATATAACTTGCAAGATCGCTTGAAAGAAACACTGCTGCCTTTGCTATCTCGTCAGTTTCACCCATCCTCTCCATCGGTATCTTATCAAGCAAATCCTTTAAGGTTTCAGGGTTCCCCCAGACATCCTTGTTAATTGGCGTCTTTATGGCGCCGGGTCCAATTGCAACAACTCTTATCCCTTTATCAGCAACTTCCTGTGCGAGTGTTTTAGTAAACATCGAAAGGCCAGCCTTGGCGGCACAATATGCAGTGTATCCTGTCCATGGAATTGTCTCGTGTACAGATGTTATGTTTATTATAACCCCACGGGATTTCTTCTCCATCCTAACAATGGCCTCTCTGGCACAGAAATAAGGTCCAAGAAGATTTATTCCAATAACTTTCTCCCAGTCGGCTGGATTATCATGACCACACAAGGCTCTTTTTCCGTCTATTCCTGCATTGTTGACAAGAATATCAATAGGTCCGAGTTCCCTGTCAATCTGTGCGAAAAGGGTCTGAACAGCTTCCAGGCTGGCAACATCTCCTCCAAACACCTTCGCGTTTCCGCCTTCATTAATGATCTCCTGTGCTATGGCTTCTGCCTGGGTTTTCTCGGAATGATAATGAACAGCAACAGACGCGCCCGCCTTAGCTAAATACTTAACAATAGAAGCTCCCAGGCCAGAGCTGGATCCTGTCACAAGTGCAACTCTACCTGTAAGGTCTACCTTGATCCCTGTGAAAATTTTTGCTTCCGATTTCGTGGTCTAGGTATAACTTCAACACATTATAATGTTAATGATTGGCCTATGATAAATAGTGAGGCATAATGAATTTAACAAAGGTGAATGAAAAACTGAAAATTGTAAGAAACATCATGCCCTTGGAAAAACAAGAAATTTGAGAGGTTTTTCCGTTTATTCTGAAATTGTATGATTTTTTGAATTCCTCACTCTTCATGCATATTGCTATGCCGACTTAAAATGATACAATAATACATTGTTAAATTGTGAGAAATAGAAACATGCACTGGTCCCGTATTATACGGATCCAGAATTAGAAAACTTGGTATTCATGATTTTTGATAAGGGAGATACGTACTTACCAATAGTTCATTTCTCTTAATATGATCTAAAAGAATGGGCTTTTCGGGTCAACCGGGATATCCGGGCACGGAGATCAAAGATGAAAGAACTGTCCGTGGAAATACCAGCAAACAACGAGGCAGAAAATTTGCCTCTAATCGTTGAGAAGTTGGAGGAATTACCAGTTGATATGGAGATCATCGTAACAGATGGCAAAAGGCCGGATGGAACAGCAGTGTGGCGGAAGAACTTACCTTAAGATACAAGAACATCAAAGCCCTAAAAAAGACCAGGGGTATGGGGCTTGCTTCTGCAATCTAAGATGGCATGAGAATCTGCGATGGAAATTACATAGCAGTAATGGACGCTGATCTTCAACACCCACCTGAGATATTACCTCTCCTTCTGAAGAGGGCAAAGGAAGGCAACGATATTGTTATAGTTTCGAGGTACGTCAACGACGGCGGGTCGAAAAATTCAGTTATTACAGGAGAATAGCTTCAAAACGTTACACCTTCATCGCACACGTGATGCTTAGGGAAACAGGATCAGCCCGTGATCCCCTATCAGGGTTCTTCATATTTAAAAGAGATATTTTAACGAGAAAACGGGATTTCTAATTACACTGCATGAGAAACAAGAGACTATGGGAAATTCTCAGAAATTTTAGGATATCTAAACCCTAAAATACACCGTAACACAAAATGCGGAGGGCCGGATTCGAACCGGCGAATCCCTACGGAAACGGACCCTAAATCCGTCGCCTTTAACCTGGCTCGGCAACCTCCGCCTGAGACCGGATGCTCCATGAAAATAAAATACTGTATATTTTGAAAAAGAGGGCGGATGAAAATTTAAGTAAAACGGTGATTTGCCGATTTCGGCATGCACAAATCCTTTTACATACTTTTGGTCCTCGCAATGGTATGCGTGAGCTTTCAACTGGCGCCTTCGACAATGCACATGAATGATCAGGGTGCAAATCACCTCAGCCAAGGTGATTCTCCAGCGGCGCAAATTGGAAACACTGGAGAAAATTCTTCATACCTTTTATCATCAAATCTTACTGTAAAGGCGGGAACGAACCTCAGTTTTGTCAATACAAGTATAACGGTTGACGGCAATCTGAGCATTAGGATCTACGGATCTCTAAACCTTATAAACTCATCAATCACCAGTTTAAAATCCGGGGAATATGAAGGTTACAGACTGGCAGTTATGGGGATTGGCGGCAGATCTCTTCCGGCTCATTTTTCAATGGATGAATCGTCTATCAGGATTAATCTCACCTTCAGCATGAAACGTACAGATGTCAGTATCATGAACTCCACGATCACATCGGCAGGTAATGGCACCTGGGTATCTTACAGCTTTACGAATTCTCTGGTGCATATATGGAATTCCACACTGAACGGGCTCCATCATTTTGTCCAGAATTACCGAGACACTGTGGCGTATTCATACGGGAGCGGTTATCCAATTGCAAGGAACGGTTTCATCAGTATGGGTTTCGCAGTAACCGGTTCTGCCCCCATTTCCGGCATGACGGTAGATATACAATACTCCGGTAATAACCCAGGGCATTCTGATTTTATCGTTATCAATGTAAACGGGATTCAGTCAGATTTCGTGAGGATATATCCAAACAGCACAGGTTCTCTGAACATAAGCAGGTATCAAAACCTCACCTATGAATTTCCGGAGAGTATTTCAGTCAGCAGCCTGGAGGATAATCTTTCCAGAATGGTTTTCTACAACTACTCATACAGTAGCGGTTCCAATCTCACCATATGGAACCTGAGCTTGAGTTTTTATACTGCGGATCAGCTTTTCGTCCTTGGCAATGACAGCTACGACTATATGGTATCCAATTCTACAGTGTACGCTGCAAACACCAGATTTGATTTCACGGGAAACTACAGCGGTTACAACTTTGGAAGAAAATGCCATTCAATAATTCTGGAAAAGGCGTCAAAGGCATTTCTGGAGACTGTACCAGAGGCATCCGCTTCTTTTCCATTCAGCGTTTCCAGAAACTCAAGTCTCTACTTGTACGGAGAAGCTGTAATAAACCCGGTAAGCCATGGGAAGACCATCCATGGGGCACCATATGAGATTTTGCCATTAGATGGAAATAATTCAAACTTTGAATTTCCCATTCATTTACATCTGAAAGCATACAGGACGATCCTGCTTTCCACTCAATTCAGAGGGAATAAAGCTGAATATGTTGGAAACTACGTTCTGAAAATTCTGGGCGAAGAGGCTGATTTTTATATGCCTTCAGCACAGGAAATCACCAGTTACCCGCGTGTAATGAAAAACATTACAATAGATATGCCATCTATGACGTTTGATCTTGTAAGGAGCGTTCAGTATTCTGATCTATCCGTCATGGTCAGCTATCGAATAACCGGAATATCTGATCTGGAATCTGCCATAGACGCATCGATAATGATAACCGGATACGGTGAAATCATGAGATCGTTACAGGCAGTCTCTCTGCATGGAAACAACTTAACACTGAACTTCACGCTGTTTCCGGATCAACTTCTCTCAGGAACTTATGAGTTCATACTGAACATCTCATACACATTTCCTTACGAGGTGAATGACTTTGCAGAGAACGTTACGCTTCACAATTTTACAGAAAGGTTTCACGGTTCCAATGACATTGCGTTCAGAATGGTCTCTCCCTGGAATGCATCTATCAGTACACCTATAAGCGCCCAGAAGAATACGGAAACAGGTATGATCTTTGACATTCTGATGACCAATTCATCCGGATCCACATATTCAGAGAAGGTTGCTGCAGTCGGGAACAGAAGCACCAATGTATACATTCCCTACAATGTATGGCTGATCAGTATTTCCCTTAAGGCATATGAAGGAAACGACTCCAGCACGATCTTTTCCGGTTTGGCCATTGATATCAGTGCTCTCAGATCAGACATGACTCACAACGTAACCATCAGTGAAAGTGGAATACCATCAGGCAGGCTATGGTATGTAAAATACGGCAACAGCACAGTTTATTCAAGAAGCGATTCCATTTCACTCTCCCTGCATTATCCAGAAGAAACAGTCTCATTCGGTTCGTCTCAATTCTCGCCAGATGATGTCAGAGAATCTGTATCCTGGAACGAAAGCAGTGTGCATGTTACCTTTTTCAGAAAGAGATACAGCCTTGGTATAGAGGCCGGTATTTCTTCCAGAGCGGTCAAGCAGTCATATTTCGTCCTTATGCTGAACGGCATGGAACTTGTAAGCAACAATGGAACTTTCAATCTGGAACTGCAGGGTGGAAATTATTCATTCAGCATCATAATGATCACCAGCGGATTTGTCGAGAGAAGAAATATTTCCACTGATCTGGAGAGTAATACGTCAATGGTGGTTTACTTCAGCATGCCTGAAGTTTCCTCAGGTGTTTTTCCATCTTACATTCTCTACATCTCATTCGCAGCTTTGGTGACTGCAGCTCTTGCCTTTTATCTCAGGAGGAATCACTACACCGTTTGCACAAAGTGCGGTTCTCTGCTCCGTGGTAAAAGATATTAACAGAGTTACATATGACCTGAGAAGTTGCCTATTAGAGTGCTCTTTGTTGACAGGGACGGGACAATAAATGTGGATTGCCCATACTGCCACGATCCGTCAGATCTCAGGATATACATGGATGCGGTATATCTTATGAGGGAATACAGCGAAAGTGGATACAGCATAATCATGATTACCAACCAGTCAGGCATCAACAGGGGATACTTTACCATTGATCAGATGAATGCATTCAACCGTGAACTTTCTGCGAGACTGAAAAAGTTTGGGGTGCATATAGATTCCATCTATTACTGCCCACACAAACCTGAGGAAAAATGCAGATGCAGAAAACCTGAACGGGGAATGATAGACATGGCAACACATGATTTTGATATTGATCTTAAAAACTCCATAATACTTGGCGACAGGGATGACGTGGATGGAGAACTGGCCAGAAGAATCGGGATCAACTATATAATATTGAACAGGAATAAGATTGAACTTGCAGACTAATAACCCGCTAATCAGTATAATCATTCCTGCCCATGACAGGAGGGCGTTCGTTACAAACGCTGTCAGATCTGTTCTGGATCAGGACTGCCAGCGCGAAATATATGAGGTTATAGTTGTCAAGAATTTCATAGATGATTTCATAGACCGTTTTCTGAATGAACACGGCATCCAAACGGTGTTCACAGAGGAGAAACCGCTATCAAAAAAGATTATAGCCGGACTAAAGGTTGCCCGAGGTTCCGTGATATGCTTCCTCGATGATGACGATGAATTTGTAAAGCACAAGATCAGCGAAGTTGATAAGTTATTCCGGGACGGGAATGTCATCTTTTATCACAACGGCTATTATCCAATTGATTCAGGTGGAAAGAAGATCAGGACCAGGGAAAGGATGCGTGGTACAAAGGCTGAGTCAGGAACACCCGAGGAGTTTGCAGCAAGAATATCAGAATTTCTGACGCTGAGAGCTGACTGGTACATGAGCATGATATCAATGCGCAGGGAGGTTCTTGAGAAATACATACCGGAACTCAATGAGATAACTGCCAGCATCGACAAATTCCTTTTTTATATATCGGCAAACGAAACCGGAAAGGTCATTGCTGACAGCAGGGAACTGACAAGATACAGGATACACAGCAGCCTCACAAACTTCACGGAGCCACTTGCATCTTTTTCATCAAAGAAGTCCGATTTTTACAGAAGATCCTCAGAGACGTTCAGAAAACTAGCCGAACTTTCAAAAAACAGGTCAGTCAGGAAAGTTATTGAGTGTGTGGGAAGGCATGAGAAGGTGCTTGCGGATTTTCACGTTCCACGAGGCATAAAGAGAAAGGAGCGGATAGTGGATGCCATACAGCTTCTCAGATGCAACAGGGCAGTCAGATCAAGGGCATTCTACTTCTGGGCACTGGCAGGCCTGCTTGGGGCGTTCCAGCCACGGATACCGCTATTCTTCTACCATCTGATATATGACAGGGAACTTAGGAGAATATTTGCAGGGGGTGAATCTGGTGATGATTGAACTTGCAGTATTATCTCACACTTTAATCGAACCAAAGAATATAGGAGCATATGTGATACTTCAGTCAGGCAGGAATGAATCTCCGATGGTGATGTTATGAGCGATCCGTTCTCGAACACAGATAAGAATGTATTTCTCATCAAAACTGATAAAATGATAGATCGAGGGGCTCTGATGTCCAGATACAGCAGGACCGCAAATCCGGACATCAGGGATCTGTATGCTAAAGAATTCCTTGGAAAGGACAAATTCGGGTCTGATTTCTACAGGAGAATATTCATAGAATACGGCGATGAATCCATCTCGGAACTGGTAACTGCCCAGATGGGCATTCAGGGGGTAAGCAATGTATGTGCCCAGATCATGGAAGATAGCAGAATTGGCCTTTCATTTCTGGAGAAGTCGTCAAGGTATGTCAGCTACGCCAGGAAGGTATCGGGAAGATTTCAGTTCATGGATGCAGATTCCTGCGGATTCTCAGGTGAACTTGCCTCGGAATATGAGAATGTGTGTGGCAACCTCTTTGAAACATATTCCACCATGGTTCAGAACCTCACCATGTATATCGAGGAGAGATTTCCCCTGGATGAAGTGGTTTCTCGGATATCCGGTGCTGATCGCGAGCTGGAGGATAAGGCTATTGAGAAGGCATACAGAAGGGCTGTGAGTGCCAGAGTTCTTGACGACGCAAGGTTTCTTTTGCCTGCATCCACAAGTACGAACCTCGGAATAACAGGCAACGCAAGGGCTTTCCTGAATGTAATTCTGAGGCTGAAGGCTTACGGTCTGCCTGAAGCACAAAAAATGGCAGTCAGCATGGAGAGTGAACTTGAAAGTGAATTCCCAGAACTGATAAAGGCAGCCAGTGATTCCCACGCCAGGAGGTCCATAGAGTACAGGGTGTCGCGGAACAGGCTTATTGAGAGCAATCTTTCCAGAAACCAGAAATCAGGAGTGGAAATGATATCACACATGCAGGAAGAGCAATTTGCCGGTATAATTAAGGAAATGTTTTCTGAAAAAGGTGGTGATAATAGCCCGGAAATGACGCTTTCGAAAATTTGCGCTGAGATTTCAGATATGAGAAGAAACAGAAGAGACAGGCCAGGCAGAATTTTTGAGATTCCTGAAATGAGCTTCAGAGTTGGGATGTCATTTGGCACATTCAGGGATTTTCACAGACACAGAATGTTCACGATCATCCGTGGGTATCTGACAGGCGGAGGAGAGAAATTCATGCCCGACCTGGTATCTGTTATCCCCGAGGAAAAAAGAAGATACAGCCAGGCAATGCGTGCTTCGGACGAGCTCTGGAAGAAGCTCAATTCTAGGTACGGTCCAGCGTCTGCCCAGTATGCTGTCCCGTTCGGACAGATATATCAGTTTTACGTTAAGGGGAACCTGCAGGAATTCGCATATTTCATTGAGCTGAGAACTACGCCTGCTGCCCACTATGAGATAAGGAGGGTGGCGCAGGAAATTTACCGCCTGATCCGCATTGCCTATCCACTCTCTTCAGCAATCATAAAGTTTGCAGATACAGACGAATACGATCTTGGAAGAATTTTTCAGGAAATGAGGATAGAAAGGAAGAGGGAGGGAATGAAATGATCAGAGTTCAAGACAAGAATGAACTTCCCGCAGACTCATCTGCCAGCTTGAAAATTTACTGAAGGAATTGAAAATTATCGAAGTAAAGTTTTCCACGTGCATTGATGGGATGATCACTGAAAATACGAAATCTCTTCCGACAAGCTTCTGTGCCATTCCAAGCAGGGCTATGTAAGAGTCTGTGCATTCCTTGAAATAAAAGTCAATCAGCGGGTTCTGAAACGTTGTCTCGTATATCTTCTCGTCCTTTGATATTTCAACCGTGCCGCTTTTTGAAAGGAGCTCTCCTTTCTCATAATATACGGAATGCGTATTTCCCTCATGCAGATACTTAATCTCCCGCATCCAGTTATTGCCAAAGGTGGTTATCACCTGATCGTTCATGATATCCATTGATTTTGGCGGAACCTTTGTCGATATCTCAAAGTAATGAAGAGGAACCTCCTGTGAGAGGCGTTTCAGGAGTTCAAACCTGTTCTCCATGGCTCCAAGAGATACAACCGCTAGTTTTGTAACGGTCTGCGAATGCTTGCTAAGGACGCCGATCACATCATTATGGTTATTTGCATGATACCTGAAATAAAGGTAACAGCGATCATCCTTTATAAGTATTGCATCCACAACAACAGATGGTATGGTTATCAGTTCAGTGAAAAAAGGCATTATGTTATGTGATGAGATGTCTATGGCAACTGACCATGATCCGTGGTAATTCACGGCGCCTATCTTCTCCATCTCTCTGGAAAAATCAAGAGGCAGGGACTCTCTGAGCACACTGTTTATGACCATCAGCCCCTTGGAATCAACTCTCCTGATTTTTGCAACAGATCTGAGGCCAAATTTCTTACTTATCGCACCGAAATCGTTCTCAAGTTTGAATGAAACAACGCATCCGTTTTTCAGATTGTTCCCGAGTTCAGATATGAGCATACAAGCGTAGCCCTTATCCTTATAATAATATTTTTCACCCCGATCGAAAACGATGGTATCAGACAGACCTTCATCCAGAGAGTTGATTTATGGCTGTATTTTCAGCAAACGTTAATGAATTCTTTTGTGAAAAACCTTTATATTGAAGGACATATTTACGGAGCACTTGAGGTGCTTTGAAAATGATGTCAGGGCAGATGCCTATATTAATTCTTAAGGAAGGAACGAGAAGGGAACAGGGTAAAGATGCACAGCGTGCAAACATTGAGGCAGCTAAATCAATAGCGGACTCGATAAGAACCACCCTTGGTCCGAAGGGAATGGACAAGATGCTGGTAGATTCCATAGGAGATATTGTAATATCCAACGATGGGGCAACCATACTGAAGGAAATGGATGTGGATCACCCTACAGCCAAGATGATCGTAGAGGTTGCAAAATCTCAGGACTCATCAGTAGGTGACGGTACAACCACTGCTGTGATACTGGCTGGGGAATTTTTGAAGCAGGCGGAGACCCTGCTTGATCAGGGTGTGCATTCAACGGTAATAGCAAATGGATACAGACTGGCCATGAACGAGGCCAAGAAGATTATGGACTCAGTTGCAAAGTCATCGTCTGATGACAAGACTCTCAGGAATATTGCAATTACTGCACTCAGTGGAAAGAATACCGGGACTTCCTACGAATTTCTATCGGATCTGGTCGTCAAGGCAGTCAATGCTGTTGCAGAGGAGAAGAATGGGAAAATAGTTGTGGATCACTCCAACATAAAGGTGGACAAGAAAAATGGTGGGAACGTTACCGATACGCAGCTTATAGAGGGATTGGTCATTGACAAGGAAAGAGTGCATCCCAAAATGCCGGTTATAGTTAAAAACGCTAAGATCGCGCTGATAGACTCCGCGCTGGAAATAAAGAAGACAGAAATTGAGGCAAAGGTACAGATAACCGACCCGTCAAAGATTCAGGACTTCCTTGGCCAGGAATCTGAGACATTCAAGAGCATGGTTGAAAAGATTAAGAAGAGCGGTGCGAACGTTGTTCTCTGTCAGAAAGGTATAGAGGACCTTGCTCAGCACTACTTTGCCAAGGACGGCATATATGCAGTGAGAAGGGTAAAGAAGAGCGACATGGAAAAACTTGCAAAGGCAACCGGCGGTAAGATAATAACTAACCTTGATGACCTTAGCAAGGACGTACTGGGAAAGGCGGAAAAAGTCGAAGAGAAGAAAATAGGGGACGACAGGATGACATTCATCACTGGCTGTGCGAATCCAAAAGCCGTAAACATACTTATACGCGGCGCAACCGAACATGTTGTATCTGAAATCGAAAGATCACTCAACGATGCAATACGCGTGGTTGCTATCACGAAGGAGGACGGAAAGTACCTTTACGGAGGAGGTGCAATAGAAGCAGAACTTGCCCTGAAGCTCAGGAACTATGCCAACACGGTGGGTGGAAGGGAGCAGCTGGCAATAGAGGCATTTTCTAAAGCCCTTGAGATAATTCCAAGAACTCTTTCCGAAAATGCAGGAATGGACCCGATCAACACTCTTATAAAACTTAAATCCGAGCATGAAAAGGGAAAGCAGTCTGCAGGAATCAGCGTCACCGAGAACACCGTTGGAGACATGGCCTCAGCCGGCGTCCTGGATCCAATACGCGTGAAGAAGCATGCCCTTGAATCGGCAGTTGAGGTTGCCACGATGATCCTGAGAATTGATGACGTTATAGCAAGCAAGAAATCCAGTGCTTCTGAATCACCGGGCGGCGGAGCAGGGGGCATGGGAGGAATGGGCGGAGGCATGGGTGGAATGCCACCCTACTGATCCTGCCTTTTTCCTTTTTTGTAAATGCTGTTTTTTTGATTTTTCATAATATTCCAGAAATTCAATTTTGAGATGCCGTATGTTTTAAAGAGAGAAAAATCAAATACTGCATTCTGCATAAATTTTTAAAGATAAAGTGCAAAGAAAGATCAACAATAAGCATGGAAACTGTTAGCTGTAGTTATAGATAAGAAATGATGGGTGATAAGGCATTTATGCGAAGCCAAGTGATAACTTGAATTTGGAAGTAAGCCAAGAAGTATGTAAATGGCTGGTATCAGATTCCAACTCTGATTAACGTTCTCTTAAAATATTCAGAGCCGCCGACGGGGTTCGATCCCGCGACCTCGTGCTTACCAAGCACGCGCTCTACCAGGCTGAGCTACGGCGGCATGATTTAGCAAATGCTGATTGCCCGGATATATTAAAATCTTCTAAGTCAGGTACCTTCCTCCCAGCTATTCATATAGGCATACTGTTTTTCTGTAAGTCTGTCAATCTCTATGCCGAGTGAGGAGAGCTTTATACCGGCAACATGAAGATCTATCTCCTCTGGAACGGGGTATAACTTCCTGTCCAGCTTCTCCCTGTTTTTTATTATGTACTCTGCAACTAAAGCCTGGATGGCGAAACTCATATCCATTATTTCAACAGGGTGACCCTGCCCAGATGCCAGGTTCACCAGCCTGCCATCTGAAATCAGATCGACAAAATTTCCATTTTCCAGGGTGTAACGCCTCACATTCCTCCTGACATCCTCCCTGCTGATAGATCTGGATTCGAGTTCAGCGACCTGGATCTCGTTGTCAAAGTGTCCAGCATTCGCCAGCACCAAGCCAGGTTTGGCAGTCAGCAGGTCACTGTATGTGATCACATCCTTCATCCCGGTTGCGGTGACCACAAAATCAGCGTTTTTCAGGGCGTCTCTAATTCTGGAAACATAAAACCCGTCCATTGCAGCTTCCACAGCTTTTCTTGGGTCCACTTCTGTAACTGTTACCAGTGCTCCCATGCCGCGCAATCTTGAGGCAATACCCTTGCCGCAGAATCCGTAGCCGGCAACAACTGCACTTTTTCCAGCAAATAGAAGGTTGGTTGAAACCATGAGCCCCTCCAGTGCACTCTGGCCCGTTCCGTACCTGTTATCAAAGAAGTGTTTCATCACAGCATCATTGACGTCGAACATTGGAAATCTCAATATTCCAGATTTTTCCATGGCCCTGAGTCTGTTGACCCCTGTGGTGGTCTCCTCATTTCCCCCTATGACGTTCGCGGCCTCCTCAGATCTTTCCTTATGCAGCATTCTGGTAAGATCACCACCGTCGTCGATGATCAACTGCGGTCTGGTGTCCAGCACACTGTTCAGATTGTTGTAGTATTCTTCTCTGCTCTCACCTCTTCTCCCATGAACGTCTATCGCATAAGTCTCCCTCAAAGCTGCTATGACTTCATCGTCAGATGACAGTGGATTACAGGATGAAAGGGAAACGGTTGCCCCTCCCTGTTTAAGCAGAACAGCAAGAACACCAGTCTTTGCTTCCACGTGAAGGGCCATTCCTATCCGTATTCCACGAAATGGCTGTTCTTTAACAAAGCGTTTCCTGATCTCAGCAATGACGGGCATATGGCTCTCTGCCCATCTCAATTTTCTCAAACCATCGACAGTTCCCATATTTTTCAGAGAAGACTATCCCGGTTTAATTTAATAAGTATTCCATCGCCCAAAGTACTGACAAAACTGTATGCCAGTCTCCTCTCCTTTTCATACATGAAGAGGGGAACACCGCCCTCAGGTATGATAATATTTCCGATGAAAATAAAGAAACGGTCGTAAACTCCAGCCTCAAGGAATTGCCGTATCACATTTGGTCCCCCCTCAACAAGCAGATTCCTCACTCCTCTGGCGTAAAGATCTGAAAGGATGTTCTTCACCGTGAGTTTTTCATCAGGCAATGTTACGAGAACACAGTTTTCAAGCCTCCTGGATGTTTCTGCTGTATACACCAGGGTTGTGGAAGTGCCATCAAGAACTCTTGAGGACTGGGAGATCCTCAACCTTCTGTCCAGAATAACTCTCAAAGGCTTCTTGCCTCCATGGTTTCTGACAGAAAGCTCCGGATTGTCCAGCATAACGGTGTTGGCACCAACAAGTATGGCATCCGAGGTAGCCCTGAGTCCGTCCACTCTCTCAAGATCCTCGGAGTTTGAAATGATCACCCTTTTTCCCTCAGGGCCAGCCACGAATCCATTGAGACTCTGGGCGACATTTATAGTAACGACCGGAAACATCAACCTTTTAGGTTTGAATGCAATTTAAAACTATTGCATTAAAAGGAAGGTTTTTCGGAACAATATTTAATCAGAGTTACACTCTACTAACTTCATTGCGGAAAAGATCAGGGATTATTTACATTCAATGGGGCTGGTAAGTGTGGACTCCGAAAAGGTGTTTGAGGATGAGGCCGTCGAAAAGGCGCTGGGAATAGACGGCATCCGCCTCTATGCACATCAGTCTGAAGCCATTTCGGCATTCCGGAACGGTGAAAATGTGATTGTGTCCGCGCCTACAGCAGCAGGAAAAACGCTGATAGCAAAGGTCGCAATTGCCGACACATTTCTTCAGGGGCGCAAATCAATCTACATAGTTCCTCTTCGCGCACTGGCTTCAGAGATATATGGCGGGCTGAGACAGATGTCCCTGCTGGGGGCAAGGGTCGGCATCGCAACAGGTGATTTCGATGAAGGTTACTACCGGCTCTCAAGGTTTGACGTACTGGTTATGACTTCGGAAAAGGCAGATTCCCTTCTTCATCATGACCCTGCTTTTGTGGAGGAGATAGGACTAATAGTGGCAGACGAACTGCATCTCATAGGTGATCCTCAGAGAGGGTCCAGACTGGAGGTCTTTCTGACAGCGGCAAGGGAGCTGAACAGAGATGTCAGATTTCTCGGGCTTTCAGCAACCATATCAAACGCAAGGTCTCTCTGTGACTGGCTTGGATGCAGGCTTATCAGTAGCAGTTTCAGACCAGTTCCGGTGGAATCGTTCGTAATCTATAGGAACCGCATCATTTCAGGTGAATACTCGGAAAAAATAGACGGCTCGGATCCAGTTACCTTTATCTCCAGAAAGCTGATAGATGATGGCGGGCAGGTGCTGATATTCAGAAATTCAAGGAGGAGGGCTGAGGAGACCGCAGTACAGCTTGCAGATTCTCTCAGGATCACAGGGCAGGAAATAAAAATAGAGGAAGACGAAAGCACACAGAAAAACTCCCTGCTGTCAGATCTGATCGCCAGGGGAACTGCATTCCACCATGCCGGGCTTTCAAATGAGCAGAGGCAGACTGTTGAGGAGCTGTTCAGAGGCGGTAAACTGAAGGTGATATGTGCAACTCCTACCCTTGCAGCAGGGGTCAACCTTCCAGCAAGGGGGGTGATTCTCAGGGATCTCACAAGATTCACAGATGGAATGAGCCAGTTCATCCCGATAATGGAGGCAAAGCAGATGATGGGAAGGGCTGGCCGCCCAGATTACGACAGCAAAGGCTACTGTTATCTGTGGGCATCATCGGATCAGTCGCTTAGAATGGCGCAGGAATATATTTCTGGAGAACCCGAGCCTGTAACATCATCATTATCAGAACCAAGGCTTCTGAGATTCAACGATCTGGCATTAATATCGTCAGGGATAGTTGGTACCATTGATGAACTCCTGAAATTCTATTCGAGCACGTTCATGGGATATTCCGGAGAAATGCCGGAAAACAGCGACATAGAAGATGGCGTTGAATATCTCTTAAAAAATGGATTTATTTCTGAATCTTATGGCCGTTACAGGGCAACAGAGTTTGGAAGGAAGGTCTCCAACCTGTACATCGATCCGGAAAGCGCCCTCATAATGAGGAACTTTCTTCTGGATCAGTACAGTGTCTCAGGTGCCATTTACTGCATATGCAGCACACCTGATATGCCTGAGATCAGCTTTTCATACAGGGACATGGATAATCTTTCTGATCTTCCCTTCATAGGTGATATGGAGATGAAAAACCCTTCGGCGATGAAACTTACAGCGGTAATGATGGACTGGATAGAGGAGGTGCCGATGGATATTATAAATGAAAAGTACGGAGTAGGACCTGGTGACATTCAGAGCCGTGTTTCAACAGCTGAATGGCTTCTACACAGCCTGTCAGAACTTGCAACGATATACAGGAAGCAGGTGAAGGCTGATATTGAAGGCCTTGCCATCAGAATCAGGGCAGGAGTAAAGGCTGAATTGATTGATCTGCTCAGGATCAGGGAGGTCGGTAGGGTGAGGGCAAGGAGGCTTTACAGCGCCGGCTACAGGACAGTCAGGAGCATTGCAGAGGCAAACGTGCCGGACATATCCAGGCTCAGAGGCTTTTCGGCAAAGCTCGCCCAGACGATTATAAGAAACGCAGGAATGATTGAGGTTGATTCACGCTAAGGTGCCGAAAGAAAAGGGCGAAACGGCCCTGAAGGATCTCAAGAGGATGGGGCTTTTTTGCCCGGAATACAGAATACTACACAGCAACGGTTCGATCCTGATCCCGGTATCGTCCCCTGCTAACAGGCTTCCAGATTACATGGAGACCGTTGATGTGATTCCCGAACCGAGAAGGGAGAAAAATTATCCCAGGAAGCACAGCGGTTCATTCGACGTTATAGGCAGCATAGCGGTGATTAAGGTAAAATCCATGGAAAGGGCTGTTCAGATTTCAGAATCCATATACGGGAGCAACAGGGCGATAACATCGGTATACTATGCAGGTAGCGTTGGCAGTGATTTCAGGACACGACATCTCACGCTGCTGGCTGGAAAAGAGGGAACAGTTACCGTTCACAGGGAGAATGGGATGAGGTTCAAAGTGGACATATCCAGGGTCTACTTTTCCCCAAGGCTGGCCACCGAAAGAAGCATTGTGGCATCCTCCGTCCAGGACGGGGAACAAGTTCTGGATCTATTTGCGGGAGTGGGCCCTTTTTCAATAACAATTGCGGAAAAGAGTAAGTGCACTGTAGATGCGGTTGACATAAATCCTGCGGCAGTGGAACTCATGAAAGAAAACATATCAATGAACAGGCTAAGAGGAGAAGTTAGACCATTTCTGTCAGATGCGGCAGATTTTCTCTCCCGGTCTTCTCAGAAATATGATAGAATAATAATGAATCTGCCAATGGAATCTGAAAAGTTTCTGAACAGTGCAACTGATCACCTTAAGGATGGAGGGATTATGCACTATTATGTGATAGCCGATCTGGCAGGGCTGGTTGACACCATGAAATCCCTTAATGACGCCGGTCTGATTCTCATTAACAAGAGAATAGTGCATGGTTATTCAAGGGAGAAAAACATGTATTCCCTCACACTCAGGAGGATTTAATGGCAAGCATAGGCGAAAAGCTCGGGGATATTGCGCTTGAAGTCTATGAAAAGATACTCATGGACGAGGTGATGAAAAACCCGCGACCATCGCACATTGCCATAATAACCGATGGTAACAGGAGATACGCAAAGGGGGAAGGACTTCCAGAATATCTGGGCCACGTGAAAGGCAAGGAAAAGCTTGAGGAGGTTCTGGAATGGTGCAGGGAACTTGGCATAAATATTGTTACTGTTTATGCATTTTCTACTGAGAACTTTTCCAGGAAGAAGGAGGAGATTGATTTTCTCTTTGATCTTATTGAGCGTGCCCTGTTCGAGATGCTTGAGGACAAGAGGATATACGAGAATCAGATTAATGTGAAAGTGATAGGTCGTATAGATGTCCTTCCGAAAACACTTAGGGACGTTATAAAGAAGGTGGAAGAAAAAACCAGGGATTTTGATAAGTTCAGGCTTAACCTCGCCATAGGCTATGGGGGCAGATCGGAGATAGTGGATGCTGTGAGAAATATCGCAATCAGAGTCAAGAACGGAACCATGGATGTTAAAGATATCAATGAGGAGACTTTCAGGGATTTCCTGTATGATGGAAATCTCCCTGATCCGGATCTGGTGTTCAGAACAAGCGGTGAGGAGAGGGTCTCCAATTTCCTCCTGTGGCAGTCAGCCTATTCTGAACTCTATTTCTGCGAGGTCAACTGGCCTGAGCTTAGAAAGATAGATCTTCTGCGCGCCATACAGAATTACCAGCACAGAAAGAGGAGATATGGTCACTGATGATAATAGGGATAGACGACACCGATTCACCATACGGAGGATGTACCACTTATCTCCTTACGCGGATAATAGAGGAATCAGGACTGGATCTCATAGGCTTTCCCAGGCTCGTCAGACTGAATCCCAACGTGGCTTACTGCACACGTGGAAACGCCGCCCTGTCGGCCACGCTTGGACATGGGCGTGGAAAGCCTTCCGTTATTGGGAGGCTTGGCAGTGCAGATCTGGAATCGTATCCTGAGGGTGAAGATTCAGGAGATATGCTCAAGCTAATGAGTCTGGCTGAAGAGATGGTAATGGCTTACAGGGAAGACGATCCAAATACCAACCCTGGAATAGTAGTCACAAGGGAAAGGCTTCCTGGAAGCCTCTACAGAAAGGCTGTATCATCCTTTGTGAGCAGAGAGGAGGTTGAGGAGATTCTCAGGCAGTACAGTGCTGCGTACACTGTAATGGGAAACGGCAGAGGCCTTATAGGGGCTTCAGCAGCAGTTTCGTGGCCTGAGGAAAGATGCACGTATGAGCTGATATCCTATTCACACCCCTATGCTGAGATAGATAGGGCAGTTAAAACTAAAATATCCATCAGTGTTGAAGAAACGGGTTTCACATTCGACAGCTATGATGCCGAGAGCGGAAGATCATGCATGTTCCCTGCAAGCAGGACCCCAGTCGTGTTTGGCATTCGTGGGAGATCATGGCGTGATCTGCTCGATCTGAAGAGGAAAAGAATAGATCCTGAAGGACTTACAGAGGAAAGATTCGTTGTGTTCAGGACTAACCAGGCTACAGATGATCACATAATAGGTGATCCTGAAAACATTCTGGAAGGGCATTCTTACGCAATTTCAGGATTCATAACAAGCGATCCCTGGGTGATACCCGGGGGACATTACTTTGCCTGGATGGAAGGCCGCCCTGGAAGGGTCAAGCTGGCCGCATTTGAGCCAACAAAAGGGTTCAGAAACACATTCAGGAATCTCAGACCAGGAGATTTTGTCACGGCATACGGGTCATTCAACTCCGGATCATTGCATCTTGAAAAACTTGAAATCATCAGCACATCCGTGCTGTATCGCAGACAGAATCCACTGTGCAGTAGATGCAGAGTTCGGGCAGAGAATCGCGGACGCTCATTTTTCAAATGCCCCTCATGCGGAACCAGATACGACCTTCCGGAATATGTCAGAATCGGCAGGAATGTTGATCCGGGCCGATATGACGTACCTTCCGGATCTAGAAGGCATCTGACGAAGCCGTTTTATCTGAGTAGGGATTAGGGAAGGGAGAGTTGATCGCAATATCCGGTGTTCCGGCATCTGGAAAGACGTATCTGTGTGAAAGACTGGTGAGATCAGGGTTCAGGTGTATATCTCTGTCAGATCTACCGGAATTCAGGGCAGTTGCTCATGATGGCACTGTTGATCCGGAAGATCTTGCCGGCATAGTTCCGGAAACTGAATTCATCGAATCCCACCTATCACATCTAATGAATGTTGACGCGGTTCTGATACTGGAGGCAGACGAGAATACACTGGTCCTGAGAATGAAATCAAGAGGCTATTCTGATGCAAAGATACAGGAAAATGTAGATGCACAGAGATGCGGAGCCATATATTATGAAGCACTGGAAAGGCTCCCGGCAAACAGGATAAGGGTGATCAGATCAGACATTCATTCCACAGATCCGCTTAAGGAGGCGGTCGAACTCCTGGAGAGATTCGGGCATGAAGATAGATGAGAGGCCCGGGTCGGGTCTGGCGGAACTCATATCAAAGCCGTTTTACTCGCTCTCCCCGAATCTCATAAGCCTTGTATCCATAGTATTTGCGGCTCTTGCGGGCTATCTGTATTTTGAAGGGCAGATTCTTCTATTTGCAATAGCCGTTATTATTTCGGCAGGAATGGATGCCATTGACGGCCAGGTTGCAAGACATACCGGGAAAGCATCGAAAAAGGGGGATCTTATAGATCATGTCCTTGATAGATACTCTGACATATTCATCATACTTGGGATAGCGCTGAGTGCCTATGGAAATATCTTTCTTGGCATGCTTGCGATGGAGGGGATCCTTATGACAAGTTACATGGGGACACAGGCACAGGCTCTTTCAGCTGTCAGGGATTATGGCGGTGTGGCCGGAAGAGCAAACCGGCTTTTGATTCTTATAGTTCTTGGCCCACTGCAGTTTCTTGTCCGGGCATCCTTCATCTATGCAGGCACAGTAATCAACGTGACAAACGCCACTCTGATCCTTTTCTTTATCCTTGGTAATGCCACAGCACTCTACAGATTCTCAAGGCTTTACCATAGCCTGTGATTTCTATCCTGCAATGATTTTACGGTATTTCTTGAGAAGCCTCTCGGCAACATCACTGATTCTTGAACTGGTGTAAATCCTGATTATAGGTTCTGTTCCCGATGGTCTGATGAGGGCCCACCCATCCTTTTCAAAAATCTTCAGGCCGTCAGTCCTGTCAATTTTCACAATGCCTGAAGCACTTTCCAATCTGCTGGAAATAACGTTCCAGTCCGCCTTACGTTCAACACTCTCCTTGATGGTTGTGTAATGCGGTATTTCAGATATTAGATCTGAGAGGCTCTTTCCTGAGTCATGCATGATGGATAACATCAGCGCCGCAGACATGGCTCCATCACGGCAATACTGGTGCCTTGGATATATTATTCCTCCATTCTCCTCGCCGCCCAGCGAACCCTTAACGGTTCTAAGCGTTCTTGCCACAACCGGTGCGCCAACCACTGTGCGCACAAGGCGAATTTCTCTCTCATCACAGACATCCTGCAGCGCATCAGAAGTGCTCACAGGCGTAACAACAGTATCTCCCTTGTGACATAGGTATCTTGCAAATATTGCAAGGATGACATTACCATCGGCATAGTTTCCATTTTCATCAAAGAAAACGCATCTGTCCGCATCACCGTCATGCGCAATTCCTATATCGTAACCGCCTGCAGAAATAACTGTACGGAGATCCTTAAGATTCTCAGGTTTCGGCTCTGAATTTCTAGAGGAAAACCGCCCATCCGGATTGCAGTTCAGTGTGACAAGTCTCACCCCAGCTTCCTGAAGCATCAGAGGCGTGGTAAGATAAGAAGCTCCATTCCCGGCGTCAAAAACAACATTGTATTTTAAGTGCCTGTTTCTGAGTCCCGCCGACCCAAGCACGCTATCGGCATACGTTCTGTAATAGTCGGGTTCGTGCCACACAGTACCTGTCCCATGCCATTCAGACCTGCTGTATGTCCCCTGCCTGTAGACTGTTTCTATGCTCATTTCTGTTTCCTTTGACGCCTCAGTCCCGTCAGGATCTATCACCTTTATTCCATTGTACTGAGGGGGGTTGTGCGAAGCAGTGATCATCACCCCAGGGATTTTATTGTCCCTGCAGTAAAGCTGGAGAGCAGGAGTTGGCAAAATTCCTATATCTACAATATTTCTGCCACCAGATAGAATGCCGGATGAGACCAGTGAGAACACAAACGGTCCGCTTTTCCTTGTATCCCTTGCCATTGCTACAGTACTGTTCTTTCTGAAAACCTCAGATATGGAAAGTCCTATGTTGATACATAAATCCTGAGTCAGATCAAGATTGGGAACACCTCTTATTCCATTGGTTCCAAAAAGCCTGGTCTGTTTCTCATCCGAAGCCATGCCCTTTAATCTCATATTCATATATAATGTTCAGACAGGGAGAATTTAATATTCCTCTTCATATTCATAATCCATTGTCCATCAAAATAGGGAAAGACTGCTACATTGCGCCGAGCGCAGTGATCATAGGGGAGGTGACCATAGGAGACAGAGTTATGATCTGCGATCATGCTGTCCTCAGGGGGGATGTGAATTCCATATCAGTAGGGAATGGAACCAATATTCAGGATTCTGTGACCATTCACGCTGAGAGCAACAGTCCTGTGATCATAGGTTCAGGCGTATCCATAGGGCACAATGCGGTTGTGCATGGCTGCACTATACATGACAGTGTGCTGATAGGCATGGGTTCCGTGGTAATGACCGGATCAATCATAGGGTCAGGTTCAGTTGTGGCGGCCGGCTCACTGGTAAAGGAGAACTTCATCTCGGATGAGGACTGCCTCATCCTGGGGAGGCCCGGAGAATGCGTGAAGAGAGATAGAAAATACAGGGTTATGGCAGAACTCAATTCAATGGCATATGACAGGCTCAGGTCCAACTATCTGCAGGGAAAATACAGCAGGGTGACAGGAGCATCCATTCTCGGAAAAGAGGAAGAAAGCAGGCCATGACAGATCTTCAGTCAAGGGCATCAAGGAAGATAAACAGTCTAATTTCAGGCATACTGAACAGCTCAACGCCTCTGGGCGATTCCTGTACCGAGATTGTGTCAATGATCGGAGAAATGGCCTCCTCTGACACCTTCATGGATGACATACTTCTTGATTCCCTGCAGACACTGATGATGGATAGCAGGGTTGACGAAAGCTGCAAAGACAGGATACAGAAGGCAGTTTCCGGCATGAGGGAGGGAGATTTTCTATCGGCTCTGCTGAAGATCTATCAGATGATAGGCGCGGGAAATTACTTCCAGGCTCTGGAAAATATAGCTTCGGATAGTAGATTTGAGATCAGTGCTAAAACAGGCGATCTGATAAAACAGATCTCAGTCAGGTCAGGTCTTTATGAGCAGTGCCTTGAAATTTTGTGCAGGTTTGGAATATTTGTGCCCGAAGTGGCCCGATCATTTCTTTCAGCAAACCCTGATTTAAATGTCGCCAGGGACCTGCTTAATTCAATGCGATCACATGGGCGCCTGGCAGACTATGTGCGCCTCCTTGAATTTTTCTATGACCATTTCCGGGATCCGGCAATGAGGGATGACCTGATATCTGGCTATCTGAAGACCGGGAACAGATCCGGAATTGCCGAAGTAATGAAGGGAACCACAGAGGATGAAATCAGTGATCCGGAAGAGCTTTCAAAGCTTGCCGATATATTTCTTGAGGGTGGGGACATGGAGATGGCCTTCAGATTCTCCAAGAGGGCTGTTGTTCTTGATCCTCAGCTTCTTGAGGCCAACATAGTTTATCTGAAAACGCTGAATGCATCAGGGCGTTATGAGGAAAGTTATGCCCAGATAGCCAGGCTTGGTGAAGCCTCCGAAAAGAGTATTGAGATAATGAAGTTAAAGGCGGAATCCGCCTACAGGACTGGCAGATACAGGGAATGCATCGATACGGTTAACAGACTGATCAGGGATGGCATAAAAGGAAGGGATCTTGTTCTCTTATTAATCAGGAGCTACACTGGAATCTCCGATTTTCACATGGCACTCAAACTGATATCGGAGAACGAAAAGGAATTTGGATCAGATCCTGAGATACTCAGGGAGAAATTTGCACTGGAATCATCGTTCGTAAACAGGAGCCAGGCATTGCAGACTGCAGAAAAAATTCTGGCGATAGACCCAGGGGACAAATCAGCGTTGGCATTTGTTGTGGAAATGCTGTACAACACAGAGGAATATGAAACCATAGCGACCAGATTTTCCAGATCCAGCATTTCAGACAGCAGGATACAGGCAATGATACTCTCAAGCGAACTGAGGGTGGCAAAGAGTAATGAAGAACTGAAAGAAGTGCTTCTCAGATCATGGGCTGTGATGCAGAATGGCATATTTCTTGACACAGTATATGAAATTGCCAGAACAGACCAGGCGATTGGGGCGGTCAGATCAGGGTTACCACAGGAGAGCGCTGAAACGTCTCTGCTCATGGATATTATCCGGTTCAACGCAGGTTTATCTGTAAAGTATGATGACAGCTACATGGAGTCTGTATCGGCGGCCAAATCTCACGGCCTGCTATGGGCCGTATGCAAGACGAGATTTTACCGGAATAACGGCGGAATGGACCCCGCAATGGAAAAATACGTGTTCAGAAAGGATGAGGAAAATCTGGCAACCACATTCTCAATGATGCAGGAAATAGCCTCCGGAAAAACTATCAGAAATGTAAGGGATTCATGGTTTTTTGAATATCCTCTGAGTGAATTTCTTGCGAAGATGAACCGCACAGAGGAGGCGGAGACTGTTCTGGAGGATTCTGTAAGGGAGAAATCCTCTGATCCATTTTACTGGTATGTCTCTGCACTAATACTTTACCAGCAGGGAAAATACCAGCAGGCACTGAAGCAGCTGAAGAAGGGTATGCAGCTTCTTACCAATGCGGATTTTCTTGCACTGCGTCTGAAGATAGCAATAAGGCTTGATGAACAGGAGGATATCCGTTCCTCATTTGAGACCATAATGCAAATGGGGGAACTGTCAAAGATTCCATACCAGGAGCTGCGGGATTATCTTACCAGATCCGGATCAGACATTCTTGCGTGGATATCAAAAATGCTTGAGGGGATCAGTGATGAAAATGGGGAGGCAGCCAGGATCGTGATGTTGTATCATGAAAGGGCCGGCGACATATCTGGGGCATCCAGA
Source organism: Thermoplasmatota archaeon (assembly GCA_023484105.1). Taxonomy (GTDB): domain Archaea; phylum Thermoplasmatota; class Thermoplasmata; order Thermoplasmatales; family Thermoplasmataceae; genus JACWAH01. The sequence goes on from JAMDBD010000003.1 coordinate 53,329, forward strand.
GTATCAAGAAAAATTATGCAGGGTAACTACATGAAGTCCGATCTGCTGAAGCATGTTATCCTGATGGAAAAGACGGGTCAGCAGGATGAGGCTATCAAAGCCCTGATGGATTCAGAGGGGAAAATCAGGGACAGCCAAATAGAGATCCTGCTGGCAGAAAAGCTCCATTCCAGAGGAGATTTCCAAATGGCAATGGATCACTTCAGGCATGCGATTGATCTTGGAGCAGATCTCAGGAAAAACTGGGCATATGCAGACTCACTGATTGAGACCAGGAAAATGAAAGAAGCTTCAGAGATTATAGAATCTGGAGGATTTCAGGATCTCAGGTTAAAGTATCTTGCCAGGCAGCATGACTACAGAGGGATTCTCAACGCCCTTTCCGGGATCAAACGGGACAGTGATGAATGGCCCAGATCTATTGATTTTCTTGTGAAAAACCTCTGGAAAAACGCCGATATAAGGGAAGCGCTCTTCAGGATATTTGAAAAGGAGCACGACCGCTATCTGGGAATTAAAATTTCTGAGGCTCTGGAAGCCAGTGATGACAAGGTTGAGGCCATAGAGGTAAGAAAAAAGATAATGCGCTTTTATCCTGAAGATGCGGAGAATATCAGTGACCTGGCAAAAATAGAGGCGGAGGGCGGGCAGGTCCTGGATGCCCTGTCTCTTCTGAAGAAGTCGCTGGGCAGGATCAGGGACACAGCCTCAGGCAGCCTCATAATTGACACTTTCATAAAAATCAGCTACCTCAATGGATTCTATCAGGATGCCATTGAAGTCTATGAGGCTAATCCGACATATATCAATAGGAATAACGCAGAGATGATAATCAGATCATACATCGAGTTAAGAAACCTGAATATGGCAGAGAAAATTGCAAGCAGATATGTCGGATCAATAATTGATGAAAAGGAATTCGATCAGCTTATCGCAGAAATAAAGGATACGAAGCATTTCTTCGAGATCTCTGATTATACAGCTAAACTTCTTGATACGGAATATAAAATGGGACGGGTGCTTGATATGGAGGAGGCGGTTTACATTGCAGAAATACCGCTCTCAAAGGCGGAAGAGATATATCGCTTCCTGTCAGAAGGCGGTTATTATTCTGACGTTAACAGGCATAAGTACGAGATCATCTCGAGGGAGGTAATTCAGAAATCTGTCAGGAAATCCAACATAATGAACATTGGCCAGCTCAAGATAAACGTTATCTTTAATTCTTTGGAAAGGAGGGACATCATTCTTGCAAAAAACCTATACACGTACATACGGGAATGCATCTCACGTCAGAGGAACCCTGACCTCAGCGATAAGGCTAAGGAAAGGATTGTCAAGGCTGCACTGAAAGAAAGAGTCAGGCTGGAACCGCTTAACGTAGCCTATCACCTGAATCTTGGAATAGATGCAGCCATGGAGATTCTCACGCTAATGAACTATATAATAGATATCAATCGTGGAACAAGAAGGTAGAATGAACTTCATAAACGAAAACGATCAGGAGATCAAGGATATACTCGTTGCAGTTGCCATACTTACGGCGGCATTCCTTATCGTTGATCTTTCCTACTATGGAAGGGCCACTCTCCTGGCTTATTTTGGCATATTTCTGACGGCTGCGCTGGTATCAGTGCTGTCCGCATTTCTGATGCATGAGCTTTCACACAGGTACGTTGCGAGAAGGTTCGGCCAGTACGCATATTTCAAACTCTGGCCAATGGGTGCCATGCTTGCGCTGATCACATCCGTATTCGGCATAATTTTTGCCGCTCCGGGTGCGGTGTACTATCACGGCTATTTATCTGACAGTAGGACCAACGGAATAATATCTGCAGCCGGACCTGGCATGAATATCGCACTCGGAACGATTTTTGCCGTTTTGGGAACTATTTCCGGAGAGTTCATTTTTTCCACAATACTCATTGAAGCCGCCAGGCTCAATTTCTGGTTTGGCTTCTTCAACATGATCCCATTCTGGCAGCTAGATGGAGCCAAGGTGTTTCACTGGAACAATGAAATATTCCTGCTGATGATTGCGGCGGCTCTTCTTGGAACCGTACTGACTGGTTTCTTCTAGGTTCTCTCTTTCAGCTGCCCCAGAAATGTCTTAAATATGAGCCGGTATTTCACCATTGCTCTGAGGTAGCCAAATGTCGTCAACAGATTCATGCATTTCATGCGGGGCTGGTCTGGTGGAAAGTGGTTTTTCCATATTCGACTGTCCCAACTGTGGAGAGGAAGTTATTGGAAGATGTGTACAGTGCAAGGAGCATTCAACTCCGTATACATGTCCGAAGTGCGGTTTCACCGGGCCATAGGTGAATGTTATGGGAGAGGTACTTGCAAGTCTCAGGATACTTCCGGAGGACACCGAGGTCAACACAGAGGATCTGTCCAGGAAGATAGAGGAAAGCATCGGAAAGGAATGCACGATTAACAGGATGACAACCGAGGAGATAGGTTTTGGGCTGAAGGCCCTGATTCTTGAAGTGATTGTGCCAGATGAGGAAGGGAGGATCAGCAGCATAGAGAACAAGCTGATGTCGATAAGCGGTATCTCACAGGTTGACACCCAGAATGTCAGCCTGATCTGAAATTGCAAATTATTTCTTTCGTTGAGGAAATACTGCTGGCTGTATTTGTAATCTTTCTTGTTCTGAGCAGTCTCTTTTTTCTGGCCATTCAGTTACTCAGGCAACAGGAACCCCAACAGGGGTACAGGGCAACCGGAAGGGCGCTTGTGATGATTCCATGCAAAGGGATCGATCTGACACTGGACAAAACTTTCAGCTCTCTGAAGGAACAGGATTACGACAATTATGAAATAGTCTGTATTGTGGACAGCGAAACAGACCCTTCTGTTGAATACATCCGCAGATCAGGACTCAGATTCATCACCAGCAATTACAGGTGCAATGGTTGCAGCGGTAAGGTTAGAGCTTTATGCACCGCGCTTCATGAATTCCGGGACTTTGACATTTACGTAATAGGCGATTCAGATATAATAGCGAATAGCAACTGGCTCAGAACGCTTATTTCCCCACTGTCGGACGAATCTGTAGGGCTTGCCACAACATTCCCTCTTTTTGTGCCACAGGGCGGATTCTGGTCACAGTTCAAGTCTGTGTGGGGTATGGTGGGGCATTCGATGATGAAGTCAAACAGGACTAGGTTTGGATGGGGAGGATCGCTTGCCTTCCGGAAGGATCTCATAAATGACAGCATGGATCAGTTCTGCGCTTCCGTTTCAGACGACATAGCTCTCTCTAAAATATGCGCCGCAAAGGGAAAGAGGATAGAGTATATGCAAAAGGCAACGCCTGATATTGTTGTAAACGAGAATTTCTCCAGCTTTATGGAATGGGCGAACAGGCAGGTCGCCCTTTCAGTATCATCAGGAAATAATGTCCTGAAATTCGGGCTCGCTTATTTTATAGGGCAGTCATTTCTGATAGTGTCGGCAGTAGTGCTTTCAATATTTCTAAATCCAGTATTCCTACTTCTGCTTGTTCCGTTTGTGACGCAGTCAATCAGGTATAGAAAATATCATGGCAAACTGGGTTTCTTTGTGCCATTGATAGAATTTCTTCTGCCTTTCATATACACTTATAATCTCCTGCACTCAGTCACCCATGAAGAGATACAGTGGCGCGGGTCAGTCTATAACCTCAGGGGTGGAAAATAATGCTAATCATGAACGATTTCCAATATCAGAAATTCCGAGAATACATTCAATCTTAACTGCAATGAATCAGTGGATGTTATCCTGGCTTTAATGAATCCATCCATTATTTATTGGGGGAAAGGCCCTGCGCATAAGATGGCTGGTGAATAGTTGTTCTGAATAGAATCATGGCATAAGGCCAGAGATTCAGAAAAATGGTTCTGGATGAAGAAAACCAAATCTGAGAACTAACATTTTCCAGCTTTATAGTTAAATACCGAACTTTTGATACTTATTGTATTCTTTCGGGATAAACTTCCTGATCCACCCCATCGAGTACGAATTGAACATTGAGATCTCCCAGAACGTCCTTTCAACCACGGCCTTCAGGTACATTTCCGATGCGATCAACGTTCTGGAAACAATACGCTTGACGCTTTTCCACAGGAATTCTATTTGATTGAGGTCGGGAGAGTATGGCGGAAGATACACTAATCGGATATGGAGTTCCAGCGCTCTTTACTTCACCATTTTCGAACGATGGGATGCAAAATTGTCCAGGATCAGGACTATCTCTTTGCCGGGGTTATGTGATCTTATTGCCTCCAGAAAGGAACACACATCCTCCTTCCTTGAATTATCGTAGAA
>JAMDBD010000007.1 GCA_023484105.1 Thermoplasmatota archaeon
ATTGCATATGTCTTCTTCTGAGATTTTTGATGGAATGCTTGAACAGATAGGGATGTCTATTGAAAGGCTTGACAGGTGTATGAGGATTCTCTCTGTAGTAATAAACACCCAGCCAATAGGGATTCTCAAGATATCAGAACTGACCGGTATGCCAGAACATATTGTCCGCTACTCACTACGCATAATGCAGAGATACGGAATCATTGAACCGTCACGCACCGGCGCTATAGTCTCCCCTTCGCTACTGGACAGCAGAGAACGGCTTGTTGATGAGATTGCTAAAATTGAAGAACAGTTGGATGAGACCCGAAAGAGAGCCGAGCATTTACTCCTGTCAGGTACCAGTGGTGAGAGAAGAATTGCTTCGAAAAAAGAAAAATCCGAGTGAGGTCCCAGTTGGCGAGATACCGCTCATAAGGCATGCGGAACCGTACGATGCCGGAGGTATAATCTCCTGCATGCAGGCCGTGATGGATGAGGGTGTGTTTCTTCTTGGTGATTACTACCTTGTTACGGAAAGAATGCAAAAAGAGATGGTACTTTCCAGGAATGACTGTACGCTTGTGGCTGATAAGAATAAAGAGATTGTTGGTGTACTGACAATACAGAGGGGAAGTTATAGGAAGAACTCACACACGGGGACGCTTGGAATTGCTATCAGAAAGGATTTCAGGCAGCAAGGGCTTGGAAAAAAGATGATGACTGCAGGGTTAGAATGGGCAAAAACGAGCGGTATAAAAAAGGTAAATCTGGAGGTTTTTTCCACGAATCTCAGAGCCATCTCTCTCTATAAGAGCCTGGGATTCGTTGAGGAGGGTAGGAAGAAATGTCAGTTTCTGATCAATAACGAATACGTGGACGATATCCTCATGTCTCTCTGGTTTGAATAACCTCTTTCTGCAGGCCGAGCATGAATTCCGCCATCAAGTCATCCTCTACGCTCTTGCTCAGGTTTTTCCTGTAGAATTTTCCCTCTAGAATGATTAAAGCAAGTACCACAAAAATGGACAGTAATAACACATATGCTCCATAGTAGCTGGAAATCCCAGGATAATATGATGAGGGTGAAGCGATCAGTCTCTGATCCAGCATAAGGAAGAATGATGGCATTGCTATGAAATCAAATATGATGGAACCAATGATGAAAGACCACCTCATGAAAGGTCCGAAGATATACCTGTAAAAAAGGTTTCTTGGCATTTCTTTGGCAGAAATGTCCTTTATGTCCCTCTTTATGAAGGGTTTTTCAGTTATTGGAATAGATCTCTGGGCCATATTCCTCCGGCGTTGGGCTCTCAGTCTTTTCGTCGTAGTAGTTATAGTTGTATATCAGACATGAGACAAAGTGCCCCCTCTTTACCTCCTTCAATTTTGGAGTGTCTGGCTTTCGTATGGTGAACCTTACGATGTTTCCAGGGTTTATCTTTTCTACGCTGCTTATTGCCTTGAATGCAGATCCCTTTTGCTGAAAGCTCTCCTTCTCAACAAGATTCTTTATGATCTGAAGGGTTTCTTCAGAAACGTTGTACCCATCCTCAAACACCATATCAAGGATGTTGTTGTCCTCATCTGTCTGGATCTCAGAAACATTTGTTATTGCTTCTGCCTCTGGATTCCTCACAGGATCAAGCATAGACTTTATAAATTCTGACAGATCCACTGGTGACCATCCACAGTTGGGCATAGCTACCGGACACCTCGGATGAAAGTGGCATCCCTTCGGAGGGTTGGCAGGATTTGGGATCTCCCCTTCCAGAACAGTTCTCTGTATCTTGACCTCCGGATCCGGAATTGGGATGGCTGAAAGCAAAGCTTTGGTATATGGATGGAGCATTTCGTTGAAAAGCTCCTCAGTGCTTGCCAGTTCAACTATCTTTCCAAGATACATGACAGCCACACGATCGGACATCATCCTTATGACGTTAAGATGGTGAGATATGAAAATATAAGACAAACCCATCCTATTCTGAAGGTCACGCAGGATGTTCAAGATCTGAGCTTGTACGGAAACGTCCAGAGCAGAAGTGGGCTCATCCAGAACAAGCATTTTTGGTTCAATTGATATTGCTCTTGCTATACCGATTCTCTGCCTCTGGCCTCCGCTGAATTCATGAGGGAATCTGTAAAGATGATCTTCAGAGAGTCCAATTTCCTCTATTATCTTCTTCTCCCTCTTAAGTATCTCAGATGGATGCAGTTTGAGAAGCACTCTCATTGGTTCCCCGATGATATCCCTTATTATTTTTCTCGGATCTAGAGAGCTGAACGGGTCTTGAAATACAGGCTGCATGTATTTTCTTACCTTTCTGAGTTCTCTCTGGGAAATCCTGAGAAGAGAGTATTTATGTCTGAACTTTGAAACCTGATCCAGCAGATTACGAAGTTCCGGATCGGTCTCTGGGGTCTTACCATTATCCATCTTCTCTTTGACCTGTTCCTCCAGATCTATGATCTTGATCATCTCGTCTTTCGGAATGTTGAAGTAAACATCACCATCCGTGGCGTCGATCAGCCTTAGTATAGTTCTTCCAAGTGTTGTCTTTCCACACCCGGTTTCTCCCACAATACCCAGGGATTCGCCCTCTCTTAGGTAGAACGTTACGTCATCCAGTGCCTTAACGTATCCTTTAACACCGCCTAAACCCCCATAGATGGGAAAGTACTTCTTCAGGCCATGCACATACATCAGAATATTTTCGTCTGCGGATATCTTTGTCATGGTATCTCCTCCCGTGGCTCCTCTTCCACCTCATCTGAGTACAGGAAGCAGGCAACCTTATGATCCTTCTCTATTTCAACTAATTTTGGTTTTTTCTCAGAACATACGTCCATCTTGAATTTGCATCTTGGATGGAACCTGCAACCTGAAGGAGGATCTATGAGATTTGGAACGCTACCTGGTATTGATTCCAGCCTTGCGGTTTTTTCAAATCTTCTTTCTGCCCTCGGTATTGCGTTCATAAGACCAGTTGTGTAAGGATGTTTTGCATTATAGAATATCTCCTTTACCGGCGCCTCCTCAACCAGGTTTCCACCATATATTACCCCGACTCGATCGCACATTTCTGCTATAACTGCAAGATCGTGTGTGATGAACAGTATTGATGTGTTATAATTCTTGTTCACCTCCTTCATAAGGTCAAGTATCTGGGCCTGGGTGGTTACATCCAGGGCAGTTGTGGGTTCATCTGCTATCAGAAGCTGTGGGTTTGCAGAAAAGGCCATTGCGATCATACATCTCTGAAGCATGCCCCCGCTAAGTTCATGCGGATAGGATGTCATCACCCTCTCCGGACCGGCGATGTTTACCTGCGTCAGCAGTTCCAGCGTCCTGCCTTCCGCAAACTTCTCGAAAGGAGCATCTATGAATCTACGCATAAATCTCCTCTTGATTGAATACAAAAGAAACTGTGATCTCATTGTCGATTTCAGTTCCTTAATCTGGGCTTCTAACTGTGCCGCAGTTCTTTCGTCACCACTGTGTTCAGCCCCTATAAGTTCCAGGTTGAGATCTAAGATTCTTTCCCTCAGCAAAAAATAGTTCTTTGATTCCTCGAGTTTTTCAAGGTTAAGGCCGGTCTTCTTTGTGTTGACAAGTGACAGAACCTCATTGATTATGAAATCCCTATCTGTGGAATTCTCAAAAAGGTCAGTGAAAGGTTTTGCCAGTTCTGGAATTGCATATTCCCCGCAAAGTCTTACTATGATTTTATTCCTGGTCTGTGTGTCAGGCTGTGCCATAATTGTATCCACGATTTTAGAGACCTCCTGCGCGTTCATGGTCTCTCTCTTTATTATTGAATTTGCAATATCCACTCTTCCATGCAGAAGTATAGCTTCCTTGATCTGATCACCTATTGTCATGACCGGATTCATGGATAGGAATGGTTCCTGAAATACCATTGACACCTTGTCCCCTCTTATACCGGACATTATGTAATTATGCCTCTTTATGAGCCTCTTCTTCCTCTTTATTATAACATCCGTGGGTGATTTTATCCTAATCTTGGCAAGTTGATCAAGATCTGTCAGTATGTTGAATCCATCTATGTAGATCTTCCCTCTTATTATTCTTCCAGGGGGATCAGGAATAAGATCCATTACAGCCGTAGCTGTAACGCTTTTCCCACTTCCGCTTTCTCCTACAAGGCCATAAGATTCCCCTTCTCTGATTGAGAATGAGAGATTATCTATTGCCTTTACTATCCCCTTGCTTGTGAAGAATCTAACCTTCAGATCCTGGACCTTCAACCTCTCTTTCTGTTCAGTTACAGTGATATTTTCTTCAACCAAATTTCTCTCACTTCCTAAGTTTTGGATCAAGGGCATCTCTCATACCATCGCCAAAAAGATTGATAGATACCGTGAATATAAGCAGGAAAAATCCCGGAATGATCAACGGCCACCAAATAAGGTGAAAACCCGGGAGAGGAATGAATGAAGTCACGAAGTTGTCCCCGTCTGATATAAGGGCACCAAGTTCCGGAAAGCTGTATGGTAGATTTGTTATGCCAAGGAACGAAAGAGTTGCAAATATCAGAATGATCGATCCAAGATCTAATGATATCTGAACAAATATTGGTGAAAGTACATTTGGAAAAACATGATAGAAGATGTTTCTCACCTTCGAAGAACCGGCAGCAGTTGCTGCTTCAACATAATTCAAGGACTTTGTAGACAGAGCAAGACTCCTTGACAGCCTGGCGTATATCGGCCACCAAATTATTAGGAGTGCATATACGGCACTGAGCATATCATGACCGAATATCGTGCTGAATGCGATTGCTAGAATAAGGAATGGAACGCTGAAAAAAACGTCTGTTACCCTCATCATGAACTCGTCAGCCCATCTTCCAAGGTATCCCGCGGTAACACCTATTGCTGAACCTACTAATGCACCAACACCCACGATAAGCACGGAGTATCCAAGATCGAACTTCAGGGATGCAAACATTGCTGGGAGAAGAGGGTAGTTAAATATTGTTCCACCTAGGAGATATTTAAAACCATGAGAAGTGCCGGGTGAAAATATTCCAAAAGTCTCTACTGGGCTTATGTGTTTGCTGTAATAGCCGAGATCAGTGTATTCACCACTGGGTATTCCAAATACAGACGGTGCAACTGTATCTATTATTGCTATTGCAAAATATATGAATGTGATTACAGCCCCAATAACCGCAGCCTTGTTAGACACAAAACTCTTAACAGTGGCAGAAAAGAGTTCAAGTCTTGGCCTGTACTTTTTAGTCCCTGCGTTTACCTGCTCTAAACCTATCACTTCTTCAACCATTCAACCAACCTCAGTACCTTATCCTCGGATCGAGGAATGCATAGATCACATCTACTATGAGATTTGTAATCATAAGTATTATCCCGAATATGAATGTCAGCACAAGAATCCCCCATACCTGCGTTGCTTCTGCTGTATAAACTGCCAGATATCCTATTCCCAGATAATCAAATACATATTCAACTGTGACAACGCCACCAAGTAAACTAGAGACCAGAAGGCCAAGAACGGTCACAGTGGGCAGCAGCGCATTCTTCCTTATATGCTTCTTGATGACAGTCTTTTCAGGAACCCCTTTTGCTCTCGCAGTCTTCACAAACTCCTGGTTGGATGCATCAACCATACCCGCCCTTATAAAACGAAGTATGCCTGCTAATATCCCATAAGTGAGTGTAGCTACTGGAAGTATCAGATGCATGAAAGCGCTTTCAAATAGCGGAATATCTCCAGCTATAAGAGCGTCTATCAAAAGGATGTGCGTTGGTGTGCTGACATGGAAGTTATTGAAAATAGGTGATGACACGTTAAGCGACCCATTTCCGTCGTATGGAAATATGTTAAGATACGGAACCACTCCTACCTTTTTACCGAACAGGATTATGAGAACGTAAGCAAGCCAGAATGCCGGAAGTGCATAGCCGCTAAGAGAGAATATTCTGCCTGCCTGATCAGCGGGGCTGTTGGGCCTTGCACCTATGTATGTTCCAAGTGGGATTGCAATAATAACAGATACTATTGTTGCCGCTATAGCAAGCTGTATCGTGTTAGGGAAGAAGATTTCGACTGCAGTGAGCGTTTTTGCTGAAATGGGCTGATTAATTGTACCCCAGTTACCAGTGAAAAGGTGCGCAAGATAGCTGAAATAAGTGCCTATAGGATCGCTGAAGTTGAATCCCTGGGCAGCCAGCGCGGCCGCAACATTATGATACTTTTCGGATTCAAAACCCGCAGCCACAAGATTTGGGCCATATGCCCAGAGTAAAAGGAAAGTAAGTATTGTGAGACCCATCAGCGTCGGTATGATAACAAGTGCTCTCCTAATGATGAAATACTTAAGTTCCATAGGTGATATTATAAGGAAACTACATATTTAATTTTGTTGCTTGTGCAGTATCTCCGAATCGAGCTAATATTTAGACAGCAATGGCTATCCTTATTCGGAGAATGGGAGAGAGTGGCCGTCTGCCCACAGCCTTTATTCAGGACTGTTTGCGGTTTCTTTCCTTTCCTTCCCTTCCTCCTCTGATATATAAGGCCTCCCGTCACTCTCCTGTCTGAGGAGAGGCCAGTTTCTGATACTTTCCTCTTGAAGTATTTCCTGAGATAGTTCATCTAGTCATCCAGAACGCACGATTATCTCCCTACAGCTCCTTCTTCACCCTGATCCTGGTAATGTTTTTGGGGATGAGGAGCGGCATTGTATTTCCATTTAGGTCTTCGAGGACGCTCTGTCTCGTGTAATATTATCCAGTCTGATGCTTTTGAGGTCTATACACATCTTACCTATTATTTCAAGAGCCTTTCGATATGTATCCATTTCAGATTAGACGGAAACTGCATATCCGGCATACATCCTGTTGATGAGTCCACCAGCGCGAATGTATTGACAAACTTCCCTCCTTCACAGATTCATTATCTCTTTCTCTTAAAGACCGGTAGGCCTCGTGACGGTAGTGAGGGATTGACCTGTTCCATCGCCAGATACGTTCATCGAAGCAACAACCTTCCCTTTCAGCGAATTCATGAAGAGGATGTTTTAGTATAGTATGACGAAGGGATCGGAATAGAGTCTTTCTACGGCCCTGTAACTGATGCCTTAGGCGTTTCCTAGATAAGTTAGAAGGTAAGCTGCCTTCCTTTTTCTGATTCGGAATTATCTCCGTCGCAAGAATAACCAAAACTTCTCCTTTGCATTCAGAAGGGCGGGCCTTATAAACTCCTTTACAAGTGAGGGTGAAGGCCCTTCTATCGTTGCTCTCAGTTCTAGAGCCTGCCGTTCAACCTCTCCCTGCTGAAGAATTCGTGATCCTTCCAATTTACTGCCACGATATGGAGAGGTTCTTCCTGTAATGAGATATTAGATCTTCATTTGTGCATTGAAATCTTCATACTTCTTCTGTGTGACCCTCTTTACGAAAATGCGGCATATATCCTGTATATACGCGCCTGTGCACAGGGTACAGATAAAGGAGAGGGGCCAGATCACTGTGAATAACATACGGACTTACATGGGAGAGAACGGTAACAAAATTCGGGTATGTTGCCAGGGGCAACTGTCCAAGGAATTTCTATGAAGAAGATCCGTCCGATCATAAAAAAATGATTCGGATAAGTCGCTTTTGCTCCATGGTAATGTTTTACCCCTTCCTTTATTACTTTTTGACAGTGTCATTGTTGCCTGGATAATGCGTCTTTCTCTCCTCTCTCTTTTCACAGTTCCTTTAATGACTGTATTAAACTGTTTCCCGTACTGCTTCATCATCTAAGTGATTATGCGTATTCTTGCTTCAGAACATACTCATAGGTCTTGCCCTAAATACTCCTTAGAACTTTGATTTCTTCTCTAATTATGGTAGTGGAGTCTCATTTATCACAATGCTCTCGAGATATCCCACATCCATCTCATGGAGGTTACTGTTGCCTTTATATTTCTTTCCTGTTCAGAGTGTATTTGGATTTCGAACACTTCTTCACTGACAGTGTATATCTGTCAGATCTTTTTCTTGGGACAACTGATACATTTACAATCCCTCACTGAATTCTAGAATCAAGTGAGGCAAAATTAGGTGTGGATTAGTGCAGGGAATAATATGTACATAAAAATAGGGTGTCCAAAGATCCATATAATGTTCGACGATTGTCAGACATTATTAATCCAATAATATTGATGGGATATGGAAGCGAACCATATCCCACTGATCATGGACAGGTTGGATAAGATTGTTTCTGAAGATAGATTGAGGAAGTTCTCCAACGGCATTGTCGTGAAGATCATTGTGATACTGCAGATTTATGGTATTTCCTATAGATCTTCAGGCAAATTCTTCAACAACCATCCGGAACTCATGGATCTGGTTGGTGTAGGGAAAATTCCAAACTTCCGCACACTTTCATACAGGGCACTTAGGATTGACTGGCATGAGATCAATGTAGGCATCATTGATCTCATTGAATCCAATGGTGAGAATGCTGCAATCGACAGCTTCATTGTGAAGACATGCAAGCATACAACTGCACAGAGACGAAGGAAGTCAGGCAAATATAAAGATCCTGACAGTTCATGGGGTTATGGAACAAAGGGCTTTGAATACGGCAGGAAAACACATGTTGCACAGGATATCGATTCCACTGCTGCAGTGGAATGGAAGATTACCACAGCTTCCATCCATGACAGCACAGTTGCACAGGAAATGATAGATTCTGTGCGTGGACACGAATATATCCTCATGGATGCCGCCTATGATTCGGCCGGCATCTATGATTACATCATGGACAACACACATGCTATCCCAATCATAGATACAAACAGAAGAAGAGGAATTGTTCCTGATAACTTGGGATTCAACAGGAAGCAGGGTATAATCATAAGGAAGGAGGAGAAATCCAGATACAGATTGAGATGGGAAATAGAGCGGACATTTTCCATTTTAGAGGAGATAATGCACTGTGAGCATATCTGGCATGTCCGGAACCGGAACTATGATGTTGCTGTTGGTGAAAGGATCGTGGCATACAACTGCATTGTCCTGGTCAATCAGATAAGGCAGAGATCAAAGAGGGAAATAATGGATCTCGTTGTTTGACGAATGTTTGGACACCCTAGAATTATTCAATAAAAACGTTATCTGAAAAGTTATACCTGTGCCATACAGTTAGAAGAGGGAAATGTCAGAGGAATGTTCTGCCTCTCTTGGTTTACACACTCATTTGCCTGTACTGTATTCTCACTCTGTGGCATAGGCTGTGTTCCCTTTGTTCGGCTTCTATATAACAGCATGTTAGTGGAAATTGCTGAGATCCATCAGAGAGTGGTCTATACTTGCAGTATTTGAGGGAAACATAATTAAATGGTAATCGATGGAAGGATGTGACACAGGTTCACATAGATTCATGGTGTGATAACGGAATTCATATGTTCAGGATCAATTCCTACATGCCGGTTGTGGAGTTTGGTTTCTCAGGAAGAAAAGAGAAGTGCAGTATTCTGAATAAAATGGGTATCGGCGTTTCTCTCGATCATGGGTCGACTATCATAACAAAACCTCTTTCTTTTAACGAGCATATCTATGGCCTCGGAGAGCGTGCATACGACCTTGACAGAAGGATGGGCTCCTTCAGATCTCTGAACTCTGATTCCTATGCTTATTCATACAAGGCAGATCCTCTGTACGCCTCCATCCCATTTTTCATATCTGTTCTTGATGGCATTGCAACTGGCTTCTTTTTCAATTTTCCAGGTGAGATAAAGTTTGACATGGGATCTGACCGGTACGACTGGATTACAATAACGGTAAGCAATGATTCTCTAGATTTCTATGTCCTAGAAGGACCTGAAGTGAGTGCTGTGATAGAAAGATACACAGATGTGACTGGAAAACCCCTGGTGCCTCCACAGTGGACGCTTGAACACCAGATCAGCAGATACTCCTACTTTCCTGCTTCATCTGCTCTTTCTAACGTCTCAAAATACATAGATTCCGGATTTCCTGTTGGAGCTGTCTATCTTGATATTGACTACCAGGATCGCTATAATACATTCACATGGGGAAAAGATTTTGGCGATCACAGGGAACTGATAAGAAAACTGAAGGATCTTGGCGTGAGACTGATAACCATAGTGGATCCGTATGTGAAGGCAGATCAAAACCAGGATTTATTCAGAGATTCCCTTGGCATGCTATGCGAGAGAAAATCCCATGAACTGTATCTGGAAAGATCCTGGCCTGGCCTCATCGCATTTTTTGATTTCTTCTCCTCAAAAACAAGAGAATTCTGGGGCAGAAAGCTTGTAGAATGGTACAAATCCGGTATTTCAGGTGTATGGATAGACATGAATGAATTCTCACCTTCCAAGACCGCCCAGGCCGACGTAGCTGAAGGGGGAGCGGTTGTCTTCAACTCTGATAACGGGCCGGTTGATTACAGCCTGGCCCGTAATGCCTATCCATACTACGAGGCAATGGCAGCCTACCAGGCTCTCAGAAGTGTTGAATCAAATCCCTTCGTGCTTTCCAGATCCGGTTATTCAGGAATTCAAAAGTACGCCTTCCTCTGGACCGGAGACAATCCTTCCTCATGGGATGATCTCAGAATGCAGATCTCCTTGGTTCTTTCACTCGGGCTTTCAGGAGTGCCTTTCACAGGTTGTGATCTCGGTGGTTTTGTAGGGCACAGCACTCCTGAATTGATAGAGGCTTACTACCGTGTCGCCATGTTCTTTCCTTTCTACAGAAACCATAAATCCAAAGGTGACAATGATCAGGAGCTTTTCCGGCTTCCTGAAGACGTTCAGAAAAGGACATTGTCCTCGATCAGGATCAGGTATCTGTTCATACCATACCTTTATTCCCTTGAGCTAGAAAGCAGCGTTACGGGCCATCCTGTTCTCAGGCCGATGTTCTATGAATTTCAGAAGGACGAAAATGCATATGCAGTCAGGGATCAGATGATGATCGGTCATTATGTACTATATGCACCACAGATCGATCAGTATTCACGAACAAGGGAAGTGTACCTTCCGGAAGGTAAGTGGTACAGCTTCCTGACAGGAGAGGAATTTATAGGTCCTGCTACCATTGAAACAAATGAATATCACCCGATATATATAAGAGAAAACGCTGTGATTTTGCTCCGGTCTGAGAAAGGTACTGAGATATGTGTTACAGGCACCGGGAGCTTCGAATATCCTGATGTCGGAAAGGTGATCAGTGAAGGTGGATACATAAGGCTTCAGCGCAAAAGCAGGGTATCCTCCATAATATTATACGGAAGAGACCCTCACAAAAGAAAGATCATAGAGTTTGATCCACCATCTGAGAATTTGGAGTTCAGGATCTGAAATCCCTCAGAGATCTCCCGTCAATTCTTCCAATCAGCTTATCGCTGTCTTCCCTGAACAGATAGATATATCCTTCTCCTGGAAATATCTGAACAGGGGCCCCAATAGAAGAGGTATTGTCATCCGCAGTATATCTTATAACTTCAGAACCATCCTCTGAAACGGAATAGTGCTCAAGCCTGCGGTTTCCAAGATCCTGTATGACACTGATTCTGGCACTGATCCCGTTGCTATCGACCCTTGTTATTGCCTCCGGACGGAATCCCACCCTGACATCCAGAGAGTTTGAATCAGCCTGTATATCGCTACTATCTATACTGATGCTGCATCCTGAAAATGTCAGGCTAAACTTTTTACCTTGTTTTTCCAGCCTTCCTTTAAGTATATTCATCTGAGGATCGCCTACGAAGGTCGCGACGAAGTACGAGTTGGGATTGTTATATATGTCGTCCGGCTTCCCGAGCTGAACAATCCTTCCCTTGTTCATAACCGCGACCCTGTCTGCTAAGGTCATGGCCTCGATCTGGTCATGCGTAACATACACCGTGGTTATTGCAAATTCCTTCTGAAGCCTTTTCAGCTCGGCCCTCATGGATGTTCTCAGTTTTGCGTCAAGATTGCTCAGAGGTTCATCCATGAGAAATAGAAGAGGTTCCCTGATCAGAGCTCTTCCAAGAGCCACTCTCTGTCTCTGGCCGCCTGATATCTGACCTGGTTTTGAGTCAAGTATTTCCGTTATTCCCAGAGTCTTTGATATCTTCTCTATCTTGATATCTATCTCCTCCTTCTTCACCTTTCTCTTCTTGAGAGGAAATTCAAGATTCTGCCTCACAGAAAGAAATGGATATAATGCGTAATTCTGGAATACCATTGCCATATTCTTCCAGTTGGGTGGAAAATCTGTTATCTCAGTGTTATCAACAAATATCCTGCCGGAATCCACAGTTTCAAGGCCTGCAATCATCCTGAGCGTGGTTGTCTTGCCGGACCCGCTCGGTCCGAGGATAACGAAAAATTCACCATCCTCAATTTCAAGCGATACGCCTTCAACTCCCATCCCGTTTCCATAATCCTTGACTACATTTTCAAGCCTCAGCCTAACCATTTCATCATCTTTCCTGACATACAGGAAACGACTCCATTCAACTGCTCGCAACCTACTGCATATATTTTATCTGCCATTTTTGTCACTTATACATTGAAAGCGAAAATCCCGAAGAAAGATATCTCTGGAATACGAAGAATATTATGAAAATGGGCAATCCCATTAGAAGTGCGAAAGCACTGAATGTACCGTAGTTCATCCCAAGGGTTCCATCTACAACTGAGTACATTCCAATTGTCAGTGTGTAGAGATGAGGCTTGTCGATCAGAACGCTGACCAGTGCATAGTCCGTGTATGGGCCGATAAACGATATTATCAGGGCGAATATTATCACCGGCTTAGCTATCGGCAGAAGCACCCTGAAAAGCGCACCTGTTCTTGAGTATCCGTCAAGCTGGGCCGCTTCCTCATAGTCACGCGGTATGGAGTCAGCATAATTCTTGATTAACCAGGACGAGAATATAACTGCACCCGCAGAATATGCGATTATCAATCCTACATAGCTGTTGACCAGATGCAGGCTGGAGAACATGAAATAAAACGGAATAACCATTATAACAAACGGGAATGTGGATATTATCAGCATCATGTAAAGAAGTGCCTTCTTTCCTGGAATGAGCATCCTCGACATGGCTATTCCAGAGGTAAGGGCAAGCATGACGCCCAGCACAGTAGATGTTCCGGTCAGAAACAGTGTGTTTTTCAGCCATGTCCCGAATGGATAATCGTATATTATTTGCCGGTAGTTTGCCAGTGTGAGAGTTGAAATGGCCGGCAGTATTGATTTGGCTGAAACATCTATGAGTGCAGGGATTGGGCTGAGGGAGGTTATCACGATATAGTATACCGGAAATACTGCGAATACAGAAACAAGGATGAGAAATATGTGGGAAAGTAACCTCTTCAGAAGTCTAATTCTTCTGAAGTAACTGTTCTTAAAGGTACTCTCCAAAACAGTGAGATTTGAACCGGATTTTGAGTCAAGCTGATACTTTTCCATTATTTCACCTCAATATAAGACTGACATCATTTTTGTCATTTTGTTAACGACCACAACGAATATCACCAGTATGATTATGGAAATAACCGCGTATGCAGCTGCTATTCCATAGTTGTAATAATCAAAAGCCGAGACATAAGAATACGTTATGAGAATCTGAGTGGATGTACCGGGCCCACCTGAGGTCAAAAGAAAAGGGATATAGAAATTGTTCCATGTGAAGATGAAGCCAAAGATTGTTATAAACGCTATCTGTCTGCTTAGCATGGGTATGATGATCCGCCTCAGTCTTCCAAAGATACCGTAGCCATCCATTTCTGCAGCATCAAGCAACTCAGCAGGTAGACTCTGCATCGCAGAGGTATATACGAATGTATAATACGGGAATGAAAGCCATACGTTCACCAGGATCATGGAGAGCATTGCGTTGCCTGGAGTTCCAAGCCAGTTTACGCTGCCAATTCCTATCAGGTTCAGCATCCTGTTGACAATTCCATAATTAAGGTTCAGCATTCCCTGCCATACGAGTATTGTTATGAACGCAGGAAACGCCCATGGAACAAGGATTGCGGTCCTGTAAGCAGCTTTTCCTTTCAGCCCGCGCTGGTTGATTACTAGAGCTATCACAAATCCAAGCGGGCCCATGATTGCCACGCTTCCAAGGCTCCATATTGTGGTCTGATAGAGAAGTTTCCAGAGCATGCCTGATGCCACGATTGTATAATAATTCCGCAAACCTACTATCTGAAGAGGTTTCAATATATTGAGATAATCCAGATTACTGAATGATATGAGAATGCTATATGCAATTGGATAGAAATCAAGAAATGCAAGAACAGCAAGAAGTGGGAGGATGTAAAGGTAGCCTCCGAGCTCTTCTCTTAGTGACAGTCGTCTTCTATTCCTGGACATTTTTTCGTCAGATGATTCTGCCAACTCCAGTGATCACCTCTGCAAAAGAGAGGTGTCAACTGCCTGAAAGATCAATCTCTAACTCCCGCTATTTTGCATAATAGGTATCTCAAGCTTCTCAATTATTACCCTTGATTTCTTCGGTATTTCTGACAGTTTCCACTGATCGCCTATCCTGAGCATATGTATGCGATCAAGATGCCTGATTACGTCCTCCGGTGAATAGCGGCTTAGAAGATCCATCTTCTTCAGCATGTTGTAAATCCTGTAATGCATAACCAGGGCGATGAAATTCACGAACATCCATCCCTGAAGGTGTAGATCATCCCTCATGTATGTCCTGTCTGCATGTATCGTGTTCTTGAAAGTGTCATACGACTGTTCCATGTCTGTCCGGGATTTCAGCATACCATACACAATCTCACCTGAAACTTTCAGGTCTGTGATGACGGATATTGTGCCCATCCTCTCCCTCAGTCTCCTGAATGCCGTTTCTGATCCCTTCTCATGTCTCCTGAGATAATCCTTCTCCTCCTCGGCCTTCAGGAAATCGTTCCTGAAGGTGAACATGGTGTATCTGCCAGCGTCATATTTGGCATAGAATACGGGATGATCCTGGAACATGAAATGTTTCTCCATGGAAATTGTGTAATCTATGAGTCTGGAGTTCCTCCTCATGGGCATGATGAAATGTATGCCCATGGATGACAGTGCTTCCGTATTGGGCCTGGAATAGAATCCAGTGTCTGCAACAAGGACAATGTTCTTCCTTCCCGTCTCCTCCATTGTTGTCTTCAGGGATGCAACGCTGTTTATGGATCCCGGCAGCATGCGGAAATATGCCGGGATGTGATGATCCAGAGAGAAGAGAAAGAGAACCTGTACCTGGGGAAGGTATTCCTCCATTGAGTTATGCCCAAGGGTTGCAGATATTATATTCTCGCTCATGGAAAGCACATGGGTGAGATCCACAGCCAGATACCTGTCATCCTTCATGAAGGCTTTCATGAACTCCGTCACGGATTTTCGATCCATGCCGATCTCCCTCAGCATATTCGAAAGTGATTCCGGAGAAACATGGGCATCCGGAATCGTTTCAGAAATATAGGATGTTGAATAGTGGAATTCAACATTTTTCAGTGGTGACACATGGATGAGTCTCATCATGGAGAATACGAATATCTCCTTCCACTGTGGAAAGTGTTTCTTCAATGATCTGGTCATGTCACCTGATATGTGATTCACGAGAAATGATGCACCGTATTCCTTCACAGCTATCCGGCTGTAAAGTTTCATGACACGCTTTGCCTTCGGTTCAATGAGACCATCCGGTGTTATCCTTCCCAGATACTCCCCAGTTTTCATCTGTGATCTCTTCTTTTCAGGATTCCATTTACTGCTTACCCTGTATAGATAGTAATGATCACCTCTCCTCATGACAAGTGTCCCCCTGGTCCAATATTTCAACACCCAGTCCGGATAATCGTTTTTTGTTTTGTGGTCAATCATATTATGCATATGCATAATCTGTAAGTATAAAAGGCTTTCTGCAAAACATAGAAAATAAGGAGAAAATTTAAGATATATTATGCAAAAGTGCCAGAGTTAGAGTTTAAAGAAACTTTCAGAAAGTGGATGGATTTTACAATGATCTGGCCATGAAAGCAGAGACGATGTATTAGAAAATTAATGGCATGCGAAGAGAAGATTTGCATTGGAAGAGATTGAGGCATTTCT
>JAMDBD010000028.1 GCA_023484105.1 Thermoplasmatota archaeon
TCTTTTGTTAATATGGTATGCTTAAAGACCCAGGCGCTCTATTCATTTTTCTTTGTTTAATCTAAATCCCGAAATGTGTAAATTTTGAAATAAACCGTAATGCAGAATGCGGATGGGTAAATCCGATTATTCTTTTACTGAATGACATGAAAGTAATACTTTAGAAGAAAGTTTCAGAAACTTGATCCCTACGATGGAAAAATTCCATGCACTGATAGATTAACAAAGCCACTCAGGTATCAGGATGCCTGAAAAGATCAAGAAGATGAGATATAATGGCGGATATACAATTCTGAATAGTTATTTCCATATTTAGAACATAATTTCTATTCTATAGAAATTGATGTTCGAATTCGAAATCGTTTGTAGTCCCATCGATGCCGGTGAAGGAAAAAAATAGTTGATGGGAAATACAGCAGGAATGCTTCACGGATTCATGTAACAAAAATTAAAGGTATGCTTAAAACGGGCAAATTATGGGGCTGGTCGGGTTTGAACCGACGACCACCTGGTTATGAGCCAGGCGCTCTACCGGGCTAAGCTACAGCCCCCAGTAACAGTCTGGTTAAATAGATAGATGGTTCATAAGCCTTTCTCTGAAATACTGCTGAATACCAAAAAGTTTCACGAAATAGGTAACATGGATGGGCTGGAATTTGTTGGAAATGATAATTGCGACTATGTACTGATAAGAAAATGGCTATCTTTAACATTCCTATGGACAAGTATAAACAGACAATCGAATCGAGACATAGAAAGATGAGTGCTTTGGAATCAATACTGACCCATAATTGGTCTGATTAATTGAGATTCAGAATTTTTTCTCTTAAATTCTGGTTATTCTAAAAAGAAACATGAAATTCATTTATTCCACTGAGCTAAAGAAGCGAAAATAAGTAAATGAAAGTCCCTTTTATCTAACCATGAATGCCAGATAAGTTTTTGGCCATTAATATACAATAACAACTGAAAGGTTTTACAGGGAAGCTTCGGTTATATTTGCTATCTGGGAAATTTTCGGGCTCCAGTCCTTTTCCTGTTCCATGACATCCAGTAAGATATTGAAGAATCTTTTCTTGAATACGGTGGGAACAACAAAGAAGACTTTGAAGCTTCCAGCGTTGAAATTTTGAAATGCCAGAACTGAAACCACTCTGCTTTTGTTAATTCTATCGTTGATGCTTCTGAGAAAACTGTTCTTTGTAGTGGTTCGGTACATACTTCTCTTGATAATTTCAACCACACCACCATTAAATACAGGTTCACTGTCCACAAAGTATAGCCCCTCCACATTTATGCTTCCAAATGGGGTCTTCAGAATTCTGAACCATTTATCGCCCATAGGATTCTTTTCTGGTTTCATCTCTTCAGCTGGAGGAGTCATATCTATTTCAAAAAGAGAAAGAGGGGTTCTTGAATTCACTATCTGCAGCATCTCGTTGACGCCATTCGATCTTCCCAGATAATCTATCAGTATCTCGGAACTATCATTTTTAAGGTTATCAGAAAGGGTTTTTGAGACCCCTGGAAGATCAACGCTGTTAAAGATGAAGTCAATGTAATAAAGACCTTCGAGTAGGGAGAAACCGGATAGAACCACCGATGGTATTTCCAGTAACCCATAAATTAACCTGATAAACGTTTCATCCCTGCTGTTTTTAAGCCTCACTGTCCACACACCGGAGGATTCGATTGCATCAAATTCCTGGAGAAATATCCTGAGCTCCCGATTTTTCTCTACATTGTTCGGGAAAAATAAAATTGTTTCAGGCTGTTCACCGTAAAGGATGAGTCCAACCTCTGAACGCACTCCAAATTTTCTCGAGAGTTCCGACAGTTTTGGGTTGGGTTCAACGTTAATCCTCAGTCTCCAGTCCAGTCTCTGAATCATATCAAGCATAATGTTCACCTTGAAAGAGATCCTGTTTCCGGAATATTCTGAAAGCGGTAGTGTATAGAACCTTTTCACGCGGTCCCACCAGACAGGCTTCCGAAAATACGTGCGTAACGTTCATGTATGACCATTTAGCAAAGCGTATAAATGTAAATTCCATTTTTCCAGTGAACAGAACATGAGATAGTCCTTATAAAAATATTCCGGGTATTGTTTTAAAAGTATTTTGAAGATTATCTTTTCAATTCTTTGATAAGAGACTCTGCAGACAGAGTATTAAGAACATCACATTTCCTGAGCCATCCCCTTCTGGCTATTGCGGCACTGAATTTCAGGAAGTTAAGATCACTTAAGGAATGGGCATCGCTTCCAAGAGAGAATTTAACCCCGTAGCTTCTAGCCTCATGAACGATATCATAAGGTAAATCAGATCTTTCAGGATAGCCATTTATTTCGAGAGCAACATTCATTTCCTTACAAGCGTCGAATAGTTTTGGAAAATCCAGAGGGATCTGTTCCCTGGAGCCGATAAGTCTACCGGTGGGATGAGCTATGACTGAAATATGCCCACTGTATATGGCTTTCAGCAACCTATCCGTGTTTTCTGTGAGGCTGGATGAGGCCCACTGATGCAGGGATGCAAGAACGATGTTCATCTCTTCCAGCAATTCAGCACCGAGATCTAACTCCCCATTCCTGAGTATATCCATTTCAACGCCTTTCAGTATCTTCAGACTATGGGAATCCTGAAGTTCATCTATTCTTCTGTTGAATTTTCTGAAGGCCGCCTCACCCATTCCCTTCGCGACCCTGAGGCTTTTGCTATGGTTAGTAACAGCAATATATTTCAGCCCGTTTTTCTCAGCAGCTTCTACCATCTCCTCAAGCGTGTTCTTTCCATCAGTTTCTGAAGTGTGTGTATGCAGATCGCCCTGCACCTGATCGTATCCTATTATCTCCGGGATTTCTCCCCTTTCAGCTGCTTCTATTTCTCCCATATTCTCTCTCATTTCAGGAGGAATCCAGCTTAGACCCAATCCTCTATAAACTTCAACCTCATCATCTCCTGCAATCTTATTTTCACCTTTGAAAAGCCCGTATTCGTTAAGCTTTAGGCCTTTGGATATTGCAAGATTTCTGAGTTTAACATTGTGATCTTTGCTTCCTGTGAAATACTGAAGGGCTGATCCTATTTCGTCGCTCTTGAATATCCTGAAGTCGCAGTTAAGTCCACTTTTAAGCCTGGCTGTAACCTTGGCACTACCCATGTTTATTATGCTATCTATCTGAGGAAGTTTGGAAAAAAATGAATATCCTGAGTCATGGCTCTCTGATACAGCCAGTATATCCACGTCACCTACGGTCTCCCTCATGCGTCTAAAGGATCCGGCAATCTCAACGAAGCTGAAAATACCTGAGTTCTCAATGCTTTTCTTCAGATCATATATATCGTCATAAACTCTCGCAAGAAAAAATCTTCCAGATCCGAACTTCTGATAGACCTCGATTGCGCGCAAAAGATTCTGCTCGCTCTTACTTCCAAACCCCTCGAGCCCGGCCACTCTGTGGTTCTTTATTGCCTCATTCAAATCCTCAATGTTTTTCACTCCCAGTTTGGTGTAGAGAAGTGCTATTTTTTTAGGACCGAGACCCTGAATCTTCCTCAGGTTGACAAAGTCTATTGGAAACTTTTTCCGCAGTTCTTCATATTTGTCTATATTACCAGTTTCAATCAACTGTATGAGCTTCTTCTCGATTGCGGAACCAACACCTTCAATTTCGCCCAGTTTCCCCTCCTTGTAGATGTCAACTATATCTTTGCCAAGGGACATTATGGACTGCGCAGCTTTCCTGTATGCTATTGCCTCCCATCGTTTGCCGTCCATCTCCTCCATGTCGGCAATCTCTTCCAGAATCTCTGCAGCTTTCTGGTTCAGCACACTGAAATAAGCTGTAGAACTTAATTATCTTTCCTATTATGTTTAGATTGCATAAACCTCTGAAAAACCCGAATTCATAAATAGATTAAAAACGCCGCTGGTCGGATTTGAACCGACGACCGCCCGGTTAACAGCCGGGTGCTCTACCTACTGAGCTACGGCGGCATTCATACTTCCCGCGGAACATAACGTAGCTTTTAACTCTTTCGGGTTCATCCAACATAACCTGCAGCTTCAACCAGATCAAGATCTATTCCTGCAATGGAAGAAAGTTCTTCATGAAGCCTGACGATTCTTTTAGCTGCATCTGTAAGACCTCTTTGTTCGTAGTTTCTCAGAACCTGTGAAAGAGATATCCTTTCAGTTCCTTGCATAAGATTGTCTGCATGCGCAACGATCTTTTCCTCAAGAGTTTCAGGAATCAAATCACTCTCGCCTATCCCCAATTTTTCCGCCTCTTCTCTGGTGATACCGGCTCCTACATGCCTTTTAACTATCAATGACAGTGTATTTGAATATCCTGAGTCACGCAGGATCCTGAAGCCTTCAACTCCATGGATGGGCCCAGCTAATCTTGCCTTTCCGATATCGTGCAGCAAGGCCCCTGATATGACGAGTTCCCTGGATGCGCCACATCGTTTGGCAATAGCTTCAGCCAGAGACGAGACTGCTATTGAGTGGCTTATTATTCTTTCATTTAGGCCCTGACTCCTCATCATTTTAAGACATTCTTCAACTCCGGGAAGATATTCAATCCTCTTTCCTTTAGCAGTTGGAAAAACGTTGATCCCCCAGTGCCATATGAATGGAATTGATCTGCCGTACACAATTCTGTCAAGCAGAATAGCCAATGCAGCTACCTCACTGTGTGGCTGATTGGTAACGCTGACGTTGTAGTCGGCAATATCATAGGCATCGCCTGGTACCTTAGAAGCTCCAACAAGCACAATGGCATCATTATCAGAGAGTTCTTTTCTTATCTTGTCAGAAACATCGTCCACAGGAAGGCCATACATGGTGAGATGTATCTTGACTCCAGGAAATTTTAAGAACTCTCTTTTCCAGGAAACTCCTGAGGATATGGAAAAAGACCCACCAAACTTAGAGGTTGCCTTTCGTATAGTCTCCTCAAGGAGAGCATCGCGTGAATCAATCAGTATTCCAGAGGCACCAAAAGCTCTTGCGACCAATGCAACATGTGAAGTTATTCTCTTGTCTCTCTGTGGCCTGTGTCCTATTCTCAGTACGGTTATTCTTCCCACATAAACACCAAAGTATACCGATCAGTTTTCGGCTACTTTTTCGATTTTGTAACCCTTTATCTGAAGGATAGTTGATCTCTTAACTATTCCCTTCAGGAGAATCTGTGATACACCAAGCTTTTCTGAGGCATCTCCTACAAAGACACCGTCCTTGTCCATCATTCCTATTATCTTGTTTTCATACTCCTCGAGTTTTTCTTCAGAGATTGTTGTAGCATAGATTATGTCAGAGAGTTCTGACATTGTCCCCATAACGTTGATCTGCACATTTGTGTAATAAGTGTGAAAAGCTTTTTCAGGTCCGTTGGGGCCGGTGATCCACTGGCTTTCAATCATTTTAATCTTATCCAGATACATGAGTGCCTTTCTTCCCTTGATTCCATACTGTTTTTCAATGGAATCCATCGTTACCCATCCATTTGAAAGATCTGACAGGAGTTTTCTCTTTATTTCAGTATCAGCAGCATGAAAAATAGAGACCAGTTCCCCCACGTCATTGACAACCTTGATCCTGACAACCATAAGTGGGGATATTACAGCATGTAATTTAATTATTACCTAATTAGAATAATTTTATGGCTATTTCTTCCTGCTCTTGATTTCCTGCAGAAGCATCTTATCAAATTCCAGGGTAAATTTGATCCCTTTGGCTTTGAGCATCTTGGCTATCACATCGCCAGTTTCTTTCAGATTCTCCACAGGAAAGCCTCTGTAAAGAATCATCTCCTTTCGATCGACAGGAAATGCGAGCCTGAACTTCGCCCCATCCCTAACATAACCCTGGGGTTTCCTGTCGTTTCTTATCTCCCTCATGTTAAGCTCAAGCGCAGCGTTGTCATATGTCTGTTCCTCCTGGTTAAGCTTTGATTCCTTCGAGAGCATTTCCCATATCTCCGGGAACACCTTTTCAAGCTTTTTCCACTGAAATTTCTGATCAAATACAAAGTGTATGCTCCAGTTCTTCACAGTAGTGCAAACTTTCAATGTATTTAATGATGGTGAAGTCTGCAAAGAACTACGAGTGCATTATTTCGAACATTAAATCATACAATTCAAAACAATACCCTTTTTGATTTTTCAGGATATCTTTAACATTCTGGGGGTAATTTAGCAAAGTAAATTCCCATGGAAACTTGGTTTTCTTAATTCGTGGAATCAAATTCAATATGTATACTCAGTTCATGGGAGAAATAGAGAATGTAGGCTGTCCACTATTCTTCTGTGAAATGAAAACTAAAATAAGTTTACCCCCACTAAACCCAGGAGAACCATTTTTCATTGTCTGGATCTAGCTAATGGAACCATTCTCACATAAAAACGACCATGAATAGGGCTGTTGGTTCCATGTACCGGTGATCTCTTTGCAAAAGCGCCGGATGAGAAACTTTTAATCCCTGCTCTCTGATAACCCTACTGAAGCCCTGTGGTGTAGCGGCCAAGCATTGCGGGCTCTGGACCCGCCGACGGCAGTTCGAATCTGCCCGGGGCTATTATTTCAGGAGGTTATATGGAAGACGGGGAAAATAACGGAATGCTGATGTGCGATCTGATCGGGACGGAGATTCCTGCCGATCATCCATTTTTCAGGTTTCAGTCCAGAATACGGCTTTCCATGAGTAACCTTGCACTTGCGATCTCATGCGGAGTGAGGCTTGAAGAAACTAGAGAACTCCTTGATGCGCTAGATACATTATACAACAATCTGTATGATCAGGAGGAGAAACTGTCAGACCAGTTTAGAAAGCGTCTCAATCATGAAGAGGAGGTTTGGATTGATCTTAAGCAGAAATTCTTTCAGGGCGATCAGAGATCTGCATATCTTCTTTCTGCTCATTCTTTCCTCAAGATGGCATTATCTGATCTGTATGTATTAAAGAAAGATGATGTGTTTGCGGACAGGATAAGCGACTATGTCCTCAAATACATGTACAAACTCTCCGTTTCCATATACAGGGAAGCTATGGGTCACGTAATGCTTTGACAGCTTTGATTATTTCAGAGGGACCTGATTCAGATAATCCTCGTAGGATCTCGGCTTATTTACGTATCTGTAAAGAACTGTGTTCTCACGGTAATAGTTAAGAGAATATATGGAGAGAATTTCTTTACTGATAATGCCTCTGCTTTCAAGTTTAGCATAGAATTTGTCTACCTTGCGCTCTTTTGGTTTGACGTATCCCAGAGGCTTAAGGCCAGCCCTTTCCCTTAGTATGTTTGCAGCCTTCTTCAGGCTCATAGTTTCTCTGGAGGCAACAAAAATGGATCCGCGCGTTTCACTGTTTGACAGGACGACACGGACAAGATCGTCAACATGAACAGGAGCCATGTTTCCTATTTCGGGAAACTTAGAAAAATTTGGAGAGGTTATCTGCTTTACAAGAGGAGTAATACGGTCCCCTTCCCCAAATATTACTGAGGTTCTTACGATTAGACTGTTCTTGATCGTGCTCACATTTCCCTCCGTAAGTCGGCGAGAATGGAAGAATTCCATGGGAGCGAAATCCACGTTTATGCAAGAGATGTAGATAAGCCTCTGGTTTCTGTCAGCCGATTTTATTGGACCAACTATATTTTTGATACCCGCGAGATTTACATCCGCGAATTTCTGTTCCTTCTCCTCAAAAATACCGGCTGAATGTATTATAACATCATAATCAGCCACTGCTTTTCCTATTTGCTCACTTTCTGTTATACTACCCTCAATCCACATGTAACCAGCAGCTGACAGTTCCTTGTCCTGTTTTCTGCTGAAGTATGAAGTATCTTTTGGATCTAACTGTCTCATAATGTTTTTTCCTATGAAACCTGTTCCACCAATAACCAGTGTCTTCACATAAAGGTATGGCGATCTTCATAAAATGTTTATCTCGTAAGTTTTGTCTTTTATTCATGGCCAACAAATTTTTAAATAATAGGCTTATCCCTAACCCGATAGTAATGAGATCACAAGGAAGAAAGGTTTATATGGTTTCAGGCGGAGTTACCAAATTTGCAAAGGCTACCCCTGATATGGATTTTAGGCTCAGAACTAAAAAAGCTTTCGACTATGCGCTCAAGGATGCCAACATTGGTCTCAACGACATTGACGGCTCAGTAGCTTCCTATTTTTCAGATCATTTTCAGAGGCAGCTGATGTCTGGAATAATGGCACAGGACTATCTAGGTCTTACACCTAAGCCCAGCAAAAGGGTGGAGGGAGGAGGTGCGACTGGAGGTCTAGCATTTCAGACTGGATTTGAAGAGGTTTCATCCGGAAGGATGGATACCTGTGTGGTATATGGTTTTGAAAGCATGTCTCATGTTAATACCTGGAAGGGAAACGAGTTTATCGCACTGGCCAGCGATACAAACTTTGACTATCCGGTGGGCGGGTTCTATACCGGTTACTACGCCATGATGGCAATGAGGCATATGCATGAGTTTGGAACCACGGTTGAACAGTTGGCAAAGGTATCAATAAAGAACCATGGAAATGCAATGCACAATCCATATTCTCAGAGCCCTATGAAACTCACCGTGAAGGACGTGAGAAGCTCACCCATGGTAGCTTATCCTCTGACAAGGCTTGACGTATGTGCCATGTCAGACGGGGCTGCGGTGGCAATCCTCGCTTCGGAGGAAAAAGCGTTTGAGATCACAGACCACCCGGTACTGATAAAGTCCATTGGGACTGGAACTGATACAATGAGGCTGGCAGACAGACCGTTTCAGAAGGTCCCGTTGCTTCCAAATGAAAAGGAATCCGACTACAGGAATCTGAAATATCCGGGAATACATTCTTTCAGAGCCGGCAGATCGGCTGCCAAGGAAGCCTACGCGGCTGCCGGGATCACCGATCCCGTTAACGAAATTGATGTTGTTGAACTGCACGATGCGTATACGTCATCGGAAATACAAACTTATGAGGATCTCGGTCTCTGCAAATACGGTGAAGGGGGATCATTCATAGAGGAGGGCAAATCAGAACTCAATGGAAAAGTTCCCGTAAACCCTTCCGGAGGACTTCTCGCCTGTGGCCACCCAGTGGGCGCTACTGGTATAATGCAGGCCGTTTTCATGTTCTGGCAACTGCAGAGATCGATAAAGAAACATTTTGGCAATGATAAACTTCAGGTTAAGAATCCAAAGCGTGGCCTTATACATAGCCACGCAGGAACGGGTACTTATGTTACTGTTACAATAATGGAGGCGGTAAAATGACCTTGAACCCTGATGCAAAAATGGAGGAATCTCAGGACGGAACGGAGGTTTACAATGTGGATCCACTCATAGTGAAGTCTCACTATGAGATAGATTACATACACAGCTATGCTCAAGATAGCCAGTTTTTCACTGCTCTTGGAAAAAAGAAGCTAATGGGGACTAAGTGCAAGAATCCAAAGTGTGGCTATTCTTATGCAACCCCGAGGATGCACTGTATGATGTGCGGATCAGAAACCGAATGGATACAACTGCCTAACAATGGAAAGATTCACTCATACACGACCTGCTACTTTGGAAGTGAAGTCTTCCTGCCGCAGACACCTTTCCACCTTGTAATGGTGGAATTTGAGGGTATAGACTCCCTGTTCCTTGGCAGGCTGATAGGTGCTGACACAGAGGATCTGTATATAGGTATGCCTGTGACTGCAAAATTCAAGAGGCTGCTGAGCTATTCCCCAACAGACGTCTACTTCGTACCTTCCAGGGAAGCTGTGGCTGGCAGAAAATCCAGTGTCTCTGCAAGAGGGAAAGAGAAAAAGACAGGTAAACCAAGGAAACGATAATTATCAGATCTGG
Organism: Thermoplasmatota archaeon; assembly: GCA_023484105.1. GTDB lineage: Archaea > Thermoplasmatota > Thermoplasmata > Thermoplasmatales > Thermoplasmataceae > JACWAH01. Next base: position 9,876 of record JAMDBD010000028.1, read on the forward strand.
CGCATTAGCACCATTTCTATCTACAATATTTAGCTGGCGTTAAAAATGGAAGGAACGGACCGCGGAAATAACCCGGTATAGGTTTCTTCCTGATTACATAGCTCTATGGACTCTTACATTGTCGGTTGATATTATAATCTGCTCTTAACAGACCTTTACAAAGGTTATTATCTCCCTGGTAATATTATTAAAGTCTTCTATCCGGCATCTAATAATGAAGGTCTGTTTATTCATAAACTGCACTTGAAGAAATTATCGATAAAGAATCTCTGTTGCAAAGACATTTCGGGAATTCTTTACGTCAATCCTTCCTCATTTATTCATTTATCAGACAAAGAAAACGTATCGTACTCAGACGTAACCTTAAACATCTGGTAACAGATCAAGACAGTAACGGAAAATCTGAAAACTATCCAAGAGAAAACTTGTGAATTCATTGGAAATCATAAAAAGCAAATGTTGCCGCCTAAAGCATTGAAAGGAGAGTATATGTTATAACACTGAAATAATAACGATTTAAGTTCCGTGTAGATTTATCTTTTTTTTAATATTATTGCCCAGTTTCTATCATCCGCTCTATATGATATGAAATTGAATTTGTCTGGGCTTATCTCCTCGGTCAACATTCTGTAGACCTCCTGAGGGCTTCTGTCTGATATTATTCTTATATAATCCTCCTTTGTTATACTTCCGAGGAGTTCAACCAGATGGAGAAACTGATCATCCTTAAGCTCCACATCATATCTCCTCGCCTGACCCATATATATACAGTAATAAAATGGAAATAACGCATTTGCCTAATATCTAAGGCAAATACGCTCCCTCATTCTCTCAGGTATCTTTCAACCAACTTCTTCATTGCCCTGCGAATAATCTCTTCCATCGTAGGCGTGCTGATCCCCAGTTTCTTCGCTATTTCTGTCATGGAGGCTTTTCGCTCGAGATCAAAGTATCCCTCATTATACGCAATTGTAAGTATCTCGTTCTGCCTTTCAGTAAGATCCTCAAAATTGTACTCAACGTCTTTAATCACATTGACATCTATTCCGTTTGCCTCAAAGACATCCATCATTCTTCTGAGTCCATAATTGCCTGGAATGAAAAGCCTGAGCTTAACCCAGGTTGGAGATGATTCCTCAACATTGAGAACTATGCATTGTGTTGATGAAAGAGACCTGCACGCACTGCAACTTGGGGAATCTATGTAAAGAAGATTCTTCCCTGCCCTCGTTGTTCCCTTGGTCTTTATCTTGAGTTTCCATGCTGCACTGTCGTCAAATTTCTCCATCTCAACCAGATGCTTTGTAAATTGAGGCCCAACGTTCTGCCCCTTAACCCTGAATTTCACTCCAGCTTCAGAAAGTATATTTGCAACTGAACAGTCACTCCTCTCAATCTTCAGAATGACCTCTCTCGAACCATGCTCTGACATGCGCTTCAATAATTGTTATCATGCCATAAGGTTTTACATTTTCCATTATAATATTCTTTTTGAATATATGACCACAACAGGAAATGCCTGTAAAGATTTAATCCGAATTCGCATACTGTGTTATGAAACTGGCCAACGTAATCTGGAATTCAAAGGCAAGGGTTGCACTTATAGATGGTAGATCTGCCCACTTGCTTCATGACAGATTGCACAACGGCTTTGACACCACAGATCAGATTCTTGCATCAGGAATTAACTATATGGATAATCTCTCTGAAAGCATTTATGAACGTACAGTTCCTGTTGACAATCTCAAATTTCTTCCTGCAGTAATGAACCCGGAAAAGATTATACTTGCTGCTGTAAACTATCGGAGCCATGCGGAGGAGAACAGAAGGGAGATGGATTCTCCATACTTTTTCACACGGTTTAGAAACACCCTCATAGGTCCATATGATGATTTGCTGCTTCCTGCAACGTCAAAGAAGGTGGACTGGGAAGCAGAACTAGCTGTTATTATAGGGTATAAGGGAAAGTACATTGCCAGGGAACGTGCCATGGAATATGTTGCAGGATACGCAGCTGCAAATGATTTCTCCGCCAGAGACAAACAGATAGATTCGTTTAAGGGCAGGGGAATGGGTTCCCACTGGTTTCTTGGAAAATCGATTGACAGATCTTTTCCTCTTGGTCCTTACATAATCACAACGGATAGTATCAATGACCCTTCCGATCTTGGCATACGTCTCTTTGTTAACAGTGAAAAAATGCAGGATGGAAAAACTTCGGAGATGATTTTTGATATTCCCGCTCTGATACACCATGCCAGTGATGGAGTCACACTTATGCCAGGTGATATAATCTCTACAGGAACGCCTTCTGGTGTTGCATATTACAACGAAAGGCCGTTCATCAAAGATGGGGATGTTATAAGAACGGAAATAGAAAAGGTAGGCGAACTCATTAACAGGGCTGTTCAGGAGACAATATGATCAGGACAGAATCATTGAAAAAGACATATCAGGATGGGACAGAGGCGCTCTCCGGGATCACCGTCAGACTTGAAAAGAGATTTACATCAATAATAGGCAGAAACGGCGCAGGCAAGACAACCTTCATCAGGATACTTTCCACCCAGCTTATGCCATCATCAGGAGAAGCATACCTGGATGGAATAGATCTTTTAGGAAACCCGGAAAAGGCCAGGAGGGAAATTGTCAGCATTCCGCAGGAATCCGCACCGATAGGCATACTGACACCATTTGAACTGATAAAGATGTATCTTGTAGCAAGAGGTTTCTCTTTCAAGGAGGCCCACGATCAGGCAATCGCGACACTGGATACGCTTGACCTGAGAGAATACAGGGACAAGCCCTCTGACACCCTGTCAGGAGGGACCAAGCGGAAGGTTTTTGTCTGTATGGCCCTGGCATCAAATGCCTCAACAGTTTTTCTGGACGAACCGACAACGGGGTTGGACCCGCTGTCGAGACTTGAGGTTTGGTCTGCCCTTAAGGTGCTTCAGGGTAACGTTATCCTCACTACACACTACATGGAAGAGGCTAAAGAACTCTCAAACGAGGTGTTGCTCATAGATTCTGGGAAGGTTATAGACCAGGGTACTGTTGATTCCCTTCTGTCAAGATTCAAGGGGCTAGTGAGGGCTGAATCTCTGGTTCCTAAACCGGACACAATGAGGATAGGCGGGCTTTATATAAGATATATAAAGTACTCTGAAGCTCAGGATTACATATCACAGGGCTTCGATATAAAGGCTATCACCCTCGACGATGTTTTCATAAAGCACGGTGTGACACTTGAATCTTAAATTCACTCTTCTGTTTGCGTGGTACTATGGTTTTAACACAATTTTAAGAGGACCATCATACCTGATAGCTGCTCTGAGCACTCCCATGACACTTCTGTTTCTTGTTTATGTGCTCTCTCATGGAACCCTTTTGGCATTTGCTGTGGTTGGAGGTTTTGTCTCCCTGATATCAACGATCTCATTATCCAGCGCCAGTGATGCCGCCTTTTTGAGAATCCAGCTCAGGTTTCAGGATCTCTTTGTTCCTACAAGGACCGGTCCAACAGAGTATATGATTGGGCTGACCTTAAGTTATCTTGTATTCTCCATCCCTGGTATTGCAATTTACGCCATTTTTGGATATTTTCTGCATATAATGACTGCAATCAGATCCTTGGAAATGGCTGGTCTACTCATTGTATTGGTGGTATCCACCGCGTCAGTGTCTTTCATAATCTCTGGGCTCATCAAACACATCAGGAATGTATGGGGAATTGCAGCAATACTGTCTATAGTTATGACCATTCTCCCACCTACGTTCTATCCCTATGTCTATCTGCCAAAATGGGCTCTTTATATACTTTCAGTATCACCTTCCACTCCAGCAGCAGTGATAGCACAATGGATTTTTGGCCTTTCCCCTGCCCTCCCGATCATGATTCCTGTACTTGTTGTTGAAAGTCTGGTATTCTTCTCAATCGCGCGTTTCATGACAAGATGGAGAGAGAATTAGATATGAACATTATTAAAATACATCCTGAAATACCAGCACGGATTGTCAGAGATATCTTGATTGTCCGGAGGATGTGTTATGATTAAGGGGATTACCGAAAGGCCTGCTGCAATGCTTACAATATACATCGCAGTCTATACCGTTGTATTCACCCTTTTTTCCCTGCTCCGATATGAGAATTTTTACACCTCCAACTGGGACCTTGGGATAAACATGCAGGAGCTGTGGACAACTACCCATGGGAAACTGCTTTGGGATTCTGCTGATTATGAATCCGCTGCAGTAGTATCTCACCTTGAGGTTCACACGACATACATTGCCCTTCTCTTTGCTATTCCCTATGAACTTCTGCCGTCACCTGTTTTCCTCTTTACTGTGCAGAGCTTCATGATCTCTCTAACCACTGTTCCTCTATATCTGATTTCCAGAAATTACAGTAATGACATGAAAAAATCCATTGCCATTGCATTCATCTTCCCTCTTCTTTTCCCTGTTATCGCCTCGGAAATGTTCGACTACCACTGGATGTCGTTCATACCTTTTTATTTCTTTTCTTTGTACTATTTCGTTATGAAGAAACGGTACTATAGCTCTGCTGCTCTAATAGCACTTGGTGCAGTTACGGAGGAAGTGTTTCCGTTTCTTGCGGCATCCCTTCTTCTCTACTTCTTTCTTATGGATTTCAACCTAGGGAAGAAATTCAGAGACCTTTTTAGCCGAACAAATGCTCCTTTAATTGCGCTTGGTATTTTTTCGGTTGCGCTTTACATTTCCCTCAATGAGATACAGTTCCATCTTATTCCTGTTATTCTGGACAATACCAACGCAGTTCCTTACATGTATGAATACTTCCAGCATCCTCTGCTGCCAGACTCGTTCCATATCGGAAAGATCATTCTCGGACTCGCCTACTGGATTGTCATATATGCTTCGGTAGGTTTTCTAGGTGTACTCAGATTGAGGCACCTGATAATAGCTGCTCCGTGGATGTATTACACATTCTTTGTTGATCCTCTGTATCTGGATCTTGGAGGCCAGTATAACCTAATTGCTGTGCTTGGCCCATTTATAGGACTGCTTCTTTATCTTAGCACCAGAAGGGTAAGTACCACTGTTGAGAAAGTGCACAAGGGAAATGGAATCAGGGGGGCTGCCAGGAAGACCACTGTAGTTGGCATAATCCTGATTCTACTGGCTGTAAATATTGCGGCATCCCCAATCGATCCGGCTTTTAGTGGAAAGATGCTTGGAGGCGGCTATGACTTCAGCTATGGCGTCAACCCGGCTTATCATGATATGGGACGGCTCGTGTCTCTGATCCCGCAGGGTTCATTCATCATAGCTACAACCTTCCTTTTTCCCTACGTTGCCAATGACGTGAACGCTTTCTCGTTTCTCGGTTCCACAAACTACACACTCTCAAGTTTTGCGGGCAAGGTTGAGGTAGGAAATCAAAGCCTGCCACAGTTTGTCCTGTACAACACATATGCCATCCAGAATATCCCTGCAAACTTCCTGACTACTATGAATTCGGATTATGGGGTTCTTGCTGAAGTATATATGTCAGGATATCCCGGGAATATCCTGCTGCTTGAACTTCATTATAACGGGGCAATGCAGTTCACGGCAAATGCATGATAATCTATCTTGAATTAACTATGTCTGAATTAACCTGCCATTGTAATGGAACATTTTCCTGGATAATAGAACAGGAGCCCTTTTGTTTAAT
>JAMDBD010000019.1 GCA_023484105.1 Thermoplasmatota archaeon
TGTACAACGATCTGGATCCGAGACTTTACAACCTCTTTATGGCTCTGGCAAAGTATCCTGATGAAATTTACCGCAACCTGTATGAGAAATACTCAGATCTTGCCGGAAAACTTTCCCGAAAAGGAAATGTGACGAAAATGGTGAAGGCAACTTCATCAGAAACTGAGACCAGGAATAATTCAAATGGACCTAATCGTTATGCAAGCAATCTCACAGACTATGTTGAAGAGGCCACCAATTTAATAATCGAACACACTTTCTCATTTGGGGGAATGGGAACAACTTATGCCACGAGTGAAAAATCCCCTCTCCGTTATCTGGAAAAAACACTTCGTCAGTTCAGAGAAATAACGGAACGTGTTCAGAAGTGGAAGATTGAATGCCTGGATTTCAGGGATTTGATCATAAGATATGATTCGCAGAACTCATTTTTCTATATTGACCCCCCATACCTTGGGAAAAAGTGGTATGCTTCCAATCTAACTGAAGAGGATTATAATGAACTACTGGAACTTGTGCGCACTATTAAGGGAAAATACCTGATCACAATAGACATGGAAGATTCCAGCGCAATCAGTACAGTTGGAAAGCCTATGTTCGTCTTCCAGACCACCAGCCCGGGCAGAAAAAATCTCGGGAGTAGAAAATTTGCATTTTATTCAAACGTGATTAATGGAAGACTGCGCACACGCTTTAAAAATTAGGTATTCAATAGTGACAAAGATAAAACTGGTACAGTCCGCGAGAAGTGATTGGTCAAAATATTATCATAATGCATCATTTGACTGAATATAATGCTGTATCAAATGAATGGATGCCATGACAGAATGCGGTATATCATTACATGCAGATAGGTGTTTTCGCATTCATTGTAAAAGGCGGCAGGGTTAATTACGTCGATTGCATGGTAAACTCATGCCTGTTGATCCTATATGTGGAATGAAGGTCGAGGAAACCAGCAAGTACAGGAGCAAGTTCCAGGGGAAGGATTTCTATTTCTGCTGTATGGAGTGCAAAGAAACGTTTGACAGAAACCCGCTAAAATATTCCAGATGAGCGGCTGCATGCTTTTCTGTTTTTGTGCGGAATTAATACGGATCATTTAATAGATAAATTTTTCTTATCAAAAACGAAATTCGATATCCTTAAATAAAGTTGAATATTGTTAAATTATGTCTGCTGAGATTGTCCTCAGTTCTGACAGGGGAAGTTTTACTGATTATTCTGGTGCAAATCCTCTTGGTTATGTTGCATGTATGCCTCATAGGCTGGTACCAAGGATCCTGATGGATAAAGTCTTTACCCCGCCAATGAAATCCTACAGTTCAGGAGAGGCAATAGATGCACCTTACGCTTTGCGCAAGGTTGAGGCGATTATTTCAGGATCAGGGTACCGCAGTGTAGCCGTAGCACCTCCAGAAAAACTGTCGAAAATTGTGGATCGCAGCACAAGGGTACTTGGCATATCTGTTCACGATCCATATGGGCTAAGTCCGGTGAGCACCAAGCTCTCACTCATGTTCGGAGGAGGCAGATCATGGACTGCCAAGTTTTTTGAGGATCTCGGAGAAACAATAGTTTCTCTGAAAAATAAGTATCACTTCACAGTTTTTGCTGGTGGCCCTGGGGTATGGCAGATGGATCTCCAGAGACCTGAATGGGTTGACGTCGTATTCAACGGTGAGGCAGAACTGGATCTGCCGCCTCTGATCAGAAAGATTCTCTCAGGTGAACCATTTCCAGCAAAGGTAAACGGAAGGGATCCGAAAGTGGATCAGATTCCCACTATAATTAAGCCGGCAAGATTCGGAGAGGTACAGGTAACCAGGGGATGCCCCAGAGGATGCCAGTTCTGCTCCATTACTCCTGAAATGTTCAGATCAATTCCCATGAAGGATATCATGGCGGAGGTATCGCTGAATCTCAGGGCAGGACACAAATCGGTAGATCTGGTGACTGATGACATTCTTCTCTATGGATCAAAGAAGCTTGAAACCAATCATCAGGCCGTTGTTGATCTCTTCAGGAATATCAGAGAGGCAGGAGTAGAGGAGATATATTTTCCCCATATCTCTTCTCCGGCTGTAAAGGATAGCCCGGAAACAGTCATGGAAATATCAAATATTGCAGAGTATGACAAGTACAGAGGTGAAATCCCAGTTGTGGGTCTGGAGAGCGGAAGCACAAGGATAATTGAAAAATACATGAGGGGAAAAGCGTTTCCATGGGGCCCTGCAGACTGGGGTGACATCATTGTAGATTCTGCAGGAATAATGAACGATGCCTTCATAACGCCATGCTTTACAATGACCATTGGCTTCTCTGACGAATCAAACGATGACGTAAGGGAAACCATTAAACTTTCAGAGAGAATCATAAACAGCGGATCTAAGGCTTTTCTGTTTCCTCTTCCAGTGATTCCAATTACACGTTCAAGGCTTAAAAACAATAGCTTTCCGGAGGCTGATCTCCTTCCAGAATCTTACTGGGAGTTGCTCTACGTAAGCTGGAAGAATGATATCGACCTGATAAGAAGAATGATACCTGACCTGACCTACAGAATGAACAGCGCTTTTATGCATAAAATTACAGGCACGATGATGGACAGGATATTTGGTTCAATAGAGAACATGTTCAGAGATCTTATGGAAACAAGGGGTAAGAAGGCCATGGACTATGGCCGTTATGATCTTGGTTCCGCGATGGGACTTTTCCGGTCATTCTTCAAGTTGATAAGATCACCGGCTGTGAAAACTGCCTTAAGGAGGAAGAGAGAAGGATACAGCAAGACTTACTAGAAAAAGAATAAATTATCTCATAAGGATGCCCCTCCATGGAAAGAACCTTTATAGGTGACCTGAGCATTGCAAATTCCAGAGTCAGGGTATGTGGATGGGTTCAGGAAATAAGGAGACTCAAGAACATACTGTTCATTATATTAAGGGATTCCACCGGGCTCTGCCAGCTAACCATCAAGGGTGACATGATAGAGCCATGGATGGATCAGATTCAGCGTGAAAGCGTTCTCTGCGCAGAGGGAGAAAACATAAAGGATGGAATTAGCAAGGCTGGCCGCGAGGTATCCGTCACCAGCCTAGAACTTCTTAACGGTGCAAGATCCCCCCTACCACTTGCGCCGTTCGATCCCGTAAAAGCAGATATAGAAACCAGGCTTAACAACAGATTCCTTGATTTGAGACGGAAAGATCATCTTGCAATCTTCAGGATAAAGAGCTCCCTTCTCTATGGAATAAGGAAATTTTTGCATTCACAGAACTTTATAGAGGTGCAGACCCCGAAAGTTGTAGCCTCAGCCACCGAGGGAGGCGCGGATCTATTTGCGGTTAAGTACTTCGAAAGCAATGCTTATCTGAATCAGTCTCCGCAGCTTTACAAGGAAATATTGATATCTGCGGGCTTCGAGAGGGTATTTGAGGTTGGTCCTGCATTCAGGGCTGAAAAGCATAACACGACAAGGCATCTGAACGAATTCACATCTGTTGACATTGAGATGGGCTTCTCAGACCATAATGACGCAATGGCGGTCCTTGAGCAGGCAGTGTCAGCAGGAATAGCCAACGTTCTTGCAGAAAGATCGCTGGACCTGACGGCAGTAGGGAAGGCCATAAGTTTACAGAAGACACCATTTCCGAGAATAAGCTTTTCCGAATGCTGTGATATACTTTCAGGGCAGGGTCAGGATCATAACGTTGAAGAGGATTTCTCACCTGAGGAGCTGAAGATCATAGGGGATAGGTTCGAAGGATTCTATTTCATAACAGGATGGCCATCTTCACTGAGGCCTTTCTATACAATGCCCGATCAGAAGGATCCCCAATTCACCAACTCATTCGATCTGCAGTACAGGGAGAAGGAGATCACCTCTGGGGCTCAAAGAGTGCACGACCCGGAGCTGCTGAAGGAAAGATTTCTGGCAAAGGGCCTTAATCCGGAGGATTTTGATTTCTACATAAAGGCCTTTGAATACGGCATGCCACCGCATGCTGGATGGGGCCATCCTGTTATTGGCCTGGAAAGGTTGACGATGATACTGCTTGACCTGCAGAACATCCGTGAAACCTCTCTTTTCCCGCGAGACAGGACAAGAATAAAACCATAGGAAAATAATTCATAGTGCACCGCAATTAACGCTCATGTTAAAGGTAGGAGTGGTGGGACTCGGTAACATGGGATCGGCCATTGCAGAGGTTCTTGCTTACAACGGTTTCGAGACCATAGTCAAGGACAGAAATGAAGATCTTATCAAGCGTGGAATACAGAACATAACCGGAATACTCGATGGACAGGTGCGTTTTCAGGAAGGCAGGGCGGATAAACAGATCGGGTCAGTTGAAAAGCTGGGAGTCAAACTTTCAGAGGAACAGAAAAGGTCAATCAGGGAAAAACTTAAGCCTTCTTTCACCGAGGCGAATAAGAACGAGATCCTTTCCAGGATCAGGGAGGCTAATTCATATGAGGATTTTACAGGCTGCAGATTTGTGATCGAGGCAGCATTTGAGAACATTGACGTGAAAAAGGAGGTGTTCCAGGAACTTGACAGAGTTCTTTCCGGGGAATCAATAATATGCTCCAACACTTCCTCAATCAGCATCACCAAGCTTGCATCGTTCACAAAAAATCCTGAAAGATGCATAATAACGCATTTTTTCAATCCACCTTATACTCTTCCGCTTGTTGAGATAGTCCGTGGGCTGCAGACGTCAGAAGAGATAGAGGAGGAAACTGTGAAATGGATAGCCGGTATGTCAAATCACAGAACTGCCATGGTACCGGTCAGGGTGAAGGAAATGCCTGGTTTTGTTGTTAACCGTATCCTGGTACCAATGATGAACGAGGCCATATCGATACTTGATGAAGGAGGCGCATCCGCTGCCGATATTGACCGCTCAATGAAACTCGGGGCAGGAATGCCCATGGGTCCGCTGGAACTGTGCGATATGGTTGGCCTTGACGTCATCCTTGACGTTATGGAGGTTCTTCACTCCGAGTATGGGGATCCCAAATACAGGCCAGCACCTTTGCTGAGAAGAATGGTTGACTCGGGAAGACTTGGAAGGAAGTCCGGTAGAGGATTCTTTACGTATGACTAATCCTCTTCCCCGCTATCGTTACCTTTGCTGCTTCCATTGAGCAGAACCATTGTTGGTTCCACCATATATTTTTTCTGTGAAGCCCTGTAAATTGAAAACAACTCTGTTCTCTTTTCGTTTCCCTCAAACAGTTTCCATATCTCCTTAATCATTGACTTGTTGGCTTCCAGTTCTATGTATATGGGGTTCCCGTTGTTGTACCAGGTGGCAATTATGTTCCTGTAGACCGGAGCCAGCTCAAGATCCTCCCTGTCAACCTCTATGTCTATTTTTTGTCCAACAGCCAGTTTCAATTCAGACCCCGTTTCCCAATGTAGAACTGTATTTAATCTTTTTACGTCTGTCTCCGGCTGACATTTACTTTATCTTTTCAAGCAGCGTAACGCCTAATGCCTTTTCCAGCTTCCTTGCTGTCTTTATGTCTGGCATAAGTGCTCCACGCTCTATGCTGGACAGAACGTTCTTCCTCTCCATTATCTTCCTGGCAAGCTCATCCTGAGTCCATCCCATTTTCTCCCTGGCGCTCTTTATAACCTCTCCATAGTCTTCCACAAGCACAGTCTCTTCCATGTCTGCACTTTCTGACATCTGCCGGTGAGGTGCCCTCCTTGCATTTTGCGCAACCCGCGGTTTCTGAAGCGGCTTCTGAAACACTACAGGGACAGGTGTTTCTCTCTTCTTTTCCAGAGGAGTCCCGTATTTAGCGCACTTATCACACACCATAAGTACGGCAGAATCTATCCTGACCTTTACCAGTCTCGGGGCCTTTGCACCACACATTTCACATTCAGGCATGTTCTCAATAATGGGAATGTCATATATGTACAATTACAATGGAAAAACATCTCAACGTAGTACAGAAAAAAGGCACGATATTCACGGTTTCCAGCAGTCCGTCTGTTGTTTATGGTGAAAGAATTATCAGGGATTCTGGCAGATTTCTTAGGGAGTGGAAGCCCGAAAGAAGCAAGCTTTCCGCTCTGTACCACAAGAACAACTGGGCATTCCCGTTCAGGGAGAGTTCCAGGGTACTGTACCTTGGAGCTGCCTCCGGAACCACTGTGAGCCATATATCCGACATAGTCAGCAGCGGTATGGTTTACGCTGTGGAATCATCATATGATCCTTTCATAAAACTTCTCAGACTGGCTGAGCAGAGAGGTAACATAATACCGATACTTGAGGATGCGCGAATGGTGGAGAAATACGGATTCATGGTGGAGAATCCGGATATAATATACCAGGACATTTCACAGCGCGATCAGGTTTCCATATTCAACAATGCAGTCTCAGCCTGGAAATCAATTCATCATGGATTTCTTGTGCTGAAAATCAGATCAATATCATTCTCAACGGATGAAGAGAAGGTTGTGAGAGAATCGATCAGCGCCCTGAAAGGTATGAAAGTGGTCAGTGTTACGGATTTGCAGCCTTTCCATTCCGGGACAAGGATAATTTATATGGAGAGGACATTGGCATAGTTTATTGCGTTGAAAATAATCCCCCGGTGAGTAAGATGGAAACAGAATACGGGATATTCTTGGAACTAGGTTTCTCCCGCAGGAAATGCGTCATTTGCGGTAAATATTTCTGGTCTGCCAAGGAAAGAACAACCTGTGGGGAACCCCCGTGCGACCGTTACACATTCATAGGGAACAAGATAGTTCCAAGGAGTTATACGGTTGCTGAAATGCGCAGGAAGTTCCTGGATTTTTTCAGAGATACTCACGGCTATGTAAAGCCGTATCCTGTCGTTCCAAGATGGCGTGAGGACGTGCTGCTTGTGAATGCATCCATATACGATTTCCAGCCGCATGTCACAGGGGGATATGCCAAACCTCCTGAAAACCCGCTTGTCATGTCGCAGCCATGCATCAGAATGACTGACGTTGACATGGTTGGAATAACCGGGAGGCACCTCACAGGCTTTGAGATGATGTGCCACGATGCCTTCAATTACCCCGGAAAGGAGGTGTACTGGAAAGAAGGAACCATAAGGTATTGCAATAGTTTTCTGACAGATGGGCTGGGAATTGACCCTGTACACATAACCTACAAGGAGAACCCATGGTCAGGCGGCGGAAATGCTGGAAATGCCCTGGAAGTGATTGTAGGTGGGCTGGAGGTTGCCACGCTTGTATTCATGGACATGGCTGAGGATCCTGATGGCAAAATGGAAATCGATGGAATAAGATATTCACCAATGGATCTCAGGATAGTTGATACAGGATATGGCCTGGAAAGGCTGACTTGGCTCTCCAGATCCAGCGGGACAATATACGAAGCGGTTTATCCTGAAGTCGTCTCGAGGATAATGGAGGCTGCAGGAATAGAGCCGATGAATGAGGATTGGCTTCTTGCCTATCTGGACAACGCAGTACACTCTGAGCCTTATGACGATGATAAGGTTCTAAGGAACACCATCGCCGCAATATCACTGAATCCTGGCAGCGATGAGGAAAAGGAGTTTCTTTCTCATCTGACGAAAATAAGATCGGTCTACGCGCTTGCAGATCACTCAAGGGCCCTTCTCTTCATGCTTTCAAATTACGTGATACCATCAAACGTAAAGGTGGGATATCTTGCCAGAATGCTCATAAGAAGATCTCTGAGGCATATCGAGTCACTGGGTGTTGACATCACTCTGCCTGATCTCATAAATATGCAGTACAAGCACTACATAGACATTGTGGAGGACTTCGATACAGGCTTTTCAGAGATGCTTATCTCAAGGGAATTGGGAAAATACAGGGAGATGATGACATCTGGAAGGCTTCTTCTTGATAGGCTGCTGCGCAGCAAAAAAGAGATCGGTACGAAAGAAGTCAGAATGCTTTATGAATCTCATGGCATTCCTCCAGAAATTGTAAAACAGCTGGTTTTGGAAAGAACCGGTAAAAAGCTGGAACTGTATGGAGATGAGAGACAGGAAAAGAAGGAGTTCCATACAAAGTCACCAGCCATCACTGTACCAAGAATTGAGACCCGTCCGCTATACTATGACGATAAGTCAATCAGGGAATTCACAGCCCTGGTCCTTTTTTCAGGGCCTGACTATGTTGTTCTTAATCAGACAGCCTTTTATCCGGAGGGTGGAGGTCAACCTAACGATACCGGCTATATCTATTATGGCAGCAGAGGCTTCAGGGTGACTAATGTCCAGAAGGTGAACGGTACAATAGTACACTGGATAGATGGACATATTCCTGAAAAGGTCAGGGTTCGGGGCATTGTGGACGATGACAGGAGGAACAGGCTTATGACTAGTCATTCAGCCACTCATCTCCTGCTGGCTGTGACTAGAGAGGTCCTCGGAAACCATGTATGGCAGAGTGGTGTCCAGAAGGGGACTGAGACGTCAAGGCTTGACATCACACATTACGATCGCATAACCGAGGAGCAGATCAGAAAAATTGAGAAAAGATGCATGCATTACATAATGGAAGGGAGGGAAATCAAAGTCAAAATGGTGGAGTGGAACAGTGCTCTCAAAAAGTATGGTTTCAGGCTTTTCCAGGGTGGAGTACCTCTTTCCTCTAAACTCAGGGTTGTGGAGATTGAGGGTGTGGATGCAGAGGGTTGCGGAGGTACACATCTGGACAGCACAGCCGAGATAGGCATGATAAAGATACTGAAGGCAGAACCTCTTCAGGAAGGTATTCAAAGGATCGTCTTCGCATCCGGATACGGATCACTGGAGTACTTCGAAAAAATACAGAGCATCACTGATACGGTTACAGGAACACTTGCTGCAAACATAGATGAAGCAGGTGAAAGATTCATGTCATTTTTTGAACAGAACCTGCGTACAAAAAAGGAAAGGGACTCATACCTTGGACTTATTTCCGACATCATTGATAAGAACGCAACGAATGTTCAGGGCCACGAAAACATCCGTTATTTTCCGGGAGAGTTTCCTGAAGCAGTTGTTACACAGCTCATCCCAAGGCTCAAAGATAAGCCGTATACAATCCTTCTGATTGTGAGATCCGGCTCCGGGAGAAGGCTCATGGCAGTTTCCGGCAATGCTGATTCAGCGAGTGCACTGAGAATTCTGTCAGGAGGCCTTCTGAATATACATGGAAACCAGAAGATGTCATACATTGATATTGATGCGGAAAATGAAAGGTTAATATCTGAATTTCTTAATAGGCGGAACTGACCACAGAGCCATGACAGGAAGAATGGAGACAAAGGACATAATAAAGACGATATACGGAGAACTCCAGGTGGAGTCTCATGAAGACAGGGGCAATACAATAGTCTTCAATCTTGTACATGGGGAACTCTCCAGGACAGACTTTAGTTCGCTTGTCAGGAAGTGCAGAAAATTAGGATACCTTCCGTTCACCGTTGATGAGGAGCCGGACAGGTTGTTTCTCATCAGAGAACCATCCGATAAGGAATACTCGCCGCTGCTCAGGATAATAATGGCCGCACTGACGATTGCATCCATATTCTATGCTGGATACCTGTATTCAGCCATGTACGATTCCGCCTCCATTTCCACTGTGGTCGTTATTGATCTCGTGCTCTTTTTCCTGCCTATGATTGGGTTCCTTCTTTTCAGGGAATTTGGAAGATATCTTGCAATGCGTCATTCCGGAATAAAATATAGCATTCCTCTTCTGATACCTGATCCAATATTCTTTGGCACTGGAGGAAGTATTGCATCGACGCAGGATGCCTACAGAGACAGGCGTTCCATGATAGAGTGTGGCGGTACACCTGTTCTCTTCGGGTTTGTCTATTCAATAATCATGACGGTGGTAGGTGGTATGATCTATACCCCGTTTTCACCATCAGGGCCAATCAGCAACACCCCATACATTACCATAGGATATCCCGCAATAATATTTACGCTGTTCAGATCTGCAGTACCTGCCAACGGTGCGCTCAATCCACTCACCTTTACAGGATGGATAGGGCTCTTTGTCTCCGCTCTGAACTTTATGCCTCTTGGAGTTCTTGACGGAGGCCTTTTCTGGAAGGGGATCTTTGGAGGCAAATTCAGGTACATATCCTATGCCTCAGCAGTCTTAATGGTAGGTGCAGGACTCCTTCTTCCTGAGATCATCATAATTGCAGTCTTCCCAATATTCCTTGGCATCAACGGTATCGAACCGCTGAACGACAGCTACCCGCTACCGCACTATGTTGTTGCATCGCTGGTGGTCGTTGCACTTGTGCTTATGCTTGCCATGATCCCGCTTCATCAGATCCCGCCACACACCAAATTCTCAATGAAGGTTGATTCTGGCACACAGGTGGTTATTTACGGATCTACAACTAACGTGACAGAAAACGGGACAATACAGAATCTTGGGAATATAGCTGGTACACCCTCCCTTTCAGTGTATCCCCACATCCCATTCGTGTATACCATATCAGGAACTAACATCAAACCGGGAGGCAGTTCAAACTTTACAATGTTCTTCAACACATCAGAGATAAAGCCTGGTCTCTGGAACTATACTGTCACTCTGTTTTATGGTGCCTACTCTGTGAGCAGCTATATAACATTTCTTGTGGTGAATCTTACAGACGGGATGCTGTTTAACAACCAGTCAAATCCATTCATGACCAACGGAACCGAGTGGAAGCCAATGGCCCTGAAGTTGCATGACACTACCTCAAGTAATTTAAGTGTAAGGCTTTTCGTTGTCACCTCGAATTCAGTAAACTACAGCATATCTCTTGGGAACATATCAACCTCCTTCAATGCTTCACAGCTTCATCCTGGGATTTCTGTGACTTTTGAAGCGTTTGGAATAGTCTCGGGAGGCGAGATATCAATCTCATTCACAGCCAAAGGCGATCTCGTATGGGCATACGTGATTGCGGTGGATAGCTACTACAACGGGGCCGTAGCCAGGATTGATTATACATGAAGACAGTTGCATTACTTGTTAATCCTGTTGCAGCTTCTGGCAAACAGCTCGGAATAAAGACATCGGACTGTATGCCTGAAGGATCATACAGCAGCGAGACCATAAGGACCGGGCAGCTGGTTATGAAGTCACTTGCCTCAATGGACGGTGTTACGATCGTTACACCGGATACCGGATTCCCTGATCTTCATATTCAGCAGGAGAACGTGATCATGGCGGCTACCTGGAGGAGGCCAAGCAGCAGAGACGATACTAAGGCTTTTGTAAGACAGGTGTGCAGATCAGGGACGGACCTGCTGATGTTTGTGGGGGGTGACGGCACCGCAAGAGATATTATGGAATCCTGCCAGGAAATAACTGTAATTGGGGTCCCGTCAGGTATAAAGATGTACAGCTCTGTGTTCGCCCTGACATGGCAGGATGCTGTCGTGGAGGCTGAACAGTTTTTACTGGGCAATTTAAGTACGGAGAAGAAGGAGATAATAGATTTCAGTTTCGAACTGAATGTTCCTGTTATTTACGGGTACATGAACGGTGTGCGATCTGCCGGGCTGATGCAGGATCCAAAGATGGTTTATGGCAATCAGGGTGAGGATGCAATTGCAGAGGAAATAACTGGAGGTATGCAGAGTAACGTCAGTTATATAATCGGGCCTGGTACCACGTGTAACGCAATCCTCGAAAAACTTGGTATTGAAAGCAGAAATCTGCTCAACTTTAAGATAGTGAGGGACAGGATGCTGATCAGCGATCCAGCCTCCGAAAATGATATGTTTGAAAGCATGCAGCACGGTGATTTTCAATTCATCCTTTCTCCCATAGGCGGGATGGGCGTTCTCATAGGCCGCGGCAACTACGAGTTGTCTCCAAGAATTATGGCGGGGATGAATGCCGGTAACACAGTGATCATAGGGACTGCAGAAAAAATATCAGGGTTACGGGAACTGATTGTTATAGTGCCTGAGAAATGCCCGGTCAGTCTTGGTGAACACGTCAGAATTGTCACCGGAATTGACGAATATGCAATAAGGAGGATAAGGGTTGTACGATTCTGATAACATCTAAAGAAATTAATAGCACTCCTTTATAAAGCGGTCTAGTGCAGCCGAAGGTAAAACGGAACAGGATATTTGCAGATCTCACCAGATTCATGAAGAGATCTCCGCGGGCAAGGGCCTACATCGCCCCAATTATAGCATACATTGCAGTTACATACCTGATTTTCAGATCTGTTTATTTTTTAGTTATTTTCTACATTCTCCCATTCCTGATAGTGATCATTCTGGATGTTCTCTTTATCAGAATTGCAAGATTCCACTTCCCCTTCAGGAGGGTGCTCTTTCTTAACTTCTCAGTGTTCACCGTCCTTTCGTTTCTGATATGGATATTCTTTCCAATCGGAATACCTCTGAAGGATTCATATGCAGTGGTCATATTCTGCTGGAGTGCTGTTTCTTTCATAAGAGGAATACTCTACCTGCCATATTACGTTGAAAGCTTCCCTCGTCTCATACTGCCAAGCATGTTTCCGGTGCTTGCAGTTTCTGCACTTTCGTTGATTTTTGGCAGGGGTGAATATTATATTGTGCCTTCACTGGTTTCATCCATTCTTTTTTTCACCATGGGGTACCTATTCGTGGAATTGTCCATAAGGGAATTCAAGGAGGTCTTCGGAGTAAGCCCTATAATAGTTCTCAACATGTTTCTTAATCTTAAAACCGAGGAGGATCATGAAGGGCTGAACTTTTTCAGAACAATTTACTCCACAAAACGTGTTGTGCCTGTAAAATGCATTAAAATTGAACGGGACGGTAAAAAGCCTTTAGTACTCGCATTTCCCTATGTTCATCCCGGCCCGTTCGGTAATTTCGGCAGCAGTAATCTCCCGTACAAACTGGTGCAGAGGCTGTCAGGTAAATCTGCCGACATCATGGTATTTCACACGGCGACAACGAACAGCAATAACTGCAGAGATGACTCTGACGTTGATTCAATAGCATCCGCACTTGAAAGGGCAATGGACTCCGCAACGGTAAAGAGCAGAGTGTCAAGGTTCAGAAAGATTGTTATAAGTGGCGTTTCTGTCGGCATTCAGAGGTTTGGTGGTGCACTACTTCTGGCTTTCATTCCGGACAGACATCACTTTGACGACATTTCCTTCGAGGAATGCTCCATGATGTCCTCCCGTTTGATGGATGAGGGTATGGATGACATAATTGTTGTTGATGCCCAGAGTTATTTCTATCATGGTGCGCCAGCACTGGACAATCTCGAAAGGTACAGGAACTCCATTCTCAGAGAATACAGAAAACTGCAGCCTGGAAGCGACATAAGTGCAGGATATGGCCATGCTGATCTGAAAACTCCAGGTGCAGGCCCCATGGGGGTACAGGTACTTGTGCTTGGAAATGAACGGTGGAAACAGTGCTATGTCCTCACTGATTCAAACAACATTACCACGCAACTCATAGAAAGGGTGAAAAAATCATTTAATGAACAAATGGGTGTGGAGTTTTTCACAACCGATAATCACGTAGTCAACAGCAGCACGCTGGATATGAATCCATTGGGAGAAAGGGATGATGAGACTGCAGTGGCCGATGTTATAATCCAGGCAATAAATTCCGCCATCGAGGATATGTCTCCTGCAATATTTTCTGAAGGCTCATCCGAGGCAGAGGTACATATGGGTGAGGAGAACACCTTCAACAAGATGAACACGACGGTTTTTTCCGCTGTAAGAACAGCGAAGTATGCAATATTTGGCCTCACAGCATTATCTCTGTTGCTATCCTATCTAATATTTCTACTTCTCTATAAGTTCATCTAGAAAGCCCGGACCGCTCATCTTCAGCGCAAGATCCAGCACTGCAAAGGCAGAGAGGGTCTGGATAACCGGAACTGCCCTGATGCCGATACATGGATCATGCCTTCCCTTTACAACGATATCGTCCTCTTTCATTGATGCAAGGTTAACTGTTTTCTGTGGCTTCCTTATAGATGACGTTGGTTTCACTGCAACGTTGAAGGTTATATCAGATCCGGTGGTCAGGCCGCCAAGTATTCCACCATTGTGGTTCTGCCTGACATATACATTGCCATTCTTCAGACCATATTCATCTCTGACATCAGAACCCAGCGCAGAGGTAAAACGGAAACCGTCTCCGAATTCAATTCCCTTCACCGAAGGGATAGAAAACATCAGATGTGAGATCATGGATTCACACGAGTCAAAAAATGGCTCTCCAATACCCGGTGGCACTCCGGTGATTACACTTGATATTCTTGCACCCAGAGAATCCCCGGACTTCGCAGTCTCCATCAGCAGTTCATAAGCTCTGCTATCAGTCTCCCTGTCCGGGATTCTCGTCACAAACGAGTATGGGAGATCGGCATCAATAACATCTGAAGTAATGAATTCGATTGGACCCATTCTAGATATGTAGGAAATGACATTTATCCCTTTCATTCTCAGGATCTGATATGCAATTGATCCAACAGCAACCATAGGCGCTGTCATCCTTCCTGAGAAAAACCCGCCGCCTCTGTAGTCCCTGTGTTTCCCGTACCTTACCCATGCGGGATAGTCTGAATGACCCGGCCTTGGAAGATCCTTTATCTCGTCATAGGTGCTTGAAATTACATCATTGTTAGGTATCAGGACTACCAGAGGCCCTCCGTCGGTGTAACCATCCACCACACCTGATACTATGGTGAAGTCATCGGTTTCCTTCCTCTGTGAGGTAACATTGCTCAGTCCGGGTCTCCTTCTCTCCATCCACCTGGATATGTTCTCTCTTTCGATCTTCAAGCCAGCAGGAAGACCGTCCAGAACACCTCCAACGTAACTGGAGTGGGACTCTCCAAATAGGGAAATCCTGATCGACATTCCGAATGTGAATGACACGTCTCTCCATGACAGTCCCTTTAAGATATTTTTGCAATAAATGCGGAGATCATGGCGAACTCGAAAAATTGGAAATTATAAGGATTTTCAATACAAAACTATTAATCTTGAGATTCGATTGGTGAAATGTGACAGAAGAAGAGATGGAAGACGTCGAGCAGTGGGTTAAGGCTCTGAATATCAAGAGTACTGCCGACATACCCGTTCCAAAAATTCTCTTTGATCAGGTGATTGGACAGGAGGAGGCAGGCTATGTTGTGAAAAAGGCTGCCCTTCAGAAGAGACATGTGTTACTCATAGGAGATCCAGGAACCGGGAAGTCTATGCTTGCTCAGTCAATGACAGATTTTCTGCCAAAGGAGGAGCTTGAAGATATAGTGGTTTTTCCCAATCCTGAGGACCCGAACCGGCCCAGAGTCAAGACATACCAGGCTGGAAGGGGCAAGGAGATAGTAAAGCAGTATCAGATAAAGGCAGAGAGAGACAGAAGGGATCGTTCTAGAGGGGTGGTCGTTCTCATTTTTTCTATTTTTCTTCTTGGGCTTATACTCACCATACTTCTGCGGGATATAGATCTGATATTTCTTGCAATCATAGCGGCTGCAATACTTTACTGGGCAATGGCTATGAATCCTGCCATGAGAATGGAGAAGGCGATGATCCCGAAGTTACTCGTCGGGCATACTCCTACGGACAAACCTCCATTTGTGGATTCCACGGGTGCACATTCTGGAGCTCTGCTTGGAGATGTGCGACATGATCCGTTCCAGTCTGGTGGGCTCGAAACACCTGCCCATGACAGAGTCGAGGCTGGAAACATCCACAAGGCTCACAGAGGTGTCCTTTTCATAGATGAAATTAACCTGCTCAGACCGGAGAGCCAGCAGGCTCTTTTGACTGCCATGCAGGAAAAGAAATTTTCAATTTCAGGGCAGAGCGAGAGGAGTGCTGGAGCCATGGTGCAGACTGAACCGGTTCCATGTGATTTCATACTTGTTGCGGCAGGAAACCTTGACGCAATCCAGGGCATGCACCCTGCACTGAGGTCCAGAATAAGGGGTTATGGTTATGAGGTTTACGTGCGCAGCAACATGGATGATAACGATGAGAACAGGAAAAAGCTTGTACAGTTCATTGCCCAGGAAGTTTCCAAGGACAAGAAGATACCGCATTTCGACAGCAGTGCAGTGGTTGAGATAATAAAGGAGGCCCAGAAGAGATCAGGCAGAAGGGGTAAACTCACCCTGAGGCTAAGGGAGCTTGGAGGTCTAATAAGGGTTGCAGGCGATATTGCAGTAACGGAGAAGGCAGACATTGTGAATTCTAAACATGTTCTGGCAGCCAAGAATCTAAGCAAGCCTCTGGAACAGCAGGTAGCCGACAGAAGTATAGAGATCAAAAAACTATACAAAACCTTCAGATCCGAGGGCAAGAGCGTCGGAATAGTTAACGGGCTTGCAGTTATGGGTTCGGACAGTGGTATGTCTGATTATTCCGGCGTCATAATGCCAATAGCCGCGGAGGTTACCCCGGCACAGCATAAGGGTCAGGGGACCGTCATAGCTACCGGAAAACTGGGAGAGATCGCCAAGGAGGCTGTTCAAAACGTTTCCGCCGTAATAAAGAAGATAACTGGTCAGGACATTTCTGATCTTGATATACATATTCAGTTCATCGGGACCTATGAGGGTGTGGAGGGCGATTCGGCCAGTATTTCCATAGCGACTGCAATAATATCAGCTCTGGAGGAGATCCCCATTGATCAGTCCATAGCAATGACCGGATCGCTGACGGTTCGGGGAAACGTACTTCCTGTTGGTGGTGTGACAGCCAAGGTTGAGGCGGCCATCGAGGCCGGTCTTACGAAGGTAATAGTGCCCGCCTCCAACTTCGGGGACATTATACTGGATGAAAGTCATATCAACAAGATACAGATAATTCCGGTTGAAAACATAAAGGAGGTTCTTGAAATTGCTCTGGAATCAACGCCGGAAAGACAGAAGTTTTTGGGCAGAATTGCAGATCTCTTCACCACAGGAAAGGGCGGGACCGTTGGAAAGAAGGGTACAAACGCCGCATAGCATTCATTATTTAAAGGTCAAAGGTACCCTCACATTGGATGATATCAGGCATCTGGTCACCACAGATCCTGATAACATAATGTACTTTGACACGGACAAACTCGTGAGCAGGAATCAGGTTGAAATTGCACTGCAGAGATCGTTGTTTTTCCATGACAGCGGATCAAGGGTTAAGAGTTTGTCATCTATAGTTGCGATGATGCTTTCAGGAAACAGGCAGATAGACAGGGCGCTTTCCATTGTTGGCCTTTCTGCGCACACAAAAAGGGTTATGTGTATCACTATCGGCGATCACAATTTACCCTATATGCATATGTTCGAACCGGATAATGAAGGTCTACCGGAGAACGTTCCGGAAATGGACAGAAAAGTGTTCCGATACATTACGGAAATAGAATATCATCTTTCCTGACAGAATTCTATTTAAGTCAGCATCACTTTCCCGATACTGATATGTTTAGTGCATTCCTGCTAAAGAAATCAGATCGATCCATAATAGATGCGGTAAGTTCAGATGACAAGGTCGGAAGACAGACAATTATAACCAAGGACGGAGCCCAGTATGGTTTTGATACGGATTCTCTGCTTCTTATAATCGAGGGGAGCGAGGATGCATTAAGGATTGCCTCCGGCATTATTGGCGGAAAAGGGAAGGAACTCGACAGAGAAAAGACAGAAAAGATAATGAAGGAGATAAAGGAAGAGGAAGACAGGGCAGATCAGGGGATGGGGTTTTTATTTGGCTGATCCCGAGATTCTGTTAGTTGTAACCGGTATGCCTGGGGCTGGCAAAGATGAGTTCATAGGCGTATGCAAAGAAATGGGATTCACCGATCTGCACATGGGTGATGCAGTGCGCAAATACGCTGCCATGAAAAACATAGAGATCAGTGATGTTGAAATAGGCAGGTTTGCAACATCTGAAAGATCCGCATACGGAATGGATATATGGGCCAGAAGAACGTTGATAGAAAGCAGGGAAAAGCGGATCGTAATAGACGGGCTCAGGAACTACGAGGAGCTTGAGTATTTTCAGAACGAGCTGGGAAGCGAGAGATGCTATCTGATAGCAATTTTTGCCAACAGGCGGCAGAGACTTGAAAGGATAATGAAGAGAAACAGAAGCGATGATGTTCATTCTCTTGAGGAGCTCATATCCAGAGATGAAAGAGAGCTCAAGTGGGGAATAGGCAAAGCCATAGCTCTTTCAGACATAATGATGGTGAACAACACTACACTGGAGCATTTCAGGAGAGAAGCAAGATCCGTTATAAGGAAAATTCTTAAACTTCCAGACGATGGAATCTAAACGTTTTCCAGATAAGTTCTAATGGAGTCGAAGAACCCCTTCCCGAGCACATGTTTTCCCTCAGGACCTGAAGACTGGAACAGTTTTCTTTCAGGATGGGGCATCATTCCTATCACGTTTCCAGAAGGATTTGATATTCCGGCTATGTTATCATATGAACCGTTAGGGTTCCATGGATATCCCGCCATGCCGCCTGTCATATCGGAATACCTGAGAATGACCATTTTTTTATTCACCACATCCTGAGCTGTATCTTCATTGAGAAATACAAGTCTGCCCTCACTGTGTGCAACAGTTGAAAGAACAACCTCGTCAGTGGTATACTGGTTAAGAAGCCCTGTGGCAGATCTTTCAACCTTCAAAAAGACATCCCTGCATTCGAACCTGGATGACAGATTGAGCGTCAGTGAAGCCTCCCTGGTTTCGTTCCCATTAATTCCCGGGAGGAACCCAAGCTCTGTGAGAACCTGAAAACCATTACATATCCCTATAATCGGCTTCCCTTCATCTGCAAATTTCTCGAGGGATCGCCTGTGTCTTTCAAGCCTTGCGGCAAAAAGGGCGCCCGCTCTTATGTAATCGCCTGCGGAAAAACCCCCAGGTATGAATAAGCTATCATAATCCTCAAGCCTTTTTGTGCCTCTGTCGAGTTCATTTACATGAACGAATTCCGGAAGCATACTGGCAGCCAGAAAACCTCTGTATGCTTCATCTTCGCAGTTAGTACCTTCCATTCTTAGGACTGCTGCCGTAAACCTTTGATCGTTCGTTTACTGCCCACCACGCCTCTCCTTAGCCTTCATTCGCAGACCAGTGTAGCCACATTTTCTACATCTTTCTGCCTTCACCGAATTCCTGGCGTTGCATCTCATGCATATTTTTTTGTTCAGTCTTCTTTCAACAGCTTCCGGGAATGCCAACTTAATTCAATCCTCCAGGTTGTATGGACTCACCCTTAATTGAGACGTAGTATTTAATCAGTCGATCTCCTTTTACCATTCAGTTTCTTTATGATCTTTTCAATCCTTTCTCTTATTCTAACAAGGTCCGCTTTGTAAGGTTCAAGGCTCTCGAGTACATCCTCAAAGAAGCTCAGATAGGACTCGATTTCAGAAATCATTTCGCTGGTGGTTGAAGGCCTTGAAAAATTTCTTATCAGATCCTTGTAATAAACGATTTCCTGTCTTCCAAGATCAGTCAGATCATATCTCCCGTCCTTCCTTCTGACTGCAAGCCCTTTGAGTTCAAGATCTGATAGCAATGGATATATGGAACCCGGGCTTGGCCTCCATCTCCCCATAGTGCGCTGTTCCATCAGGCTCATTATCTCAGACCCACGGAGAGGAGATTCACCCAGAAGATCAAGCACTATGATCTTCAACCCCCTCACTTTAAACCCGGTAATGTGCATTCTGTAATAGTCGGATCTCTCATCACCATTTGTTTTGCCAGAAACAGACAATCAGGTCACACTTCCTGCCATTATGAGATAAGAAATGAAGATTTAAATATACGCTGATACCACTTGAAAAAAGGATGATGTATTTTGCCGACGGTGATGGCTAATCCGTCAGGATCAGTCGTAGTCCCTGGTTGAAGAAGCCAGCTTCTTTGCCTTCTTCGGAACGTCAATCGGTTCAAACCTGGACGAAAGAGAAGCAAGCACCTTGGGCAGCGTTGTATATTCCATCTCAGAGTCAGGAAGCCTGTGAGGTTCAAAAGGACCCATCCTCCTGAGATAATCAACCACGTCAACAGCAGTTTTTCTTGCACCGTCAAAGGCTGGATCGTCGAACATGTCTACTGGTCCTGCGAGTTTGCCTTCCTTGAGTACAAAACCAAGTGCCACAACCCTAGGTGGTCCGTCGAACCTGGTCATCTTCGCATACTTCATACCAACAGGCATCAAGGGTCCGTTAAAGGAGCCTCTCATCCACCCGGAAACGAGAAACGGGTGTGAAAAAGCCTCCAGAGATTCACCGGATGCAGGAAGTCCAGACTGAATGCGCACTACCGCAGCAGGATCGTCCTTTCCAACGTATTCTCCAGCAATCAAAGAAAGCTTGTCTGTAGTGATGACAGCCACATTTTCATCCGGAAGCTTCTCATGAGTTTCCTTGGTGTATACCCTCTTGATCACATATTTTCCTTTGGAACCTATCATTGCAAGAATATCATACATGTTTTCTGGTGCTGAAAGCTCGATCTTTTTCGCTTCCACAACATCCCAGATCTCAAAGCGGAAACCCTCATGCATGTTTGGGTCAATTACAAGTCCTGGGGTATTGAACGGATCGGCAAACATTTTGTATATGGGGAAGTTAAACGCACCAGGTTCAGTCTTATCCATCATGTATACGATGAATGGTTCTGACTTCCTGGCTGTGATCTCCATCTCCGCAACGCCAGGCCCCATGCCCTTTATGTTGCCAGAGAAAGCATCTTTCAGCAGATCCTGTCCTGCCCCATAAAGCCCTGCCTTTTTGGCGACTTCAGTACCCGCTTTGAAGGCGTTCCATGCAAGCTCATGAACCTCTGGATAATCTATGCCATGGTTATGAATCATGGTTATCTGTATATCGTCACCCACATGCGAAATGTGAAAGTCTGAAATCAGCCCCTCTGAATGCTTCGATACGTATTTTTGCACTTCCTGAACTACCGGCTCATACACCGTCGTGTGTCCTGGCAAGCTTCCGATATCTGCCTTTATATGCGATATTGTCGTCTTCATATTGTACCATATAAAGGTACCGTAAATTAAGTTTATCTAAGCATGAAATAGAATTATCTATTATATTCCACCTGGTATGGGAAGTATCCATCGCTCTTGGAGCCGGAATAGGTAAAAGCTACTGCAGTAATTAATAAGTGGAACTCCTCAACAACTTCCACCTACGGAATAAGAAAACCTGCACAGCAGGAATGAAATGTATAACACTAGACGGATATACTAAAAAGATGGTTGCAGGCGTTAGAAATGAACAGGAGAAACGTGTTCTTGAATTTCACATTTTCCAGTGCTGTATTTCAGATAAATATCGCCAAGAAAAATTTATAGGCAGGAGGGTTGTTAATCTGATCAGATGTCCACTGACAGGAGCGTTGAAAATGTAGGATATAATGGCATTCCAGGCATTTCATACTCTGTCAGAATAAACACGCGCAGTAGGATATTTTCCGAGACATCATTGAAGAACCCTGACAAAGAGAGAATTGATAAAACACTGGATGAAATGTTTCATCGCCTTGGCGATTCAGGCAGCAGACTTCTCAATATACTGGAATTTTCTAGGGAGATGGTTGATTTAAAAACCGATGTGGTTACAGGTCAGACTGAGACAACTGGCATTTCATTTTCAAGCGGGAAGAGCTATGTCACATACGATCCCGGGTATCTTTGGATTAAGCCGCTTTCTTTTAACGATATTGAGAATGTGAACTGGAACTCCCCTGTATGGCATAGATCCTTCATATCGCCTGTGATAAGTTCTTCAGAAGGCCACAGGGAAATTTACAATGAACATATAATAGCGCCACAAGGCGGTCTGAAAAATGCCATCAACCCTTCAGATTATGCGGCCGCGTATGATATACTGTTTCTTATCGGCAGGAATAGATCCATGGTCTTCTCCAGGGGCTATTCTCTGAGATCCTTCAATATCGGGTTACCTCCAGCAAGGATATCTCCTGCAGGCAAAGACCAACCAGACAGCGGTGGTGTTCAATCATTTTTAGGCAGTTTTATTGCGGTCCCTGTCCTTATTTTCACAAGAAAACCCGGTAGCAGGAGGTTCAGGAGAACAATAACTGAGAGTATAATACTCATACCCACGGATGATAGTTTCATCAATCCAAGGAAAGTGAGTTCCAGGGAACTCTATTATGCACTTGAAGAAGGCAGATTCAAAGTCTCCGGAGACCTTGTGAAATATCTCTCCGCAGACAAAACACTATCAGGAGAGATTGAAAAACTTGCAGATGATGGAATGAAGATTGATGATCTGGTAAAAGTGATATTCAAGAGAGTATACAACTCTCTAGAGGAGAAGAGGCATGAGGGGAGGGAAGGAAACCTGGACAACATAGAAATGCAGCTATCTGTGTCTAAGTCCATAACCATAGCTGTACTTGATGATACGCTTAAGTATGAGTATGTTGAGGAATTTTTTGAAAGAAATGAAAACTACGGTGAAGAAAAACCAAAAGACACTGAAATAAGGGATCTTGTAGCCTACCACAAGAGTTTCGATCCCAGGGTGGCTACGGTCACAAGACCAGACAGGTCAAAGATAAAATGGATGAGCATTAAGAGTGAGCAGATCTACCGGAATGATTTCATGTTTTTCAATCCTGTCAACATGAGATATATAGCAATACTGCCGAGGGAATCAGAAGTATTTCCAATAAGCTCCGTAAAGCTCGCTTTTCTTTGGGGATTTCGGATATCTGTGGGGATATCCGCAATGAAATCCATGATATACTCATTTTACAGAGAAATAGAAAGGAAAAGGGATGCAGGATCGATAATAGATGTGGAAAACAATCTTGTGGAAGATGCCGAGGAATTTTACGATCTGGATGTGATCTCACCAAGTTATTCGATGGAATATGAAAAGGCAAAGCGGCTTGCCGGGATAGATCGGGATTACATGAATCTTAAGGAAAAGATGGGGGCACTTAAGTCGAACATTCTTATACAGGAGCAGAGGCGTCTCAACACGGTAATGGTAATATTCACCGGTCTTGTCCTGGCTGCAACTATCGTTGCTCTCCTGAAAAATAATACAGAAGCCGTGCTTCTCTCATTTATTCTTGTCGCGTTATTCATGGCATTCTTTATCACCCGCAGTTCGAGCATTATGCTCAGACTCGGAGCAAAAGATGAATGAAGCGCCCGATGAAGTTATCTTAGTGGCCATGCGGGGAATTGAAAGTATCAGACCATCGTATTTGTCAGGAAATGAGAGTGGGGTAAATAGAAGGATGTTGAAAAAGGATAGAGCATATTCTATAAACTATTTTAAATGGTAAGCAATCCCTGCTTCATATGTCTAAACTGGATGTGAATATTATTATCGGAGGTCCACAGGGTGGAGGGATTGATACTTCTGCGGCGCTGCTGAGCAGGGCCTTCGCATTCTCAGGGTTTGAAGTTCTGTCCACAAGGGAATTCCATTCCAACATTAAGGGAAGGCACAGCTACGTTCATCTAAGAGCCATGGACGGGAAGATATATGGGTTGAGATATCCTCCAAACATACTCGTTGCGCTTGACCCTGATACGATATTTGAACATTTTGAAGACGTAGCCAGCGGAACGAAGATAATATATGACTCAGCGTTCCAGTCCTCTGAACTCTCTCAGGCAAGGATGATCATGAGGGACACTGCTGCCCGCATAAAGACTCTTCTGGAAAGCAACAACCTGAGCAAGAACATTGCGGGTATGCTTGAATACATGAAATCCAGGGGAGGAATTCTGATCCCCATACCGTTTGAGCAGATTGTCAGGGAAGCTGTTGATGACGGTGTTCCCACAAGATATTTCAATACCCTTGGGGGAGCAATAACACTCTCCATTATAGGGATAGATATTGATTCAACAAAAGATGCAATTAAGCACATATTTGGCAACAAAGAGAAAGTAATAACCCCGAACCTTGAGGTTATTGACCGGGCTTACTCATATGCAGAAGAGAATAAGATGGCAGGTAAGGCTATTGAGAAAAATGCAAAGAAAAATCGCATGCTTCTAACAGGTAACGATGGGGCAGCAATTGGGAAGCTAATGGGAGGCCTTAGGTTTCAGACCTACTACCCAATTACCCCTGCAAGCGACGAGAGCACAATTCTTGAGGAACATGAGGCCATACGATGGATAAATGAGGAGAATGAAACGCTGGGTAAAGGCGGGGTGGCCGTCGTACAGACTGAAGATGAGATATCCGCAATTGCTATGGCTTCAGGTGCAGCACTTACAGGCGCGAGGAGCGCAACAGCGACCAGCGGTCCAGGTTTTTCATTAATGGCAGAGGCCATTTCCTTTGCAGGTATGGATGAGATACCCCTTGTTGTAACCTTTTATCAGCGCGGAGGCCCCAGCACTGGCCTGCCGACAAGAAATGGGCAGGCAGATCTTCTGTTTGCACTGAATACAGGTCACGGGGAATTCCCGAGAATAGTTCTTTCCTCAGGAGATGTTCCCGAGTGCATATATGATTCAGTTAAGGCGCTTAATTATGCCCAGAAATACCAGCTTCCTGTCATTCACCTGATTGACAAGAATCTGGCAAATACCACGGAGGTTGTTGATACCATAGATGTAAAGGCTGTTAAGATTTACAACAGGGAGAATGTCTCTGAAAAAGGAACCTACTTCAGATACACTCTTGATACTGAAAATGGCATATCTCCGATGGGAAGATTCGGAAAGCAGATATTCTGGCTCACTGGAGACGAGCATGATGAACTTGGGCACGTCACTGAAGATCCGGTGATGAGAGACAGGCAGATGGAAAAGAGATTCAGGAAACTTGAGACTGCCAGCAATGAGATACCAATTGAGGACAAGGCAACATTGATAGGAGATTCCTCAAATGATGTAACTCTTGTCACT
The DNA here is from genome assembly GCA_023484105.1 of Thermoplasmatota archaeon. Classification (GTDB taxonomy): domain Archaea; phylum Thermoplasmatota; class Thermoplasmata; order Thermoplasmatales; family Thermoplasmataceae; genus JACWAH01. Next base: position 24,919 of record JAMDBD010000019.1, read on the forward strand.
TGGGGAAGCCAGAAGGGACCTTGTATAGAAGCTTCTGCCGAACTCATGAAAAAGGGGATAAGGTGCAAAATTCTCTATCTGAAGATGTTCAATCCATTTCCTTCAGAATTTGTGTCAAAGATTCTCGGTGAATCAAAACTTAACATAATGATAGAGAGCAACATGCTTGGGCAGGCTGCTCAGGTGATAAGGATGAATACTGGAATAGACATTGAAAGAAGGATATTAAAATACAACGGGAGGCATGTTACTGTGGACGAAATAGTGGAAGCTGTTGAAAATATAGTAAAGAATGGAATAAAAAAAGTGGTGTTGACAAATGGCGCATAATTTCAGAACAGATCTAGCTATCGACTGGTGCCCTGGCTGCGGCGATTTCGGAATACTCACGGCTATAACCCAGGCCCTTTCGGAAATGAACTACGGACCGAACGATGCAGTTGTGATCTCTGGGATAGGCTGCTCAGGAAAAACCCCTCATTACATAAATCTTGCAGGCGCACACACGCTGCACGGTAGATCCATTCCTTACGCTACTGGAGTCAAGCTCGCCAATCCTAAGCTGAAAGTACTTGTCACCGGAGGTGATGGTGATCTTTTGAGTATCGGAGCAGGGCATTTTGTGGCAGAGGGGAGAAGAAACACAGGCCTGACAATAATACTCTTCGATAACGAAGTTTACGGACTCACCAAGGGACAGGCGGCACCCACCATGCCTCTTGGCATGCAGACAAAAAGCCTGACCAGACCAAACATATACAACAAAGTAAACCCTGTCGCCTTGGCAATAGCCGCAGGTTATTCATTTGTTGCAAGAGGTTTTTCGTTCGATACAAAACAGCTGAAGGAAATCATTAAGAGAGCTTTGATGAACGACGGATCATCGCTGATTGATGTTCTTCAGCCATGCCCGACATACAACAACATAAACACCATGGAGTTTTACAGGAAGAAGGTCTATAAGCTTGAGGATGAGAAGGGCTGGGATCCTGTGATCACAGAAGCAACAAAAGATCCCATGGAAAAATACAGAATTGCGGGTGAAAGGGCACTTGAGTGGGATGAGAAAATCCCTACCGGAGTTTTCATAGAGAACCGTGTAATTCCAAGTTTCACTAAGAGGCTGAACGAGAACATCCCGAATTACCTTACCAACCCTCCCTCTGAACAGCAGGTTTCCGATAAGGATGGTTATACAATAGTCGATCCAGTTGAAACTTTCTCAGACAAAACTGTCTAAACCATCCAATTTTATTCAACCATGTATACAATCTATGATCTAACTTATATTTTCAATATTTAGAATTATTCAACACAGTACAACCCATTGGCTTTGCACTTAAAAGTGCATTTTTTAAAAGGATATAGATTCAGCTTTCATTATTTATGTGCAAGTTTGACTTTAGGTGCAAAGCCCAACCCATTCGATTCCTTTTCCGGATGCCATATAGAATGCACAGCGAAGAAATCAGAAGGTTTCTGCAGATGGGCCTGGAGTAAATGCTCTGATTTATCTACAATTTCTCACGTGATATTATGTGGTCATAAGAATGGATTTCATTACGTTTTTGAAAATCTTCATATCCTAGACTATGCAAATCTTCTATACGTAAGGGACATCAAATGCGAAAAGCCGTATAACGCCTCTCTTTGAATCAGGATGAACACATAGGACAGCAAAGGTTTTCGACATTATGGAAATAAACCCATTCCTGATTTCCAGAATGATTAAAATTTGGTTGAAATTCCCAGATTTATGCATAAATAACTACTCCAGCAAGTACTGCATGCCTAATGCCAGTTCTCAGCAAGAAATTGAATCAGACAGAGAATCATTGATCATGCCTTTCAGGCTTGCAGCACTGAGTTGGTCATTAGAAGTTGCGTTAATGTAGATACTCAAGCAATGGTACCAAATCCGTTAACCTGCCTTGTTCAGAAGCATGTTATGCTAATACGAACAGGCTACAGGTTTCAGCTAAATATTACTTTAGTAGACTCGGAAATTTAATTTCCGAGATTACTAAAGCTCAGAATACGAGTCTGTTCCGCTCCTGGTATGGTTAGTCAGGAGGTCTTTAGCTCTCTTTTCACAGTTCTAGTTGAGGAATTAGGAATCCATCCGCGCAGAACCCTGATATAACGATCGGTCTTTTGTAAATGACTCTAAAATATATAAAAAGATAAATGTGAGACTATGAAGGTGAAAATGTGGTTAGCCGAAGTACTAAAATAATTTTAGAGGTCGTACCAGGTGCGATTATATCATCTCCTATTGCACTTTATCTGGCTTAGGTTGAGGTTAAATACCACCAGTACTGGCACAGCCTTATCGTTGTTTTCTTGTGTTCTGGATCCTGATATTTGCTGAATTCTGGTGGAGCAGATCACTTCTATGATATAGATTTCAAAAATGCCTTAAGAAATGATGAACCGTAGACATGAAACCAAATCTAACTGACTTTATCTCTGATAATGAAAAATGCGGAGGGCCGGATTTGAACCGGCGGACCCCTACGGGAATGGACCCTGAATCCATCGCCTTTAACCTAGCTCGACAACCTCCGCCTCTGGTCGGAATGCTTTATTCCAATTATAAATTTATAGATGAAATACCAATTAGTTCGTCATCATACGAGGATTATAAAATAGAATCAGCATGCAAAGTTATTGCTAAACGGAATTTAGTGTTCTATTAGTTGATACCAGGCAGGCTTTGCTAACAAACAGAACTGATTGTCAACTAAGAAGTTAATGTAAGGGTGCGATGTTTTTGACTGCTTAATTACTCTTTCTTTATCGCAGTGTTTTTGAAGTGAGTTGCGGCTTTATGTGCTTCGTCAGTCAGTTTTAACACAGTATCATCATGACCGACGATCTTTTCAATATCCAGAAGATCTATTCGGTTTCCAGGGCTTAGAAATCTTCCCTTGTGAATCATAGCCACTTTTCTGTCTCCAATCATGATATATTTCCCAGAAATATTGCCCTTGAGCTTACTCTTGCCGACTCCAATCGTGGGAATTCCTGCAGTGATGCCGATGTAGCAGGCCAGGCCACAGAATCTGGGATGATATATTCCATGGCCGTCAACGAGGACTGTACCGTCAAAATTTCCTATGGCACGTTTCATTATCTCGCCTTCTCTGTACGATAGATATGTCGGTATATATGGAAAAGTTACGTGCGATCTTGCAAATCTGGCCATGATCTCATTCCCTTCACGCCATACAAAGGCTGCAACCGCGTCGTTTCCGTAATATGACACGTCAACGGCACCGAAAGAGTCACTGCCTGGATATTCCGACACGAATTCCTTAGACATACGGGACTGTTCGGCAGCAATCCTCTTTAGCGGAAATTCAGTTTTAAATTCTGTGAATCTTAATTTTTCGAAGTCCATAACGTGCTCATCCTCAACTTTTATTCCGCAGGCAACCAACCTTCTAATCTTCTCCTCTGTTCCAAGGGGATGGGTATAATTTCCAACACTGCCATCAGAATGGATTATTCTGAAACATTCGGTTATGTCTGGTTCAGGGTTCTCGGAAAGCATCTTACCAACCGCTCTCGCCGCAATGGTATCGCCAAGAGCAATGGCAAGATCCATGTAAGTGCTGACTTTATTTACAGGAATCTGTCTCACGAGGGAATAGAAATAAGATGGAAGATCAAACGAAGCAAATTCGCTGACATAAGGCATGTGATATGCATCTAGGGACGGAATAAAGGTTTTTAGGTTTAATTCCATCACGGGCAGAGCCGATGTTTGAAAAACAGTTTAGGGGCCTGGCAAAATTCTCAGTAAAAAACAGAAAAAAGATCATAGTGATCTGGATACTCCTCTTCCTGATCTTAGCTCCATTTGCGCTCGCATTCATAAGCAATACAAGCTTCAATTTCGCCAACAGCTTGATAACAAAGGGCTCTGAGACTTACTATTCAAACCTGACATTTTCACAGCAGTTTGGCAAATCAGCGGCGAACGGCAATGGTATTGTAATTGTTTCCACAGGGACAAATGTGGACAGCCAGAAGGTGGTTGATCAGTTGATAAAGCTCCAGAATGGGCTTATCAATTATTTCAAAGGTAAAAGCTTAGGTTTCAGCGGAATTGAGAGTATATTGACTGTTGAGCAGGACCTCCTGAATAATATAACAGCCAAGATAAGGACTCTACAAAACAGTACTGTCAGCATTATGCTTGGTATAAGCAAACAACTGCATTACCTGATTCCGGTATTCAATTCAACTTCGTATATGATCCTTGGCATGCCACTTTTTTACCTAGAAGAATTTATTGCCTACAATAAGTCTGGGCATTCATTCAGTCAAAGCAATTCATTCGCATATAATCAGACAAGAAATAGTTTTGTCAATTCCACAAGTTACATGCAGTTATCCTACTTAGATAACTTCTCCGCAGCATGGAACAGTACGCTTGGCCCAAATTCTCTTAAGGATGGATTTTCAGCAATGAATATCGCCGTCAACCTGACTCTATCAAATTCGCAATTTTCAAGATCGCTGGAAACCCAAAATTATACTGAGTATAATATAGCCAGATCGGTTGCCGAGAATATTACTCTCTATGATTTTTCAAATACTGCTCAAAGATCTGGTATTATAAGATCGCTTGCAATACTTTTCATTTCTCAAAGCCCGGCAACTCTATCAGTACTAGCCAATCTTCACCTTCAGATCAGTGCATTTTCATTCTCATACGATTCATTCAACCTGTCAGATCAACCCTCTCAGGTGATCGCTGCGAATTCATCCAGGATCCTTTCTGATTCTCTACCTGGCATATTTTCTGTTAACCCGGAAGTGAAGATTAACAAGTTGTATATACAGGGATATCTGGAATATCTCTATGGTAACAGCAATTCTACCTCTGAGATAGCACTATCAACGCTCTATTATAGCAATTTTACCTCATATCCAATCCTGCCCAGCTGGTTTGTATTTCACCAGTTCGTAGGGTATGATAACTCAACCACAATAACTGAAGCAACGTTCAGCAAAAACTTTGGGATCGGGACTGTTAATTCAGTATCTGCATTCACGAGTCCGTATTCGAAGAATATATCCGGAAGCAATTTCTACGTTGCCGGTTCCAGTGCCTCAAGCGCGGAGTACGAGCAGCAGTCCACTTCAGGACTGGTCACTGCCCTTGTGATAGGAATACTCCTTTCCGTCATAATAGTGGGTATTTTTTTCCGATCACCAATCGCCGCTGTTATCCCTCTGATGATATTCGGTATCTCTGCTGTTATATCTATGGGGCTCAGCTATCTGATATATGATAAACTGTTTCATTCTGAGGCATCGTTTATCACACCTACCCTACTGCTCATACTTTTGCTCGGGATAACCTCAGATTATGTTGTCTACATAATGTCAAGATACAGGAGAGAAGTACGCGTTGGCAGCGAGACACCCGTTGAAAACGCTGGAGAATGGGCAGGCCATGCGGTGTTCACATCGGGTCTCACAGTTGCTGTATCGTATCTGATACTGTGGCTTGCAAACGTTCCTCTGTTCAGCGACTCTGGTATCACCAATGCAATCGGAGTGTCCGTTACAATACTGCTTGCCAACACGTTTCTTATAGCATTGCTGAAAATATTTGGAGACCGGCTGTTCTGGCCCTCAAAACCTGCTAACATGAAGCATGCGCCTGCTGAAAAGGAGATGGCAAAAATTGGTAGTTTTGTCACTACAAACAAATATAAGTTCCTTGCTATATTTGTCGTAATATCGCTTATAGGGATATACATATATATGATAACGCCTGCTGGTCTCGATCTCTTTGCCCTTTTACCTCAAAATAGCAGTACACAGGCTCTGGAAGCGGTAAATGCATCATTTCATGGAGACTTCTTCGAAAGAGACTATGTTATAGTGGAAATGCCAAGCCCAATATTCCAGAACGTTTCCGGGAACATTACGTACAACAACACAGAAATGGGGGAAATCAATCAGCTCTCCAATCTGTTGCTGTTACAGCCACAGATATCTCAGGTATTTGGCCCCACTTATCCTTTTGGCTATTATCAGAACTGGAATCTTTCAAATGTTTCAGCATCTGATCGTAACTATTACAGCAACCCGTACACAGCGCAGATTCTATCGTATTTTGGTAACAGTTCTAACTATGCAATAATATACTATCAGCCCTCTGCTCTGGCATATTCGCCATATGTTACCACAGCCATGCCTCACCTTAACACAATTCTCGCGAAACTTTCATCTGAACAAGGTTACAAGTACTATAATGGCGGACTATCACAGGGAATCTCAGATGCAAACACCTACAGCCATTCAGCATTCAACGAAATTGTGCCAATCATTGTCATAACCGTCATGATAATACTTTTCATTCAATTAAGCTCAATATTCACACCAATAAGATTGATCTTGATGGTGCTGGCTATGGTCATATTTTCACTGGTAATCACATACATATATTTCTTCTACATACTTTCGCTTCCAATTATAATATTCCTGCCTATGTTCGTTTTTGTCACCCTTCTTGCGGTGGGGCTTGACTATGACATTTTCATGATAACAAGGGTAAGGGAGGAAGTAATAAAGGGATCATCAACAGACAAAGCCATCAGAACCAGCGTTTCAGAGAATGGAGGGGTGATTATAGCTTTGGGCAGCATTCTCTTCGTCACATTCTTTGCTCTGAACTTCGCTAACTTCCCAATACTTTCTGAAATTGGTGTGGGACTTGCGCTTGGAATACTTATAGATACTTTCCTCAGTTGGCCGTTTCTCGTACCAGCAATAATGACAATAATGGAAAAGTATAACTGGTGGCCGTCAAAACTGTCACGATAATCCTCAGGTGTTTTCTAAAGTCACTAGTGAAAAGAGGATACAAAAAGCACATCTGTGGTTTACGAATGAACTCCGGCAGCCGTAATCGATGAAAAAAAATTAATAGTGAGGAGCAATCGTCAGCCAATCTATATGAAGACCTATCTAGACGTAACTTTCTCCAGTGAAGGTGCAAAACCAAGCGAAATAATAAACAGACTCAGGTCACTTGGGTTCAAACCCATTATTGGGGAGCACGATATGGTCTATGAATGGGGGAAAAATGCTTCTGCAGAAGATTCCATATGGTTTGCAGATAAAATTCAGGCTGCAATGGAAGGCTTCAAAGTAATGTTTCATATTGAGACAACTACGGATTAACGGTATGGAATTCTTCTCACAGCGCCACAGTGGCGACACTCTATTATAATAATCCCATTCTTAAGCCGAATTGTGGATTCTCTTGAATGTGGAGAAAAACATTTCTTGCAGTACATTCTTTTAATTTCCCTTGGAAGCGTTATATCCATCCTCTCTGAAATCCTCTGCATTATTTCCAAGTACCTTCTGGCCAGATCTGCACGGTCTGTTGAGCAGGATAAACTGTAGAGCCCCATTATTCGATCTCTGGCAATCCGCATTGCCAGTTCCTTATCTCTCACCGATCTGATTTTTCTCCTATTTCCTGTCATTAGAGATGAACCTTCCAAGATGATCTTCTATCAGTTCATATTTTTCAAGCACTGTTTCTCCTCTCATGACCACATCGGAGGGAAAGATGGCGCTGTAACCATTAAAAGGGGTTACAGTAACCTTGGAATGGAGTCGATCCTGATCTATCGGTTTCTCAGACGAGAAATCAACGCACATAAAATCAGCGGAGTATCCAACCTGAAGCATTCCCTTTCTTAGACCAAAAAGCGCAGCAGGATTTGAACACGCTGTCTTCAGGAACAGATCCATAGAAAGGATCTTCCTTTTCACTAGACTGAGCATCAGCGGTATTCTGGTTTCCACCCCTATGATCCCGGAGGCTGCATGCTCAAAATCTTCCTTGTTTTCGTAGGAATGAGGGGCGTGATCTGAAGTCAGCAGGCTGAACTTCCCTGCCAGGAAAAGCGCAAGGAGTTTTTCCTGAGTGCCACGGTCTCTCAGCGGGGGATTTACTTTTCCCCACTGATCATTCACGGATTCGTCGTTAAGCAGGAGATGGTGCGGCGTGACCTCAAACAGGTAGTTTGTTTGAATATCATATGGGAAGGAAAGATGTGCAATAACGCCCTTCTTCAGCCGGAACGAAACGGCCTTCTCAATCGCCTTCTGTTCGCACTCAATGGGTCTTGCCATATTGTGATCCCTGCAATCGTGTTCTTCCATCGAGTGAGCCGAAAGACACGAGGCGTCTTCCGCATGAAAAACAACTGGATTTTCATAGTTTCTGAGAAAATCCGTTGCAACCATGTCAAGGTCTCCAATAGCCGCAGCATTTGTGCTTCCACCCATGAATATTTTGAGCCCCGAAGTTCGTTTGTCCAGGAGATCCTTATTTGATCCGGTGAAAAGAGAATAAAGGCCGAAATCTGCATAAGCCTTCCCGCTTATCGCCGAAAGTTTGCTTTCGAAAGCTTCATAATCCGTTACAGGCACTCGGTTGTTCGGCATATCAAACACGGTAGTGGTACCACCGTATATTGCTGAAGTTGTACCGCTTCTGAAATCTTCCTTATCGGTCTCTCCAGGATCCCGGAAATGGACATGTGTGTCTGTGGACGCAGGCAGCACTGCATGAGGAAGATGCACGATGCGCTCAGCTTTCAAGAACTTCCCAATCCTGGTGATAATACCCTGAGATACCGAAACGGATAGATCCTGAAATTTTCCCTGATAATAGAATCTGCCATTCAGAACAACGTCTGAATCATACTCCAGGCCGATCACCCCATATTGCCTTGTGAAGCTGTATCATCACACGCACATTCAGGTGATCCCTTATAACCATTTCAGCCAGCCATCTGGAGTCAGTGTCGTAGCATGGCTGAAATATCACATCAATTCCAGCTGGAATGTCCACAAGTTTTGCTCTTGAAAAAACATAATCAGTCTCATCAGCAATGACAAATTTGAGATAATCCGGGCGTCTCAGCCTCTTTAGATTGGAAGTCACAAAAGAATCAGATTCTCCAGAAGACGGGGTTTTGATGTCCATGTCAAATACTAGATTACCAATGTTGCGAAGCTTACCGATATCTATGCTTCCGGAAGTCTCCACAAGGACCATCTTCCCTGCTCCTGTAACACGTTTCAGAAAGTCTTCAGCTTCAGCCTGTATGAGGGGCTCGCCACCTGTGAAGCATATCCATGATTCCCAGGCAGAAATAGCTGATTCTGTAATACTGTCGAGCGGGACCTCCGTACCACCAGTGAATGTATACTTGGAATCACACCAGGAACATCTGAGATTGCATCGGTTTGTTCTGACAAAGAACATGGGTATTCCTGAAAAGGGACCCTCGCCCTGTATGCTGTGGAAAGTTTCAGTGATGAGCAACTGCATGTGAATGCCTTTCCTATTAATATCTTAATGTATCTGCTTCAGAAGGTACAAAGTAATAATAGGAAATGCCATTTACGTATTTATGGATGTTAAGCATATTTTTGATTACGCAAGAGAGGTTGATACAATAATCATCTACAACAAGGGTGGAAATGTTGTTGATAACAATTTCTTCTACCTGACACAGGTAAAGGACGGAATGTTTGAAGGATCATTCCTTATAGTCAGGCCAGATGGAATAAAAATAGTTACTGGTGAACTGGAAGAGCAGGCAGCCAGAGCAACTGGACTAGAAGTTATAGTTATAAATTCAAGAAAAGACATTGAGAAGGCCTTGAGATCAGTGCTTCAAGAAGTGGAAGTTGTTGGGCTCAATTACAGCGGAATTACCCTAGCCGATTACACAGATCTCGTAAAAATGATGCCGGACAAAAGGTTCGTAGATGTTTCCGTATCCATAGGCGAAGCAAGAAAGATAAAGACCCCAGATGAACTGAAACTTCTCAGGGAAGCCGCAAAGATTGCAAGCGAGGCTTTTGAGAATGTGACACAATACATAAAGGAGGGAATAACCGAGACGGAACTCTCTTCCAGGCTGGTTTATGAAATGCTCAGGCTTGGGGCGAGCGAGCCTTCCTTCAGTACGATAATTGCCTTTGGACCAAATTCCGCACTTCCGCACTATACTCCTTCAAACAGAAAGCTCAAGAGAAATGAGTATGTACTGATGGACTTCGGTGCGCTTTATCACAGATACTGTTCGGATATTACAAGAACCCTGGTATTTGGAAAAGCTTCAGAGGAGCAGAAAGAGATATACGGTATTGTTAAGGAGGCTCAGGAAAAGGCCATGAATGCCATAAGGGCAAACGTCAATGGCAAAGAAATAGACAAGATTGCCAGGGATGTGATAGACTCGACAAAGTACAAGGGCAGGTTTATACATTCTCTCGGTCACGGGGTGGGAATGGAGGTACATGATCACCCTGCTCTTAGCCCAGGCTATGACATGCCACTGAAGGAGAATATGGTGGTCACCGTTGAGCCAGGCATATACGTTCCGAACTTTGGAGGCGTTAGAATCGAGGATGACGTCATCGTGAAAAAGGACGGATTTGAGCGCATTACCAAAGGTTCAAGGGAATTGATAGAAATATCATGATGCCACAAAACACCGGTAAAATATTTCTGAAGTCACTCTTCGACTTTGAAGAGAACAAAAAAATATTTACGTCGTTTCTTAGCGATGATATTAACACCATTAAAGAGGCCGTAGAGTTCATCTCTAAATATTTGAGAGATCCGAAGGAGAAAAGATCCTGGCACAGGATCAACGCAAAACTGCTGCCGATTGTCTTAATTTTTTTGAAAGGCATTTCTGAACCAGTCCTTTCGAACAGAATAATGATTCATTTCAGAAGGGTGGCAGAAGAAGAAGGACAGAGAATGAACATGGAGGATCTTGAGAGCGCACTGAACTCACTGGGTCTTGAAGCAGAATTAGACGCAAACGATGACCTGATCTCAGTATCCTTAAAGGACTATGTCTCCATTGCCGGGAAAATTTCAGGGTCAACGTATCATCTTATATATCAGGATCTTCGTTCAGGCAGGGTTTTTCTGGACAAAGATCATGCTCTTAAAGTTCTCAGGGAACATTTTTACAGCAGGATGAGACTATACTATGAAAAAATCCCACTTGAGGAGGTCATAAGCCTCACAAAAAGCTATTCCGTAGACATGGAAAAAATTAAGGATATTTATACGAAGACACTTGGAAAAATTGATTTCGGTTTTGGGGCGGTGGATTCGGACAAGTTCCCCCCATGCATAAGAGAATACATAAGGCAGGTTTCAGATGGTGTAAACATACCTCATCTTGCAAGACTTACCCTTGTGAGTTTTCTTCGGGCTGTTGGAATGCCAAATGAAAAGATAATGGAAATATTCAGGACTGCACCGGATTTCAACGAAAGCATTACGGAGTACCAGGTGAATCACATAACTGGTAAAACTTCTGGAACTAAATATTCTCCTCCAAAGTGCGAAACCCTGCAGTCAAACCATCTTTGCTATAAGGGTGATGATGCTTTGTGTGCACAGGAATGGATGAAGCATCCACTTACATATTACAGAACTAAGAAGAGAGAGAGCTTGAAGAAAAGGTCATAACTGCTCCAGCTTTCTCTCGACCATCTTAATGACCGTGCTCTTGCCAACATCTGCGTCTATTTCAAATATTGAGGACTGTTTCCACGGTGTCCTTGGATATCTGGCACTTCTTTCTGTGAAGCGTATGTTCATATCCCTGAATATCTGCCTGAGCACCTCTGGATCATAGGTTTTTATAGAAACCTTTTTGATTCTACGGCCCATTTTTCTTGTAATCTTCGGATCAAAATACTCTGGGAAAAGGATTATCTTCATTCTATAAGTACTGCGTTTATGGCTCCTTCCTGTCCAGGTCTGGAAGTTATTTTTGCAAGCCCTTTTTCTGTCTGAACTATTGTTCCTTTGTTCATTATATTCCTCTGAACGTAATGGGAATTTGCTGGGTTTGACTTCACTGTGATTATCTTCACCTTACTGCTTGATCTGTCCTTTGGATTTAAAAGATTTAAGGTATCAGTTCTCATCACAATTGTCTTGTAGTTTCCTCCCATGGTTTTCAGCTTTTTGGTTGCATTAGGTCCTATCCTGGTAAGGGTTGCCTCTCTTCCGAGTTCATATCTTCTCTTAATCCTTGATCTTCGGAGTTTGCCACCTGAAGGCTTTCTGTGACCTCTACCCTGAAATATTGTCATGCAAACCGGTTTATGGCAGAACCGTATAAATATATGACGGTCTATTCAAATTTCGGTTCAAGAGCGTAGCGCATTTCAAGATTTATAACAACAGCCAACTTTCCGTTTGCCATCTTTCTTATCTCATCGGCCGTCGCTTCACATAGATCACGCCATCCCTTTTCAAGCTCCGGGATCATCCCAAGTAAAAGATCATGCTTTGCCTTGAATATAGAATCTATTTCAGAGCTATCTGTTCTCACAGATGGCAGGGTTTTAAGAAAGGTAAATATTGCTGTATCAACCATTTCAATTATGTTACGTCTGGTTATGTCAAGATGGCTTGGATTATCTGAGAACATATTGCGAACAGATTCAGGCATGAACCTGGAGGCGTCCATTTTAAGAATACTGTATTTTATCTTTTTCTCTGCAAGCTTATCGCTAATCTGATCTGAAATTCCTGCTGAAAGACGGAATATTTGCTGATATCCTGAAATCGTTACAGCAAGAACGGAGTCATATTTATCAACGGTTATAGTGTCTAAAGCCTCGGAGGAAAATCCACTGAGAAATTCCCTTTCTGTACCATAAAACGGAAAGAATTTGACAGACATCCGAATCAACTGTATTTACTGTAGTCAAATATCAGATCTATGAGTTTTTTCTCAAGATTTGAGTCAATTATCCCTTCACTATGCTTCTGTACAATGTACTCCTTCGCTTCCTTCGTTCCCTTTCTTGATGCAAGAGAATAAATGCCTCCCTTTATGGCACCCCTGAGACTCTCAGGAAGGCTTTCAACAGCCTTAGAAAGCAGAAACTGGAACTCTTCGGTCCTCCTCATATCAAGTTTCTTGGATCTCGGTTGTGAATTGTCCACTTTTTGCCAATAGTTTGTGTTTTTTCTTTTAAATTTATTATTCATCCTTTGATTCTCATCTTGAGAATGTATTTATATCTTTTGAAATGCGCATGCATCCTTCAGTGATTACATCATATTTTTTTAACGTGCCGTAATGGACTACGATGAACCATGATCTGAAGGAGATCTGCACGAGGTATCTTGCGATGGCCGATTCTGCCATTGAAAAAGTTCGCGAATACGGTCCAAAGGATTCCTTTATCGAAACCATATCGCGTGACTATATGAAAATGATAACAGGATATATATCGGACGCCCATTTCTTCTTTGAAAAGGGAGACTATGTTAGATGCCTCTCTGCAGTGAATTATGCATATGGGTGGATAGATGCAGGTGCCAGGTTTGGAATACTGGATGTCCAGGGAGACCACGTTAATTTCACACTGTTCAAGTAAAAAATATGAAGGCTTATTGTGAAATATTATATTGGCAATCTAAACCATATGACTTTGGTCTTTCCAGACATGAATCCCCTGACCTAAGCGAATAATCTTTTAAGTAGTTCTTAATTCCCATAGACCTAAATCGCAGAGAAAGATCAACATGGCAAAGAAGGATAATGTTTCCAAGGAACCGCAAGGGGAATTGAAAGAAGAGGCTGGGAAGAAGGAAGATGTAGTGAAGCCTAAGGAAACTTCCGAGAAAAAGGAGCCTAAGCCCAAGAAAGAGAAAAAAGAAAAGAAGGAGCAGAAAAAACCAAAGGAAGATGAGAAGGAGAACATTCTTTACATAGTCAGGATAGGTAACAGGGATCTTGACGGCGAACAGCCTGTTAAGCTTGCACTTTCTAACCTTAAGGGAATAGGTATGAGGCTGGCTGAGATTGTTTCAAGAAAGCTCGGAATAGACCCAAGTAAAAAGATAGGGGCACTTGGAGAGGATAATATTGAAATTCTGAAGAATTACGTTGAGGCAAAGGAATACAAAGATATGCCGGTGTGGCTTCTCAACCACAGGAATGAAATTGTTACAGGCAAAAACCTGAACCTCGTTTCCAATGATCTTGAAATACAGTTGCAGGACGACATAAATTACATGAAGAAAATAAAGTCATATAAAGGCATAAGGCATGAATCCGGCCATAAGGTGAGAGGGCAGAGGACAAGGTCAAACGGCAGAAAGGGACTTGCCGTTGGAGTCATAAAGAAGAAGGAGTCTGCACCACAGACGAAGGATAAGGAGTGATTGAATGGGGGATCCAAAGTTCAAAAAGAAGACATATTCGACACCAAGGCATCCGTGGGACAAGACAAGAATTGATTTTGAAAATGAGCTCGTGTTTAAGTATGGGCTGAAGAACAAGAGAGAATTGTGGAAAGCGCAGTCCATTCTTGATTCATTCAGAACACAGGCCAGACTATTGCAGGCGAGGATGAGGATAAATGATCCTGGTGCCCAAGTATCTTTTCAGAAACTTGTAGGAAGATTGAACAGATATAAAATCCTCGGAAGTAACGCTACATTGGATGATATCTTGTCACTATCAATTGACAGTATTCTCGAAAGAAGGCTACAGACGCTGGTTCACAAAAAGAACCTTGCAAGGACGCCGAGTCAGTCAAGGCAGCTTATAACACATGGACACATAGTCATGGGAGGAAGAAGAACAAGCATACCCGGAATTCTGGTTGAAGCCTCCAGTGAGGACACCATAGGGTACTTCCCGAGATCTCCGCTTGCAGACGAGGATCATCCGGTAAGAAAATCGTTTGAACACAAGGAAGAGGAGGACCAGAAGATTTCGTCTGCAGAATCTGAAACTGAAACAAATGACGAAACTGAAGGGGGAGAGAAGTAATGGGAAAGGTCGGCGTAGCTCATATTTATGCATCACAGAATAACACAATAATACTCGTGACAGATACTACGGGGGCAGAAACACTTGCGAAGGCATCAGGCGGCATGGTTGTGAAGAATGACAGGGATGAATCAAGCCCGTATGCAGCTATGAAGGCTGCGGATCTTGTGAGTGAATCACTAAAGGAGAAGGAGGTAACAGACCTGATAATTCGTGTGAGAGCTCCTGGAGGTAGCAAATCTAAAATTCCAGGTCCTGGTGCTCAGTCCGCAATTAGGGCTTTGTCCAGAGCAGGTTTCAAAATTCTGAGAATTGAAGAGGTTACACCCATTCCTCATGATGGAACAAAGAAGAAAGGGGGTAAACGAGGAAGGAGAGTTTAGATGGAACTTAAAATTTTGGATCTGAAAGACAGGTTTATGAGGTTCAAAGTAACTGATATAACTCCGGCGATTGCAAATTCAATAAGAAGAACTCTTATTGCAGATATCCCAAAGCTGGCCATCGAGAAAGTGGTAATACACCACGGAATAATAAGGGACAGGGAAGATAATCAGTACGACTCTTCAATGCCGCTCTTCGATGAGGTTGTTGCTCAGAGAATTGCAATGGTTCCTATAAAGACTGACCTGAAGATGAATTTCAGGGAGGAATGCACTTGCGGCGGAAAGGGTTGTGCTCTCTGCACTGCCACATATTCAATTAACAGGGTAGGGCCCTGTATGGTATACTCATCAGATATACTTCCTGTTAGCAATCCGAATGCGGTGATAGCTGATCCTGACATACCGATTGTGAAGCTTGGTCCGAAACAGGGGATTCTTATCAGCGCAGAAGCTATCATGGGAAGAGGTTCAGTACACAGTAAATGGCAGGTTACAAGCGGCGTATCCCACAAATATCATCGAGAGTTTATCGTTAACAAACAGAAAATTTCAAATTGGGCAGATTTTAAAAAATCTTACCAGAATTCCATTGTAAGAGAGAACGAAAAGGAGATCGTGTTTACAGATGACTTCGGAACTCGTGGTGTCTCTCAGCTGTTCGAAGTTCCAGGTGTGGAGGTGAGGGAGGACAGTACAAATTTTATATTTAAATTTGAAACCGACGGCTCTCTTGCCCCTCTAGAGGTTCTGGAATATGCTTTAAACAGATTGCCTCAAAGGTTAAACATAGCTCTTGACAGTCTTGTTGCTCCTGATTGAAGATGGTGAATTTCGTTGGATATAGCCTTTGTGATAAGGCGTGGCTGTCCCAGATGTGCTTCAATAGTCAAAAGAATAATTGATATTGTTCCGCAGGACTGGAATATAGTTTACGAAAGGGAAACAGCAAGATTTCTTAACGTACCTGGAAAGGAACTTGACAAGATAGAGGCAGACATCATAATCACAGTAGGTGGCGATGGTACTGTTCTTCGGACACTTCAAAGGGCCAGGGGACCGGTGCTTGGAATTAACATGGGCGGTCTTGGTTTTCTCTCTGAAGTGGAGCTTGGAAAGGTGGAAAGCACAGTTTACAAACTCGCTAGGAAGGATTACAGAATTGAGCGGAGCATAAAGCTCAAAGTTGTTCTCAATGGGGTCAGACAGGTGGACTGCACCAATGAGGTGCTGATACACTCGAGTAGAATTGCCAAGATACGCAGATTTGGCATATACACAAGTGACAATTTCATAGGTCTGACTGCAGCAGACGGCATAATAATTGCTACGCCGGTGGGCTCAACGTCATATGCATTCAGTGCAGGTGGTCCGATTCTCTATCCTACACTTGACGCAATCGTAATTGCTTATCTAGCCCCATTCATATCAAGTTCCAGATCCATGGTTATTCCGCCAGATCAGGAAATAACTGTCAAAGTACTTGGAAAAAACGAGGATTGTGTTATGGTCCTTGACGGACAGGAAAACATTAAAGTCGGTCCATCCGACGAAATAAAAGTTTCACTTTCAGAGAATAAGGCAGAATTCATCAATGTGGGCAGATCGTTCTTTGAAAGGATGAGAGACAAGTTGATCAAAAATGTGGTCGATTAGAAAGAAGGTTCTGCAGATGATTCTTGAGGCTTCCAAAGACACATATCCCAACGAGTTTGGAGCCTTTCTCAGGGCAGAGAATGAGATCGTTTACGAGATCGCAATTCTACCAGGAACGGTAAATGGAGATCATCATACAATATTCCAGCTCTGGAATAAACCAATAGATTTCTCAATCGTTGGGAGTGTCCACTCTCATCCCTCAGGCGCATGCATACCTTCTGACGCTGATAGAAGGATGTTCTCAAACACAGGTGCACTTCACATAATTGTCTGTTACCCATATGGCTTAGACAACTTCTCAGCCTTTAATAGAAATAGCGAGAAAATACAGCTAAATGTTCTCTAGCCTTACCCTCTTATAAATTAATTAGATGGGAATAATGGCCATAAAGAATGATGGACACAAGGACAGAGTTAACTTCGGTTCAGATCTTCTGGTCTTTTTTTCCTGTATAGAGGGCAAGAGGCCTGATAAGCTTGTTATTACTCTGCTGTTCGATGTAGTGCGCTACCCAGCCGAAGACTCTTGAACAGGCAAACACCGGTAGATAATATTTTTCATCAATCCCGAGCAGATACATGTAAAGCGCCCCATAGAAATCAACGTTTGCTGCCAGATTCTTCTTTTCCCACACATACTCCTCCATGAAGACAGCATTCCTGACAACCTCTCTGTCAGAGAAATACCTCAGGAGGAGTCCCTTTATATACTGGGCTCTTGGATCCCTGTCCTTATAAACCCTGTGGCCAAAGCCCATAAGCTTCTCTTTCTTTGCCAGGGTATCGTCAACGTACCTCCGTACTTCATCCTGACTCTTAAGCCCCAGGAGAAACTTAAGAACCTCAGAGTTCGCGCCGCCGTGTAAAGGTCCTTTTAGTGTGGCCAGAGCGGAGGTGAATGCACATGCAGGATCAGCCAGGGTTGAGGCCGTAACTCTCAGAGCGAAAGTGGAGGCGTTGAACTCATGTTCCATATACATTATGAGGATTTTTTCCAGCAGACCTGCATTTTTCTGATCGTCCCTGCCGGTCATGAAATAGTAGAATCTCTCACTGAAAGAACCTGTTGGTGCTTTGTCAGGATCAGGCCCATCGCCGGCAAGATTCACTATTGCCGGAAACTTCGCAGCAAGAGAAAGCAGTGATTTCTCATCCCTCCCTGATACAGTCAAAGCAGATACTGATGTCCTGAGAATATCCATTATGTTCATTCCCTTCATGGCACTTATTATCTTAACAACATAACCCGGCAGTTTTGAGTTTTCGATCAGAAATTTCCTGAATTCATCAGTCTCTTCTCTGTTCGGAAGCCTTGAATAAACAAGGAGATAGGCGATCTCTTCGAAACTGAGCCGATCAGCTATCTCAACAACTCTGTAGCCTCTGTAAACAAGATTTCCGGTGCTGTCAGTCGTGGCAATTTCCGTTTTGTCGACATAAACTCCCTGAAGACCCTTAGGTGCAAGTTCTTCCATTAGTTTCATCTCCTTATCCCGGACAGTTCCCTGTCCATTTCTTCATACTGGTTATAGCCTATGACGTTATAGAATTGATCCCGGGTCATTAGCGCATCAATAAACCCTTTCTGGGAACCTTCGCTCATTATTCTGTTGTAAATTTCCTCCATAGTTTTCAGAGCAGCTCTGAACGCAGTCAAAGGATATATTACAATTCTGAATCCCATCCTTTCAAGATCAGATGCACTCATAATCGGAGATTTTCCGAATTCAGTCATGTTTGCCAGCAGCGGAACCTGTAAACTCTCACCGATTATTCTGAATTCTTCTGGAGTTTGAGGAGCTTCAACAAATATGGCATCGGCACCAGCTTCCACATATTTTTTGGCTCTGGAAATAGCATTTTCAAGGCCTTCCACAGCTATTGCGTCAGTTCTGGCAATTATGGTGAAATCCCTGTTTCTTCTCGCCTTAACTGCAGCCCTGATCTTCATCAGCATCTCTTCTGTCTGCACAAGTTCCTTTCCGGAAAGATGGCCGCATTTTTTAGGTATGACCTGATCCTCTATGTGTATCGCAGCTGCACCGGAAGACTCAAGTTCCCTGACCGTCCGTATCACATTCAGAGGTTCACCGAATCCGGTATCTGCATCCACTATCAGTGGCGGCCTGACTATTCTGGTGATATTCCTGGTCTCCCTTGAAACCTCAGTTAATGTTGTTATAGACAGATCTGGGAGGCCCATTGCACCTGCAACACCAGATCCTGACAGATAAAGGGCGGGAAATCCTGCCCGTTCTGCCAGGATTGCACTTATTCCGTTGAAAACCCCGGCCGCCCTGATTATTCTTTTTCCATGGATCATTCTGCTGAACTCAGAAGCACCTGCATTGACGTTCTCTTCAAGCCTCGTCATGTGAAATCACCTCAGTAAGATCGCTTACCTTTCTATTTTCAAGGTCTTTTATTATTGCAAGCGCAGATCTGTAAAGGGATTCGCCCATCACAGAAATACCCTTTGATTCAAGATCATCCCAGCTGTAAGGGTTCATGTAATGACCCTTTGGATAACGCATCTCTCTGGAAAATTTACCAGAATCTGTTTCAACTGTTATTCTTACTGGCAGATCCCCGGGATATGTCCTGTCGAAATCTCTGTCGACCTGGATTTCAGTTCTGTCTATGAGATCAAGAATCCTGTTATCATTGAGATATCTCTCAGAATAACTTTCTGTGTCTGGATCTCCGTATGCAAGTGTGTATGCAACGATATATGGAAGGCTGTGATCAGCAGTTTCCTTGGTTTTTGGTCTCAATTTTTCAGGATCCTTTACTATTATCTTGTGAGCAACGGAAAAGGTGTCAATGCGGATATGTTGAATCTTACCCTTAATTTCCTTCCGGAGATCAGATGCAACCTCAGCAGCACTCATGGAATGGTATTCAACAGGATAGTTCTTTATCATGGTTCTCCTGACAGCGTTAACATCCAGGGACAGGTCGAATTCTCCAGACACCTGCCTGAAGAAACCCATCTCACCGGAGAATATTTCGCTGGGCCCAGTGAATCCCTTCTCTGCGAGTAAAACTGAAAAAAGGCTATTTCTGCAAGCATTCGCTGCAGTAGCCCCCTTCCACATGCTGAGTTCACCAGCGCGGGTCTGCCTCAAACTGATGTTGTTGTTTATGGACAGGCTGATGGCATTCTCAAATTGTTCTCTGTCCAGCCCGATGAGGTTCGAAAGACCTGCCGCTGAAGAGATGGAGATATATGTTACATGATCCCATCCCCTGTCCCTGATACATACCGCGTCTGCGAGACCTGCAATGACTGCATATGCAACAGAGATCGAGGCAATAAGGTCTTTTCCGGCCATACCCCTGGACTCTGCCATTGAAACAAGAGGAGGTATGTTGTCGGATGGATGAAGAGCCTCCTTTGACAGATAGGTGTCGTTGTAATCATGATACCTGGTCATTGTACCATTTATGAACGCTGCAATTTCAGGCGCAGCCTTATATGGGGTGAAAAAAACTGTGGAATCTGATCCGGAAGATCTAGGGAGAAGGGCATCCTTTATAAGCCTTACGGGGGTGGAATTTCTGGCTGCATATGATGTTATGATTATATCCATAATTCTTTTCTTTATTTCATCGACTGTCTGATGATCGAGCACACCATATGCGATTTCCCTGGAAAAATTGTAAATCTTTGCTACAGTTTTGTCCATGGTTCCGGATTGCTGGAATTTATATATAATTGACACAGATCTGTCCGCTTTATGATTTCCAGGAGCCAACTCCTCCTCAGAAAACTGTCAGATCAGTTACGACATGCCACTTTCTGGGAGAATAGGACTTCACAACCCTGTGATTGTTCACTGAAAACTTTCTTTTCATGTAACTGGCTATTATTTCCCCTGCTCTCTCTGAGGATTTTTCACTTCCATGGTCCATAATATGGTGTAAAATTATCCTGCCGCCTGATCTTATGTAAGTTTCAGCATAGGGGAGATATCTGACCGCATCAAAGTTTCCCATGATTATGAGATCAGGTTTCTCCTGCGGGACAAATAGAAAACAGTCCATGACGAATGCCCTTAGCCTCTCACCAACATGGTTGAGATCCGCATTGATTCTCAGATACCTGATGGCAACCGGATTGATGTCCGTGCAGTAAACCAGGCGTGGATTTCCGTATTTTAGAACAGGAAGAGAAAAATAACCTATTCCGCTGAACATGTCCCACACAACACTGTTTGTGGCTGAGATCTCAGATGCGTTTATTCTCTCACTTACGTTGCCCGGGGAATACATTATTTTCTCAGGATCAAAACGGTATAATATTCCGTTCTCGCGATGAGTGATCTCACCACCCAGACCATAAACGAGCTTAACAGAAGGAGTTCTTTCCTTCCCGATGATCCTGCCACTGATCAGGTATGCGTTTCTGGAATTTGTGGCAAGGGATATAGCTTCTGCTATATCTTGTACATTTTTTTTGTCATCGGTTCGAAAAAACACAGAGTTCCCAAGTTTGGTCCAGCTTCTTGGCAGATCTACCTTTTTACCGGCAGATTCCAGATATTGCAGAGCATTGGCATAGGGTGATTTCATCACATATCTCTCCTCAAAATCCTCTGTACCTGAAATTAGACGCTCCGTGTATGCTGACTCCAATACAGGAATCTTAATCCGGTTACCATTCTTCTTCATCTTCAGGGCTTTGTTAACAAGCCCTTGCGAGAGGAATTTCCTTATGGTTGTATCCGCTTCTTCCACAGGGACAGACACATATGGAGCTTTCATCTGTGTGATGCCTCACCGCTTCCGTCATTATGAAAGTGTTTTTAATGCTGATGGGTTACCTGATCATGCACTCAGCAAGAACAGTCCTGGCTTCATTTGTTATAATTGCGGCGCTTCTTCCAGCCTTTGGAACAATTCCAGTATTTCACACTTCAACATCACTTTCCCCCATTTCTGGTCCGACATCCACCCCGCCAGTCTGGGCGTTTAACGGATCCTATGAAATTTACAATGGAACAGTGAAGACGAACGGTACAAGCCAGAACGTGAGCATCACTATGACAATAGTCGACGTGAACAATACGAATGGAACTTATAAGGTTATTATGAGTGGTACAGGCGACAATGAAGTTCAGGGACTGATCTCTCAGATCAAGATCCAAAATGGAAGTGGAGGGTTCCTTGTTGGATTCCCTTATCTGGCAGTATCTCCGCTAATAGCATCCATTCTGCCGATAGGCCCTATTATTGCAAACTTTGCCAGTGCTGAAAACCTGAATATCAGCATTAGTTCCGCGAAGCTTGTGACAACCCCTGCTGGTTCCTTCAGCGCCTTTATAGTAAGCCTGTCTGACGCTGGAACGTTTTTGAGTGCAGCGATCGATGGGCTAACAGGGATATTTGCGACTGCGAGCATGAGCAACTTTAAGGCACGTGAATTTGTGAACCTTACCCTGACTTCCACCAATGTTCCTCCAACACAGTACACATTAATTAACAATCTCAACGGTTACCTTGCAGGAGACAACCTCTACATCATAGGCGGCATACTTACAGTACTGGATGCCGTTTTTATCGGAATGGTCATGGTGAAGAGGATAAAGAAGCGCGGTCACTAAAACTAAAATCTAAAGTGGAAATCACCATACGTGTCTGAATCAGACAGGATGTTCAAAAAGTCGGCAGAAATATTCCCATCAGGAGTTAATTCTCCGGTCAGGTATTTTTCACCTCATCCTGTCTTCATAAGAAGGGCTTCCGGCCCACATATGTTTGATGAAGATGGCAATACATACATCGACTACTGCCTAGGTTTCGGGCCCCATATACTCGGGCATTCTCATCCGGCAGTGGCAGAGGCCTTAAAGGAACAGGCTGATCGTGCTATTTCCCCTGGAACTGCAAACAGGTATGAGCAGGAACTGGGCCAGATGATCCTGGAGGCAACCGGGGAGGAAATGATGAGATTCACAAACTCCGGTACAGAAGCAACTATGCATGCCATTAGGCTGGCAAGAGGATATACGGGAAGGAAATTCATAGTTAAGATGGAGGGATGCTATCATGGTGCTCACGATTATTCTCTTATTAAAACAGGTAGCGGAGGTATCACTTTTGGCAGTCCTAGCTCTCGTGGGATACCCCCGGAGGTTGCCGGAACTGTGATCCCGGTTACATTCAACGATCTGAATTCCGTTGAGGACGCATTCAGAAATTTTGGAAAGAACATAGCTGCTGTTATCACTGAGCCAGTGATGGGTAACGCCGGTGTCATTCTACCTGAGGATGGTTTTCTTGAAGGGCTCAGAGATATTTGCGACAGGTACTCCGCACTTCTGATCCTTGATGAGGTGATTACAGGATTCAGGTTTCACTACGGCAATTACCAGCAACTTACCGGGATTAGAGCAGATATAACCACCTATGGAAAGATAATAGGAGGCGGTCTGCCTGTTGGTGCACTCGCCTCCTCGAAAAGCATAATGAGATATCTTGCCCCATCCGGATCCGTCTATGAGGCTGGAACTTTCTCCGGGAATCCTATGACAATGGCCGCAGGCACAGCTGCCCTCAATGTTCTGAAACATAGCAATTATTCCATGCTTGATACAATGTCAGAAGAAATTCTGGGCGGAATAATAAGGGTGTTGCGGAACAACGGGCTGAATGCTACAGGAAACCGGATCGGCGGCATGTTCCAATTTTTCTTTAACACAGACGCTGTAAAAAACTACAATTCAGCAATAAAGTCTAACTCTGAAATGTACATGAAATTTTTCAGCTATTCACTGGAGAACGGCATTTATTTTGCACCTGGTCAGTTCGAGACAAATTTTCTGAGTTTTTCACATACAGCAAGGGAAATAGATGATACATTGAAAAGGGTGGAGATTTCTGCAGAAAAGATTGCTTAAAATAGGGGCAAGGGGAAGCAACCTTTCCCGTATTCAGGCGGAGACAGTAGGCTCTCTTATGCAGAAGTATGGCTATGATGTTGAGTACCGCTGGATCAGTTCATTCGGAGACATGGACCAGAAATCGCCACTGAGTTCCTTCGGGGAAGGCATATTTGTGAACACGATCAATGAAGAACTTTTGAGAGGAGGGATAGACATTGCGGTACACAGTGGCAAGGATATTCCTGGGACATACAGCAATGACCTTGAGGTGGCCTACGTTTCACAGAGAGGTGATCCCAGAGATACACTGGTGTCTTCTTCAAGTATTCACGAAACACCCAAAGGGGGTAAAGTTGGGACTTCCTCCAGCAGAAGGAGGATGCAGCTTCAGGATCTCAGGCAGGATCTTGTATTTTCTGAGATAAGAGGAAATATAGAGACAAGGATCTCAAAGATTGGATCAGAGTTTCATGGAGTTGTGCTTGCAAAAGTTGCTCTTGACAGGTTGAAAATAAGAATAGAAAATTACCCGTTCAGTTATCAGGAAATGGTGCCTGCCCCAAACCAGGGATTTATCGTCGCAATGTGCCGCAGGGGAGAGTCCCCAGACTTAACCGCTATTGATAGAGAATCCAGGGAGGTTTTCAACATGGAGAGGTTCTGCATGAATTATCTGGGTTTTGGATGCAGTCAACCCCTTGGAATTATTGTGGAGAGGAGAGGCAGAGGTTTCATGCTTAGCATCAGGCATTACAAGGAAAACGGGATACGAGACATAGACGACAAAATAGGTTTTTCTGATCAGGACGATCTGCTTTCCATACTATCAAATTACAAGGAGATCATATGAAAGGATTTCTTGTTACCACAAGGCCGCAAGAAAAATTCAAACCGGTGTTGATCAAAACCTGCTTTGAAGTGAAAAACATGCCCCTCACAAGGGTTGTCCCAAGGGCTGATTTTGACCCTGAATCCCTCACTGACTATAACGCTGATGTGTATGTTGTTACGAGTTCTGTTGGTGCTGAACTCCTCATGAGAGCACTTCCCCCAGATAGTCTCAAATCAAAGAAATTAGTTGCAATAGGAAGAAAAACGTCAGAGACACTGAACAGGTTCGGCGTATCAGCGGAGGTTCCGCATTTCCATAATTCAGATGGAATAGCAGAAATCATTCTCCGTAAATACTCAGACAGAAAAATTGCCCTTGTCCGAAGCAGTATGGGAACTCCAGAGCTAAACCGTGTGCTCAGCGAAAATAGGATAACATTCAGGGACTTTCAGATTTATGACGTTGTCAGAAATGAAACCAATATGAGTATACTTTCAGACAGCAATCTTATTGGAATATTGCTGACTTCCAGATATGAGGCTGCGATAATTCTGGATCACGCCGAAAGGACAGGCATTCGTTTGAAGAACCTGTTTGCCATAGGATCAACAACAAAAAAATTCATCGAAAGTAGAGGTTACAGCGTTTCAGGTGAAGTTCCAAATTCAGACTTTGAAGATGCTATACGTATAATTGCAGGCATAATTTGCAGATAAGTATAGCGGGGAATGGATTTGAACCATTGATCTACGGGTTATGAGCCCGTCGGGATTTCCTAACTACCCTACCCCGCTTCACTCCCCAATGTGAGCAGCCAATATAATATTTCTTAGGAGTCGATAGAAGTTTCCGGAAAATTCTATGGAACCCCGTCGAATGACTCCTTGAGTTTTATAGTCTTTATCTCTCTCGTGGATTTTTCCAGAAACTGGTACACTGTCCTGTGCTTCCTTCCGTTTATCAGCATCTCAACTGCCTGTATAGCATACTGTATGGGCATAAGCTCCCCTATTATTGAGACGGTATCTCCGTAAACGCAGAGCCGTGTCTCGGTGAGCTCCTCTATTATTTCCCTGGTCCTTCCGTTTCTCCCGATTATTCTAGACTTTATCTCATGAAGTCTGTGAGACTTGGGTTTCGCGAACTCGCGGAGAGAAATAACTGCAAGTTGAATCTGATCATTGAACAGCATTACAGATCTCTCAAGGGAAAAACCACGGCCGATGGCCCTGACTGCTTCGAACGTTGTCATTGCCAGTATTGCATCCTCATTATTTTCTATCAGTACATCACCGGTGGCAGAATTCACAGTTATTTTTGAATGCCCGAGCTCTTCAAGTTTCCTCTTAGCCTCACCGCCCTTTCCTATGAGAACTGGTATTCTGTCTTTTGGAATCCTAATTTCCTGGTTCAATGCTTTCACCCTTTATGTATCTGTAAATCTGCTCCTCTTTGCATTCAATACCCTTCTTTCTGAAAAAATTGACGATATTTAAGATGTCTCTTTTTAGAAACAGTTCAGCAGAGGGATGTCCTATATCAACCATCTGACCAACATCTATGATATAAGGCTTATTTCTGTATACCAGCACATTATATTCGCTGAGATCGGCATGAACAAGTCCTGCCTTCTGATACATCTTTCTCAGATCATCCATGAGAAGGTCAAACATCCTCTTCATCTGTCCATTATAATTTTTTATCTGAGGTGCAGGCCTGGATGCAGTGCCAAGATACTGCATCACAAGAACATTCTGGTAGTGCCCGTATGGTATGGGTGCGCTGATTCCGACCTCCCTCATCGCCTGAAGATTGGTGAATTCCTTTCGGCACCACAGTGTAACACGGGTTGACCTGTCCCTCCTTTCCTTTTCGAACCGTCTGTCCCCCTGTATGTATATATCAAGAGTGGAAAACTTTATTGTGGATATCTTGAATATCTTGATAGCAACGGCCCTGTTCTTCATGATTGCCCTGAAAACTACGGATTCCTTGCCTGAAGCTACAGGGTAGTCTATGTACTTGATATCCATATTCTCCATTATCTTATAGAGAGCCTCCATGGTTCTCCTGTCGAAAACCAGTGACTCGGTCTTTCTTCCAAGGGACTGTGATTTTCTGAACTCATCTCTATTAATAAGTTCCCTCAGGGCAGAAATATTATCCTTGTCTAAATGTCATCACCCTCATCACTTGAAGATGTCTATTACTTCCGGCAGAAGTTTAGCCCGACTCAGGTAGCTTGCCTGTGTCTGGGTATATCTGTATACTACGTCAGCCTTTTCACGCTGGAATTCCCATGGCTTGACGATTACGAGATCTCTTTCTCTGATCCACATCCTTCTCTTCATCTTTCCAGGAATCCTTGTGAATCTTGAAACTCCATCTTCACACATAACCATCATTCTGGAAGCACCCAGTAGCTTTTCAACAACTCCGAAAAGCTCCCCCTTCTTGCGATTGGGAAGTACAGTTCTTGTTGTGAAGCCTTCAGATCCTTCAGTGCTCCCGTCAGTCTCCATACCATTACGTATAGCATACTTATTTATAAATATGGAGAAATTTTTTAGATAAGAAAGTTTCCCAAAAACTGCCAATCTTTGCCAGTGATCTTTTACATCTCTTCAATACGAGCCTGTAATGAATGTGTGTGAATTGTGTTGAATATACCTCACTTCTACTTTGATTTCCCCGAGAATTTCCTTATTTTAAGATCTCCCGTCAGCGAATCTGCCTGTCACAATGTTGCAAAACATCGCATTGAATCGATGTGTTCAAGCTGATCCAAGAACCGATTGACAATTTACTCCCTTCCACCCTTGGTATATGAGGAGATAAGTAAGGGCTCTGACAAATTTTTCAGAGCTCTTGACTTAACCGGGTGGTTAAGGATTTACAACCATGGATGCGGTTGGAGTAAAGATTTGCGACTGCATGTTAAGGTCCTGAGTTAGGTTGAAATCTATCACCAGTGTTGTTGATGCGTGTGCAGTAACTGTGAATGGTGCAACTATGTCGACGTAACCGTTTGATGACGTGAAAGCGAAGGAAAGCATACCGATCTTAACAGTGACATTCACTATCGCAAGCCTTATCATTGTGTATTTACCAGGCGGTATGTTTATTGATGACAGCAAAGATGCATTTGTTGTCGTCAGATGCAGTATATTGACTGTCTTAGATCCAATCGAATAGTTCTTCCACCCAGCGGTGCCAGAGTGCATATAAACTGCGTCAAATGTTATGTATACAGCTGAAACGTTTCCGTTGGGGGCATCTGCAACCTTTACGTTCACGGATCCGGTATTGTCTATGAACTCATAGTACAGCAGAAAGCCTGCAGCAATAACTATAATGGCTATTATACCCGCGATTAACTGTTTTTTCATATTTTTTCATGGGCAACTCATAAAAGTTTTTGTTGGTACAACACTGTACCAAATCTATATATCTGCCCTGAAACAGGAAAAGGGCCTTTTGCCTTCTTCTGCAAAGGTGATTAAATGATCTCCGGTTTTTCTTTTTAATAGTGCAACTATGAGAGACATGCCGTGTGAAAGCTGTTAGATCGTATTCTGAGTATTGGTTGATTTTTGAAAAGATTACGTTGCAATGAAGTAAAACTGCCTCTCAACGTTTGCCCTGAACCTGAAACCTCAGGGCTTATTCGCATGCATATGTATCATAAAAGTAAGTTTACCTCTCCATGGATCTTGTATTTCAAGTGACAGACTGTTAGTTTTTGAGTCCACTGTTTGAAAATTTGACAACGAGTGATAAGGGGGAACTTGAAATGCCACCTTATTTACAACGTTTTTACTTAATTCAACAGCATTATATCCTGATCTCCCTGCTTTTACCACCACGATACCTTTTCAAGTGCATCAAGTATGTCCTTCTGCTTTCTTGTCCTTTCCAGTTCGCTCATACTTCCATCTGCATCTTCCACAACATGCAGCTTCTCCAGTTCCAGCAGCATTTTCTCCAGTGAGTATTTATTCATGAGGCCTGATGAAATCATACCCCTCATGAGAGCTGATCGTATGATGAGCGATATGAAGAATATGAACAGCA
>JAMDBD010000004.1 GCA_023484105.1 Thermoplasmatota archaeon
GTGTGTTGTATTTAAATATACATGTTTTTGAACTATCGCATCTTGCACCGACAGCAACTTTTCCTTGTTTCTCCAAGGAGTGATTTTCGTGTAGTATTATTATAATGTATATAAAATGTTTTTCTATCCAATATGAAAATTTGTTGGGTATGTTATACTGAAGATTATGTAAAATTCAGTAGGCAAAAAATATCTCTACCGCATATCTGAAAAACACTTGAAAATAAAGAGAAAATCCATTATTTACTCCATGTACACTTACAGGAAAGTGAAAATCAGTTGGCTATGAAAATATGCGTTGTGTAATATGTTCAGAACCCATTATTTTGCAATATAAGCCGCCGGAGGGATTTGAACCCCCGACCTGCTGATTACGAATCAGCTGCTCTACCTGCTGAGCTACGGCGGCGCAATCAGTTCACATCACATTTGCAGTTCAGAGCAATACCGGAGGGAGGCTTCGGGTAAAAATATGTCGACTTCTGTGTGAGCATCTCACCTTTCATGACCAGCCTTATAAAAGCATCCTTATTCCAGGCTGGAAGAAGGAAGGCCGAGGAAAACCTTCCGCTATCAACCCCTCTTATGGCTTCCTCAGAACTGTGCGTGTAAGTTACCTCTTTTTCTATCACATTTTCATCGAGCTGCATCACAGTCTTGAATATGACCTCCTTGAGAACCAGTGCAGGATAAACAGATTCGTTATCCCTGTTAATTATGGAGCGAATTGCATCCTGCAGCATTGAAAGTCTGTAGAATTTTCCAGTATACAGAAGTATACTGTCTATAGACTCAGGTGATTCAATCTCCTCAACTGAAAAGTATCCTGAAAGCCTGGATAACAGGTCCTGCGTATCAATCTTCATGCTCAGGCAACGGTGAATCCCGGAGATCAGCAAACCAGGGTCAGACACAGAACAGATGTAGGAAAGCGTTGAACTCCAGAACTTTCTGCTCTCTCCCTCGGATAATCCGGCAAGTTCAAGCGTAGCAGCAAGTCTGTGATGCCCATCAGCAACAACAGCGTTGTCTCCCTTCAGAGAGGTCACTATCTGGTCGATTATTGCAGCATCTGTTACATAGAATATCTCGTTGAGCACTCCGATCGGTTCCTCAAACTCCCTGTCAGGCACGTGATCCTCTGCGTACTTTCTGAGAATCTGAAGCATACCCTGGTTGGACACCAGGAGAAAAACTGGTTCCGGCTGGCACATAAGGGAGGACATGAGACTCATCCTCCTGCGCTTTGGTCCGTCGAAGGTTCTTTCATGGGGCTTTATACTGCCATCCGGTGGATATATGGAAGTCAGGGCAATGAAGCCAATCCTACCATACTCCATGCCGTTTACTGAAAAACGCTGGCGCAGAATAATAACTGTATCCTGATCGATTCTCACAATGGTGCCGTCTGCCTTCCATTTTTTCAGCCATTCAACAGCATCGGAATTGTCATCATTCTCAGGCAGCGTCAGGTGAGTTATGTTTGCCTCCGATTTCTTGAGCTGCTGCTCCAGATCCGGAGAAATGGTGTCAAATGGAGGAGAGTGAAAATTTTCAACACTGCTGGCAAAAACAAATGGTTTGAAAGGAAATACCTGCATGGAATCACCCTTTCAGCACGCTAACAATGGCCTCTATATCCTTATCATAACCCTCTTCACCGAGAGGAGTTTCAAGGCACATGGGGACCTGTGAGAGCCTGCGATCATTGACAAAGTTTGCGATACCCTGAAGTCCAAGCATGCCCTTTCCGATCTGTTCATGCCTGTCAAGCCTGCTTCCCTGCCCCTTCTTGCTATCATTGAGATGTATGGCCATCAGCCTGGTAAGTCCAACTGACGAGATGAGCCTGTCCATAGTTTCAGCATAGCCTTCATTGCTCTTAATATCATAGCCTGATGCAAAAACGTGGCATGTGTCAAAACAGATGCCAACCTTGGCTTTCAGTTCAACACCATCTATCATATCAGAAAGCTGCTCAAAAGTGTATCCGACATTGGTACCCTGTCCAGCAGCAGTTTCAAGAAGAACAGTGGTCTTCCGATCGGCAGTCATACAAGAATTGAGCGCATCGCTGATATTCCTAATTGCCTTCCGTTCCCCTATCTTGCCCGCTGATCCAGGGTGAATCACCAGGTATTCAGTACCTAGCTTATCTGACCGTTCAATCTCCTCTCTGAACGCGTTCAGTGTCCTCTCCCTCTGCATACTGTCATCGGCTGCGAGGTTGAGCAGATAGGATGCATGAACCAGTATTTTACTCATCCCTTTCACTGCGACATTCTCTCTGAAGAGTCTGACATCATCTTCAGGAAGTGGTTTTGCACTCCACTGCATCTGGTTTTTAGAGAATATCTGAAAAGTTGTAAAACCAAATTTTTCTGCCCTGAGTGGTGCATTCCATACACCGCCTGCAGTGGAGACATGCCCTCCAAGTGTTATGTCGTGTCCCCTGAAGGTCAAGAGATTACGCCCCCAGCCCTGAATCCCCTATGATGATATTGATAAACTGCCTTACATGCATTGCAAGGGCCGGGTTATCAGTATAACCGCATGCGTCCATGTCCGGTCCGGCAATGAGTGCCCTCGTGGAATCACTGACAACATCCGTTGCTATGAGACTCTCCTTACGGTATACCTCCGCGTTCTCAGGCACCCTCTTATTCGGAGGAGCAACAAAAATAACGCGGACACCGCGCTTTATTGCATTGTCTATAACTTTCTTCAGCTCAGTCCTTATTTCCCTAACTCTAGGCGTGCATACTATGATCTCACTCTCAGTGAGATTGAACATCTCGATGAGCTTATCAAAGACTTTCTGTCTGCCATATATTGTGTAGATAAGCTGGGGTTCACCCTTTGATGGAAGGGAATCCTGAAGTGCCCTCAGGTCATTGAAAAGTGTGGTTATTTTGTTCTCAACAGAATCCCTGATCTTCTGAAGATCCTCTGGCTTGTACATTCTGGGCCTTCCCTCAGTCTCCTTCACGAATCCCTTCTGGACAAGGGATTCCATCACTTTATAGGCGGAGGTTCTTGGAATCCTCGCCGTGTCAGCGATAACATCCGCGTTGGCAACCCCATGAATTATCAAGGCAGTAAACCCCTGAGCCTCATAGGATGAGAGTCCAAGCATCTTGAGAAGCTCTTCAACCCTGGAGACTGTATCGGAATTAGCTTCCATTGCTAATTATTACTCACTTGTTTATAACACTTTTCTGATAAAAATATATTCTTTTAAATAGAAAGCAACTAAGGAGTAAATTAATCTGATGTAATAATATTAATTGTTATATACAGCATACATTTTGAAATTGAAAAATTGAATATATGCAAAACGATAACGTCCCATGAATTTTGATCTGCCTGATATCAACAAGATTCTGGAAACAGATCCATTTCTGAAGCCCCTTAGAATGAAGGTGGTCTCCAGAACAGAGTATGAGATTGTAATAGAGATGCCATTCACCGAGACCGTGAAAAGAATAGGAGAAATCATGAACGGTGGGGCCATAATGACACTTGCAGACGTTGCAGGTGGCTTTTCTCTGCTGTTTGACCGTGATGTCCTCAACCAGGTGACTATCAACCTGAGCATTAACTTCATCAGGCCAATAAGCAATGGCCCGGTTATTGCAAGAGGTAAGAAGCTGAGATCCGGAAAAACGGTTGGCTTTTCCGAGGTAGATATCTATGATGGATCCGGCAAGTTATGTGCCAAGGCAAATGGTTCATGGTATCTTTTCAGGAGCGAACCCTGATCCGGTGAGAAATCTCTCTATGGCATCGTGTACCTGGTCCGGATTGGTGTAGTGCACAGTGTGTCCGCCGCCTCGAACCACTACAAGCTGACTGCCCGGGATCATGGACTTCAAAGCATATGCAGCGTCAACAGGTATGACCTGGTCAGAATCACCCCATATGATAAGGGCTGGTGGGGCATATTCGCTGAAATCTGAACGATCAACTCTTTTCTCCGCCCTGTTGGTCTCCAGCATTCTCTCTATTACTGGTCTGACGTTGAATATGCTTGAAGAAATCACCCTCTCAATGAACGCCTTCCTGTCTGGAGTCTCCTCAGCAGGGGGAAGTATCCCGGCACTGGAAATTACCACAAGATTTCCGGGAGGCCTGTACTTCAGGAAATATCTCATTGCGATCCATCCACCGTAAGAGTTTCCCACCACCGCTGGCTCTGAAATGCCAAGGTCAGAAATAAAACTGTGAACTGCGGATGCCTGTTCATCTATTGTGTACCTTATATCAGGCTTCGAGCTTCTTCCATGTCCGAGGAGATCCAGTAAATAGAGGGTGTATTCCTCACCAAAAAGCCTCGCCAGTCTGAGAAATGCATTTCCTGTCGATCCCATACCATGAAGGAAAACAATATTTCTTGATCCGCCGGCACTGAACAGATAGGATAATTCCCATGAACCAAGGCCAACAGCCATTCTCTGAAAAACCCTTCCCTGATCCTTCTTCAAAATTCATCAACCAGTGGGATATTTCAAGCTCCATGAAATTCTTTTCCGTCATTAGAGACTGGAAAACCATGTGCGGAAACTTATAAAACGCTGATGATTATCATGTATGAATTCTGTAAAGTACGTGTACCTGTACAGTGAAGGGGGAAGCCACCTCGTTGATCTTCTTGGGGGGAAGGGAGCCGGACTCGCTGAGATGAATAACATCGGCCTCAATGTACCTCCCGGATTCACCATAACAACGGAAGCGTGCAGAGACTACATGAAGAACTCAAAATTTCCGGAAGGAATGATGGATCAGGCAATGGAGGCTCTGAAATACATAGAAAAGTCCACCGGGAAAAAGTTTGGCGACAGAAACAAGCCGCTTCTGGTTTCTGTAAGATCAGGAGCTCCAGTGAGCATGCCAGGCATGATGGACACAATTCTGAACGTCGGGCTGAATGCGGAAACGGTGAAGGGCCTTGCATCGCTCACAAACAACGAAAGATTCGCGCTGGATTCTTACAGGCGTCTGCTGCAGATGTTCGGCAATGTGGTGATGGGGATACCGAAGGAAAAATTTGACGAAGCGCTGGAATCCGAGAAAAAGGATAACGATCTCAGCTCTGACGTTGAAATGAACGCTCAGCACCTCAGCGATCTTATAGATCGATACAGGAAAATATACAGGGAAAGCGGTCTTGAGTTTCCCGAGGATCCATGGAAACAGTTAACCATGGCAATAGAGGCCGTGTTCAGATCCTGGAACTCAGAGAGGGCAAAGGTATACAGATCACTCAACAGAATACCGGACGATATGGGAACAGCCGTAAACATAGTATCCATGGTATTTGGCAACATGGGCAATGACTCGGCAACAGGGGTTGCATTCACCAGGGATCCGAACACAGGAGAAAAGCGGCTTTTCGCCGAGTATCTTACGAATGCCCAGGGAGAGGATGTTGTTGCAGGCATAAGAACTCCGAAGGACATAGGGACATTGAGCAGGGAGATCCCTGAAGCCTACAGAGACCTTGTGAGATCTGCAGAGATACTGGAAAATCACTACCGGGACATGATGGATATAGAATTCACAATAGAGTCAGGGAAGTTCTATCTGCTCCAGGTAAGGAAGGGCAAGAGGAGCGCAATGGCAGCCATAAAGATAGCAGTTGATCTTGTTTCTGAAGGCAAGATAGGAAAGAAGGACGCAATAATGATGATCTCTCCCGAAACAATGAAAGCAACTCTGTATCCGGTTGTGAAACTCAACGGATCTGAGCAGCTTCTGGCAACGGGTCTTGCTGCTTCTCCAGGTGCCGCTACCGGAAAGCTGTGCTTTTCATCCACGCGTGCCATAGAGCTTTCCAGGACTGAGAAGTCAATAATACTAATAAGGCCTGAGACCACAGCCGATGACGTCCGAGGAATGGCAGTTTCGGTTGGTTTCCTGACACAGAAGGGAGGCATGACATCCCATGCTGCTGTGGTAGCTAGAGCGATGGGAAAACCAGCAGTTGTAGGCGCTGAGGAGATAAGGGTGGATGTTAACGCTGGAACTGCCATTATGAGAGGGCATACGCTGAGAGAGGGCGATACAGTCACTGTTGACGGTACCAGCGGAAAGGTCTACCTGGGTGCAGTTTCCACGGAACAGGCAACTCTCCACAGTGAGACTTCAGTGCTGCTTGCATGGGCAGATGAGTACAGGAAGCTTGGTATAAGGGCAAATGCCAACACACCAGAGGAGGCCGATCTGGCAAGGAGGAACGGTGCACAGGGAATAGGCCTTGCAAGGACAGAAAGGATGTTCCTTGGGGATGAAAGGCTGCCTATCATGAGAAAAATGATCATGAGCGAGAATACCGAACAGAGGAAGTCATACCTCAACAGACTTCTTCCAATGCAGGTGAGCGATTTCACAGAGTTCTTCAGGACGATGGAGGGATACCCTGTGATAATCAGGCTTCTGGATCCACCTCTGCATGAGTTTCTGCCGGATAAGGAGGAGACCATAAGGCGCATATATGAACTCAGAAACGATCCGTCCAAATCTGCTGAACTAGCCGAGGCAGAGAAGCTTCTATCCGTGATAAGGAGCCTCGAGGAGTTCAATCCAATGCTGGGTTTCAGGGGATGCAGGCTTGGAATACTCTATCCTGAAATCTATGAAATGCAGGTCAGGGCTATTATACAGGCCGCAAAGGCTGTGATGAGGGAGGGCAAGCGCATCTACCCGGAGATAATGATACCGCTTGTTGGCCATCCAAACGAACTGAAAATTCTCAGGGACAGGCTTACAGATGTTATCAGGGAGGAGATCGGCCAGGATAAGGTTGACTATAAGTTTGGAACCATGATAGAAATTCCGAGAGCCTGTGTCACTGCTGATTCAATTGCAAAGCATGCAGATTTCTTTTCCTTCGGAACGAACGATCTGACGCAGATGACCTTCGGATACAGTAGAGACGATGCCGAGGGAAAGTTCATGAGCAGGTATCTGGAACTGAAGGTTCTGGATGCCGATCCGTTTGAATCGGTTGATGTTGACGGGGTGGGTGAACTGATGAAAATGGCTGTTCGGAAGGCCAGAAAGACAAACAAAAACATAGAGATTGGAATATGCGGCGAGCAGGGCGGAGATCCTGCAACAATCGAGTTCTGCCATAAGATTGGGCTGGATTATGTGTCTTCATCGCCATTCAGAATACCGGTGGCAAGGCTCTCGGCAGCCAGGGCGGCCATAGCAGGCAGGAGGAAGTG
The DNA here is from genome assembly GCA_023484105.1 of Thermoplasmatota archaeon. Taxonomy (GTDB): domain Archaea; phylum Thermoplasmatota; class Thermoplasmata; order Thermoplasmatales; family Thermoplasmataceae; genus JACWAH01. Next base: position 7,230 of record JAMDBD010000004.1, read on the forward strand.
AGTACCCAGCCATGAATTAATAGTCGGAAAACATACACCCTGAAGGTTTCTGAAAATTGGATGCCAGAAAGACACTGATGACCGGGAACAGTGAGTTCTGGGCTGTTTCTATAGCCTCTCTGTTCAGATCTTTCGGGATAGGAGCTGCCTGGCCATTTTTCTCAATATATTTCAGCGATGTATACAACGTTCCTGTGTTCTACATAGGGCTCATCTTCACTGCCTCAGCAGTACTCTCAATAGTTATAAATCTTGCAGGAGGTGCACTTGGCGATTTCTTCGGAAGAAGAAGTGCAATAATGGTAGGATCAGTATATGGAATTGCTGCATATGCAGCACTCGCATTTCTGACATATTCAGGAGGCTTCCTGGTCATTACCATAACAGTGTTTATAATATCCTCTGCATCAGGCGCCCTCATATTTCCAGCATCTTCAGCTCTCGTTGCAGATGTGACGACTGAGGCTGAGCGGAGAAGGGCTTACAGCCTGTACAGAGTGGTTTCAAACATAGGATGGGCGGCAGGTCCTCTTGCAGGAGCACTTCTCTACGACAGCGGTATGTGGATCCTTCTCTCCATGCTCACTGTCACGGCGATAATACAGCTCGCAATGACCGCTCTTTACATTCAGGAGCACAGACATTCAAACGGGGAGAGGATGACAAGGAAGAACTTCATGGCCTTTGACAGAAACCTGATAATATTCAGCTCAGGTACGCTTTTCATGACCATAGTGTCATCCCAGTTTCTTGTCACTCTCCCTATCTTTGCAGTCAATTCCGTTCATATACCGTCATTCAGCATAGGTTATATCTTCGCAGTTAACGGCCTTGTGGTTATAATAGGGCAGGGACCGCTGACCAGACTCTTCAGACGATACAGCGACCTGACGATGATGCTTGCAGGTGTTGTTGCCTACTCTATTGGATATCTGTCAGTTGGTTTCTCCCGAGATCTCACAGATCTCCTGCTGTCAATGGTCGTGATCACCATAGGTGAGGATCTGGTGTCTCCACCACTGAGTACGCTCATAGCCAGAGTGGCACCACCCGGGAAACTGGCAAGATACATGGCCTTCAACTCGATGATGAACCAGACGGCAAGGGCAATAGGCCCATCCATAGGTTCGTTCTTTCTCTCCATTTACGCTTACAACGGACTGGAATCATGGGGCTCCATAGCATCGTTTGGAATTGTATCAGTATTTATACTTATTCTGTTCGGGGTGCATCTCAGAAGGGATTATAATGCGGCTGCGCCGTCTCCTTAGACTGCTGTTGACGGTCTGCCAACAGGCTCAGAATGCAAATATCATGGCGACAAGAAACATGATTCCCACCATTGAATTGGCACCCAGGAAAGAGAAGCGTATGCTCCTCACGTCAGATGGGTCAAGTGAAATATGTTGCAGCAGCATCAGAATCCCTATTACGGCAAGGACCACATAATAAACAACGGAATTTATGAAGAACGCAATAGCCAGGAAGGCCATGAACGAGACCGCATGAGTGAGAATTGAGATATCATGCCCCTTCTTTATTCCATAGTCTGTCATCACGGTTTTGAGGCCATTTCTGATATCAGTATCAATATCCGGTATGACATAGATCATATCAAAACCTGCTATCCAGAGAGATGCAGCTATAAGTATGAGATAGGGCACCGGGGAAACAGGGAAGGCTGGAATGACCGAAAGGTATCCGGCCATCACGCCAACACCGATTGTAAATCCCATATAGAAGTGGCGCATGGATGTGAACCGCTTAAGAAGAGGATCAGTAACAAAGAGCACCAGTACCACAGGAGAAAGTTCAATAACAAGTGTGTTTATGAAAAACACTGACAGTTCGAAAAGTGCAGCAAACAGAAATGCCATGAAAACAGCAAATCGCATAGAAAAACGGCCAGAAATCAACTGCCAGTTCTTCTTCCTGGGGTTTAACATGTCATATTTTCTCCCCTCTATCCGGTTGATGGTCATTGCAGTAGCCCTTGCAAAAATGGCTGCAAGTGTCACGAGAATAAACTTTGTAAGATCGTAGTTTCCCGCTGAAGCCACGACAAGGCCGCTCCATACAAACGGCAGATCGAATACCGTGTGCTCAAGCCTTATGAAGTCTGAAACATCCCTGAAATATCCTACAACCCCAGTTTTGACCATTTGGCCTTCACCGCCTCCACAACTGCAGGATCCATTTCAAGGACATCAGGCCATTTCCTTTTGTAGCCTTCACTTATGCCTTTCTTTGTGGCATCAATCCCAAGCTTTGAACCGTAATTGAGAATCCTGGCAGGGTGATCCAGAGTATCAGTCACAGTTCCAGGAACAACAAAAACGTCGTACTGCGGGTCAATCCTTGTAGTCATTGCCCATATCACCTGCTTCCTGTCATGGACATTTATGTCTGAATCCACCACCACTATGATCTTGGAGAACATGAGCTGTCCAAGTCCCCAAAGGGCGAACATGACCTTCTTGGCCTGCCCCGGATATCGCTTTCTGATGGATACAACAACCATGTTGTGAAAGACAGCCTCTTCCATGGTGTTTATGTCCACTATTTCCGGGACCTGCGTCTGTATGAGCGGAAGAAACATCCTCTCTATGGCCTTTCCCATGATGACATCTTCCTGCCATAGTTTTCCCACTATGGTGGTGGGATACACAGCGTTCTTCCTCTCAATGATCTTCCTTATATGGAATACAGGGAATTCCTCCTCGAGGGAATAATAGCCGGTATGATCACCGAAGGGCCCTTCTACCCTGGTTTCAGACGGATCAATATATCCTTCAAGCACTATTTCGTAATTCTTCGGGTATTCCAGATCCACAGTCTTTCCCTTCACAATCTCCAGCCTTCTCCTTGCGACCATACCGCTGAATGAAAATTCATCTATAAAATCAGGCAATGGTGCCACTGCAGAAAACATCGTGAGCGGATCAGAGCCGAGAACAACTGCAACGTCCATTGGTCCGCTTTTACGCTCAGATGATGCGTTCATGTGCTCCGCCCCACCCTTGTGAATGTGCCAGTGCATGCCGGTGGTCTCTGAATCGTACACCTGCATCCTGTACATCCCAACATTCCTCTCACCGTTCTCAGGATTTCTGGTGATTACAAGAGGGAGCGTTATAAATGGGCCTTTGTCTTCAGGCCAGGTGCGGCATATGGGGTACCGGCCGAGATCAACCTTATCCAGTTCAGTCACGCTGGATCCGGCAGATCCAACGATCTTGGGCCTTGCACCTCCGACCTCTCTCAGCATGCCTATACCCTTGGTGATTATGGATTCAGAGGGATCCGGCATCTGCAGAAGAGCCTTGATCCTCATTCCTATATTGTATGGAGTATCGCCGAGAATAGCCTCCATCTTTGCGTTTGTTGAGAACAGGTTCCCAACTGCCGGTATAACACTCCCCTTTGGATTTCTGAAAAATATAGAGCGTGATTTTCCAATTCTCTGCTCCTCACTGAGTATATGTGTCAGTTCCAGATCAGGATCAACCTGCTCATTTACGACTACAAGGTCGTTTTTCTTGGAAAGATACTCTATATACTCATGAAGATCCTCGAAGGTCATACCTTACCTCATTGCAAATGCTATTATCTCTTTTCTCATTTTCATTAACTGGTTATATTTAAATATCTGCCAGAAAAATCTGTTTTCCGAGTGTGCTGCCAGCAGTTCACCAAGGGCTGAATAAAGATTTATAACCCCGGACAATGAAAGCTTTATGTTGGACCTGATCTCATACTCTCCTCTAAGGATAAGTTTTGCTGGAGGCGGAAGCGATATTTCGCCATTCGTGGACATGTTTGGTGGAGCTGTTCTGAACACGACAGTAGATCTGGGTGTGACGGTCAGGTACCGGCATGACGATCTTCCGCTGGAAATTGCCTCCAGGGATTTTGTGAGAAGCTGCATTTATCCTGTTTACTCCAGAAGGCAAGCCGGGATCACTGGAAACATTCTTGATCTGGAAATGGAAATGGGTGTCAGAACCGGAAGAATCATAATCAGCAATGATGTTCCGCCCGGTTCCGGACTCGGATCATCGAGCGCACTCACAGTGGCCTCTGTCAAACTGGCTGATTTTATCGGGAAGATGGGCATGGATAGTATGGAGATTGCTGAATCAGCATATAGGGCAGAGAGGGAAAGATTTGGAATAACCCTTGGGAAACAGGATCCATATGCGGTTACGTTTGGAGGCATGAAACTGACAATATTTGAACCTGGAGGAGGTGTAAGGATATTGTCTGATATTTCCAGGAGCATTACAGACAGCATATCCAGGGGAATAATTCTTGTGTATACAGGTAAAACGAGGGAAAGCTCCATTATACTTTCAGATCAGGTGAAAAAATCATCGGGCGGAGACCCGAAAGTAACGTTAAGGCTTGGGCAGCTTCGGGACCTCGCCATCACCATGTGGGATCACCTGAAGGACGGCAATCTGTATGGATTCTATGAAGGCATAAACAAAGGATGGGAAATCAAAAAGGATTTGAGCCCAATGGTGACGAACGACAGGGTGGACAGGATTATATCCACTGCGATGAAGAACGGAGCGGAAGCATCAAAGCTTCTGGGCGGGGGCTCACAGGGATTCGTTCTCGTCATGTGCAGGGAGGAAAGGACAGAGAATCTGGCAAGGGCACTGTCCAGAATATCCAGATATGTTATCAGAGCCGGAATAGATTACTCCGGCGCAAGAATATACTGATCCAGTGGAATGTTTTAAGCCAGAATGGAATTACTGCCATATGATCTCCGAAAGGTACAGGCCATCCACGCTCTCGGACCTGATACTCAGAAAGGAGATCAAAAAGACGATAGTTTCGTGGATAAACCAGTGGAAATCAGGTACACCATCTCACAAGGCATTGCTGCTTCATGGTCAGCCGGGAATAGGGAAAACTACTGTTGCAAATGTGATTTCCAGGGAGATGGGATATCCCATCATAGAAATAAACTCATCCGAGAAGCGCGGCGAGGAAGTAATAAACGATTTCATCATGCTTGGAGGGGGTTACGGCGATCTTACTGGAGACTGGGAGAGGCGCTCAGGTGGCCCGCAGAAGATAATCCTTGTTGATGAAGCCGACAATATATTTGAGGGATCAGGGGAGAGGGGGGGCATCATCGGACTCGCCAGGGCCATTCCGAAATCAAGAAATCCCATAATAATCACAATGAACGATTTCTATGCATTCATAAGGAGGAATGGCGGTAAGGAGGTGATTGAAAACTGTCTGGTGATAGAGATGAAGCCGTACCAGAAAAAGAAAGACATCGATTACCGGGAGTATTTCCTTGCTTTGAAAAAAAGGCTTTCAGAGATAGCCAAAAAGGAGGGAATCAGCATATCGGAATCCTCTATTGAAAAGATAATTGAGAGAAATGATACTGACATCCGGGGCATGATCAATGATCTTGAATCATTCTCTGGGTCTGTCTCCAAAGAAGTTTATGGAGATAGGGATCAGGTACTGGCACCTTATACGGTGACGGATATGGCACTTCGGGGATCTAACCCGGTGAAGGCATACATCGCGTTCGGGGAAGTGGATATAAAACCAGAAGACATTCTGATGTGGCTTGACATGAACACGATGATGGTTGCTGTGGAAACTGAGGATCTTGATGCAGGATATAATCTGCTCTCGATCGCTGATCTGTTCATCGGAAGGATACAGAAGAAGCAGCATCACGCATTTACTTCATACGCAATGGAACTGTCGTCAGGGATAGGCACTGAGGTAAAACGCCCCAATCCTCACTATACAAAGTATGAGTTCCCGTCTTTTATCAGGCATCTCAGCAACTTAATGAGAACCACGAAGGCAAGGAGATCTTTGGCCATCAAGTATGGCAAATATACGCACTCCGGACAGAAGACTGCAATCTCAGATCTGTGGTTCCTCAGATTTATGATGATGAGGGATAGGGAAACATTCAGGCTGATCGGGGAGAGGCTTGCTTTCACCGATTCCCAGGAGGCTGTTGTGGAGAACTCGCGCTGATACCATATTCAATGATCCTTTTGCATTTCCTGATTGTGCCGCTGACAGTAATTATGGAAGCTGACGGAAACTCCCGGGTAATGATGTCCGAGACCTTGTGCTTGTCAATCTGGTTGGTGAGAAGTATGAAATACTCTCCATGAATGAATTTCATTGCAGTTCCGGTCGTTCTTGCAATCCTCTCGGCATGGGCCCTTATTCCATTAGCGCCTTTCATGTGAACAAGGAAATATCTCTTTCTCAAAGGGCTAGATTTCAATGCCATCACTCAGATCCTGTCAAGGTGCATAATTCTAGACAGCAGGTTCCTGTTTTTTGAAATAAACATATAGAGAATGGAATCAATCCCAAGAATCCTGGAAACTGCCAGTGGGACAAGGAGAGGAAACATTATTGGAACCTTCAACACAATCCTTCTAACCGCTGCCATCCCGTACAACCTCTGTCCGGAGGGAAGTTCAAGGGCTATACTTTCAGGATACATAGAACTGTCAGATCCAGTTATGAGCGGAATGAAGAGAAAGGCATCTGGAGACTCCATCTCAGCAGTATCTTTCCAAAACCTGCAGAATCCGCAGTTTCTGTCAAAAAATACCTTTTCTGCGCCCATTGCATGTCTATATGGTAAAAGCCCTAATATGACTTTGTAAAGGGTGAAGGTTTAACGGAATCCATTGCTGTGATAAGTTGATACCTAAATACCTTATATACAGACTTTCTCCGTGAGATAAAGCAATGCAGCCAGGATGACAAGAATAATCCCTTCAGCAAGGATTTCCATCAAAATGTCTGTCTGCACGCAATGAGTCAAGAAGCTATTTTACTCTGTAGAAATGGGTAAATCAGAACCTAACCGACCGAATCTTAAATCTGAAAGCACTTGTAAAATTAGGGCAAATTTAAAACAAGATATTTATATCGCGTCTCACTTAGCTTTCACTTCAGAAAACCGGATGATACAGATGGCAGCAATTTCAACATATTCATTGGTTGGCGATGCGTGGAAGAGCCTTAAGAATTCAGAAATATACCAGATGCACAAGGCAAGGATGGTAAAGTGGAGACATGAAGGCTCTGTGGAAAGACTTGATTATCCAACCAGAGTCGACAGAGCCAGAAGCCTTGGATACAGAGCAAAGAGAGGCTTTGTCATTGCAAGATCGAGGGTAAGGAAAGGGGGAAGAAACAGGCCTAAGATTATGGGAGGACGCCGCCCCAGAAGAATGGCGTATAACAAACTAACGCCAAAGAAAAGTATACAGAGAATAGCAGAAGAAAGGGCCGCAGCGAAATTTCCAAACATGGAGGTAATAAACTCTTACTACGTTGGCGAAGACGGTCTTTACAAGTATTATGAGGTTATATTTGCGGACAGGACATCCCCTGAAATCGTCTCTGGCAAGGATACGAAATGGATAACTTCTCCGGCTAACAGATCAAGGGTCTACAGAGGCCTTACATCCGCGGGATACAAAGGAAGGGGTCTCAGAACAGGGAGGAAAGGAAGCTCAAAGAGCAGACCTTCGATAAGGGCAAATGGCAGACTCAGAAGATAGAGCGCAGAGACAGGACAGGCCAATAATACTGAAAGGGGAAAAAGTCTCAGTTGGTCTGTTACTTGAAGGCGACGTGGATTTTTCATTCAGGACGATCAACGATCCGGATGTGAACAGATACCTGAGATTTCCAGGAAAGATTTACTCCAGAGATGAGGAGGAGAAATTCATAAAGGGCTTATACGGGCAAGGGGAGATCGTTCTGGCCAACGTTGAAAATTCAACAGGAGATCTTGTCGGCTTTATAGGTCTGCATCAGATTGACTGGCGAAACAAATCCGCATACATCGGTTACCTTACTGCCAGGAGGTATTGGAAAAAGGGTTATACCACTGAGGGCGTCTCCCTCATGATCCGCTATGCATTTTCCACATTGAACTTCAGGAAGCTGCACTCCTCTGTGTTCCAGCCTAACGAAGGATCGCACAAGGTTCTGAAAAACAACGGGTTCAAGGAGATAGGAAGGTACAGCAAACATGCGTTTGTACCCGGAAAAGGTTATGTGGACGAAATACTCTATGAGCTTTTCAACCCGGATTATATCTGATCAATAATAGAAGAAAATAAATCAGCACTCGATATAACCCGATCGGTGTTAAGCCGCGGTGGCCCAGTGGTACGGCGCCAGACTTGAGATCTGGTTCCCTTTGTGGATCGGGAGTTCGAATCTCCCTCGCGGCGTACCTCCAGGTTAATGATATGCAGTTTCAGTATTTCGTTGCCTTCACTGACAAAAATCGCTTTTTTTAATATGTTCGGGATTTCGCTGACGGCCTCCAGTGATCGAGATGTGCGTGAATATATATTGCCTTCACCTTCTAGTAAATCCGGTACGTCTCACGAAATATGCCCACTAAGAATGAACTGCTGTACTGTATCCTATCAGTGTAATTGAAAAGATGCAGGACCGGTTATATTCAGTAAAAGAAGTAAACCGAAGCTCCTTCAGGATAGTGCACAGAAGTTTGTGTAGATACAGACCATAATGGAAAAATAGAGAGAAAGAGTGGTTTATTAACAGTGTTATGAAAGAGTACATTAACGGATACAGAATAAGAAAAATCAATACTGTTGATGATCCACTCAGGCTGTAGAAACAAATACGGGAATTTCAGTTCAGGGCAAAAACGTTCGGAGAGATTCCAGGTTTGAAAAAAGTTCGATCCTGTAACACCTGCATACCACCAGAGGTGATTGACACTGCAGTTCTGATAGTGGACGAGCTGTTTGCCAGGCTCCTTGAGGTAAGCACAGGTCTTCAACCGAACAGGATTCCCACACACATGCTAATACGTTAGCTCCCAACTAAAAACACCTTGAAGCGATTCAAATTTATCTGCCATGATGGCAGAGAAAGGTGACAGAAATGTTGGTGTTTGTTGACCCGCTTGCGGTCATGCTGATAGGTCTTGCTATGGGAACGATGATAGGGGCATTTTATTTCTTCTTCGACGCCAGAGGTGATGATGACCAGATCAAGGCACTTCTGATTCCTGCTCTCTTTGTGGGTTCGTTTGACTTCCTGAGCGGTTTTTACATGTCATTCTTCTGGCCAATGACGGCATATGGAATACCATATAACATGCTATTTGGAGACCCTCTGACTCTGTTTGGGATTTTGCTGGTCGCTGCTGCATTCACAAAGATGAAGGGATTTAAGTTCGGTTTGTTGCCACTCATGTCAGTGGTTCTCGGAATATATGTCCTTGTAGGTGCATACAGCATAGTACAGCTCAAACTTGAAACTGGAAACGATCTGATAACAGCAATGGGTCTATATCTGTTTGATGGAATTGGTGCATTACTGGCGCCTATCCTGTATCTGAACCCGAAAAATGGAAACAACAAATATCTGTATTACACAGAATGGATAATACTCGGCATAGGCACAGTGTTTGCACTCATAATAGGGTATGCAGCATTGAACGGGCACCTTGCAAGCCCTCCATAAAGATCTCTAAAGCTCTTTAACCCCTTTTTCCATTTTTAGCAGATTTTTATACCAGTATACAAGTAGGGATCTTGCCGTAATCTTGTGCTTTTTTGACCATTCTATGTCTTTGTTAAGATACGATAGATGGCTGTATGTGTTTGTTTCCTTCTGGAAAGGTTTTCCGTCAATGTAGTTTTTGATATTGGAAATGATCGCAGTGGCTGAATTTCTGTCCACAAGTCCCGCTTCAACTCTGCCCTCAATCATCTCTATCTCCGATCTGTATGTGAGCCTCTCTATATCGTCCCTGGACATCCAGTCTGTGTAGTAGTTAAGAAAATCCACCCATCTCTTTCCGTTCTCGAGCAGATTGTAGTAATCGTCTATGTTTCTTGCGGTTATATGGAATCCGTATTTTTCTGGATTTTCATATATCAGAGAGCCTGGATCAATGAATGGGGTCAGTGGTGATATGAAACTGTATACCCTCATGGCGCTGCTGCCATAATTCTTCATGAGTCCCTTTGCATAATTTATATCAGCTTCAAGTTCCCTTTCGCCCTGTCCGCTCAGCCCTAGGGTGAAATATACGTCGAACTTCTTACAGCCTGCCGCCTCGGCATTCGATATGCTCTTCTCAAGTGCACTGTTTGAATATCCCCTGCCGTTGAATTCCCTGATCTTTTCTATCGAGCTTTCCGGGGATATCTCAGCAGAAAAGTCCGGAAATGCCTTACTGAGGAAGAAAAGATATTCACGGCCCGGGGGTCTGAAATATTCGGTAAGGAGAGGTATCGTGATTCCCCTCTCCATGGTTTCCCTGAACAGATCACTGTAATATCGTTCCCCAGCGAGATTTATATCTCCAGCCACAAAAACGGGTGCACCAAGCACCTCCTGGGCCAGTTCAAGCTCTTCGGCTATTACTTTAGGATTCCTGTATACTGGCGAATCCCTGAAATAGCGGTTCCTGTACGCGAAATTTGACCCACCGCAGAAATTGCAGTTGAACTGGCAGCCATGCTCTATTATTGTAACAGCCTCTGGATTGTTGATCCAGTCTGCATATGGGAGATGACCTTTCACATCGTGGTACTTCAGTGCATTTCTCATCAGTATTTTGTAGTTTAGAAACACGTTTTCCACAGGGTTTCCAGATGAAGGAGGATTACTGATAACACGACTGCCGGACCTGTAAACGAGCGACGGTACAGATTCCAGCGATCCGGAGCCCTGAAGCCTATTCAGAAGAACAGCAACATCCTCCTCCTGAAAATCGCCTTTCAGAACAAAATCTATTTCAGGATGCCCTCTGATGATCTGATCCGAAAAATATGATGCAGAGAAGCCCCCCATTAAAACGGGAATATCAGGGTAAATTTCCTTTAGCATACGGGCAATTCTGAATGCCCCATGCACGTGCGGAAGCCAGTGTAAGTCTATTCCGAACACATCTGTCTCTATATTCTTGAGATATTTTGCCACGTCGAATGTATCCGACATCACCATCATGGATGCAATATTCGATATTCTTGCCCTGAAACCGTGACTAACAAGGTAACTGAGCATGCTGACGAATCCCACCGGATACATTTCAAAAACAGGGGTCGAAGGTACCACATCACTTATGGGGCCTGGCATTATATCCTTCCTTCGGAAGTCATATATGCTCGGAGGATGCACGAAAGCAATATCTGTTCTCAACATTTTGGCATGTGACTGTAGCATAAATGGCTAACTATTCCAGTGTTAGAAAACATAATATTTATCTAATGAGAATTAATAAATTGCTATGAAGAGTCATATGGCTTACCCTATGGAAATGTCGACAATCACGCGTTCTGCTTCTCTGATAAAGGCAGTGAAGGAGATTGGCGGTGCATGGAGACTTCTCGTTATCAAATCACTTCAAAACGGTCCTGCGGGTTTCAACGAACTGATGAGAATAACCGGAAACGACAATCCTAAGAGCCTGTCAAGGACACTCAAGGATCTTGAGGAAACGGGTATTATTGGGAGACAGGTTGTGAGCACAAAACCTTTCAGGGTGGAATACTCTCTCCTTGAAAAAGGAAAAGCTCTTGGAAACGCACTTGAAGAGTTGAGGAAGTGGGGCGAAACCTGGTCTTCACAGCCAATCGCCTTCAATGTGGAAGAATCAAACTGAACTAATGCTGGAAGGAATGCAGCTGGGCAATCTATTTATGGGGTGAATACGTGGAGTATTCATGAAGGACAGGGAGATTGCCGGGATACTGCTTTTTATAGGCGTATTTGAGTTTTCACTGTTCCTGCTCATAGGTGAGGCTCTCAGACCAACATATTCTGTTCATAGTGACTATATAAGCCAGCTGGGAGTCGGTTCTTACAATTATCTGTTCAACTATCCGATAATCATCCTGGGCATTCTTGTGGTGATAGCAGCTTATATGATGTGGAAATTCAAGCCGAAAACGGTTTTCCCAATTCTTGTGGTTATAATGGGTGCTTCCGCTGCAGGCGTGGGCATTTTTCCCATGAACACAGGCAGCATACATGGATATTTTGCTGACATCACATTCATTTCCGCAGGGCTGGCAGCCATAGTCGGCGCGTTCTGGTTCAAGGGTTCCCTGAGAGTGATCTCTCCAGCCATAGGCATCATAATACTTATCTCAATAATTCTATACACCACTGGGTATCTCCTGGGCCTTGGGAAGGGTGGAATGGAAAGGATGATAGTCTATCCAACTCTGCTGTGGGGTATGCTTGTGGCAGGCTATCTCATAAATTCATCATCGGAGAGCCGGTGAGCTGGACTTCGATCTGAGGGAATAAACAAACAGCGGTAATGTACTCAGCGAGATTATGCAGATGAGTATCCACGAGAAATGATAGCCGAACAGGTCAAGGCTAATCCCGAAAAGTGCAGAAAATACCCCGCCGATTGTCAACTGTATGGAGTTCAGCAGACCAAGATCAAGCGCAATCATCGGTTTCTCAGGCTCATGGATCATTACAAGAAGGTATTCCTTTGAAAACACTGCCACGTTAAGAACACCGTTGATAATGGCTATGAAGAGGAAAAGATAAAGATTGTAGAATATCATTGCAAAGTCTATCAGGCTTAATATTATGATTATGGAGACCACCTGTTTGACAGGATGAATACGCGAAAACAATCCGGTGAAAAGTGCACCAGCCAGCCCAAGAAACAGTGTGAGGCTTGCTATAACAGCTGAGTCAAAATTCCCAAAGCCTGCCTGCAGCATGTACGGCTTGAAATATTCTCCAAGCACAAAATTAAGGGAATAGTAGCCGCCCATTCCAGCGGAAATCAGCCATATGTATCGGTCGAACATTCTTCTTGCCACTGCCTTCCTGCTGATCGCAGTAACATCTCCTCCATCCGGGACGATGAGAATCCCGGCAATGGCAACGGCAAGCGTTGCTACACCACCAAGCGTTAAGGCAAGCCTCCACCCGGAATAATTTATGAAAAATGAGTAAGGAAGAATGCCTATACCAGCACCGAATGCGAAAGAACCGTTGTAAATTCCCATGTTCCTCCTTATCTTTTCAGGCTGCAGGTACCCAAGAACAGAAACAGCAGAGGAGAAGAAGAATGCAGCAGATACCCCTGTGAGGAAACGCAGTACGATTATGAAGAAGAGACTATCGCTGAAATAAATAGCGGATGCGGAAACACCCATGAGAGTCAGTCCTGTAAATGCAGTCTTCCTTGATCCTATCTTTGCTGCGACCATTCCGGCCGGAACCTGAAATATGCCGGCGCCAATTAGGAAAACAGCAAATAGCATCCAAATATACTGAGCCTGGTATGGAAACCTGGTTACCAGGAAAGGGTATGCCGGCGATACATTGTACCAGTTCACAGCATAGACTGCCCTGGAAAGCATCACCACAGCAACAGCAAAAGAACTCTTCTGCACTATCTGGCGGATGATCAACGGTTATACAAACCTTCATCAGGGATTCAGTTGGAAAATGTAATATGCCGAATAACAATTGATAGGGGAATGGTACTCAACTATGAGGATTACCTCCTGACCATATGGGAATACTCAGAATCATTCGGCATTGCAACCGAAATGGACATATCACGCAGGCTTAAGATCACCCTTCCGACTGTTTCAGAGTATGTTGGAAAACTTTCCGCTATGGGACTGGTTGAGAAAAGTGGCAGGTCTGTGAAACTCACCAGGTCAGGAAAACGTGTTACTATTCCAGTGGTGAAGGCACACAGGATAGCAGAGGTGTTCGCCATGAAGTTCATGGAGGTCGAGTGGGAGGAGGTGCACAAGGCAGTGATGGATCTTGAGCATCTGTTTTCTGGAACATATGGCGATAACCTTTACAGAAACCTTGGTTATCCTGAGAAATGCCCGCATGGGAATCCTATTGGTGACATAAATTCAGGCTCCAGAATAGCTCCTGTAGCCGTTCGTGAGGGCAGATATGTGGTTGACAGGGTCACGCTTGAACAGATTGAAACTTTGAAGAAACTCTCTGGAATTTCCGCTTACCCTGGATCCGTTGTGTTCCTGAGAAAGGAAGGGTTGGTCACGACGCTGGAAACGGAGAACGGGAGCTTTGTCCTTTCTGACATTGAAAATCAGAGCATAAGACTCAGGAGGGCCGGACCAAACAAGATATAAATTTTAGCTGAATTTCATTCATAATTCTTTAATATTGATTAGGTTTACCTAACTGAAATTATGCGGTGTTATGATTGATTTCGTTCGAAGAAACATTCATCCTGTCTCTGGTTATGGGAGGATCAATATTTCTTTCGTATCCGGTACTTATGCTGAACAGGCTCAAGCAGTCCACACTTAGGGTGCTGAACGCCCTGGCCGCGGGCATACTGATATATCTGATGCTGGCGATATTCCAGGATGTCGGAAGCTACTTCACAATGTACACGTATATCTATGACCTGATCTTTGCAGTCCCCCTATTCATTTCTTTCATACTGATCGCCACGCCAAGGGAACTGGTAGGAAAAAGCGAAGCGGATAAGGCCAAAAGTCTTTCGCTGTTTATAGCTCTGGGAATAGGGTTCCAGAATCTCACAGAAGGCCTAGTTTTTGGAAACTCTGCGGCACTCTCTCTAGGGGCACTTTTTGTTGTCCTCATGTTTGGCTTTACAATTCAGAACATGACAGAGGGTTTTCCAATAATATCCCCCTTTCTCTCGGGCAGGAACGGCATCAGGGGGAGATATATAGCGCTGATGTTTTTCATTGGAGGTGCACCTACTGTAATAGGCGGTGCCGTCGGTTACTTTTTTGACAGTACTTATCTGAACATACTGTTTGATTCTCTGGCAATTTCTACCATACTGTTTGTGGTTCTTGAGATGGTCAGGGGGATATTCCATTCCATAGACAGGGAAGTTGCTCCTGAACTCCGTCACAGGGCATCAGCATATTTTAACATCTGGGTGATGATCGGTCTCCTGCTTGGATTCGTGGTGAACCTGATCTGAGAATCATTCCATGAAAATCCTGATGTATTCGTATGCTCTGAGCTTCCCGAAACAGTACCTGACCGTGTCAAACTGCCTCTTGATCTCCCTGACCTCTTCCTTTATACGCTCAGGATCCTCATTTTTAACCACAGATCGGTAAATCAGCTCAGCTATTGCCTTCATCTCTGATTTACCCATGCCTATCCTTGTAACTTCCTGAGTTCCTATTCTTATTCCGCTCGGATTCTGTGATTTCTTGCTGTCATCTTCAGGCAGCATGTTCTTATTGAGTATTATCCCGCATTTCTCAAGGGTCTCTGCCACCTTTTTCCCCCCTCCCTGATTTTTGGTGTTGGCAACAAGTGTGTGGGATTCAGTAAACCCTCTTTTCTCAGCAAGAACATGAAACCCAAGGGAGTAAAGCTCCTGGGCAAGGGCTCTGGCATTGTCAATTATGTCTGATGCGTACTTTCTGCCAAACTCTATGTGCTCTGCAAGTGTCACGCCCAGGGCTGCCATAGTATTCAGGTGGTGGTTGCTGATGGTGCCAGGGAATATACCTCTCTGCACGTTTTTCCAGGTCTCCTGTTCTGTGTTGCCCAAAACTATGCCATGCTGCGGACCAGGTAAGGTTTTATGTGTGCTTCCGCTCATTACATCAGCGCCCTCATGAAGCGGATCCTGAAATTTCCCTCCTGCGATCAGTCCGATCACGTGAGCTGCATCATACCATACATGGCAGCCTGCCTCAGAAAATGAATCCGCAAGATCCCTGAGTGGAACAGGAAAGAGAAAGACAGACTGCCCGAAAAGTGCAAGTTTAGGCTTCAAAGATCTTATCATCCTGGCAGCACCATCTATGTCTATGGACATCGTTTCAGGATCAAACGGATAGTTGGATATCTGCAGACCCCTGAATCCAACGGCTCCAAACTGGGCTGCACTGATATGCCCCCCTCCTGACAGTGAAGGCACAGTTATACTGTCCCCAGGTTTTGTGAGTCCGTACAGAACCCCCATGTTTGCCACAGTACCTGATATGGGGCGCGGATCAGCCTGCGGAACATTGAACACATCCTTCGCCAGGTCTATAACAAAATCTTCAAGCTGATCAACCACCTGGTTCCCCTGGTAGTATCTGTGGTGAGGAAGCCCCTCCGCGTACCTGAAACCAAAATCTGTCAGCAGCATTTCCATCGCAAGTGGGCTCATTATGTTCTCGGAGGCTATCAGCGGAATGCTTTCTTCAAACAGTTTGTTATGCTCCATGGCAAGTTCCCTTATCCTCAGGGCACTGGATCTATTGTCAGTCATGGTTGAGGAATAGTGGTTTTCACTAAAATAAGTTGTTCATTGCAGTAAAACGAAGAAGGATAATCTGATAATTCTGTTCCGAATGAACACGATTCGTTTTCAGATGAACTGGTGTTTATTCAGCGCTGAAATGAAGGATCTGTAAAGAAATCAATCCTCTACCCGTGTCTGCGACCTTCTCTCCATCTTCCTTCTCACTCTATCTATATCCTCTTTCTCCTCCGGTTTCAGAGTTACCTCCTCAAACTCAGCCTTTGAGAAGCATGATGGAGGAACTTTGCTTACAAGGAAGATATCACTGGTGGCCATATAAACGGGTATGTCTTCTGAATTCAGCTTCCTGACATCCACTTCCACGATAAATGGATCATTAACGTGATACATTCCAGAGACGTAGGCCTGGCGGTAGGTTCTGGAAAGGTGCACCCATGACTTATCCGATGGTAGTATACCATTCTCAGCGATTAAGTCATACTCCTCAGCAGTTGTCTGATAATACAGTTTATCCGGTACATCATCGGTTGGAAGATCGTCAAGATTCACCGGAATTGTGTGTCCGTATCTGGCCCTGATCTCATGGCTCTCATTCACCTGATACCTGCCCTTGGGATCTGTAAGCACAAGATCTTCAATATGTCTTGGGGTGAGCCATCTGAAATGTCTTGTCTGTATCCTTATAGCTGGAATTATCGTTGAGATCTTCACCCAGCCATGTTCGTCAAGGACAATTCCGTAGCGATCTGGAAAGTGTCTGAGCATTCCAGCCAGAATTTTGCTCAGCACATCGATCTCATACTCATTCATCATCAGCTTTGACTCATTTCCACAGGCGGGACACTCGCTCCCCCTGTAAGGTCCGTGCATATAACATTCCCTGAGCTCTCCTGACATCATATCTCACCCTTTATGTATTCCGATATGACAGGCGAAACATCTATTTTGCTATATGGTGTGTCAATGGTGTTTGAAACGGCAACATCAGACGCATTCTGCATAATCTTCTCAGCGGACTGATTCAGGAATATTCCGTGCACTGCCGCAATGGAAAGCCATGAGACTCCTGAGGACTTCAGGATACGTGATGCATTTATTATTGTACCTCCAGTGGAAATGATGTCATCTACTATGACCGCCCTCTTTCCGGAAATATCCTCATCAGGTTTACTTATCTCCGTACGTGTTGGATCAATTCTGATCTTATCCAGGTTCATCGATCCGCAGTTAAGCAGTCTGGCTATCGAATCTGCCCTTGAACGTCCACCGTCGTCTGGAGATATTATAAAATCCAGATTGAAGGCTCTCAGATAGTCTGCAAACACGCTGCTCGTATTTATGTTCTTTATGCGTCCGGAAAACGGTGCAAGGGCACTGTCGTCATGTATTTCAACGCTGAAAGCTATTTCAGCGTAATCCAGAATCGATCTGCCAATCACGTACGAGGATATGGGCTCCCCTTCAAGGTACCGGAGGTGCTGTCTTGCATATCCGAAGTATGGAATAACAGCAATGATTCTGTCTGCCCTTCTTCCCCCGAGCGCCTCAAGAATTAGGAGCGACTCCAGGAAATCGGAATCAGTTCTTATGGACGAAACAAAAACAACCGTCTGGCCGTCAACAGAATCGTTCACCCTGACATACATCTCTCCGTCAGGGAATCTCTTCCTGGTTATGTTTGCAGTACCGCACATCAGGTTTTTAGCAAGAAGAGATGAGAGGGTTGTGGAAGAGGAGGTGGACGCTACAATCATGTGCCTTCATTCAGGTATTGGCAACATAATAAAAAAGAATCCGTCGTTATCGCTTCAGAAATTTTTCCATTCTTTCTTTTACTTCCCGATCGGCAGCAAGTTCTATGAAAAACGACTCTTCTTTCGTAAAGCCGATCTTCAATCCTGAGACGGACGACTCAACCATTGATCTCTTTATTGCCCTGATTGTCCTGTAATTAAAGGAAGAGATTTTTGATGCAATTTTAACTGCTTCCTCCAGAGGATCACCTTCAACGACCAGGTCAACGAGGCCGATACGTCTGGCTTCTTCAGCATCTATCTTTTCACCGGTCATAGAAAGAAAAGAAGCCATACCTCTACCTACAAGGAATGGAAGCATGGAGTTACCGCCTGCACCTGCATTTATCCCTATGGCAACCTCCGGTTGACCCAGTTTTGAATCCTTGGCTGCTACCCTGATATCAGCCCACTCGGAAATCTCAAGTGCACCACCGAGGGAATAACCCTTGAGGGCAAATATAACGGGTATGTCCATGTCCAAAATAAGATCCACTATCCTCCTCATCGTTGCCCTGAATTCCTTAGCACCTTTTGTGTCGAGCGAATGCAGTTCTGCTATGTCAGCCCCTGCAGAAAAGTGATCTCCGGTTGATGAGACTATAACTGCCCTTAGGGAATTGTTTTCCGATGCATAATTAAGGGCAGATGCAATACCTTCCAGCATATCTCTGTTAAGAGCATTCATCTTCTCAGGCCTGTTCAAGCGGATTATCATTGTGCTTCCTTCTATCGTAGTTTCTACAATCGCCATGCCAGGTAATTTTAAGGATGAATATTATGGCAAGGTTTATGTGCGACGATTGTCTGACATAATCTGTTGAGCTCCTTGAACACCTTGGAAGAAGTGGAAAAATTCAGATCGTGGATGACCGGGGAAAGAAAGAGCCGGCACACTGTCAAACAGTATTCATTCCTGGTGGGAAAATTCCTTCAGTTTGTGAACATGGAGCCTGAACGGATAACAAGAGAGGATATTGAAGCATACAAAAAACATCTGGTGACCGTAAAGGGATACTCAAGAAACAGCCAGTATCTCTGTATGAAAGCAATATCTCTCTTCTTCAGATACAGGGGCATACCGGTTCCTGCCAACCTGAACCCTCCAAAAAGATCAATGAAACTTCCGAACTATCTTACAGAGTCTGAAACTTCCAGGCTCATAAGTGCAGCGAAGGAAAATAGACGGATATTTCCAATGCTCATGGTGCTTTCATACACCGGAATAAGAGTTGGGGAGCTCTGCTCCCTGAACATCAATGATGTTGATCTATACGAGAACATCATACATGTGAGGGGCGGGAAGGGGGACAAGGATCGCATAGTGATAATGTCAGATGAATGCTCCAGATCACTGAAGGCCCATATGGAGGAAAGAAGCAGAATCAGTACCTCAACCTCTGCGCTGTTTGTTAGCAGCAGGGGTACAAGATATGACACTTCCACAGTTGAGAGGGCAATAAGAAGGATCAGTGCGAAGGCAGGCATTGCAAAGAGAGTGACACCCCATGTCCTGCGTCACACGTTTGCCACCACGCTTCTGAGAAACGGAGGAGACATAAGGTTCATACAGCAGATACTCGGCCACACTTCCATCTCAACCACTCAGATATATACCCATGTTGATGAGGGGATGCTGAAGGAGATGTACTCCAAGTACAGGCCAAAATATTAGATTTTAAGATTCTCTGTTTATGAGGTAATCCGAGAACCCTTCTATAATTCTCTTTATCTTTGCATCACCTTCCACTCGGGAAAGGTAATCTTTTGATTTTTTGACAAGGGTTGCTGCAAGCCTTCTGGAATAGTCAAGCGATCCGGTCCTCTCCATGATCGCCTTTACCCTGGTGAAATCATCATCGCTGATATTTCCTGATCTGATCGCTCTTGATATGAAGGAAGCTTCCTCGGGGCTCCCCAGTTCCATTGCTTTAAGGACAAGCAGTGTTTTCTTTCCTTCGTTGATATCGCTCTTTATCGGTTTCCCGGTTTTCTTGTCATCACCAAACACTCCAAGGATATCATCCTGTATCTGGAAGGCTATTCCAAGCAAGTTCCCGAACCTGCTCAGGTTCTGGAGAGTTTTCGCCCTCCCGCTGATCGTTGCACCCAGAACGAGCGGCCCCTCAACAGTATATTTTGCTGTCTTCCAGAGATGCACGCGCATCAGATCAGCCTCTGAAAAACTCTCATTTTCAGAAGAAAAGACATCAATCAACTCGCCCTGCCCGGTAACCTCGAATATTTCAGAAAGAAGCCTGTCACCTTTAAGTGCTATATCGTCCGGAAGGCCAGCCTCCAGCATAGCCTCGTGGCTGTAACTCTCTGAAAGATCTGATGCAATGATTCCCACACTCTCAGCAATCCTTCTCTTGGAAGGATCAGAGTTGAATATATCTCTCCACACCTGGATGTGAAAACTGGGAAAACCTCTTCTGGTGTCGCTCTGATCTATGATGTCGTCCTGTATAAGGAAATAGGACTGGGAAATTTCTATAGATATGGAGGCTTTTGCTATCTCAGCAGTGTGATGTCTGAAGAGGTCGCACCCAAGGAGGACAAGTATCGGCCTTATTCGCTTTCCTCCTCTGAGACTGTATTCCCTTATCATCCCGGAAACTTTTCTGATAAGCGTATCCTGCGATTCGCCAGCTTTTCTGTCCAGGAATTCTCTGAGATGAAGGTTCACCTCCTCCCTCAGGGCTTTCACATAGTCCTCCCATTCTTCCATGAGACGCCATTATGATCGCGACAAATAATAATGTTGCCGGCTGAATCGTGGAATCAGACTATGGATATGTGAAGAAAGACATGGAAGAACTGTCCAACAAGATAGGTACTGGCCGCCACAATCATGGTAAGTATGGTGGCCCTGAGGGAGGGTCTGAGTATGTCAACACTCATAGATAGCGCAATTATTGCATTGGTGATAAACTGGCTCGCTCCAACCAGAACCACCGCAGTTATCAGTGCATCAATTCTTGGCAGCACAAAGAAAGGTAGCACAGGTATGAGCGCTCCTATTATGTAGAAAAGCCCGGTGGTGTAGGCGGACGCAACACCCTGCTTCCTATAGGATCTTATCCTCTCACCATCACCAGTTGATGTTTTGAAAAGGGACTTTTTCTTGATTTCGGTGATCTTGTAATCTGTTTCAGATGCCTTACTGAGAAAAGCGCCAAGTGCCATGCTGAGTGTTCCACCAACACCAACCACAAGTCCGCTGAGACCTATGATATATCCACTGGTGATTATGGCAGTCAGTCCAGAGACAGCAGCAAGGATCTCAACAAGACCATCGCTCATCCCGTACACTATATTTCTGTTCTTTTCCAGCTGCTCCTGAGTCTTCTCGATCCTGTTCTCAAATATATCCTCATGCTCAAGCTCATCCTCAAGTATCGAGGAAAGACTCTTGCGAAAAGCATCGTCACCAACCCCCCTTTTTATGAAATCTGAATAGTAGTTGCAGGCTTTGTATTCCCCGTATTCGAGAAGCCTTACGGAAAGATATTCCCCAACAATCCTGCTTATCAGAAGTATGAAGAACAGCTTCAGCCTTCTGTAATGGATCCTTGCGACATTCATTCCCCGCTGAATCAGCTGATCTCTCCAGAAACCGGAGTGATATTTTTCCACGTCCGCAAGTCTTATCAGATTCTTCCTGAACTCATCGTCACGCGATCTGACAGCCAGGCGTTCATACATCTTCTGATCTGTAAGTTCGTCCCTGTAGAAGGCCATCATCAGTCTGGTGACTTCATCCATCATTCTGACATTAATTCGTTACTGTTTCTTAAATATCTATGGAATTGTAAAACTAAAAATTATGTTATGTTCTATTAAATTGATTACGTATTTCGCAATTTATTCTACGTTTCCAAACAAGAAAATATATATTATTAGTCAAAATTTTATACCATGATTTCAAATAGCAGAGAAACGGCAACTGAACTTAATGCAATAAGCATAAAGGTAACACCTCCAGGCCCAAATGCAAAAAAGGTCGTTGAGGAAGATTCAAAGTATCTTGTAAAGAGCACAAAGTCAATTCCGGTTGTGGCAAGGAGGGCAAAGGGGGTGTTTGTTGAGGACGTTGATGACAATGTGTTCCTGGACTTCGCCTCCGGCATAAGTGTCACGAACATGGGGCATGTTCATGACTTTATCACTGCTAAGGTGGAAGAGCAGCTTCATAAGTTATGGCACTTCGCTGGCACTGATTATTATTACAGGGAGCAGGTCGATGCAGCAAAGGTGCTTACGGAGGTTACACCTGGGAAGTTTCCAAAGAAGGTCTTTTTTACCAACAGCGGAACTGAAAGCAATGAGGCAGCGATAAAGATCGCGAAGGCAAGCACAAAGAAGCAGCAGTTCATAGCATTCAT
The DNA here is from genome assembly GCA_023484105.1 of Thermoplasmatota archaeon. Lineage (GTDB taxonomy): Archaea > Thermoplasmatota > Thermoplasmata > Thermoplasmatales > Thermoplasmataceae > JACWAH01. The sequence continues at coordinate 29,711 of JAMDBD010000004.1, forward strand.
AGGCGGATTCCATGGCAGATCTCAGGGTTCTCTTTCTTTTACCGCTTCAAGGGCGATACATCACAAGGGATTCTTTCCCAGCATGCCTGGTGTGGAACATGTTCCGTTTCCAAATCCTTACAGGAATCCGTTTGGAATAGATGGATATGAACATCCGGATGAACTGATCTCAAGGACCATAGATTTTTTGGAGAGGTATGTTCTACAGACTTATACCCCTGCCGAAAACGTAGCCGCCCTGATAGCCGAGCCCGTTCAGGGAGAGGGGGGATACATAGTACCTCCCATGAACTTTTACAGGCAGCTCAGGAAGGTTCTGGATGAAAGAAACATCCTGCTGATCATGGACGAGGTCCAGACAGGGTTTGGAAGGACAGGAAAATTCTTTGCTTCAGAACATTTCGGAGTGGAGCCTGAAATAATGTCCCTGGCGAAGTCAATAGCATCTGGTATACCCATGGGGGCAACTGTCGTAAGATCGGATCTGGATTTCCCTGAAGAAGGGCTGCATTCCAACACCTTTGGAGGAAACCTCCTGGCGTCAGTATCCTGCGTGGCAACAATCGAGTCAATGAAGAAGGAGAAGGCTGTGGAGAACTCCGCGAATATGGGAAAAGTGCTGAACGGCAGGCTCAGGGAGCTTCAGGATAAATATGAGTGCATAGGTGATGTCAGGGGTCTGGGTCTCATGCAGGCGATAGACTTTGTTAAGGACAGGAAGACAAGAGAACCGGCTACAAAACTCAGAGACAAGGTTGAATACTCGGCGTTTCAGAACGGCCTGTTACTGCTATCAACAGGGCTTAGTGCAATCAGGATAATTCCGCCTCTGATAATCAACGAGGAACAGATCGATATGGGAATAGAGGCTCTGGAAAAGGCTGTGAGATCCTCTATAAGTTAGGAAAGCCTGTTTACCCAGCGTATAAATTCTGATAGTGGGAGCCCATCATTCCACCTGAGACCAAAGTATCCATCTTTCGTCACCGATGGTTTAGGCAGCATCATGTGCAGTATCCTGGCCGTCCCCTGAGGATTTGCCGGAAATGAAAACAGTCTCCATGGGTCTCCCCTCTCAGCATTTTTCAGCCTGTAGGCGTACATTATGAAAAGTCCGGCTTTCTCACACATTTTAGTCAGCCTCTCAGCCTGCTCCTGTCTCTGGCCTGATCCTTCTGAGAATGTGATGGTGGATCTTTCCGACGATTTGACCTCTATTATCAGCGATATGTCATGCCTTATGGCTATAAGATCGGCACCAAGAGATCCGGCAGAACGGGTGACAAAGAATGGTTTCCGGAGAAAAATCCCAAGCTCATTTCCCCAGTTTTCAAGTTTCTTTGAATAGCTCCTCAGGTACTTTTCATCACCTGCAAGGATATGACGCAGTTCCCTTTCATAGACTGACCCGTTCACCCATCCTAAGCGGCACCTTAAATTTAAACTGTCTTATAAGTAAATGTTTACGATCAGGGCATCCGTCTCGTGAAATATCATATTAAAGATGATGCCATGTATCATACAGTATGCAGGAAAATTTTGTATATGTTCCGGACAGGGATACAATTGAGAAGACAAATATTATGAAATTTGCCAGAAAATCCGGTCTCAGCTCTCTAGCCAGCCTTTATGATCGTGCAGACACAGATCAGGAATGGTTCTGGAACGAGGTCGTCAGGGATACGGGGATAGAGTTCTTCAGTCCATACGAGAAGGTGATGGATCTTTCTTCCGGCAAACCATGGGGAAAGTGGTTTGTCGGTGGCAAAGTCAACATTTCTTACAACGCAGTGGAGAGATACAGGGATAGTGAAAAACCGGCGGTGAAGTACGAAAAGGAAAATGGAGAGAGAGGAGCAATATCCTTCAGGGATCTTGATCAGAAGGTTGGAAGGCTTGCCGGGTCCCTTCTGAAATCAGGGGTCTCCAAGGGGGAGAGGATTGGAATATACATGCCACTCTCTGTGGAAAGCGTGATCGCAATGTACGCAATCATGAGGATAGGGGCAGTTGCAGTCCCAATGTTTTCCGGATATGGCCGGGAAGCAGTTATATCAAGGATCGAGGACGCAGGAATAAGGCACATGTTTGTCACGGTGAGTTTTGAAAGAAGGGGAAAGAAAGTTGATCTGCTATCCAACCTGCGAAATATTTCAGGCCTTTCACTGATCGTTTCAGGCCACGCCGGTGAAGGAGCGGCAAGCATGGATGACATGATATCTGGCGGAGATTATGTTAAAAGCGTGGAGACAGATTCGGAGGATCCTGCCATAATGCTGTACACGTCAGGTACCACAGGTAAACCAAAGGGGACAGTGCATGTGCACGGTGGCCCTCTTGTCAACATAGCAAAGGAGGTGAAATACTACATGGACATGGGACCGGATGATACACTCTTCTGGATATCTGATCCAGGCTGGATGATGGGACCGTGGTCTATGATCGGGGCCAATGTGCTCGGCGGATCAATCTTTGTTTACGACGGTGCCCTTGATTATCCTGAAAAGGACAGACTCTGGAAGATCGTGGAAGAAAACGGAATCACCCTCCTTGGGGTATCTCCCACCCTGATAAGGACGTTCAGGGCATCCGGGCTGGACAGACCGTTAAGTGGAATAAGGTGCTTTGGATCAACTGGTGAGCCATGGGACACGGAAAGCTGGATGTTCCTGTTCCAGAAACTCGGCAATTCAAAAGTCCCCATATGCAATATCTCTGGCGGGACAGACATAATAGGATGCTTTCTCGCCTCTCACCCTGCAATTCCACTCTCTCCAAGATGTCTGTACAGGGGGCTGGGGATGAATGTAGCGGTTTATGACGAATCAGGAAACAGGGTTTTTAACAGAATAGGCTACCTTGTGGCCATGACACACCTCCCGCCGATGACCAGGGGGCTCTGGAATGCCAGAGAAAAATACATTGAGACATACTGGTCGAGGTTCAGGGACGTATGGTTCCATGGGGATTGGGCTGAGGAGACCGACGATGGCTATTTCTATCTTTACGGCAGGGCCGACGACGTTATAAAGATAGCAGGGAAAAGGGTTGGTCCAGGAGAAATAGAGGATATAGCATCTGCGGTGACCGGTGTCAGGGAATGTGCTGCTGCCGGAATCCCTGACAATGTGAAGGGGGAGGCCATTGCGGTATTCTATACCGGTGATGGTAGATCTGAAGTCCAGGAGAGGATCAGAAAGGCGATTTCCTCAAAGCTTGGAAAACCATTTGCTCCAAAGTACGTGGTAAACCTGGATTCGCTTCCAAAGACAAGGAACGGAAAGATCATGAGAAGGATAGCCAGAAACGCCTTTCTTGGAGCCGACTGCGGAGACGTAAGTTCCCTTGAAGATCCCGCGGTGGTTGAGAAGATCAGAAGTGCGGGAAACGATATGATGGGAGGAAAGAATGGCGGAGAATGAAATATACATACTGAAGGAAGGATCATTCACACTGGAATCAGGAGCAATATTTGGCATGCTGCCGAAAAGCATATGGAGCCGCAGTTTCTCAGAGACTTTATCTGGAAGAATTCCGATGTCCACAAATATTGCTGTTATCAGCCGTTATAGCGGAATCACACTGATTGACACCGGCGTTGGCCGGGTAGGTGATGAAAGGTTCAGGGGATTCTTTGAGATAAGTGTTTCAGCGGATCTCAATGGCAGGCTTAAGGAATTTTTTGGAAACAGAAAAATAGAGAACATAATTCACACGCATCTTCATTTTGACCATGTGGGTAACGACAGGTCAATTGAAACAGGAAAGGAATCCAGGATTCTGGTTCAGGAATCTGAAGTTTCAGGTTACAGGCATCCCAACATGCTGACAAGATCGAGTTACGTCAGAGGAAGCGTACCACCAGCTAAGGTTTACAAAGTGCGCGGCACCAAAAAACTGCACGGAGGGATCACAATGATCTGCACCGGCGGACATACCGAAGGCCATCAGGTTGTGCAGTTTGAACTGAAGGGGAAAAAATTCATGCATTTCGGAGACTTGATTCCAACCTCATTCCACCTCAAGCCAAACTATATTGCTGCAATAGACAACTTTCCGATCGATACGCTGAGGATGAAGATGAAACTGATCAGGAAGGTCATAGCGGAGGGCCACATATGCATATTCAACCACAACACTGGAACTGCTGCTGGCACGGTCAGTGGAAACATTGAAAAGCCTGTCTTCAATCCTGTTGATCTGCCTACACTCTGAAGACGTCATTACCTGACAGGATCATATCCATAGCCAGTTCTGCTATATCAGTTCCATATGACCCTATCCTCCCTATTTCCTCCGAAACCACAGCATAAAATTGTATGGGGTCGGATGCCTTCAGGGAATCCAGCATCTCCTTTTTCTTCAGCGTTATCTCCCTTTTCCTTTCCACCAGTGCATTGAGCCCTGAAAAGTTCCTTGAATAGAATGCAGATACGGCCTCCTCATAGGTTTTGACGGAAAATTCATACATAGAATTCATTATTTTGGTTGCCTTAATTTTTTCTGGATTGAATTCCAGAAGAAGTTTTGCAATATTTACTGAATGATCTGCTATCCTCTCGAGTATTCTTGACAGGATGAGAAAGAACGGCGCTTCAGAATTCCATATGTTCCTGACCTCTCTGAAAATGTACCAGTGAAATCTGTCTACCTCATCATCCCTCCTGATCACGCTTTCAAGCAGATCCCTGTTGTGATCCTCGAGGGATTTTCCAACGTCAGAAAGCATAACTGAAACATTGGTAGACATCCTCCTTAAGGCCTTTTCTATGGGAAAAGACCTGGAATCCAGAACGTTCTGAAGCACTATGGTATCTGAAGATTCCTCAAATATCTCGATTCCCATCAGCAGTTTCGTAAAGGTCTTGATGGAATCTCTGAGATCGTTGTTTATAAACCGGTCGCTGTGCAGTGTGAGTGTATCGTAACCGGCAATGTAGAATGACGTCAGGGCCCTCTGAAGCAGAGCGAGATCAGCATCACTGCTGAAATCCATTCTTTTGGATTTTTCCCTGTTTACGTTTTCTGATATCTTGAGCGTGAGATTGTTTCCGGATTCTTCTATAAGCAGCTGGCTCCCCTTGACCAACGCATTCCTGTGTACCCATTCAGAGGGCAGGGATATTATATATGTGGAGCCACCTGTGAGTTGCAATCTCCTCAGTATCGCCGCCAATATGATCACTCATTTTTCCTGTTGGCAAGCATTCCGAATTTCCTGCTGTGCGAGATGCTTCTTGCAACGAACACTCCTGCAACAAATATTATATTGAAAAGTAGAGAATAGCTCAGCAAAAACTGGGATATCACAGGACCATAAAGATAGGTCACACTCGTAACTGGACCAAGGTAAGTCAGGCTGTTGTTATTGGCATTTATGTAGAATGTGTAATAATATATGCCGGAAGGAAGAGACACATTCGGATAATATATCAGTAAGCCATTCTTCGTAACGGTATGGTGCAGTTCAGCCATAGTAAGATTATAGACAGGCGTAGTAGAAGAAAAGGATCTGATGACAAGGCCATAATCGGACATTGCTGTGTTGTTTGAAACCACAAAGGAATAGTTATAGTAATTGGATGTTCCCGAAAAAGGGCTCACAGATGCGGTAACGTTGTATCCACCCGTGAGGGATGTGGAATATACCCCGCTGTTGTCATAATATACATAGGAGTAGGCAAAACAAGCTATCAGCGCCACAATCAGCAAGGTAATTATCCCAAATAACAACCTCTTCTTCAACTGGTACATGTCAAGATAGTGCATCGTCAGGAAGACGATTACAGGTGGAAGCAGAAGAATGAGCAGAGCCTCTGAGGTATAGCCTGATGTTATTATCATGATGTAGAAGAACAGGGAACTGAGAAGGATTGATATTACAGGAACTGCAATATTCTTGTATTTTTTCAGGAGGGGCATAATGTTCATAAGGCAAACCTTATGGACTGTATGGAAACCATATTTTAAAACAATTACTTTTTAAACCGAAAAACAGAATACAATATACCGGAGGCATATTCATGCCTAAATACAGATTGTTCTCATTGGAATGCTATGCATTGAGACACCGTTGCATAGAGCATACGGGCCAACATGCATTGTAAATGATACGAAATTAAACAGGGGTAAATCCAGATCTCAGAAATTCGTGTTTCTCCTGAAATATATAATAAGGTGGCAATGATCATGCGAGTGAAATGCTCCCTTCCATTCAGGAAATAATGAAGATGAGAAAGAATCTTGGCGTGAGTCAGAAGGATCTTGCCAGGAGTGTGGGAGTGAGTCAGTCATATATAGCAAGGCTGGAAAAAGGGGAAATAAATCCGGCGTATGACAAGATAAGAAAGATATATGCATACCTTGAAAGAAAGGGCCAGAATGCAGAAAGTATGGATATAAAGGCTGAAAGGCTTATGAGTTCACCTGTTGTATGGGCAATGCCGAACGATAGCGTGCTAACATGCCTCTCAACAATGAGGAAAAGCGGATTCTCTCAGTTGCCAGTTGGGGGACGCGGGAACTCAAACATGGGTACAGTGACTGAATCAGGGATCAACGATCTTCTTGTCAGTGGCACTCCCATAGAATCACTTAAGGGAATGAACCTGAGATCCATTATGTCAGAACCTCTTCCGGTAGTAGGAAAGAATTCTCCACTTTATGCTCTCTATCCACTGCTCAGATTCTTCGGCGCGGTCCTGATATCAGACTCAGGGGAGATTGTCGGCATCATTACCAAGGCGGACATTCTGAAGGCGGTGGAGGCATATGGGTAATCCGCTGTTTCTAATAATTCAGGGATTTGTCCTGTTCCTGCCCGCCATGGCGGCAAATTCTCTTGCGGTTGTTACGGGCGGAATCGGGAAAATGGATTTCGGAAAATCCATGCGAGATGGGCACAGGATTTTCGGAGACGGCAAGACATGGAGTGGCTTTCTTGGCGGCATCGCACTTTCTATTACCTTTGGATACATAATTCTCGGAGTCGATTATTTGATGAAATATCCGCTCTATCCTTATGGCTATGGAGCAATATATCCGCTTTCTTCCCTGGTTCCAATGTGTGCGGGCTCCCTTACAGGCGATCTCGCAGGGTCATTCACAAAGAGAAGGATTGGAATACCCAGTGGCGGAAATGCGCATCTTCTTGATCAGATCCCATTTGCCATCATGTCTCTAATATTCATATTTGTCTTTGATCCATCTTTTTTCTATGCCGTCTATTATAATTATTTCGCTATACCATTTATATTAATAATTACGCCTCCTATCCACAGGGCAGTGAATATAATCGGATACAGAATGAACAGGAAGTCGGTTCCATGGTGAAGCAGTACAAAATGGTGATAGCAGTCAGGAAGGATCTAGACATCGGCAAGGGTAAGATAGGTTCACAGGTTGCCCATGCGGCTGTCTCATGTGCACTTTACGCTGAAAAGCACGATAAGAAGGCATTCTCCGAATGGATGAAACAGGGACAAAGGAAAGTTGTGGTTCGGGTGGACGATTTGAACCAAATCTACGCTCTCAAAAACAGGGCAGAGGCCTTGGGGATCACGAACAGCCTGATAACAGATGCGGGAAAGACACAGGTCGAACCAGAAACAGTAACATGCATCGGTCTTGGCCCTGCAGAAGAGGAAATTCTGGATCAGCTGACCGGAAATTTCTCGCTTCTATAATGCCCTAAGCGCCTGATCCAGATCCTCTATGAGATCATCAACATCCTCTATGCCCACAGAAAGGCGGACCATCGAATCATTGATGCCGACAGCCTGCCTCTCCTCCCTGGACATTGAGGAATGGGATGTGTCCACGGGAAGGGTTGCCAGTGATTCAACGCCGCCAAGGCTTGCCGCAGGATGCACAATACTGAGTTTTGTCAGGAACCTTCTGGCATCTGCTGTATTTCCCTTCACATCGAAGGAAACCATTCCGCCACCTCCCCTCAATACCCTCCTTGCAATGCCGGAGTATTTTTCTGAAGTCAGTGGGTAATATACATTGGAAACTCTGGGGTGTTCGGCAAGAAACTTCGCTATCCTGTGAGCGCTTTCGTTGTGCCTGACCATCCTGAGTCCAAGCGTCTTGATCCCTCTCAGTGCCAGATAAGACTGAAAAGGATCTGCAGAAGCTCCATAGCTCTTTCTCACACTGGCCACATCCGGATAAACGGTTTTGGAGAACCCTCCTACGCCAAGAATTATGTCGCTGTGACCCCCCAGGTATTTGGTGGCACTGTGCACAACGGCAGAAGCACCGAATTCAAAGGGTTTCTGGTTGAACGGTGTGGCAAACGTGGCATCCACTATCATGGAAATTCCCGCATCCATGCAGTCCTTTCCTATCTTCTCAATGTCGGCAACTCCGAGGGTGGGATTTACAATCGACTCAAGAAAAAGGAGTGAATAACTGTCGAAGTTAATATCCTGCGTATTGAGCTCATCCAGAGAATAGAAATCAACTGTAAATCCTGCCCTGGCAAGATCCTTAAGGAGAAATGAATACGTCTGGCCGTAAAGTTCCCGCAGTGCTGCAATCTTTTTACCTCTCTGTGCAAGCCCTATGACTGTTGAACTTATTGCACCCATTCCACTCGAAAAGGCCAGGGCTTTCTCCGATCCCTCCAGCAGCCTGTATTTTTCCTCAAGTGACGCAACGGTTGGATTTGACCATCTTGAATAAAGAAAAGGCTTTCCGGTTGTTGGATCCAGATATGCATCGGGATCATAGTTCGGATTCGTGAAGGTAGAATTCTGGAATATGGGCGTAACAACATTTCCGATCCTTTCATCCTTGAACTCTCCTCCCTGAACCGCAAGCGTATCAAACTTCATGATTCCATATATTTATCTTCGGTAAATACTATTGCGGCACTTCAACTCCAGCTGTCCTCATTTCACGCAACCTGGGGTTTTATTAATTTTCTCTATAGAAAAGGATCTCTTTAGCACTTCTCTGAAAATATCAAAATTTCACATGCCTATCTGTGTCTGGAATGAAAAAAATTCTCCACCGGGAAGCATCATGTCGTGTCACCTCAATGCAGGGTTTTCAGTTATAAAACAGATCTGATACACTAAGTCGAAGGCAAGGAACTGGTATTTTTTGCTGCAATTTGATGCAAATAGGGAAAATAATTAAGATACAGCTTGACACCATGCCAGAGAAATTAATGAAAGAAAGAATCACCTGCCTGGGAAGAAACTGAGACGGTACTTATGGAATTTAAGCGATACTATAAAGGCATCCTAACTGTGCAGGAAATGTGACATAAATCCTGTGATAAACTGTACAGAGGCCCACAGCTTTATTCATTTGCATTTCCTCTCTCGTGTGACGTTAAAGCAGGCAGTGGTTGTACATCCTGAAGATTATTTAGTGGAAACGCCTTCACTCCGCATGGACTTTAAACTGAGCGAAGAACAGAAACTCCTCAGGGAAACAGTAAGAGAATTTTCTGAAAAGGAAATATCGCCGAGAATAGGGGACATGATCAGGAAGAGGAAGATCCCGGAAGAGATAAAGAACGGAATGGCTAAACTGGGTCTACTTGGAATGACAGTGCCTGAGGAATACGGAGGCATGGGGGCAGATGCGCTGACCACCGGCATAGTGGCAGAAGAGATAGGTAGGGCAGATCCAACAGCTTCAATACCAGTTCTATTCCTGGTGGACAATGCCTGGTCCTACCTGATAAGCAAGTATGGAACCTCAAAACTGAAGGAAAACTTGCTTCCGGATGTTGCAAAGGGCAAAAAAATTGTGGGAATAGCCTCAACAGAGCCTAATTTCGGCTCAGACCTGTCCTCAATGACTTCCAGGGCAACGAAGGTGAATGGGGGCTTTATTCTCAGCGGTGAGAAGGCTTTCATAAGCCTTGTAAGAGATATTGATGAGACAGGAGGCGGATTTGTCACTGTGTTTAAGACAGATCCTGCAAAGGGGACAGATGGCATATCGCTCATATTCATGCCTTATGACAGGAAGCAGATGGAGACAATGTTCATAGAGGAGATGGGGAGAGAGGGATCATCATGGGGAAGCTTCAAATTTTCTGATCTGCAGGTGGGAGATGATCATCTCATAGGAGAGATCAACAGGGGATTCCGCATAGTCCATGAAGGATTTGAGTTCGCCAGGGGACTGATATCGATGATCTCATGCGGGGCGGCCAGTAAATCCCTTGAAAATGGGGCAGAGTACATGAAACAGCGCAGGGCATTCGGAAGAGAAATAGCACGTTTCCAGGGGCTGCAGTTTGACCTGGCACAGGACGTCGCGAAGATAGAGGCTGCGAGAAACACATCCATGAAGGCGCTGTGGATGTACGACATGGAGCAGAATGGGAAGATGTTTACCAGATTTGACGTGAGCAAGGAGATTGCCATTGCCAAGTTCATAGCAACCACATGGGCCTTCGACGCAATAAATGATGCGCTGCAGTGGCAGGGGGCATATGGTTACTCAAAGGATTGCCCGGAGGAATGGGCCTTGCGAGGAATACGTTCTTTTCAGCTGGCTGAGGGTTCCAGGGAAATAATGAAGCTTATAATAGCAAGAGAAACACTTGGTAAGGAATACCTCAGGTAGATCCGCTCAATTCTCTGAATACCATGAGAGCAGATCTGTTCTCTGACACGTCATGCACTCGCAATATGTCAACTCCATGCATCTGAAGGTAGATGGAGGATGCAATGGTTCCCGGTAGCCTGTGAAAAACGTCCTCACCGGTAATATTGCCTATCCAGCTCTTTCTGGACGTTCCCACAAGCAAAGGAAAACCTATCCTGAAAGAATCTATACTTCTCAGTATTTCAACATTCCCTGAAAATTTTTTTGAAAACCCTATCCCGGGATCAAGAATGACCATCTCCGGATCTATTCCGGAATGCTGCATATCAAGGAGCCTTGAGTAGAAAAAGCCATTGATCTCGGCCACCAGGTTCCTGTATTCCGCCAGAGTTTGCATATTGGAATGGTCACCTCTCATGTGCATGACGATGCATTTCAGTCGGCTTTCAGAGGCGATAGCTCTCATCCTGCTATCTGAAAATCCGGAAATATCGTTTATGTATCCTATTCCATAATCAAGCATGGCCTCAACAGTCTCTGGATGATATGTGTCGATGGATAATGGAATATCGGTAACTGATGATAGATATTGTACCACCGGTCTGATTCTCTTTATCTCATCATCCGCACCGATAACATGTGAGCCTGGTCTGCTGCTCTCGCCACCTATATCAATTATGTCAGGTTTAGCATCTATCATTCTGTCAAGCAGCCTTTCGTTTTCAGAGATCCGAGAAGCTGGATAAAAAGAGTCAGGCGTTGCATTTACCACACCCATCAGCAAGGGCATTCCAGATATCTTCTTCCGGTTTTCAAAACCGCTTACAATCATAGCGGCATAGCGTGAATCAAAGCCACTTTCACGCAGGAATTCGTATAGTGAAAGATCAATACCGTACAAACGTCTAAAACCTTTACCGCATATTTCGATTTCCGCAGAACTGTCCGAGAGATCGTAATAAACAAAGCCACCGGATGGTTCCCTGAAAACAAAATGTCTCAGCATTAATAACCCATATCCACTTGATATTTCACACATTCTACGTTTTTCGTTTTATGTATTCTGCATTACGTAATTTCTGTTTATAAAACCTTATAAATGGAGAAGGGATTTCTCAATTCGCACTCCTCAATTCAAAGTGGTACAATGCCTAATAACAACGCAAACGGCACCAAGGTGCCCTCAGAAAAGCATTACACGGATCTTGATACTCTCTCTGCTGCGATTAGCATAGGGCTGAGCCTGCAGGACAGAAGGATGAGCAGGGAGGAGTCTATGCATGCTGCGGAGCATCTGATAAATTTCTTTGGATACAGCGACAGAGTCATAGATAACATGCTGGAACCTGAAGATCGTGACGCCTTCTATACAATGGAAGACATCGGCGTTCTGCAGACAGAAAGGGAAGAGACAACGCTTTTTGACGGAAGGGAATGGAGAATACACTACTGGCTGCTGAACATATCAAGGATTGGAGAACTGGCAGAAATGCCTGCGGATACCAGCGCTATTGTCGAGGATGATGCGTTCAACTTTTACGAGACCATTCCGGAGGAAGAGTGGAGAGCTCCTCCCGGGTGATTGTCCTTGCATGTTGCCATACTTGATCGTGAGAAGTGCCATCCTAAGAAATGCAATCATGAATGCCAGTATTACTGCCCCCCTGTAAGAAGTGGCACCCCAACGATCGAATTTCTTGATTACCAGGACGAGCCTGTGATCAATGAGCCCCTGTGCATTGGATGTGGTATATGCGTGAAACGCTGCCCATTTGGCGCAATAAAGATCGTAAGCCTTCCGGAGGAATCCGGGGAAATGCTGCACAGATATGGCGTAAATTCCTTCAGGCTTTATTCGCTGCCTACGCTTGAAAGATCAAAAGTAACTGCAGTCCTTGGAAAAAATGGGCTTGGCAAGACCACAGCACTTAACATACTTTCAGGTATCACAATCCCTAACCTCGGCAACTATGAGCAAAAGGGCGACATGGACAAAGTGATAGAAAATTTCTCAGGCAGCGTTCTGGGAGACTATTTCAGGAGCCTGTATTCCGGCAAAATGAAGGTGGTTCTGAAAAACCAGTATGTGGATAAAATTCCTATGGTGGTAAGCGGCACAGTCAGAAATATACTGCAGGACGCCGACGAAACCTCAAAAATGGATTACATAGTCGAAAGGATGGGGCTCGAGAATATTCTGTCAAGGGACATCAAGGAGTGTTCAGGAGGTGAGCTTCAGAAGACTGCGGTGGCAGTTGCCCTTCTGAAGGAATCTGATACTCTTCTTATAGATGAGATGTCATCGTATCTGGACATAGGGGACAGGGTAAGCATTTCCCTTCTGCTTCAGGAGCTGGGCAAGACAAAGAACATGATGATTGTTGAACATGATCTGGCAATACTGGACTGGCTTGCGGATACAGTATTTCCGGTTTATGGAGAACCTGGTGCATATGGAATAGTTGCCTCTCCAAGGACAACATCCAGGGCTATCAATTCATTCCTCGAGGGATACCTCAGGGAGGAAAACGTCAGGATAAGGGAATATCAGATCCAGTTCTCCACCAGGAACTGGAAGAGATCCGTTGCCGGTGATATATTTCTGGAATGGAAAGACGTTACAAAGAAACTTGGCAGCTTCAGGCTTACCTCTGCCAGAGGAGCAATAAGAACCGGAGAGGTAATTGGATGTCTCGGCAGAAATGGCACAGGCAAAACAACGTTTGCAAGGCTCATGGCAGGAGTCCTGGAACCAGACACCGGAGAATTCTCAAGGAAAGTCAGGATAGCCTATAAGCCTCAATATATTTATCCAAGTTTCGAAGGAACCTCTGAGGAAATGCTGAGATCGGTGCTCAAGTCAAGATACGAAGAAACGTTTAACAAGGCTGAAATATTCAGGCCGCTTGACATAGAGGAGCTCATGGGGAGTATTGTTAAGGACCTGAGCGGGGGAGAGCTTCAGCGTCTTTCCATTGCCTTAACTCTTGCCATGGATGCTGATCTTTACCTTCTGGACGAGCCATCAGCGCACCTTGACTCCTCCTACAGAATGACTGCAGCCAAGGTGATAAAGCGTGTGATGGAGAATAACAAGAAGACGGCGATTGTCATAGATCATGATCTTTACTTCATTGACCTTATTTCGGATGAACTGATGATTTTTTCCGGTGTTCCAGGTGTTGAGGGCATATCACATGGACCAATGAACATGAGAGACGGAATGAATGAATTCCTCTCCAGTGTTGGAATAACGTTCAGGAGAGATGGTCTGAGCCACAGGCCAAGAATAAACAAACCTGGCAGCACTCTCGACAAGCAGCAGCGAGAAAGCGGGGAGTATTATTATTTAGACACAAAGTGATGCAGCCAGGATATGGAGATCCTCAACAGGGATGGACTTGCAAGGATAGGGCTTATAGAAACCATCCACGGAAAGATAAGAACACCAGCAGTGATGCCGGTGATAAATCCGAACATAATAACCGTTCCACTGAATACGATTTCTGATCTTGGTTTCCAGGCAATCATAACAAATGGATACATCATAAGGAGATCCGAAAAGCTCAGGCGTGCGGCAGAGGAGCATGGGATACATGACCTTCTGAAATTCAATGGGCCAATAATGACCGATTCCGGAACATTCCAGGAGTATGTGTACGGCGGCGTGGAATATGGGAACGTGGAAATGGTGAAATTTCAGGACAGGATAGGAAGCGACATAATCACCATAAGGGATATATTCACGACACCAGAAAACAGCAGAAGTGAAATAGAATCGGCAGTGGAGGAGGGTTACGCAAGAGCAAGATCTGTAAAAATATCAAAAGGAAAGCTCCTTGCGGGTGTTATACAGGGTGGTCTCTATCCAGATCTGAGAATGCGCTCTTCAAAGCTGATGTCTAAGATTTCAGATTATCTTCCAATAGGCGGAGTGGTGCCTCTGCTGGAAAATTATAGATATGCTGATTTAGTTGATGTAATAGTGAATTCAAAGCTAGGGGCGAGGTTTGATCTTCCGATACATCTCTTTGGAGGCGGACATCCTATGTTTATGCCAATGGCAGTAATGCTTGGTGTGGATACATTTGATTCATCATCATACGTTAAGTATGCAAGGGGGAACAGGCTGATGTTCCCGGAAGGAACAAGGGATCTGAGCAAACTGTCCGGATTTCCATTCTGGAGCCCATTGAACGGAAGATATTCACCAGATGAGTTACGGAAGGCTGGAGAAGATGAGAGAATATACTGGATATCGGTACATAACCTGGCTGCGATATCCATGGAACTTTCAGAAATAAGGGAACGCATAATGGAAGGAAGCCTCTGGCAGTATGTGGAATGGAAAAGCCAGGCGCATCCAGCCCTAAGAGAGGCTTTCATCAGGCTTGCAAAGTACATGCCGAAGCTGGAGAAGTTTCAGGAGATATCCAAGAAGAGCCCCCAGTACTTCGCTGATGCCTATTCCCTTTCGAATCCCTATGTTTACAGGATCAGAAAATTTACCTCCAGGTATATTGAAAGAGCCATGGATATAAGGGAATTTTCCGCATCCTATATGGAAAGGCACTCCGCATCAGAAATAGCAGAAATATACGAGAAGGGTAGATTTGCCGCACTGATTCACTGGAACGGGATAAGGATACCAATGGAACTGGAGGACACATATCCAGTGCAGCAGTCCATTTCAGCTCGCTTCCTGCCAGGATGCAGAGCCAGATATGAGCTGCCTCAGAGATCAGCAGGGGACAGTATTAGGAATTTCGATCTTGAGAAGCTCAGGGTTATTGCTGAATACCAGTATGGAGAGGGTACAGGCGTTTTGCTGTTTCCAGATGGAACAGAGATAAGAAAATCCAAAAAAACCGGAAGAATAAGAACTGCCTCCCTGAACGGTAAAATTACGGCGACAATGCGGGCCATGGACGGTTTCCTCACTCTCACATTCGAGGGTGCAAAACTGATAGCCAGCAGAGCCAGAAGGATTTCAATTGTTGTCACGAAAGAAAGCGCAGAATTCAACTCAAAGGGGATGAACGTTTTTTGCAAATTTGTAAGGAAAGCATCAAATTGGATAATTCCCATGAACGATACGCTTGTTTACTCTGAAGACGGGAGTCTTGTGGCAGTGGGCAAGGCCGCTATGTCAGGAAGGGAGATGAAACAATTCCGCAGGGGGGTAGCAGTGAACGTGCATGAAGGTGTGTTGGAGTGACTGAAAAGAATCCGACGGATGAGCAGAAAAGGGCGATAAATAACGCAGGGAACACTTTAATACTGGCAAACCCGGGCACAGGGAAAACATATACGCTTGGGCAGAAATTCATGGAGCTGATCAGGGGAGGAGTTAAGCCTTCAGAAATTCTGTGCATAACATTCACCAACAAGGCAAGGGATAAAATGGAGGAGGAGATAATCCATGAACTGAAAGAGTCCCGCTTTAATTTCTCAAGATCTGAATTGAACATACATACATTTCATTCCTTTGCAAATAAGCACCTCGGAGAAAAAGAAATCGTGGATCCAAATCTGCTCAGGTATGTCATATTCAGATATCTGAAAGATAACCATGTTCTCAACTATGAGGATGAATATCTCATAAACGAAATAGTTCCAAGGATTGAAAATGACATCAGAAAGCTCAAGAGCTTTGGTATAACGCCGGACAGAATAGATCTGGAAGCCGCAAAGGCAAATATTCCGGAAAACATAAATGATTCCACTGCAAACAGGGCGGAATTATCATTTTTTATAGAAAAATTCGTTGATATATTCAAAACTTATGAGAATATAAAAGGAAAAAGGTTAGACTACTCAGACCTTTTGATCAGATTCCTGGATATGAAAGAAAAGCCTGTTTACAAACATGTGCTTGTAGATGAGCTGCAGGACATGAACAGGCTTGAGGCAGAAATCGCCAGATCATGCTCTCGGAGTTTCTTTGTTGTGGGGGACAGAAAACAGGCTATATTCGGTTTTCAGGGCGGCTCAGTTTCCAACTTTGAGAAATTCTCGGATGGAGAAGAGTTCATTCTCTCAATCAATCACAGAAGCACTAATGAAATACTCGGCTATGCAGCAGATTACCTCACCCGGATGACAGGGATCACAGAATACCAAAAGGAACTGCAGAATCTTTCCAACCCACATGCAGAACCGGCCCCAAAGGTCACAGTGATCAAGTCGGCCGAGAAAGACAGTATAGATCTTCTTTACGACATCCTCTCAATTCCAGATGTGAAGAGCTCCCGGGAGTTGGCAATACTCGCAAGAAAGAATGATACGGTGAGGGCGATTTGCAGGAGCCTTGACGACATGGGGGTAGCGTATCAGACAACTCTGTCAACGCACTCTGACCTTGCTAGGAAGGCCGTGATCGGATTCATCAGTGGACTGATATCTGACAATACCGTGTTCATACCAGAATGCATCCTTTCACCTTTTTTCCCTTCAGATCTCAGAAAGATCTCTGAATTTTATGAAAAGAGGAGGTATGGTACACTAACGTTTCAGGATATAGAGAAGGCATTTCCTGCATTTGGGAAGCTCAGGGAAAAATGCCAGAGTCTTCATTCACTCCTTGATATATTTGACAAAAACATTATACCGCAATCCATAGCGCTTGGACGCGAATATCTAAATACTGCCATCTCTTTCCGCTCATCGGCAGAATTTGCCCTTGAGAATATACAGAATCTTTCACCACAGGGATTCCTGGATTTCATGAACATATGCAACTTCGAGGACCGTGAAGCTGGAAATGCCAATATAATCGTAAGTTCAGTCCACAAGGCAAAAGGCCTTGAATTTGACACAGTCATCTATTTTCCTGCAAAAGAAAGGACACAAAGGAATGTGACACTGCAGGAAGTCCCTGGAGAAGCAATACTGGCCTCGCAAGGGATAAACGTGCGTGACGAAATAGGTAAGGAGCCATACAGGATAGATTTCGTTGCGTTCACGCGTGCTATGAGAAAGCTGTACGTTGTAGCATTTGAGACGGAGCCATATGAATGCAAAAACTCCGAGACAGTCAGCATTCAGATGACCAGCAGAGAACGTTTTCAGAAGGAAGAACATTATGCAAGGGCATATGCTATGTTTCTGGCCGGAGATCTGGAAGGTTGCAGGGCCCTGATAGACAGGAATGACTCATGGCTTCTCGACAGAATCAGGGATCACTTCTCAACACTCAAGCATCTTTCATTCAGCTCGCTGAAGGACAAGAAGCCAATGGAGTACCTCAGGTACAACATACTTGGAATAAGCAGTCAGAGTAGGGCAATGGTAAGGGGTACAGCTGTGCATGCCATCGCTGAGGCAATATCCAAGGGAGAGCAAGTGGAGATAGATCCAGATATGATCGGCTATGCTGAAAACATAAAATCAATACTTGAGAGGCTCAAAAACAGCTATCCAACAGTCCTTGGCAGCGAGATTTCAATGGTTTTTCCAATGAATGAGGTATTTGAGATCGCGGATAACCTGAACTTCAAGGGAAAGGCAGATCTGGTGCTCACCAATGGTGACAAATACCTGGTTCTTGACTGGAAGACGTCCAAGAAGGAAAATAGCACTACCAATAGCGAATATAATATCCAGCTGGAGAGCTACAGGAGGCTGCTGGCAAAACATCTTTCAGTGAACCTCGATCAGATAGAGGCAGCAGTTGGCTATGTAGCCCTGAGGCGATCTATTAATGCTTCAGAAAAATTCGAGCATAAGATAGTTTTTGAGACGAACTATGATAAGCAATTCTCGGCGCTCAAGAAGAAGATAGATGTCATACTGGGATGGAGGCACGATCCAGACAGTTTCGTTAGAGATCTGATTGGGGAGAAGGGAAACGACCCGCTTCAGAAGGAGATTCTTGGGGAAATAACCAGGGAAATGAATTACAAACCAGCATCAACCAGGAAAGGAGCCATTCAGGGCATTCTTGACGTAGGGTAATCATAGTTTATTAGGAACGCTGTAATCAGTACATATGGGGCTATCAGTGATCGGATTTGATAGATTCCTGATGGGCTTCACCCTGGGTGCCCATATCCTCATAGTTACACTGAGCATATCCCTCTCACTAATAGTCTCAATTGCAGAGTTTCTGGCAATAAGGAAAAAGGATCCGCACTATGAAGTGCTCTCCAGAAGACTTGCAAAGGCTCTTGTAATTTTTTTCGCTGTGGGAACTGCAAGCGGTACTGTCCTGGCGGTGGAACTTTTCACTCTGTGGCCAACATTCATGGTACTCATCGCAAAGGTGGACATACTTCCATTCTACTATGAGGTATTTGCATTCTTTCTTGAAGCAATATCTCTCGTCCTGTACGTCTATTACTGGGATTATTTCAGAAACCGGTATCATCACTGGCTGCTTTCCCTGTTCGTGGCAATAGGGACAGTCATGTCCGCAGTTTTCATAACAATGATCAATGCATTTATGAACACTCCAAGCGGTTTCAACATACCTGCATATCTGGCGAGCAACGGATCAGTGCTGATAGGCATCAATCCACTTGCAGCTGTGGCTTCACCGTCTGCATTTGTTGAAGTTAGTCACGTGGTCACCGCAACGCTTACCGCCGGCTCCTTTGCTCTGCTCACATATCTGGCCGTAAACTATTACAGATCAAAATCTGCAGAAGCAAGGGATGTTTACAGGAAAGGGATAAACATCACCGCAATTGTGGCATTTGTCTCAATAATTCTTGCAGGGATAAGCGGTGATGCATCCATGAGGATGCTGATGTCTCTTCAGCCTCTCAAATATGCCGCAATAGAACTGAACTTCTTTCACAGTCAAGCTAATGCTCCAGAACTCCTGGGAGGAATAATGATCAACGGTAAACCGGCATATTATATCTCCCTGCCAGGTGTACAGAGCATCATCGCCTTTCTTTCATTCAACTCCGCGCAGAAGGTCCCAGGTCTTCTTGACTATCCTTCCAGCCTTTGGCCCCCACTCTTTGTGCATCTTACATTCGACACAATGGTTGGGGGAGGAATTCTGCTGGGCCTGTTTTCCCTGTTCCTATTTTATAAGGTGGCCAGGAAGCGCAATATAAGTGGCAGATTCATGTATTATGGGATGATCACTGCCGGCATTCTGGCTGAAATAATATATGATGCCGGATGGGTTACGGATGAAGTCGGAAGGCAGCCATGGATAATATATAATGTTATGACAGTGAACTCAGCCGCAAACACCTCACCAAGTGTTATACCCCTGGGCATTGGGATCATAATCTTCTATCTTATTGTTGTACCCTTTACCTTCTATTTCACAGCAAGGGTGCTGAAGAACGAATCTGTTGAAAGGCAGATTTCAGAGGTGAGAAACAGACTATGAGCGGTGCAATCATAGAAATTGCTCTGAACGCTGCAATATTTTCCATGTTCTTCGCAATGATTTCGAGCGAGCTCATGGCGGCCTCTGCAATAGTATTCAGATATGAAGAGAGCACTTCGAAGGTTTTCAAATTTCTGGTTCCAATATGGGAAGTTACCGGCACGTTCTTTGTATTCTATGCAGTCAACATTGAGGCTCTGGTGCCAGATGCCCTTCCATTCATTGCATTCACTTTCACACCCTATATTCTCGTATTTCTGATCCTATACGTTGGGCGTAACTCCGCGATCATAAGTGCTGAATACATATGGCGGAACCGAATCATAAGTAAAAAAATGCTCTACAGGGTATATGCGGTAATCACCTATATCCTTGGTCTCATGATACTGATTATATTCACAGCTGTAATAAGTGGAGCGGGTGTAGGGTTCTCCAACAACAGTTTCAATCTCTTTTCTTTTATCTCATTCATTCCTGATGATGGCTTTATAATTGGGTCGGCGGTCATTCTCTTCGGTCTTGCCTCTGTTTTCTACGATCTGAGAGTACGGGATTATCTTCCTATTGCTGTAATTATAGTTGGTATGCTTGTAGCTGGACCCTCACTGCTGGCGATGCATGATCTTACTGATAAATATCTGCTCATCCCGGCTGCAGTGCTAACCATAGCTCCTGCCGTTCTGAGGATATTCCCAAAGTATCGCTTCATAGCCTCCAGCAAGCTGCTGATACAGGGTTTTCTTGCCTCTTCATCGTTTCTTATAATATTCTCGCTGTACCCATGGCTTCTTGGCCGATCGCTAAAAATAACCACACTTCTGAACAGCAGTGTAATGCAACAGCAGATATTTTACACAACAATAATCGGTGGAATTCTCCTCCTTATGCTGACAATAGTGTTTTTCAGGGTTTTTTCACATGTGTCACAAAGAGGGATGGGTGCCTGATATGTCCATTCATCTGTTTGTGTCAGCAGTCGAAATGTTAACTCGTTGTTCCGATCAGGATGAGGTGTTCATGTGTACCTGATCGCATTAATTTCCACACTGATCATATTTGTACTCAGTACAGCTCTATCTGTGGTCATATCAGCTGCATATGTTAAAAAGAGAAGCTGGAACCTGCTCGCATGGTCTTCCGGTCTCTGGCTATTCGCTGCAAGCGTTGCACTGGAAGCCATTTTTGCTTATGCCATTTACAGTAGCCAGCTCATCGATCTCTACCTGTTTCTGGTTGCCGTGCTAGTTGAGTTTCTCGCGCTGGGTTCAGTACTTCTAGTTTCAAACAGGAATTTCACCCGTGCTTATGCAGCATACTCCATTATCACGGATGCATTTCTCGTATACTCTCTTGCCTCCGCACAGGTTGGGAATATAATCACTTCCGGTGTGGTTTTCGGCCCTCTGCCACTGCTTGTGATTGTGGCTTCATCCCTTGTCACATTCCCTGCAGCAGCTCTCCTAATAATCATATCGGCCCTTTCATACAGGGAGAGGCACAATGCAGGAATGATCAGCATCATAGCCGGGGTGGTCATAGTAAGCATTGCAGGAACTCTGTACATAGCGTCATTCCCATCATTCCTCTACTATGCTGAATTTATTGGCATACTCCTTCTGTGGATTGGCTTCATGTATCCATTCAAAAAACATGGATCTGCCTGATATCGCTATATTTCCATTAGATACACTGGAGCCTTATAATAATCCTCATTGCATAATTCCACTGAAACGCAACAAGTCTGTCCATCAGTCTGCACAAATCAGGTAAGGCTGAGTAATATGGGTATATATGAATGATACAGACTGGAAGCAGTAATGACCGCTTAAAACCATCACATAGCGTCCCAAAACTTGTGTATTTATAAAGGATACCTCTTCTGGAACATTCCCCTGATCTCGTCCTGGCATTTATAGAATCCCCTCAGTGATCTGAGAGACCATTGCTCATTTATCTCAGCCACCCATCTTTTCTTGCTTCGTTGTGCCTTTGTCTTGACCTGCGTTTCGCTCGTGTCCCTTATTTCGATCGGGATGCTTCGCTCCGCGGGGAGGGGGTTCGGAGACCTACCCTTACACTTCATGGAGTAATAGGACGCGCAGGTCTTTACGGATCATACTTTTTCCAGAAAAAGTAGGCAAAAATGGAATTATACATTTAACTTTGATAGTACTTTGAACCTTGAAACTATCACAGAAAGTGTAGCCAAGCCAACTGCCATTATGTAAAATACATCGCCGGGAAACATTATGGTCATTATAACTCCTGCTAGGATGCCGGATACTGAATTAAATGAGGTACCAAAGGTGTCCATAGTTCCCTGAATTCGTCCCATTTTTTCCCGTGGAACATTGCCAAAAAGAACGGCCGAAATAAGGGGGGAAGTGATCCCTGATAAAAAACCAATAACGAAGAAAACTGACAGGAGTACGTAAACTGTGGGAAAAATAGCTATTAGTAACACGCTTAGACTGCCAAGACCATACAGCAGTGGAAGCTTTTTACCGACATTTTTCACGGATTTAAGTTTTGACGTTAACGTTGAACCGGTGATGCCACCAAGGGATATTGCGAAAAAAGTATAGCTAAGATAAGATGAGGACAGGTCAAATACCTTGTTTATCATAACACTCGATGCAGAATCGGACATTCCCCAGAAGAGCGCAGAAAAAGATGAAATAAAGACAATCTCTGCAACCACTCTTGTTTTACTTAAATATTGGATACCATCTTTCATTACTTCCCTTAGTGTTCCCTTTCCAATTGTTGTGTCTTTTTGGCTATCTATAAATAGAATTGGCAAAAGGGAGATGAGATAGAAGATCAAGATAATTAAGATGCCTGTTCTCAGATTTATTGTAAATAAAACAGCTGCTACTAGAAACCCTACCAGCCTTGATGTTCGGGAGACTAAGTTGGCTACCGACATACCTTTCAGATATATTGGTTTTCTGAGAAACTTCTGGCTCCAGATGGCTCTTATTGGAACCAGCAGATCAATTGAAAAACCGAAGGTCAATGCAGATATAAATAAGAAAATGGAATCTGAAAATAATGAGTTGTTCTGAATCACTATCAGCAAAATGCCAGTTGCCAAAGCTTTCAAAACCGGGCCGAAGATAGCAAACACTTTCTTATTGTGTGCCCTGTCGATAAATGCACCTACCACGATACTAAGAATCAAAGGTGCAACAAGCATTGCACTGGTTACTCCTGTTATTAAAGGAGACTTCGTCTCAGATATTGAAATCCAGAGAATAAGTACGGTAAAGAGGGAGGTTGTGAAAGTTGATATACCTGTTTCGGCCATAAGTAAAGAGAAATTTTTCTTGCTATAATCATCACTAATTGGTTCGGTTACTGATACCACCTTCTAAGACGTTCATAAAGATTTGGGTCAGTAGGGCGTTCTTTATAGGCGTTAATGCATTCAAGAAAATGTGCAGGTGAACTAGTTCCTACGAGTGCTGTGTCTATTGAAGTGTCGGGAAGGACAAACCCCAAAGCTACTTTTCGGCAGTTATTTATCCGGAACCTGGTAAGTGTGTTGAATTTCAGAAAATGATCCAGAGTCATATTCAAATGAGTTATTTTTCGCTTCCAGTAGATGGAAAAAAGGTCTTTCATTATACAGTCACCCCAATGTAGTTATCTTTCTCAATGATTTTCGACACAGAAATACAGGAAAGCCCTACCATAATAAGTTATTTTTCACTTGTTACTGTGATCCACATATTTTCAGGAATATTGACATTTATAGCATCTTTCGTTTCTACAACGTGGCCTGCATCAAGCTTATAATGAACAGAAATGTAGAAATCAACGAGA
>JAMDBD010000015.1 GCA_023484105.1 Thermoplasmatota archaeon
GCTGTTTAATACCTTGATCCGCTAAATTTTGAGGCCTTAATAGAAAACCATTTAATGCCTTAACCTGTTAAATTTTAAGGCCTTAAAAGACAACAGACTCACTACCCTCTTCCAAGATGCAGAGTTTTACCCTCCAATATACAATGAACCATTGAAATTATCCAATACACTCTTATGACAAGAGTGTAGTGCAAACGATGGAAAAATGAATTTTAAAAATGCATACAGAAGCCGTAAATTAAAGGTTTATCAAACGGTTTAATACACTCTTGTAAACAAAAGTGTGCATGCCACAATGACCCGCTATGTGACTTATATAATGATAGAGAGGGAGTCCAGAAACGTGTCACTTTTGGTGAAATCAGTAAAGAGAACCAATCATCCAAATAGGAATTTTAAGGTTTTCCTTGAAAGAACTACTTGTCACCACAATGTGATTTTTATGTCATTATGAAGTGACATTCTTTTATTGTACCCTTGATTTTACGGTTTCCTCATTTGTCACTCCATCGAAATTTTAAATAGTCTTCACAAATATGATCAGTATGACGAGACCAAGTGGAGTACCTAAAGAGATTTGGCACCAAGTAAAGCCCTTGAATGACCCACTATAGGACTTATATAATGATAGAGAGGGCGTCCGAAATGGCGTTAAAAAGTTAAACGCAACGCAGTAGAAATTACAGAAAAACCGTTTATTTGCAGTATCAAACGGAGAAATGCAGTATTTGAAAAATACATGAAAAACAGATGAAAATTTGGTTCAATAGAGATGAAAATTTATCACTCCCTGAAATTTTAAATACTCTCCGCAAATATAATCAATAACCCGATCAAAGAGCCCAAGGGAGGGGAATTAATGAGAAAGGTTTACGACATTCGATACCAAGGCGGTAAGTGCCCTCTTGGCTACGAATATGTTGAGCCATACAGCAGAGATGGCATCTATGTTCGTGGCTACTGCAGAAAGATAAACTCCAGGAAAGCAAGGAAGGAAGCACAATACTACGAGAGACTTGATAACGAGAGAGCTGAGGAAAGGCAGGACTTCTGGTCTCATTTTTGAACCTGTGAAGAAATGAAGACTTATCGGATTCATGCCATAAATAGCCTTATACATATACCAATTAACCTTAAGCAAAATACCTAAATTAAAGGTTTTCACAATTAGTTAAACCCTATAGAGACTAAATCCCGGCGGGTCCGTCCTGACATATTATAATCGTAATTGAGCAAACGCACTAACTGTTAGGCACCAGCCTGTCAGCTTTTGATTAGCTGGTTAGTGATGTTTGTACTTGTGGCACAGGCGGTATAATAAGACATCAATACAGAAAGGTGTTTCGCGGGGAGCAAATGGATATGGGATCTGTACAATGGATTCATTTTTGTATCGTGTGTATGATCTTCTGAATATCGATTCTATTCTGCGCAGGAGGACTCTGCCTGAATAGATCGATCGAGGCAAGAGATGATAGAAGCCCTTAAGGATACAGAATACACTTTTTCTTTACAAGAAATAGATCAGGATCCGGAAGCATGATTGCACTGTCCAGGACATCACAGTAATGAACATCCGGGACGCGAAAGTCAAACGCCTGATGGAGACATGTTGAATAAGAAAACACACTTACTTTTAAGAGGTATTTCCCCTGGGACATATTGGAATTGAAGTTTCAACACATCATGGCCATATACATAACTGATGTTATCAGCGGTGATACTTCACTCTAATGTCTGCTGTGACCGGAATCTCCTTTTGAATGGCACGTCCATGATCAGGTACAGAGCTGCGACAGCAACTGTGGAAAACGCCACAATTATCCAGAACTGTTGAGGAATACCTGCCAGATACGAAAGCAATGATAGACCCAGAACAGAACCAGCAAAGGTTCCAAGACTCGTGTAAAGACTGTAAACCCCTATGTATGATCCGCGGAATTCGAGCGGTGCAATAGAGGTGATTATGCTCTGTGTTGTCGGTGCCATGAAATCCTCCCCTATTGTTGAAATAAACATAAACAGGAGCAGTATCCCAAGACTCCCAGGACCGAGAAGAACCAGGAAGGAAATACCGCCGAATGCAACGCCGATGGCTCTCCAGGCCATTGGTGTTAGATAACTTGTCATTAGCTTCAGAAAAGGGACCTGCATTATTACGACCAGAATCCCGTTGAATGCCCAGATATAACCAATGTAAATTATAGGCATATTCTGCAGAACAACAGTGTATATAGTAAGCGCACTCGATCTCTGGTTTGAGAGTATCGCATATAGGATTCCAACAATCATAAACGACAGGAAAAACCTGTCTGCCTTATAGGATACATTGAGCGATTTTCTCGTTACAGTCTTGCCTGTTGGAATATGTGTTTCTCTCATGAACTTGTAAAGAATCAGAACCTCTATCACGTTTGACAACGATGCAAGGAGAAATATATATTGCAGGCCATACGAGGCAAGAAAGGCTCCAATCAATGGGCCAAAAGCAAAACCTAGATTAGCCATAAGTCTCAGGGCTGTATATCCTGAAAGTCTATCTGAAACGCTTGTAACGTCAGCAACGGTGGCCTGCACGGCGGGATACTGAATTGCATTGACTACTATGGTGAGGAGCCATGCTGCAACCAGAATGATCAGGAAATCATGATAGTATATAATTAGAAACATAAGAAAATAAAAAAATATGTTTGGAATCTGAGTGAAGACAAGTATCTTCCTTCTGCCAATCCTGTCAGTCCATATGCCTGCATAGTATTGCACGAAGGCCATTATCAGAGTGCCGCTACCTATCAGCAATCCTGTTTCGAAAAATCCCACTCCATAATCTATTACAAAAACAAGTGGAAGCAAAATAAATGTGGACGATCTACCGAAGGATCTCACAAAACGTGTTATTCCAAGCAACCAGACTCGACGATCCAGACCTGTCAGCCTGTATGAATAGTACATCTTCTGTCTCTCTCCGGCTCATTGCCAACAGCACTTAACCATTGTGATCCTTTCAGAGTTTCACTGTGAAAGTAGGACCCGAAGTGATAAACTGCCAGATACCTTGATTTCTCAAAATGTAACTATCGATAGATAATATGAGAACAACCAAACATGTGTCAAACATTGATGTGCTTTCCGCTTTCCTTTTTTCCGTGACTGATCTGGTTAATCTTTAAGATGCTGTTTTATGCCATTTACTGGCTTACGATTGCGAGATCATAGTTCCCGCAATAAATATATCCGAAATGCTAGAAATTCTCATCCTATATCAATACAAATTGCGAAATATCGACGTTTTCACTCATCGCACTTCTCGGAGATTTCGGAGGTGAGAAAAAAGCGGATGTCAGTGCCAAAAAAGTAATTTATAGCAATTAGCCACTCATTCTTTCATGGAAAATGAATCAGATGCTTAAAACACAGAGACGTTTCGTGAATTACACAAATTGTATGAAATCAGAGAAAACCTCAGACATCTCCAGTGATGCGTTCACTTCAGGTTTTTAATCCAGTCATGAGAGCCTTAAGGAGCGGGTAGTTGGTATGAATAGAAATTATGAGAAATAAAAATCAGAACATCTGCTCAAAGAATTCCTCAGGATTGGCTATTTTTCCTGCAGATTCAATAATTTTTCCGTTTATGAAACTGTATTCCGAGGGAATATCCTGCAGGAGAAAGAAAACGGGGCTCATTGATAGTCCATAAGCACCTGCCTTCATGATGCCTATAATATTTCCCTCTTCTATTCTGTCTGGCATTTCCACATCGATACCGAAGCAGTCTAGCGGTGTACAAAGGGGTCCGAATACTGAATACTTTCTCATTGCCCCGCCTTCTAATTTAGGAAAAATAAGTCTGACAGGATGTGCCTCCTTCATGAAGGCAACTCTCATGAAGCCGTTCATTCCACCGTCTGTGATCAGGATTCGTCTGCCGCTTCCATCCTTGACGTCGACTACACGAGTAAGGAAGACACCGCAGTCTGCCGTAATGTATCTCCCAGTTTCGAAATGTATAAGTTTGTCGTCGAGTCCAAAATCCTGCAGGAGAATTCTCATACCAGAGGCAAACTTCTGCAGATCAAGTTCACTTTCTGCCGTTGAATATGGGATTCCGAAACCACCACCAAGATCAATGTTTTCAAATTTTGATCTGTAAGAGGAAATTCTTCTGAGAACATCGTGGTGATGTTTTACCATAATCCTGTAATCAAGGAGCTGACTCCCCATATAGTAATGTATTCCTACAAGTTTCCTGTCTATGCTTCTTAGCATTCCAAGTGAATCTCCCAACTGATCAATTGCTATACCAAACTTGGAATCGGGCCCTGTCATTGACTCTTTAACGCCTGGTACAGTGCTACCGGCATTGATCCTGAGAAATATCTTCGTTATGCCATTATGAAATCTAAGAACAGTGTTAAGTTCCCTGAGTGATTCTAAGGCAATTCCGTATATCCCAAGTTCCATAGCGTACTTTATCAGGCGTTCACTTTTTCCAGGACCTAGAAGAAGTAGTTTGTCAGCTCTCTGACCGCTTGCTACGGCATGTCTGAGTTCCCCTAGTGACGAAACTTCAGTCATGTAACCTTCCTGAATTGTCCATTTAAGTATTGTTCTGGATGGATTGGCTTTCATGGAATAGAATATTCTAGATTGCTGGGATACCGTCTTAAGGGCATCCATCAGCATGCCAGATCTGGTTAGAAATACGTTGTAATCATACCAGTATGCTGGTGTGGAAATTCGTTCCATGCCAGTGTCTGGAAAGTTTGGGAAAGTAAATCCAAGATCAATTCTTCCTGATCCTGTTTGCACAGGTCAGTATTGAAACCAATATTTAAAGAACTATGTAATAACTGAGAGGCTTAAATCCACCGAGTTGATGTTGCCCAGTGAGTACATCAATGGATGAGAAGAGGGAACCTGCCTATGACTACATGGTCGCAAAACTGAGGGACATCACAGGCTTAACGGACTGTCATATAAGCGGTCTCTGGAAGATCAATCTCATGTACCAGCCCAAGATCGGTGAGAGAATTTTTGAATATGAGGTGATAGTATGCCAGACCACCCTTGGCCAGGGAGCTTCTTATTCATTTGAAGCGGTTGACGTAAAACTTTTTTCTCAACTCCTTGGAAAAAGTGTCTCAGAGATTGACTTCAACAGCTATGATAACTTTCCGTTAAAAGTGGCAATACTTGATTCAATATTCTCATGTTTTTATCCCGGCACTCCGGCATTAGAGACGGGTCTTTCCGGCAGATCTAGTGCAAAAGCAACCTCAAGAGCTGAAATTGTCTGCTCCGAGGTGTTAAAAATTCTAATAGACCGGATTCAGGGCAACAGATTAAAGGGTAAGATTCCAACAGTACTTAACATTGGCTATGTCAGCAGATTCAGGACTGTATTAAAAAATCTAATCAATCACAGATTTCTCTCGACCGATCTTCATCCAGACCTGATAGGAAAGATGGTTGATGACGTTTACGTCGAGGATGGAAATGATAAGAATGAGGAATACCTAAAAGTTGCAGATGTGGCCATAGTAACAGGCATGACCATAACAACGAAGACATTGACAGAGATAATTAACAGCGCACGCAGGTACGACACTTCACTGGTCGTGTTTGCCGAAACTGCATACAATCTTGCCTCCCACTATATCAATCTCGGCGTGGATTCTGTGGTTTGTGAAGAATTTCCATATTACATATTTGACGGGACATCCATTATTCGGGTGTTCAGAAAATAGAGATAAAGGAAATAGATGCCCTGTGTATCAGCATATGTCAGAATCTGTTAATGAATAGAGCTTTCACAAAACTCAGGAACTGACTATTCCAGTTCTGTAAATACTGTAATATGGATCCGAATATACGAGTTGAAAGTACCTGTAAAGAGAGATATGATAACCGTTTACAGTGCTATTTTCCCAAGAAGAAGGTATTATCACATACCCGATGTTGTATTTGCTGATGTTCATCTCTGAACTGCCAGGGTTTATGACAATCCAAATTGCTGCATTTCTTTCCTGAATCTGTTTCGGGCCGACTATGAACCCTGTGTACATTATAACATGGGTGCCATCCTCTGCGGAAAGATATTGGCCAATATAAGGCGCCACTACGGTATAATTATCGAAGTGAGTTGCTCCATAATTTATGAGAGACTGATCGTACTGAAATTGGCCTGTAAGATAAAAGTTTGAGGAGTTGTTATCAAGAATTACCTGAATAGGGCCAAACATCACCAGAATTAAAAGAATAACCTGTATTATCGCCACATTCCTGAACGATTTCCCATTTCTGCGAAATCTAATGTGAAAGGTGTCCAGAGTCCCGATATTCATGAGAACCAGTACCGATACAAGTGGGATGATATATAGGAGTATTCTTGCAGCAACTGTTTCGTCAAGAGGAAGATACAGTGCAAATACTGATATGGAAACAGCAGCAATGAGAAAAGGATTTCTTCTGTCAAAACTGGCTTTGTTATCGATAAAGGATATCCCAATGGTTATGCATAGGACTGCCAGTACAATGATTGTCGGGATCATAACGAAAATGATCTGAGCCGGTTCTATGGCAGTTGGGAAAATCCCATTTCCCTGGTTGTTTGAAATAAATGCTGCGTTCAAGAAAAAACTCAAACGTGGAACCCACCATACTAGACCTACAACAAGGGAGGAAATAAAACCTGAAAAAAGAACCAGTCCGGTATTTTTCTCCTTCTTTAGGTAAAATAAAATGGAGAGAACAATCAATATATACTCTCCGATCGCCCATGTCAGGTCGTGGGTCAGTGCGATAAGAACACCGAGAAGCACACTCCACGCCACAGCACTGTTGCGTTTAATCTTTCCAGTGTGTATCATTTGCGCTAAAAACAAAATTAAGAGAAGAAAAAATTGTGCAGTTATGTATGGATATCCTCCCCAGGAAAGCGCATAAATATCCGCTCCCATCAAGGCAGATACAACAAGTGCTGTTAAGGCATATATTGGCCTGCTATAGGGATATCCAGCAACGTAAATCAAAATAGATGTGGCAACGCTGAAGGCTATGCCAATATAAAAAAGGGAAAATACGTAGAATGTTGAAACAGATCCGCTGAAAAATAAAAGAGAAAGGAAATAATCCAAAGCAAATATGAAAGGAGGATATATGTAATTGGAGCCAGGAAAATAAATAATGTTGATGGCAGGAATTCCACCAGAAATCCTGAGCTCTCTAACAAAGGTTGCAAACTGGCCTACATCGCCCGTAGGTATAAATTTTGGAAAGAAAACAAGTAAATCAGCAACAATAGCAAGTGCTGACACCATTGTCATTTCTTTCCAAAGCCTCATCCACTCACTTTACTCCTGAACAGATCTGCCAGCCTGCCGGCTATATTGTTCCAGTCATAGTCAATAGTGAAGTGCGCTGCATTCTGGCTCAGTCTTCTCCACTCATCCTCATTTGAATAGAGGTATTTTATTCTTGATACCATGTCATCAAAGTCACTGGAAACGAAACCGTTAAATCCATTTTTTATAACTTCATTTGCTGCATAATTGTATTCACTTCTCACCGTCACGACTGGAACAGAGGCCGCCATTGCCTCAAGAGAAGCAATTGAAAATCCCTCACGATAGCTTGGCAGAACAAACAGCCATGAATTCTTTATGTGTCTTACAAGTTCGTCAGGTTCAACATGGCCATGCAATTTAATCCTGGTATTATCACGTGCAAGAGACCTCAGACGTTCGAGCTGGCTGCCACCACCTATGATATGCAACTCCATGTCGTTCATTCCCCTTATGGCGTGAATCAGGGCGTCCAGCCTTTTGTTTGGTTCCAGTCTTCCCACATAGATTATCTTCCCCCACTCCTTGGAGGTGTTATTGACAAAATCCCTTCTATTGACGCCATTTTCAATAACATGGACGTTTTTTACAGGATAAGTTCGCTGTAAGAGAGTCATTATTGATTTTGACACTGTTATGTGGTTGCGAAAAATTCCTGCAATCTGCTTTTCCCATTCGACGCCCCTGCTCATCGGAAATCCTTTGCTGCTATAGAAGTCTTTCAGAACCTCGTGCCATTGAAAAAAGCTGGCAGGCGCTTTTTTAATCAGATCCGAAGACTTGACTGCATGCAGGAGTGGAAACTCGTCAAAATTAAGGATATCAAAATCCCTATTTCTCGTCAGATAGTCCCTGACTCTGCTGGAGAACTTCATAACGCCCAGAACCTTCCTGTAACTTTCCTTAAAATATTGTTTTTCTTTCAGATCCGTAATATATTCAGTGCTGATGCCATCTACCTCTTTTTGATAGTCAAAAGGATTGGTGATAACCTTTATTTCGAATCCTTTCTTTGCAAGTCTTGTAAAGAGTTCATACGATCTTTTTTCTGCACCACCCTCGTGAGGGTAAAAAGCTTCATTGGCCGAAAGCAGTTTGATTGTTTCCATAAACTTTCACAATGTTATTGCTAACCATTAATCCCTATTCATGTAAAAAGGTTAGCGTAAAGTCAGTACCGTTAGTGTATTCTTTCGAAAGAAAAGCTGATCGCTGGTTTACGTTATAGAATTAGCGTTATGATGAGAAAAACATTATAACCAATCTAATAATCCTCTTGCTGACGTAAATGCTCAAACAACCGTTTGATATCGTGATCACGTCAGGAGGTTATTTCAGATGAACAGGGCTGTTAGGATCTTGATTCTCGGTGACGGAACCGCTGGACTTAATGTCGCCAATAAATTGAGTGTACTGCTCGGAAAGGATGAGGCATTCATAACAGTGGTGGGGAGTTCTTCAAGGCATTATTACAAGGGTTCAGGTTTTCTTATACCATTCGGGTATTGCAAACCATCTGAAAGCTATAAGCCTTTGCCATTTCTCCTCAATCCCAGGGTTGAACATATTCGGGATGAGGTGACCGGTATAAGGGTAAAGGACAGAACTGTTATCACCAAAAAGAGAACCCTGAATTATGACTACCTCATAATAGCAACCGGGACATCTTTTGCTTATGACCGGATACCCGGATATCTCGGGGAAGCAAAACACTTTTACGATTTCGAACACTCAATGGAACTGAAGGGCATCCTGAATGATTTCACAGGTGGTACAATAGTTGTAGGCACTGCTGATCTGAAAGCCCCGTGCCCGCCTGCGCCGTTTGAGTTTGCAGTTCTTCTTGATCAGTTTCTGCGCGAGAAAGGAATAAGGGGTAAAACAAAGATAAAATATGTATATCCAGCTAAAAATGTATTTTTAATTGATAAAATCGCTCCCGTCTTTGAGGCGAAGCTAAAGGAAATAGGAGTAGAAATAGAGACAGAATTCCAGACTGATTCAATCATACAGAAGAACCATGAAATACACTCCACTTCAGGTAAATCAATCAATTACGATCTTCTAATAATGGTTCCCCCTGTGAAGGGGCAGGATTTTATAGCAGAATCAGGTCTTGACCATACGAATAATTTCGCAAAAGTGGATAAGAACACGCTCAATCCAGAGGGGCATGATGAAATCTTCGTAATTGGGGACGCCGCAGATCTCCCTGTTCCTAAGGCAGCCACTTCAGCCATATTTGCCGCAGAGTACGTTAGCAAAAAGATTGCAAGCAATCTTGGAGATATAATGCTTGGCTCTGAGTATGAAGGAGATGTTGGATGTACGCTTTATTTTGGAGACGGCGAAGGAATGACAGTTTATTTCGCCTATGAAAAGGCGATATCTGTGCAGAAACCCAAGAGATTTGACTATCTGTTGAAGAAAATGGAGGCAGATATGTACTTTTCCGGAATTGTTAGGGGGATGATGTAAAATGCCTGATGAGACAAAGAGCACAGGAAATGATGCCATGGAGGAGTTGTTGATAATGCTTATGCAGAACAGGGATCAGCTTTCCGGACTCATAGAAGTGTTTAAGGGGGCTCTGGAAACTGGAACACTCGAGCATATGATTGATCTGATTGGAAAATTTATACCTTCGAATCTGGAATATCTTTCCAAACTGGTCAGTTCATATAACATGAAGACTGGGCTTTACAAAACCATTAACATCATACCCGCTATTTTTGCTGCGCTTTCTGATGAAGGGACGTCCGATATAATCAAGGCTCTTGCCTATGATGCCGAGAACATCTCTGAGGCTATGATTGAAGGTTCGAGAAATCCTCAGAAACTAACCCTCATGAAGTTGCTGGCACTTGGAAGGGATCCAGAATTTACTGCAGGCGCAACAGCACTCATAAATATGATAACAGAACTTGGCAGGGCTATAGGCAGAATAAGGGAATGAAACGGTATATCAGGTTAAACGGTCAGATTACATCTATTTGAAAATTTCTTCCTTCCCAGGTATCGCTCTCCTTCCAGTGGAATGTGAATATGATCCTGTTACATCCTTGATCGATGTTGCTCAAATCTGCATAATGAACGCCAAGTCCTGAATCTGCCGTTTCTATGTCAGTGAAACTTGCCCAATCGTCCACCGTTAACCGTATTACGGCTGGAGCCAGCAGTGCAATTCTCAGCCCATTTCCCCGAGGAATAGCTCTCTGTTTGTTGTGAAAACTCCACAGGGAAAACCTGATCTGGTTTTCGTTCTCAATATATCTTCTATAGGTTTCCTCCGGCATATCATATATCTTTCCGGATGAAATAGAGGCCGCCAGTTTAATATATTCCGCGTGAGCCCACACAAGTGGCATGGCGGATCCCGAAGGCTTCCCATTGTACAATCCCTTCGCTGGTATATCCTGGTCATCCCATATCTGTTCGGGTATTAAACCACCGGAACTCGTTTGACGCTCAATGGCCTGAAGCAGATTCAAGGCGTTCTCTTTATTTCCGGCAGCCAGCTCATAATGTCCTCTTTCCCCAGCCAACAGTGGCCAGCCTCTTCCGTGACCAGTGCCATCAAAGGCATCTCCGTTTGAATGTTCTCCATAGCCATCACCGTTGTATCTGTGCCATACTGGCCCATTTCTGGTTTCAGTTTTAAGTATGGAATCTATGACTCTAATTGTGTTGATTATTCTTCTGTCATCGGGTTTTCTGATTCCAAATCTTACCAGAGAAAGTGAGCCTGTGCTAACCAGCTTTTCGGCAGGTACATAGCTGTCAGAATAAGGCCGGTTTTTAACCGGTACATAGCCCTTAATGGGTGATTCTGCAAAGTTTCCCCTATCGTCAGGAGGGGAGATTCTTACATAGTATCCCTCAACACCCACGGATTTGGCCAGATCCGTTCCAGTTGCATAGTTATAGAACTCTATGTTAGATTCGTAAATGTCTGCCATTGATCTGAGGAACTCAGCCTTTTTGATCATTCCGCAATCCTGTAAAAATTCTGCGGCTATGAGTAATGAAGAAATTTCAGCAGCTATGGTGAAAGGGGAATATCCGCTGTCCTCCTCCCATCTGTCCTGTGGAGTGACCGGCCCATATCTGGCTATGTAGCTGGCGGCTCTAGACACCATGTCTATGTACTTTTCCGACTTTATCTTTCCCAGGGACCTGAGTTTTCCAGCAAGAATTACTGGGAAGGCTGTCTCATCCATCTGTATCCCTTTCCAGTATCCATTTCCGTCAAGCCACATGTTCTGTGGCCAGTGCCCATCACCCTCCTGTGTTGCGGCCAGATAATCCAGTGATTCAACCGCCGCCTTATAGTCACCAACGGCTATGAGTGCACCTGCAGCCTCAACCATATCTCTTGGCCACACTAAATGATATCCTCCTAGATCATCGTCTCCTTTAAATCTTCCCCATGGAATTGAGAGACTGGCAATCATGGCCCCCCTGAATTGGGCCTTTGCCTGGTGGACTTTGATAACAGACAGGCTTAGCATTGTTAATTTGCCTGGCCATGATTTCCAGGTACTATGTTTCTTCAGATAACTCTTCCATTCATTTATATATTCTCTGTGAGACCTGTCAAAGCCTTTGTTCAGGCTTCTCATCACTTTCTGGGCAGCCTCATACATGTTGCCTCCAAACCCAATCGCTATTGTGAATGATCTATTTGCCGAGGATATTTCACACGTTATTGCAACATTTCCATTTTCAGCTCGGCTGTATATCATCGACACATCCTTGTTTTTACTGATATCCTGCCATCCATCATTTACCCCGGAGAATCCGCATGAAATTCTTCCAAATCCTGCATCGCATCCTATTGCCATTGTGATCCGATCCTTTGAAGCAAATGCCATCACTTTGCCTTTATATTCTTGGGCCCAGGCTGTGTTACCTCTGCCTCCATTCAATATGTGAGGGGCTGCCAGGAGAAAAAACTTCAACGAACCTGGCTTTTGTTCATTGATGGTTACCTTCTGAAGCACAACATCTGAATCTGGATCGCATATCACTATCTTTTCGATACTGTATTTCCCGTTCTTCTCACGGTTAATGATTCTGTAGGCAGGAATACCGTTAAGCTCAGGCTCAATGCTGTGCACTGTATCTCTTTTTTCCTCAGAGAAGAATGAATCTCCATCTGCCGCCAAAAACTGTATATCCCTGGTATTGGCGATGTCTATTCTCGGATAGTAAATTTCATTCAGTATTCCATGGGAGAGAGTAAACCATACTCGACTGAGATCTGAAATAGCTGTCCCAACGCCATCCTTGGAACTGCTTGTCCAACGTGGGTCGATTCCAGGTCCTGATGGTGCATTCATTCATGCCAATTACAACTGTGAATTAAACTGTAACCATGCCTATCCACATACAAATAAGTAGATGCCGCCAATGAACACCTTTGTCACTTTTTGTATTTCTGGGCCTTTCTATTCACCATATATGAACAGGTCCTTACTTCTGATATTTCAAACTTTTTATCTAATTATGGACCACGGAGCGTTATGTCTTTGTTCAGGATATTGTGTAGCTTATACCAATAACGGAGATGTTCTATTTCTACATTAGTGAATCATACAAATGTATTCAGAAGAATTCCTGAATAGTCGTGCACATTATATCTGTGCTTAATCTGTACATGTATATGGTCACTGGTCCTCATGTGCAACTTTAAACAATATTGGCATATGTCAGAATACTGTTGTATGTGAAATGTTGTAGATACAGATTAACCAGGCAAAAGCGAGATCCGTCAATATTAAAAAAATTATCTAGAATAGCCTGAAAAGCGGTTTCCTCTGCTCCGGTTACCGTTCTGGGGTTTCTTATAGCGTGAATTTCCACCGAACTTGCTTCCTGAAGCATATCTACTGCGTTCATGACCTGATCTTGACCGACCGCTGGTCTTGAAACGGCTTAGATCAGGAACATCTGCTGGAAAGAGACCGATCTCTTCCATTGTTATGTTAGCCCTTTCAGTGATTTCATCCACAAGAAATTCTTCAGTATCGCTAAGAAGCGTGTAGGCACGACCGTCTCTGCCCATTCGTGCAGTTCTCCCAACTCTGTGAATGTATGAATTTGTGTCATCCGGGGCATCAAAGTTTATTATGTCTGTAATGTCCGGGATGTCCAGACCCCTAGATGCCACATTGGTTGCTATGAGAAACCTGCCACTTATCCTGAAATTCTTAAGCGATCTCTCTCTTTCTGCCTGAGTAAGGCCTCCGTGGAGAAGCAGAACTTCCATCCCCAGGTTTTTCATTGCTTTGAATATTCGGTTGGCAAACTCCTTGGTGTTTGTGAATATTATTGCTTTCTTTGGCTGATACTTCTCTATGTATGATACAAGTATGTTAAACTTCTGGCTTCTTTCGGAGAACGAATAGTAATGGCTTATAGTCTCGACAGTCCTTTCCTCCTCTTCACCAACGATAATGTTCTTCCTGTCTCTCTTCATGTGCGATTTGGCGATGTTAACTATCTCACGGGGCATTGTAGCAGAGAACAGCATGGTCTGTCTGTCCTGTCTTGACATAGATATTATCCTGTTTACGTCTTCAATGAAACCCATATCCAGCATAACATCTGCCTCATCCAGTATAAGGTATTCAATTTTTGAGAGATCAAGGGATTTTCTTTCAACGAGATCAAGAATTCTACCCGGTGTACCTACGACAATGTTCGGATTATTTCTCAGATTATCGATCTGAACGTTTATCGAGGCTCCCCCGTATACTGTAACTGTACGAATTCCCAGATCGCCAGAAATCTTCATGGCCACATCTGCAACCTGCTTGGCAAGCTCTCTTGTGGGGACAAGAACGAGAACGCTGAGTCCTTTCTTACCAGAGATCTTCTGAATGACAGGTATCAGAAATGCACCTGTTTTTCCAGTTCCAGTTTTGGATCTTACAGTTATATCTTTTCCTTCTAGAATGAGAGGTATTGCGATTTCCTGTACTTCTGTTGGATTGACGAAATTCATTCTTTTCAATGAATCATAAATCCTTTTTTCTATTCCTATGGTTTCAAAATCTGTCAATTTAAACTGCTCCATTATCACGGCTTAGTAATTTAAGTCTTGTTTTCTCTGTCCTATCTCAGAAGCGTGTTGCGCAATTCAAATGAATTTGCCGTCTCCCTGAGAATATTGTAGTATTGCACCTTAAGTGAAATCTCCTGTGCAATGTAATCAGGTCCATTGGCCTTGATTATTTTTCCCATTGTTCTCTCCAGTCCAGAAAAGTATATCTCAGCTTTTCATCTCTTTTCGTGATCAATAGATTTTTTCCATTCATCCTCCCCTGATCTGCAGATAGGTCTGGCTGTCCTCGCCCTTGCAGGTGATTCTCAGATCTGTGTTGATGCATTCCGCCCTGATGGTATTATTTCATTTCCTTCAATGATATTGCATATACCTTTGAAATCATGAACCCTGTCACTGAATATTCTCTTAATCATGCCACGATATTCTCCAGTATATTTCTGCCTCCCTGGGATCATGCACATGCTCATCTGTTATTGGAAATGATAACACAGACACATCATTTATGGATATGACAGCATGAAGCTTTGACCATCTGTTTCTCCTTCTTTTCTATTTTGATCCAAGAAAATCACCACCTATGGTGATCTTGAATCCTGTGGAATCTATTGCACATTTTAGAGACTTCACAGGAGAATCATGAATTGTCGGTACTGTTTTCCTTCTCCTTCCGAATATGCTTGTATATGAAGCTGCTGCAATAGTAGAATCTTTACCACATTAGAACGGGATCATAATTTCCCCTTCTACCCTTTTCCGTGTTATTCTCCTAGGGATCCGGCAATATTGGCCTTATCCGTTCGAAACCAATGCCATTTGATATTCCTGTGAGAATATCAGCGACCGTTTCAATCTCCTGGTAAAGTTCTGACAATCCGGTGTGGTAAAGGTTCATGTACTGATCATGAGATCATGAAATGGATTTTTGGTGGTAGTTTTAAGAAACCCCCAGTTAATGAAAGTGCCAAACCAATTTAATCCTGCGTTATTTATTAGCAGCACTATAATCACTTTAAAATTCCAGTAATGTTAATGTTTCATTCCTTTAACAGTGCCATAGACAGTAACGAGTCAGCATTTAACTTCTCAAAATCATTGCTGCTTACCCACAGAGCAGCAGCAGCGTTGCCAATAAGCACAGATTCCTTAAGTGTCTTTTTGCGGAACAGTCCCATATAAAAACCAGATCTAAACACGTCACCTGCCCCAACTGTTCCTGAGATACTGTCCATTTTAAAGCCTGGTACAGTAGTAATGTTTCCTTTGCGTATAATATCAGCTCCCTTTTCTCCCCTTGTTACAATTATGGTTTTATCATCTTTCATACTCGAGATTAGATCACTTATATGACTGTATTCATTCTCATTGAATATCAACATATCTGCAATAGAAGACATCTTGACTACCATATCGCTGGAATAGTTGTAAAATACTTCCTGCCCAGGATCAAAAATCTTTGTGCTGTTTTTTGAGGCCTTAAGTATTCGAAAGTAAAATTCTGGCGGTCCTGTTGATACATGGACATATTGAAAATCAGTGATTTCATTGATCACTGAACTGTCAGACCAGTCATCCATAGGCCCCTGATTCATATATGCTATCTGTTCCCCTCCAGAATCTATTATGTAGCATTCCGGTCCATAACCATTTTCAAAGATGGAAATGCCATTTGTATCTATACCAAGCTGTGTAAATTTTCGCACGTAATCAGCATGAGTGAGAGCGCCCACTGCGGAATAGATCCTGAATGGAAAGCCCAATCGATTCGAGGCCATTGCGAAATTTCCAGCTGTGCCACCATACTCAACTTTCTTCTTGAGTATTCTCTCAGTTCCCCTTTCTGCAAATTTCCTGACTTTAAGAACTGTATCGATGTTGAGGTGACCGAAATATGCAAGAAAATTTTTCATGTTCCAGAATCATGTTAATCTAATGAAAGTATTTGTTTCTGGAAAAAGGAAACCAATTCGCTGTAAAGTGAGAAATTTAAACCAGTTCCATAATACCGTCTGCAATAGTGTATTAAAGATTTTTCAAATATTTTCCTGGCGCTTCGGATCCCATGTCCTTTTGTTTCAAAAGGTTTTGATCAAGCAAGAGCGAGGATCCAAATACCCAATATGTGAAAGAGTAAAACAACAGGATTGGATCTGCATTCAAGGGATCATAAGGATTCAAGTCTTTGTATTACAGAGACTAGGTCATACATCTGGTAGCAGGTGGAGTTGTGCTACCTGAAATAAACCAAATAGAATGGATTCACTCTATTTCTGTATCTGAAAACCTGGTACATAACGTAATACCAATTTTATTAAGTTAATCCCGCAATGAATAATCTACAATTCTTTACAAAAACCTTACTGCAACAAGTTATTTAAACTGCCACAATTACAGGTAGAATTGCCAAAAACAGATTATGATGTCATTATAATTGGTGCTGGAACTGCAGGACTTTCAGCAGGTGCTGTCCTTGAGAGAAGCGGAATGGATTATATAATTCTGGACAAAAAGAGGGAAATAGGACTCCCCGTCAGATCCACTGGCGCAGTATCGATGGAGTGGGTGAAGAGAATAGGAATGCCCACAGACAGTAGTATAGTCTCTGCCAACATAAGCTCAATGAGCTTTCGAACAGATAAGGGGAACAGCATCAATCTAAACTTTGATCGAACTGTAGGAATAGTATATGATTTCACAGCTTATGAAAAATTTTTATCAAGCAAATTTGCTGGCAATCTGAATATTAGAATGAATACAAGGGTAAATTCTGTTGAGGGAAATACGGTTTATACAGATTCGGGCAGCTACGTTGGTAAGCATATAATATTTGCAGCTGGTCCGCAATCCAACTTTGGGAAAAAACTTCCAAGAAACGAAGTTCTCGTTGCATATGAAGAGATAAGGAAGGCATCTCCCAGAGCAGACTATCAGATGGTACTATGGTTTAGCGACATGGCTCCAGGAGGTTATTTCTGGGATTTCGCAGACAAGGGTGGCAGGAGAAAGATAGGGGTCTGCTATTATCCAACAGAAGGCAAATCGCCGAAGGAAGTGCTTGACAGATTCACAGAAAAATACCCGGAAATTTCTGGAGAATGCATTGATACCATGGCTCATCAGATTCCACTTGGAGAACCAGCACCTTCAGTTACCAGTGGATCTTATCTGTATACCGGAGATATGGTTAATGCAGTCCTCAATACTACTGCTGGGGGTCTTCAAGGAGCTTTCTGGACAGGAAAGACAGCCGCTGAGGCTGTTATAGCCGGGGACCATTCTTTGTATCAGAAAAAATGGGATGAGGAAATCAGGCCATGGCTTTTGAAACATCATAGGCTTCACAGAAGAATGCACAGAAAAGGTGTTAAATCCATTTCCAGACTGATGACACTAGCTAAAATTATGCCTATGTCTGTTAAGAAGAAAGTGTTTGGTGGTCTCTAGTACTTTCAGAATATCATATTCCTTATTGAATTACTTGAGTGAGGAGAACCAGAAGAGCTTAGGATTACGTATATTTTAAAGCTACACACCAGTAATTAAACATGTTTATGCCCGGTAGGATACCTTGAAAATTCATATTGGTTGATCTTTCCCACAAGATAAGTTGATAATTACGTTCTCATAAATATATTGTAAATTCCGAACCCCTAATATTTAAAGCCCACCAGAAACAAGCACACTTTAGCTTGAATGGATACGAACTTGTATATGCACGCGGGGAGAGGGATTCGAACCCTCGCTCTCATAGAGAAACAGCTTAGCAGGCTGCCGCCGTACCACTGGGCCATCCCCGCAACCAATGTTCAAGATCCAAATCTGTCCTGGAGATCATTGGCAACCTGTTCCAGAACCTCCTCAAAATCTTCGTTTTCAAGGGTGATAACTTCACCTGTTGGCAGAGTTATCTTTGCATAGTAAATTTCTCCATCCTTTGATATTTCCACTTCGGCCATTCTCTCCATAATGAAGCACCTTTAGGGGGTGTATGTTTCTGGTTTTAAGATACTTTCCCTATCTTTCGCAAGAGAATTTAAAACCAACCGGAACATACACAGATGCAATGTCTTCTGGTCTTGGATCTTCACTGAACGGCTACCTAAGCGGAATTCCTATCTCTTACCCTTTCTATTTTATTCTTGGAATTATAGGGCTGATTTACATCTACCGTCTCGCAAAGACAATTCACGGGGAGAAATTCTCAGAGACCAGGATATTCATGATACCAGTGATATATGCAATCTTCGTTTCAGTTACTTTCATAAAGACCACACAATCTGAAATAATAGCTGCAATAATTGATACAATAATAGGGGTGATCCTTGGTGCTCTCCTAAGTTCCAGGGTTAAGATATTCGAAAGAAAAGGCAAACCGTACTATAAAAGGTCAATTACAGTGGTTACACTCTGGACTCTATTTTTCACTCTGAAAGTGATGGCCCTGCTATATTATCCCCAACTTGATACCCTTTTTGTCTCATCAGTACTCCTGACTCTAGTCACAGGAATGATATTTGGTGAGGCGGCCAGAATTATGATAAGATTCAGGCATTATAGAAGCCAGCCTTTGACAAATGAAAATTAAATGTTAATTGAAAAACAGTCAATGTTATTTCTGCGATCCTCTGAGTCGTTCCTTGATGGCTTTAAGTTCAACTTCAATGGAATCAGAGGTCGAAAAGCATTCATTCATAGTGCATGAAACGTATCGATCATTCCCATTGCCATCACGAACAGGATAAGTAAATACAAATGGGGGAACTCCTTTTCTGTATATTTCCGTAAACTCTTCGGAAAAGCGGCTTGTATAAGGAACTCCAAGAAATATCTGTTTACCATAGGCCGAGTAAGCGTCCATTACAGCTATGGTAAAGTAGCCTGGTGACTGTGATAGCATTCCGCCAAGGACTTCAAGACTCCTTACCGCATAAGAAAGCAAGTCGGGTTCATGCTGCAGATATGACAGAATAACAAGGTTCCAGATTGCGATGGAATTCCCGGATGGATTGGGGGCATCATATGGATCTTTCATCCTAACTGGTATATCCGGTCTGTCAGAAGTAAAGAACCCACCGTCAGTATCGTAAAACTTTTCGATCATCTTTGAATTTACCTTTGTTGCATATTCAAAATATCTGTGCTCTCCCGTTGCAGAATAGAGTTCGAGCAGCATCCTTGTCAGGTATGAATAGTCGTTCAATATCCCCATACCGCTGATAACCCCTCTAATTATTTCGTGGCTAACTGTACCATCATTTTCTATGAATCTGGATATAAGAAAATCACCAAGGGATCTTGCTGCATTCAGATATTTATGATCTCCCGTTGCCATAAACGCATTTACAAGCCCGATACCAAAAAGGGCATTGGTTTCGGCAACAATTTTTCTATCTATCCTAGGTTGTTCTCTAAGCGTTCTTGCATCCCTAAGTTTCTGAATGCATCTGCCGATGACTGTGCTCTGGCTAAAAGGATCAGATTCTTCAGTGGATTCAAGTATGTTTGCGCCGATGTAGAGTATGTTTGCACCGGTCTCTCTTCCTGTTGCTTCATCAAGGTAATTTCCTCCAGTATGACAG
This sequence comes from Thermoplasmatota archaeon, assembly GCA_023484105.1. Classification (GTDB taxonomy): domain Archaea; phylum Thermoplasmatota; class Thermoplasmata; order Thermoplasmatales; family Thermoplasmataceae; genus JACWAH01. The sequence continues at coordinate 19,995 of JAMDBD010000015.1, forward strand.
TTAAAGTATGCCGTGAATTCTGAGGTATTATCTCCAAGCAGCTTTTCGAGATCCTCATAATTCCATAGATAATATGCCCCCTCCCCCGATGAACTGTCAGCATCCATTGCAGAGTAAAATCCTCCATCAAGATCCTTTAAGCTATCTTCAGCAAACCGAAAAATCTCATCGGTTATAAGTCTGAACCGTTGATCCTTGGTAATGTAATAGCCTCTAGAATATGCCCATATTGCCATTGCCTGATCATACAGCATCTTCTCAAAATGTGGTACCACCCATTCTGGGTCCGTGGAATACCTGTGTATTCCGTAACCAATCTGATCATATATCCCGCCACCGCGTATCATCAGCAGTGTTTTTCTGGCCATCTCTATACTTTTAGTCTCAGGATGAAGTGAACCGTAGCTGAGGAGAAACAGGATGTTGTTGAAATTTGGAAATTTGGGCCTGAAGCCAAATCCTCCGTGTTCTTCGTCGTATGTTTTGGCAATTGCCTCAAAAGTCTTATGCATAAGATTTTCGGCATTGATTGCATCTTTTTTGAATCGCATATAGTTGGCCATTACGTTAATGATCTTGCTGGCCTGTTCTCTGAGTTCATCTCTATTTTCCTTCCAAAGCTTTTTAATCTGTGCTACAAGGTCTATTAGGCCAAGTTGACCGTTTCTTGAGTCCTTTGGAAGATAGGTGAATGCAAAAAGAGGGCGCCTGTCATGATCGATTATTATGTTTAGGGGCCACCCTCCAGATCCGGTCATCATCTGGCATACCTGCATGTAAAACTGATCGACATCAGGCATTTCCTCCCTGTCTACCTTGATAGAAACAAAAGCATCATTCATCACCTCTGCCACTTTATGATCTTCGAAGCTCTCCTTCTCCATCACGTGGCACCAGTGACAGGTGGAATATCCTATACTCAGAAATACAGGCTTATCCATTTTTCTGGCAAGATCAAAAGCCTCTTCACTCCACGGATACCAGTCAACTGGATTGTAAAGATGCTGGAGGAGATATGGACTTTTCTGACCTTCAAGATGATTTTTTTTCATTGCCATATCCACCTTATAGTGTCTGATTTCAAAAGCTTGTGTTTTGAAAGTATGAACATATCAGCTTAAGTGATCGATGGGTGTCAGCAATGAAATACGCCGCATAGATCAATTCGTATCAGGAAAAGTAAACGTTGATAAATCTGGGTCTGTATACTGTGGCATTAGGTATTGTATAGTCATGGAGCGTTGAAATGCCGTTCATATTGTAAGAAAGAACAAACCAGTTGCTTCCAGTGTACTGTACGTGCGGGCCATAGGTCCATACTGTGTAAACTGAGGAATTGTCGGAGTATGCGTCGATTTCAGGTGTAGTATTGTATATCAGTTCACTGGAAGTATAAGGCCCGGTTATGGAATCCGAAAAATAAGCCAGAATTTTACCATCAAATACAGAGAGAGGATAAGACGTAGCGTCTGTAGTAACAAGCACGAAGTAATTTTGAATCTTGGTTACGCTATATCCGTTGGCCGCGTAGTTGAAGAATGGCGTTGCATCTGATTCTACCGATGTCCATCCCGAAGAGGAGTAGAACTGCCAGCTTTGTGAGAGATTCGTACCACTAACTCTGGCAACGTAGGCATCAGCCGTGTTGTTGTATATTCCAAATATATACGTCCATGATCCATCTCTGTAAATCCACTGATCCCACTGCACCATACTAGTACTTACCCTTAATACTTTTTCAACGGCCAGATCCGAAAGATTGAGCACGGCTAGATATGTGCCATGGAATGCATAACCTGCAGAAAAATTTCCCATGAGAATTTGCACTGTGTTCCCATTGATCATGGCGGGACCTGGCCAGAACCAGTAACTGCTGTTATTTTGATAGATTAAGGCATTGTTCATTCCATTGTCATTGCCTATTATCGTCGTAATGAATCTCCCATTATTCTCCAGAACTATTGAATTGTGAACATAGGGAGAATTCTGATCCCTGGTATCGTTATTTGGATTAAAGCCATAGCCCAGGTAGGTATCATCGAATATCCAGAGTGTTGTCCCATTTGGGAGAGCAAGAGAGTAAGTCCCATCTGCACCAGTCCATCCACTTCCAGTATCACCATAGCTCCATAGTGCATTCTGCAAACTACTGTTGTTCTCGGTACTTTCAAGCTGGGGATATGTAGAATTTCCTTGACTGATTGTCAGTTTTTTAGTAAAAAAGCCACTATCAGTTCTGTAAACTGAAAAACCCACAAACAACAGTATAAGAATTACAATGAAAATTCCAAGTCCTCGAAGTAAGCCCATTATTAATAAATTTCTAAATCTATAATAAATCTATCTTTCCACTCTCTGTCATCACAGATCGATATCGAGATTTCGCCATTGCAGACTTCTGTGTTTTTTCCATTGTAATGCACTAATTCAGGTATTAGATAGATTATTTCAGATGCCCTGTTTTATAGCAATTGCATTTCACTGCTATTACTGTCGCCATTACGTATTCAGCTAAATCAGGAACAGACTCTTCGTATGTTCTCCTCTTCCAAATTGGAAAACTTAAGTCGACCTTCAAAGTGAAGATTTCCTTTAAGCTGTGGCATTGTCACAAATCGTTAGAAACTTGCTTTATTATGTAATCGGATGGTTGAGATAGGAATAAATGTTCTTGGCACTTCTGTTTATATATTCAATTTTCACTTTTGCGTTGCCATTTACATATAAAACGTGAGTTGTGGACTCTTGTTTTGCAGATAACAAGATATTTGCTTTCAATTACTCCAATGTTTCAGTCTATGGCGTCCAAATCCTAAGCCTTAAGAAGGTCCATCAGCCCAAGACATTTCCTTACATAGCCTGGGCAATCAAGTTCCGTAAATATCTCTATGGCATTTGACACGTTTGCGGATCCCTTTACTCTATCCCCATTTTTCTGATACATCTGAGCCAGCACCAAGGAGGATGCTGCATATCTGACCTTATATCCAGAATCTTTGAAGAACATTACGGCATACTCAATCTCTTCAATCGCTTCAGAGATATCACCAAAGACAGATTGGAAGAAACCATCTGCATATTTAGTAAATGCATTTATCCATCTTTCACTGAAATGTGACGCAATTTCTTTCAAACCAGTCAGATTGTGTTCTGCTTTTTCCTTCATGCCAGATCTAGAGTAAAGCTCTACTGCAAAACTTCTCAAAATGATTGATCCAAAGAAATTGTCTGTTGTCACCTGTTCTTTGCTAAGTTTTTCTAGGACTTCTTCAGTATAATCTATTGCTTCCTTGAGATTATCGGTTTCTAGGTACAGTCTTGGGATAAGGTCATTAGAATGACTTATAAACTGAAGTGGCTCTTCCCTGATCAGAGATGCGAGTGCCTTAACCTCATCAGTGAGAATGCCCCTGTAGAGCGATTCAAGAGACCTGTACAGAGAGATCATTCCCCTAATATGTTTTGAGTATACATCATTGATAGAACTGTAATCCTCAATGCCATATTCTTCAATGATCTTATCTGCATCACCCCATCTTCCGCAGGGTGCCAGGACCATCTGAATGTATTCAGAAAGATATAACTTCAAATATCCAGGGCCAAAATTTTTCCCATAACGTTCCAGCCCCTCTTTAAACATGTGTTCAGACGATGATGGTTCCATCTTTAGTTGTGCAAGAAAGTTGGCATAAAAATCGAAGTAAGTACCTGCCCATCGCCTTCCGTACATTGAATCCAGGAACTCTGTAAATATGACACTATCCACATACTGGGCAGTCCTCATTACATTCAATGCAGGCATAGAGTCAGCTATTTCAATTATCCAGTCTATGTCATCCTGACTCTTAATCTCACGAATAGCTGTTCCAACATACATGTCAAGGAGAATTCTGTATTCACTTTGGACCTTCTTTTTTTCAATATAGTTCCTTGTCCAGTCATAATATTTCCTAGAATTACTCAGGTCACCTTGGTACCAGTAGCCAGAAGCAATAGAGAAACCCATTTCCGCGATGAGGTATTCCAACCCCTTGTCCTCACTGTGTTGCTCCAGGAACGACACCGACATTTCTGTTCCTTGGAGATTTTTGAATACATTGTATATCAGCATTTTTGCCTGATTATGAACATCTCCTGTTTGCTGAAAGACCTGCAATCCGGTTTTCCAGTACGTTTCAAAAGGTCCAGCAACACCAGTCAGTGTAATTATGCTGCATATATTCAGGCACACCTCTCCCAGTTCTCTTGTATGAATATCTGACTGTTCGCCACGCTGAAGGCTCTTCAGTATTTCATACACTTCGTAATATTTCTGCAATGCTGCCTCTGCATTATATGACTGACGCCATAAATCTGCAATTTTGATAAGATAACTTACTGCCTTCTCAGGTTGGCCCCCCTCTAAAAAGTGGTTTGCGATTTCGGCAAAAGATGCAATGTCTTCACTATTGTTCCTCCTGCTCATTATTTCTGCGATTCTTTGGTGAAGTCTTCTCTGCTTAAGAAAACTGAATTGATCCCTGAAATAATAGTAAATCTGAGGGTTGGCAAAAAAGAGTCTTATCCCGCCTATGAAGGTCTTCTTTTCCACAAGTATGCCCCTCTGTATCAGGTCTTCCAGCGAATCAAAAAACTTATCTGAATGGTCTCCAAGAAGATCAGAAAGAACGTCCACGTCAAACTCTATTCCAATAATTGAGCCGTGAATGAGAAGATTGTTACTGTATTCATCAATGCCTGAAAGACGTTCCCTTATAAGTCCGATAAGAGATCCGGGAATGCCAGCACTGTCTATGGGTTTTCTATCCCAACTTCCTGTGGCATTTTTAAATATAATCTTCCGATCTATCAGAAACTTGAGAACTTCTTCTATGTAAAGCGGATTCCCGCCGGTTCTTCCATAAATAAAGTCTAAAAACTGTGATGAAATGTTATTAACCGGTTCTGAAAGGTATGAAGATAAGAACAGCCTCGTACCTTCCCGGTCAAGCGGCGAGAGTTCAAGTCCGATGAAGTTTCTGGTGCTCTCGAGATCTTCAATCATCAGTTTAGATTCTGCATCTGATTTGTTTCCGGTAACAATCAATGCAAGTCTCATGGATGAAACCTTGTCTGCAAGAGTTTTCAAAATTTCCGCAGATGATGAGTCTGCAAATTGTACATCCTCAACTATGATACAGAGAGGGACTTCATTTGAAATATTAAGAATAATCTGGGCGACACCCTCGTGGAATCTCACCTTAAGATATTCTGGATCGCTGTTTACAGGAGCCACTATCTTACCCAATCTTGCCTCGAGCTCAGGATACAGTTTCACAGCCACATCCCCATAATCGCTACAGACCTTGTAGACCAGCGCTGAGGGAGAATTATACAGGTAGTCTCGCGTTATCTCACTGAAAACATATTGTGGGATATTTTTCAAATTCTCTCTGCATCTGACAGTAATCGTTCTCATGCCTCTAAGTATTGCGTAATCCCTGACTTCAGAGGAAAGTCTGGTCTTTCCAAGACCGGTTTCTCCCAAAATCATGGCAGATCTTCCCTGCCCGATAACGGATCTATCCACAATCTCTCTCAGTGCCTCAATCTGGCTCTCAAGTCCTATAAGAGACCCATGAGGAGATATTTGAACCGAGGACTTTGACTGAATAGGATTCTGCCGTAACTGCAAGGCCTTACTGTCATTACCGGAAACTGAAATGAGACTGCCCACTGATTGAAGTGCTTCATACATTTCCCCAGCGGTTTGAAATCTGTCGTTCGGATTTTTGCTGATAGCCTTCATTATGAGAACATTCATCTGCCGGGGGAGAGACTGGTTAATTGAACTCGGATCAGTTGGGGTATCATGAATATGACTGTAAATCAGTTTGAGTGTATCGTCTGACATGAATGGCGGCTGACCTGTTACCATCTGATACAGAACACAGCCGAGAGAATATAAGTCTGACCTGGCATCTGCCTCCTTTCCCAGGGCGCTCTCTGGAGAAAGGTAAGCAGGCGTGCCAACAATTGTACCGGCATGCGTAAGACCAGGGCTATCAAATGATTTTGCCAGTCCGAAATCCATCAGCTTTGGTTCACCATTCCTGTCTATCATTATGTTTTCAGGTTTTATGTCTCTGTGGAGAATACCCTTCTCATGAGCATACTGTAGTGCATTACAGAGTTTCATGGAGATGCGTAAAGCCTCCTGAAGAGGCATTTTTCCTCCAAGGTCAGATATGTGAGCATCAAGAGTCTTTCCTTCAACGTATTCAATTACCATGAGGAATCTGTCTCCCTCAGAAATGAGATCATAAATTGACATTATGTTGGGATGGGAAAGTTTTGCCGTCGTTTGCGCTTCTCTCATGAGGCGTGAATACGTTTCACTGTCCAGGGCATCTCCCTTAATAAGTTTAACAGCCACTATTCTGCCGAGGGTATTGTCCTGGCACTTGAAAACTACCCCTTTTCCCCCTTCACCAAGCTTTTTAATTACGGTATATCTGCCATTCTGAAATGAAGTAATGTTTGAATAATTGTCAGACAACTACCAAAGCACCCATAATAGGATAACAGCATTAAATTTAATCGTTTTGAGTATTAACAGATATTTTCATTGCACAGTTAACCCCTTCTGAAATTTTTTCTATGGTTTTGAGCGACTGAATATAATTATATTCGCCAATCAATTTAACAGATTTATTGCGCTTGTCCATTCATGTGTCCTTATGTGTGGTTTCATTGTCAATAAATATGTCTTCCATGTATGGACATTTGTCGATACATTTATATACCAGGCATTCTATATTGTTTTAGTGGTGACATACCTGGAGAAAGAAGAGAAGTTAACCATAAGGATCTCTGAAGCCGATCTATTGACCATAGACCAGTTTCTTGAGGAGCACCCAGAATACGGAAGTCGATCAGAATTCATCAGAGGTGTTTTGTTCGACTTCATATCGAGGAAGACAGGCAAAGAAGGAAGGTACTTGTATTCCACTGTCAGTACAGGGCATAACAACAGGGAGTCAGTAACGATTTCAGTCCCATCTGGACTTAAGGAGGTCATTATGGCAGCAATTAGCAGTGGCGTTTTCACAGGGTATGAAGATGCCATCGAGGAGATACTCAAGTACAGCTACACTGAGAGGTACGTGTACACACTGGTGAAGAAAAGGATAGAGGAGCAGACGAACCTTGAGCAGCTTCTGGATGATTTTGCCAGGAGACCGAGATTTATCTCGGGAAATAGCACCACAGAAGAACAGAAAAAGGAGTATAGATAGATATGGAGCAGGAATTTGAAGAGATGTTGGATGAGGAAATGGTTAGCAGGAACCTTCACAGGATAGTGAATGAGTACTTCGAGGACAGAGATGATACTTCCATCTTTGCTATTGGAAAGGCCGCATCCAAAATAATAAAGGGATATGCGGAGTCATCGAATAATGTCAGTTTTCACTCTATTGTGGCAGAAGAGAATGGCAAAGGCGTGAAGGCGATTCCCCAGGGAATGCATGTCAAGGGAAGAAAGAAACCAAAAACCGGTTTCTACGAAGTGGAACTTGACGAACAGTCTAACACCGCTAATCTCAAGAATGGCATGGCCCTTAGCATAATGTTCAAAATAAGGCATATTGTCGTCAAAAGAGATCATCTTGCCAGACCGCTGAGCCTTGTCTGCGAACAGATAATAAGTGCTGTCCCACGCTCAATGTCGTATGTGTTGATAAGCGCATTCGGTGGAGATTTTGCAGAAAAACTGCACAGGGCCATGGCAAGGATGCTTATGTCACGCGGACTCCAGGTGATGAACCTGGTCATACTACCGGCAAAATTTGAAAAGCAACGCAGGCTTAAGGCGCTGAAAGGAATAATAGGGCTTAACTCTGAAGTTGGAAATGTTGTAGTTTATGACAACAACGATTTCGTTGAGAAAGAGAAGGAATTGGGAACCGATTTCTCTTTTGTCAACTTTGATGCAATCAATAATAAAATTACAAGGGATCTGGGATACCTTATAATGAGGTTGGGAGAAAAGGCAGCCCTCATAAGAGGAAAATTTGAGTGATAGAAACTTTAAGATCCCTTCTATACTCCTTTATTGATGTTTATCGTTTTAAATTACACTCAAACTGCACAGTCCTCGGCAGCGCAACTTTCCTCTTATGAATTTCTCGCCATCATCCTATTGTTCTTAATTTTCAGGATAAAGAGGAACAAATCGGGTCGTACTTTCAGGGTCAGTAGAATTTTCTACCTTCCGGTAATTCTTCTACTTATCAATTTATCATTATTAATAGACATTCCTGTACAGTATTATATCTATTTCGCGATGCTTGTTGTAGTCGGTATCCTTCCAGGACTGAGATGGGGTGAACTTTCATCCCTTTACTATCAGAACCAGAAACTGATGTACAGGCGTTCTAATGTGATACTTTATCTATGGGCATTATCTTTATTCTCAAGATTATTTATTGAAGTTATTTTGCCTGGGAATCTTTTATATAATATAATTGTAGAAGGCATTCTATCCTTTGAAACCGGAATGATTATTGGAGAAAGCCAGAGACTCTATTCCAAATACAGGACACTCACAGAAAGTGGATTGCAAAATCAAGTCGATTATAAATGAAATCAGATTAATTATATTCGGGAAGGATTTCCCATGCGTGTCTCACTACGACGTTATAATAGTTGGTGCTGGAATTATTGGACTTTCATCTGCTTATTATATAAAGATGCGTGACAGCAGTCTCAGGATTCTAGTGGTTGACAAGCAACCCACCTATGCACAGGGCAATACAGGAAGAAGCGCCGCTGGATTTAGAGATTTGTTTACTTCAGACATTAATTTTAATCTCTCCCATTCAAGCATAGCTTTTTACAGGCATGTCAATGAGAATGAATTGGACATCGGAATGAAATTTGTGGGATATCTTTTCTTACTCCCTGAGAAAAACGACTTAGACGAATACTGGGCATCTCTTTCTAAAAAGACACCGTTGAGAGAAATTCAGGAAAGTGATCTTTCAAAAATCAAAGCACTCAGGCTTATTCCTGATAAAGAAACCGGAGACCTAATATCGGCACCTGCAGTAACTCATGCAGTTATAGGCGAAAACTGTGGTATTGTGGAACCAGATCTGATCTGTAAATATTCATGCAGTTATAGGCGAAAACTGTGGTATTGTGGAACCAGATCTGATCTGTAAATATTACTACGATCATCTCAGAAGTATGGAAGTGGAATTCATGTTCTCTACAGAGGTAAAAGGACTGAGGCTTGTTCCAGAGAGTCCATTGAATTACCCTGGAGAGCCATTTCTTTGGCAGAAAAAGACAATAGGAAGCATTTTAACAGATCGTGGGGAACTGACAGCTGAACAGTTTATACTTGCCACTGATGTATGGACAGGTGCGCTGACTGATCCTGTTGGTATAGACTCACATGTACGACCGAAGAAAAGGGAAATTTTTCAGGTTTCTGGGGATGTGGCAGAGAACATACTTCACACGGAAGGGCTAAACGACTACGGAATACTTCCATTTACAATAATGCCTAAGTCTGGTGTATACATAAGGCCTGCACCGAAGGAGAGATCCCTGTGGATTGGAGTTGCGGACAATATTGGCAGAAGCTTTTCATTCGAAGAGGATCCGCAGGCAGATGCAGATTTTTATCAGATGAATCTGAGACCAGTGATGGAAGCATATTGGAGGAATTATGATAAGACAAAGGTCACGTCCATGTGGGCTGGACATTACTGCTACAATACCTTGGACAAAGCCCCTTTCATATTCAGATCGATGAATACAGTGATAGCGGATGGCACCAGTGGCAGCGGAATTCTTAAGGGTGACTCTATTGGAAGATTTGTAAGTTCCGCATTTTTCTCAGATGATAAGGTTAAGCTTTATGACGGAACCGTGATGGAAACAGCTGCTCTAGGTGTCGAAGGACGCAATGTTCCTGTTGAAAAAATAATACTATGATCATATGAATATTCCTGATTCCGAAAGGAAAACCCTGGCTTGTGTCATCTTTGCACCACTTCTGAATCTCATTGTGCAGTAATCATTTACCGCATAATCCAGTTCAAGGGATGAAGCAAGATCTGAATACTCCTGCAATGTTAAGTTGTATAAGAGTGCGTCTATTTCTGAATTTTCTGATTCGATAACAGTTCCATATCCGTCCTCGCCATCTATTCGTTTGAAATCAACAAGTTTTCCACTCGCCGGATCAGAAGTGAGAGGCCATTTTTTCCAGTATGGAAGTGCAACGGTCCGCCTTCCAGAAAAACTTTCCAGCGGGGGGTTTCTATTGACAGGAATGCCTGAATATCCATTGCCAAAGGTTTTATGATGACAATCCTCGCATAGCGTTATGAGGTTTTCAAAATCACTGGATCCTCCAGAGGATCTTGGAATTATATGATGAACCTCGACAGACATGTGTACTCGGAATGAATCCTTGTCCATGCTGACCACGTCAGACTTACCACATACCCTGCAACTGTAGTTGTCCCTTACGAGCACTGCCTGGGAAATCCTTTGCCACGAGTGCTTGTTTTCTGATTTTGATCCTTCAACCCGAAAATCTTTTACGGATGCCAAACCACTGATTCTTTCAACCTTTCTCAGATGGGATAGTGGGATTTGCCACGAGTGCTTGTTTTCTGATTTTGATCCTTCAACCCGAAAATCTTTTACGGATGCCAAACCACTGATTCTTTCAACCTTTCTCAGATGGGATAGTGGGATTCTGCAGATGTTTTTGAGAGGATCCTCTCTTATCATTTTGAGTCGAACAGTTCCATCGATCTCTTAAGCAGTTCATTGTCTTGAGTTGATGAGATTTTCTCTGGAATGGTCGTGCGGATACCATTCCGGCCAGAAAAGTTGGAAAAATCATTCAGGATTTTCTCATCCTCTGCAATGATCAGGAGGGATGGCCCAGTGTCCTGCACGAACCATATCGCTTCGTTCTTCTTCCTGAATTCACTGTATTTTGATACAAGATCTAAACTTCTGCTACTGAAGGAAATGAGGCCGGATGAATATATTAGAGAATGAAGATAAAGGGAATCAATCATACCTCTATTCAACAGCCTGTTTCTTGAGAACCCATCTTCCAGATCGTTCATAATCCAGTTGTATTTGTTCTGAACCCACGGTTCAAAAAATATTGAATTTGTCGCATTTCCATGAGCATTTGACGTTGTGATCGAGAGAGAATCTGGATACACATTCATTTTAAGGTCCTTAAGATCAATATTGACAGGAAATGCATAGGAATCCTGAGAATTCATAAATGGATAGGTAATCCACATAGAAGCTCCTCCAAAAACAGATCTCGTGCCGGAACCAGAAACAAGCCTTGCGAGAGTTGAAACAAATTCCCTCGACAGATCCTTTTCATCAAAAAGACATCGTGCCAGTGCCCATGCTGAAGCTGCGGCGACTGCAGAGGATTCGCTTAACCCTTTCGCCTTTTCGTAGTTTCTCTGAAGGAACACTGCAAAGTCAAAATGCCTATTCACATTCCAAATTTTTCTGAAGGCATTTAGTGCTATCCTCCCCCTTTCCTCGTATACTGGATTTCTCTCCCCGTTAAACCATATCCTGTCGTGATCCCTTTCGTTGAGGCGGCAATAAGCCCTGCAGACTGAGGTGTCTATCACAAAAGAGAGTGATGGATTGAAACCAATATGAAGATCCACATTCTGATAACCGAGGAATTTATAAAGGGCCTTTGATGGATAAGCCTCTCCGAATCCGACCCTGCCGGATAGATCTGGCTCACCTTCCGGAGGTCTATAATCAGTCAATATATCTGCTTTGATAAGACCCTTGCGTACCTTTTCACCCAAACTCTTAAATTGCTTCAAAGAAGATTCGTTAATCTACCATCACCTTTTCCAAAGTGTTATATGCATTCATATAGTTAGTAGTTTCTATTGCATGAAAGCCATGTAATTCTACCAACTTCAGTGAATTATACATTATAAGTCTGTATTCATAGAGATGTTCGGCCAGTCGTACTCCTGACCCGTTAATATGAGTATAGGATGTTCTGTTGAGAAGCTTTTTTTTGTGTTCTTCTTCATGCTCGACATAAAGATATGCAAACCTGCACCCGGACATTTGATTCCCCCATAAGTCCGGATTGAAATACAGGGTTTCCAACACTATTTTTTCACCATCACGCTTTGCCCTATCTATAACCTTTCTTATACCAGTCGACATATATTCGGATTGTCTCAGATATCCTTTTATGATATTTTCCTGTGACTTCTCTCCGAACATTTTCCAAGCATCATAAACAGACATGGTAATAATTCCATCTGAATCATAAGGTCTCAAGAATTCACGCAGGTAATCACCAGAAAGAACAATATCTGCATGAACCCTGGCAGCAAGTCTTCCTGCCATACTTGTCTTTCCGACACCAGGAACGCCGCCTATTACATATACAAAAGTCTCAGTTTTCATTCCTGTTCACCCTCTGTATATCCCGCGTATCCATAATTTTACTGAATCTGGAGGCAACTTCCAGGGCTGAAAAGTGCGCTCTTTCGCTGGGTGATGAACACAGATCACTTATTATAACCGGCAAAAAGCCGGACAGAAACATCGTCGAACAGAACATAAGCACGTCTGTTTCTGTGTAAAAGCCACCTATGTAGACCGGTTCACCCCTTATGCACAGACCTGCTGCTTTTTGGAGGAGTCCTTTTGCAGTGTTCTCCCTTCCAACACACTCAAAGCTGCTGCTGTGTTTCGCAAAGGCTTCAACAAAACTTGTAGATTCCTGCCTGTGTGGAAGTGCAATCCTTGACTTGATAAAAGCCTGAACATGCGCAGTAACTTGAGGATCATAGTCAATGCCAATGGCAATAAATCGTGTTCTGCCGCTCAATGAATTGATGTAATCCATAGCGGTTATCATCTCCATTTTGCTGAAGGAGTTTTGAAAATTTTCAATTGCTGGATTGAGAAAGATAATGATCCTTTCTTTGCTTTCCAGAAAGCGTAATGCAACGTCCATTTCATCGTATGGCTCTTCACCCATGTATGGTTCCTCCCTGTGCCTTCGAGTATATCTCTTCAAGGGTATATTCACTGCTCACAGATTTTATCTTCAGTCCATTACCAATTATTGTACTGAATAGATCGTTAAGGCTGCCGGAGCTGCTATCATTATAGTATAACAGGTTTCCCTGAGCCGCTACACCTTTGAACGCAAAATTTCCTAGGTCTCCTTCAACCTCTATAACCATTCTTTTACCCTGACTGGATGGAATGTCGACAACTATGGAGCCAAAAGAGAAAATGAGTATCCTGTCAGCAAGTTCGGATGCCTCGCTAATAAGATGTGTGCTCAGGATGACGAGCTTCCTTGAGATCTTTGAAACCCTTTTAATGGTATTTCGAATAAGTATCATGCCCAGCGGATCGAGACCAAATGTAGGTTCATCCAGAATAAGTATTTCAGGATCACTGATCAATGCTGCAGCCAGGGCAAGGCGTTGTTTCATTCCTCTGGAATAGCCACCACTTCTTCTGTCTATGTACCCGGCGATCTCTGTCTGGGCGGCAACTCTCTTTATAGCCCCTTCAGGTTCAATCCCTCTGATTCTGGCATTGAATGCCAGTATTTCACGTCCTGTCATATAAGGATGGAACTCAGGCTGTTCAACTATGGCACCGACGCCGACAGTGGCACCTGTGTGGTCAGTCCAGCAGTCATGTCCATTGATCTCAACGTGACCCTCGCTTGGTCGGATGAGCCCGGTAAGTATCATTGAATGCCAGTATTTCACGTCCTGTCATATAAGGATGGAACTCAGGCTGTTCAACTATGGCACCGACGCCGACAGTGGCACCTGTGTGGTCAGACCAGCAGTCATGTCCATTGATCTCAACGTGACCCTCGCTTGGTCGGATGAGCCCGGTAAGTATCTTCAGGAATGTTGTCTTTCCAGCTCCATTAGGACCAAGGATAGCAACTACACCAGGTTCATCTATTTTCAGGTTTATATTTTTCAGTGCTCTTATGTTTCCAAAGTTCTTTGAAAGATTACTTGCGTGTACCTTCAGTTACTTCACCTCCTTGTCCTGAAATATGAAAAGTCCTGTAAAGTATGCTACGGCCATGTATGAAATCATAACGGCAGCATAAAGCAGCACAGTCCCACTAGAAACAGGAGACACTGAGGGGAGTGATATCAGGTCGTAGGGATTGAAGTTGAAGAATATCCTGGAAATTATGGTTGACGTATTGCTAAGAAGATAGAAAGGAAATGTCCGGTAGAGTATCTGAATCACGTAATTTAGTGCAGTAAATATCAGAAAGTATATCAGGAATACTGTGACATAGGCATAAGTCGCCCTGTTGAAAATGCTGCTGATAAGAAAGGTAAGGGAAAGCATTGCGCCAAGAAAGAGAATGGAAAGCGCTATAGATTGAAGGAAGGTATTCACGTCAACTGTATGAAACACAATAGTATAGTTCACCACTGCAAAGGCGTAATAGAAAAGGACAATCATAAGGCCGGCCACCAGTGAAGCCAAATATTTTCCAGTGAAAATTGAAGTTCTGGAAACCGGGAGGGGAAATACTGAATATGCCGTTTTGTTTTCCAACTCTCCTGATATGGCAGATGAACCGAAGAAAACAGCAGCAAATACCGGTACATAAGAGCCGACGAATGTCCATATATATCCTAGAACCATCTCTGGAGATAGTACCGATGCAGGAAAATTCTGAAAAATAGGAAGTCCATGATAGTTCAGGAAATACTTGAGCGACAAGTAAGTAAGAAGCGACCCTGCAAATGTTACAATAAACAGGAGAAAATAAAAACTCCTCGACCTATAGAAACCTATAAAGTAATAGGAAAATATGTGTGCTACTTTCAGAACGGACACGCCCCTTCCATTGTATTGTTACCACAAATAAAATTATTCACAATTAAGGACTCATGGATTCCAGTGCTATAAATCCGGTAAATCATATTATAGCAAAATACTGTTATTGTTTTCGTGGAACAGAGGGAAAGATTCTCCAGCACTCTCATAGCCATAGCGAATGATGTAAACCCTAGTATTTCCTTTATTCCGGATGGCACTATAGATCCAGGGTCCTGCAGCAATATAATCAGGTCTATCATAAACATCGGAGAGGAGATTGGGGTTCCATTCGATATTCTTGTTCCAGCCATAAAGGGGAGTAAAAATATCGGGATATCTGTGGAATCATACGACGAGAGAATATTCATCTATCCGATGAAAGAAAGAGAAAACGCATTGGGGTTTCTCACAGAATTGTCAGATTCTAAGTATATCTGCCTATTTTCCTCCAAGTTACCCACAGAACCAGATATGGCCGACGTAATTTCACGCTATATCAGATCCGGTGAGGTGCGTTTCCTTATCTCTGATGTTTCGGTTATAATGAGATCAGAAATTATCCGTGCTGGAGGATTTCATAACCTCGGCAAATATTCAATTGTCGACCTTTTCGGAAGACTTTCCGCGGTAAGGGGAGTTATAACATGTACTACCGGTAGAAGATCGCTCAGTTTCTTCAGCCCTATCTCTGGGGAATCATTATTCTCCAGTGATATCGGCGCAAGTTCCCCTCCAGGCATTGATGACTACATTAAAATGAAAGTGTCTGCGAATCTTGGTTCGGGAGATCTTATATCTCTTGTAAGGAATTCGCAGTTCAGCAGGCGTATAGCTAATTATTTAATGGTGCTTCTTTCAGCGTTTGTGAGAAAAAGTAAAGTAAATTTGCGCATTGGTAAGGTTGGATATGTAAGATTCATGGAATCTCTTGTGGAGTCAATTATATTTGAGGACTTCAGGGATTTTATGCCTGAGCATGAGATCCTCATGAGGATTGGTCGCCCTGAGATCGCGTTGCTCAGGAAAAACAGCTCAATGTGGAGAAATCCTATAGACGCAATCAAACGCTTCGTTGTCGTTGATTCCGTGGAGAGGGATGAGGCCAATACCAATAAAAGATGATTGCAATCTGTTCAATATACGGCAGGAAAAAGATTATTATTCAAAAGGAATAAGCAGGCGATGGACAGTCAGTTCATGGACCATGTTATCTCAGAGTTAAAGGAGAGGGTAAGAACAGGAAGATCACCGAGAGAATGGCTCTGCAGATTTCTACGGGATAATGTAGAGAAATACAACTGGGTAGGTATATACCTTGTCAGGGAGGACAAACTTGTGTTGGACTGCTTCTCCGGTGAGAAAACGGAGCACCAGCAGATCACCATAGGCGAAGGATTATGCAGTCTTGCGATCGTGAAAGATTCCACAGTGAATGAACCAGAGGTGAAGAAAAATTCCACATACCTTGCATGTTTTCCTTCCACAGAGTCTGAAATCGTTGTTCCGATAAGAAAAAACGGGAAACCGGTTGGTGAAATTGACATAGATTCAGACACCAGGGCTGCTTTTTCCAGGGAAGATGAAGAATTTCTTGCCAAAATAGCAGAAATTATCTCATCATCCATTGACTGAACAGCACAAAGCAGTAATTTTATCATTGCAACTTCCTGCGAGTAGCCTCAGAAAGGCTGTAACTGCCAACTGCATACACCCGTGACTCTTCAGGGACAACAATGCTGATAGAACCAAATCTAATATTGATTCCGTACGCCTCATCGCTTCTCAGACCTATAAGATCAGAGATATATGCCTTTATAAGAAAGCCATGGGAAACGACTATTGCGTTATCGTCCAGGCTGGAAATAAAATCCTTCATTCTTGACACATGAGACGTCCAACTCTCTATGTCCATATCAAGGCGCTCCTTATCAGTGAGATCAGATATTCTTCCGTGGAAATACTTTCCCTCACTCCTTCCAAAATCCGTCTCGTGAATGCTCTCAGAAACAGTAATTCTGATATCTCCAAATTCCTTACGAATTATTTCAGCGGTCTCTAGAGCCCGTCTTACAGGGCTTGAATATATACAACTCACTGGAAGCCCCTTAAGCACCTTTGCAGCATTATTGGCATGCTCTATCCCATTCTCTGTCAGATGATAATCGCCCGTTCTAGAAGCGAGAATTGATTTCACATTTGCCTCGCTCTCTCCATGTCGGACAAGCACGATGTAGCCCATTATGCACTCTCCCTCAGGATATTTGATAATCTCTCTGGAAGCCTTCTTGCACCAACGCAGAGTACTTTTTTCCTGTCGGTGTCAATTGCTGAGATTGTAGCCCTACCTATATCTATCCCATACGATTCTGGCTCCCCAATGTTGAGGTAGCTGGCTATAATGGCCCGGATTGTTATCTGATGAGACACTGCTATGACATTGCCGGAAACCTCTTCCGAGAAGTTTCTCATACGGCGCTCTATGGAGGCCCATGATTCAAGACCTTTTTCCTCACGACCTCCTTTTGGCAGTTCAAAATGTGGTGAGTTGTTATATGCTCCCATTGAAGACTCCCTTAGTCTCTCATCAATGGATGCCTCCATTTTTATTGCTGCTGAGATTATCTCAGCGGATTGCCTTGCCCTAAGCACCGGGCTGGAATAGAATGAATCGAAAATTACGCCAGAAAAATCCTCGGCTAATTTCCGTATCTCTTCCTTTCCATGCTCAGTTAGCGGATAGATATTGTAGCTGTGCGACAATATCCCCTTGACATTTGCCTCACTCTCGCCATGCCTTACCAGAACTATCAGAGCCATTCGAACGGCTATGGCAACCAAGCATAAAATTTAAAGGATCAGTGAAAAATAAAGGAACAAGGAAGCTACTATAAGTGCAGGAATGCAAACCAACAGTCCCAACCTCATATATTCCTTCGCGCTTATTGCAATACCATGCCTGACTGATAGATTGTGAATCCAGAGCAATGTCGCCAGAGACCCTATCGGTGACATCTTGGTTCCTATGTCGTTCGCAAGTATGAGTTCATAAACATATCCTGAAGATAGATGGGAAGATCCTACCGCCAGTGAGGTGAGCATCGTTGCTGGCAGATTGTTCATTACCGATGTGAAGGGTACTATGAATATTCCCTCAAGAATAAGAGATAATGGCTCCTGGAACTTAGCAATGGCTAAAAGGACTCCAGAAATGTAACCGACTACCCCGGAACTGCCAACACCAAAGACTACTATAAATATACCGAATGCAAAAATGACAACCTGCCATGGAGCCTCCACAAGTATTTTCTTTGCATCGATTCTTTTTCTTATCCAGGCAAATGCAAAAAGACCCGCAACTGCAGGGACAGCCACAAATGCAACCGGAACATTATAAATTCCCGTCACAGAATATGTTATCATAAGGGCTACAGTGAATGGAATGGCTAGATAGAAGATGGCACGATCCCTTACAATTAGGGTTCCATCGGGTTTAGCCGCGGGGACGAATGTCCCAATGAGGTCCTTTCTGAAAATCATATAAAGTATAGCTATGGAAATTACTACGGCACCGATATCCGGAAGTATCATAACAACGGCATATGCTGTGAATGAAATGGAAAAGTATGATGACCCTATTATGTTGACCAGATTACTTATCATGAAAGGGGAACTTCCTATGTCGGATATGAATGATACCGAAATCAGATATGGCATCATCTCTTCATTCTTGAATCCCATACTTGACAGCATCAGGAAGGTCACAGGAGTCATTACAAGTATTGCACCATCATTGGCGAAAAAGGCAGCTATCACAGCAGTGAACACACAAAGTATCAGAAAAAGTGACGATCTGCTGTTTCTTGCCGCGGATGCGATTTTAATTCCCATATAGGCGAAAAACCCGGACTCTTCAAGCACCATAGAAAATATTATTATAGCCACGAAGGTGAATGTGGAATTCCATGTTATTTCCCAGATCAGCTCCAGCTCCTTCAGAGTGACGAGTCCAAGGATTAATGTGATGGCTCCCCCAGCCATGGCATAAATGCCTATGCCCAGCCTGTAGGGTCTGAATATAACAAGCGCTAAGGTGATGAAAAAAATAGAGAGACTGATGAGCAGATCAAAATAGCCGGGAAGCATGAATTAACAGTGAAGAATGAGGTTAGATAATAACTGATCTGAGACATCATTTCAATAAGGAAATGAATTTATTATCCAAAAAGTCGAATAACCGGCCTGTGAAACACAATAACCTCAGTTGTTAAAATATCAATAGCATTGAATGCTGTGATTTATAGGATTGAAGCTGCTGGCTGTCCATCCTGCAAGAGGTTAATAAAGACAATGCTATAACCATTTGTGTCCAGTTACGACTACAACGAACTGCTTAAGAAAGCTGAGGGGACATTTTCCAAGGCCGACAAAAGGGAATCGCGCCTGAAGATCCCTGAGCCTGACGTGTTATATGAAGGAAAGGCCACCATAGTTCGCAACTTTGGTGATATTATTGAAGTTATAAACAGAGATGTACAACAGGTTTCCAAGTATCTTACCAAGGAATTTGGTATAGGTGCAAACATCGATGGAAAAAGACTGATAATAAACAAGAAGGTCACACAGGATGAAGTCTCATCAAAGATAAACAAATATATGGAAATATATGTGAAATGTTACGAGTGTGGCTCCCCCGACACAGAAATCAGAAGGGAAGGAAGAACAGACCTGCTTATATGCAAGGCGTGCGGAAGTCAGAACCCAATTAGGCCCACAAGAGATATAAGAACGTCAGAAGCTGATGTGGAAGAGGGGAAGGAGTATACAGTTGTTGTAAGCGAAGTTGGGCAATCAGGAGAGGGCAAAGCATCCTTTAAGGGATACACGGTGATAGTACCAGGCGTGAAAAAAGGGGAAACAGTAAGGGTACTGATAAAGAAAATAAGGAAAAGCGTAGCAATAGGACAGGTAGTAAAAAAGTGATTTTTTGCGTTATGATTGTGCCATTGTCGATTCAAACATTCTCATATACTGTATCGAGAATTCCATAGATCTTTTAAAGGAAGTATCCAGGGTTTTGGAGCTGAGCAAAATTTTCATTCCTGCAAGCGTCGACAGAGAGCTTTCGGGACTCGCTCGGAGTAATCAGAGCGCAGCAATGGCAGTTGAAATCTTCAAAGGAATACAGAGGCTGCCTAACGACGGAAATGGAGATGATGCGATTGTGAGCACTGCAGTTCGGAGCGGATGTGCAGTGATTACCAATGATCGGGAACTTAAAAATAAACTGAAAGGCATGGGCATACCGACATACTCACTGAGAAGGTACGGGAGGATTGAAAGATCATGACAGATGAGCTTAACAACACTGAGTTTAAAATACTGAAATGCATAAGAAGAGTTTCTAAAGGGACAGGTGCAATAAACCTTTCCACAGAAGAGATAGCAGGAATGGCTGGAGTCAGCCAGCAGTCAGCATCAAGGACGGTAATTTCCCTGTCAAGGATGGGATATATTACGAGGGTGCCGGAGCACAGACGACAGAACATTGCACTAACGCCTAAAGGTATATCCTACCTGAAGGAGCAGCTTGCAGACCTTACCTCACTAATGGGTGTATTAGAATTTCTTGAAATTAGCGGTTTCGTCGAAAGTGGTCTTGGAGAGGGAAAGTACTATGTTTCCAGAAAAAATTACATCATACAATTCCAGCAAAAGCTTGGATTTATACCATTTCTCGGCACACTGAACGTCAGGCTGAAGCAGAACCAGGAGGCTAATGAGTTGATACTTAGAAACAGCCCGGGAATATACATAGAAGGTTTCAAAACCGAAGAGAGGACATTTGGTCCAGTCAAGGCCTTCAGGTCATCAATAAACGGCGTCGAAGGGGCTGTCATAATGCCTGAAAGAACAGTCCATATAAACACAATAGAGATAATTTCCAGAGAATATCTCAGGGAAAAACTTAAATTGAAAGATGGAGATGAAATTACAGTAAAGGTTCTGCTAAAATCAGAATGAAACTGTGAGCC
Source organism: Thermoplasmatota archaeon (assembly GCA_023484105.1). Classification (GTDB taxonomy): domain Archaea; phylum Thermoplasmatota; class Thermoplasmata; order Thermoplasmatales; family Thermoplasmataceae; genus JACWAH01. The sequence continues at coordinate 40,937 of JAMDBD010000015.1, forward strand.
TTCCCTCTTTTATGTCTGATATGAGGTCCCTGAACCTAGCCATCACTTCTTTCTCAGTAAGAGCACATTCGTAGTACTCTTTGTAGATCTCAAATATCTCGTCCTCTCCCTTCTGAGAGGTCATAAATACATGTGAAAAGCCACATATTTTATCCGCATCAAAATTCAGGCGGTACTGCAGCTCCACAGTAACCCCAAGCTCTTTTATGTCAACGGATTCCCTTATCTGATCCCGACCATTATTTTGATTCATACTGTTTGGCTCTTGTAAGTCTTGCCTGAAGGTGTCTTTCAGTAGCGTCAAGCGACCTAAGGAAAGCTGACTGGACTTCCTCCGTCATATTCAGTTCCTTGGCATAGTTTGAAATAATATCAATTGCATCCATGGAATGTTCGTTAGCGGGATCAGATATGAACTTGAGGTAGTGTTTTACGCTGTCTGGTATCCATTCATTGTCCAAAACACTTGGAGAGAAGAACGGTATCTTAGCACCGTAATCCTTGAGCTGGGGGCACGTGAACAGTTCCATCGTGTTGATAGCAGACATGCATTCTAGCCAGTGATCGCTTTCTGATATGGAATTCCAGATTTTAAGAGAATATATTGTTGGGGGAAGAGGCATGCTGTTTGCCAAGCTTTCCCGAGAGATTCCCAGACCCTCGAGCATTTTGATCAGAAGAACCATCTCGGACTTGTTTTCCTCGTAGTTGTAAAGAATGTTAGGCATTATTATCCTAGCCTCCAACTTCTGAACGTCATCCTTATCAGTCTTTGCAATCACGTAGGCAAGTGATTTTACTTTTTGTTTCAGAAAGAAATAATACTCAACTCCAAATCCGATAAATATGGCTTTTTTGGGTCTCTGCATTGCCTCAATAAAGGGATGAGGCTTTTCCGAAAAGAATCTCTGTACAAATTTGCTGGCTATCCAGGTCTTTAGCCCTCCCTCTGGAAGCTTATAGAATTCTTTCAGTTTCACGACAAAATCAGGATTATTATAATTTGGCATAGGAATATAGTCTTTGAGCCATGACACATGGAACGGATCATTTTTATCATTGGAACTCGCGAGATGCTTAGCTAACGATTCATAATCTCCCTTTTGGAATACCTGTGAACATACAGGGCACTTTGTCACTATTGACACCTCAGTGACTTCGTCAAAAGTCTTCGGAGAACTCTATTTTCTTTATTTTCCTTTGAGAACGGAGTCACAAAATCGTAATTCCTAATCTGATTTAATACTTTCCGTTTTAATTTAACAGCTGTGATATTAAATTTATGTTTTTTCACGGGTTATTCTCTTTGGCGAAGATCCTTTGTTTCTTATTATCTCGAATACCTGAGATATTGTGAGCACGCAGAAAACCATTCCGCTGAGAAGTGATACAAAGAAGAATATCTGCACGTCCAGAAATATGGGAATTCTATTGAATGAAAATACGCCATTCTCTGGGATTATACCTTCTGTAAAGTTAAGTATCATGAGCATAATTCCAGTAAGTATTGTGAAGAGAAACAGTCTGTTAATCTGAGAGAAAATCGGCATGCGAAGGCTTTCCCCTGTGAAATTGGGAATAAGGGCAACAAGAACAGCATAGGACGCAAGCAACAGACCGATTATGTTGGCGTATACGGAAAGCACGTCAGATGCCGAAAAAAAACTGACAAAATTATGGTAAAACAGATTCAGCCCAAATCTTGTCAGATATTGATCATTTATAATTAGAGTGACTAGAAATGCAATGATCAGAATGCTCTTTACTTTATAAGCTGCTTCAACTTTTTCAACCAGCCTAATATTTCTCATTTAACAGTGATCCGGTACAACATTTAAAAACTCTTCGTAAATACCTGTTAAATTTCATGGCAGTATAGATATAACTTTTATCTCAATACGCAATTCCAGATAGGTTGAAATGAACAGAACAGCATTGGTAACTGGTGGCTATGGGGGTATAGGCAGAGCAGTTGTCAGGAAGTTACTCAGTCAGGGCTTCCATGTGTTCGCTGTCGACCTCAAACCATCTGTGAAGAATCTTCCAGAGGAGATCTCAGGTTCGGATGGAAAACTGATTGGTATCGTTGCTGATGTATCAGACTTCGATTCTTGCCGTTCCATGGCAGAGCAGGTTTCTGCAGCGGGATTAGGGGAGGTAGATACAATAGTAAATAATGCCGGTATTACCAGAGATTCACTGATAAGCAAGATGGACTATTCAATGTGGGATTCCGTGATCAGGGTGGATCTTTACAGTATGTTCAACGTTACCAAGCAGTTTGTCCAATCTATGATAGATAAGAAATTTGGCAGGATTATAAACATATCGTCCATCAGCAGAGAGGGTAACGTGGGACAATGCAATTATGCTGCAGCTAAAGCGGGAGTTGTTGGATTCACAAAGGCACTTTCCCGTGAACTTGCCAGATATAATATCACCTCCAATGCAATTTCTCCGGGGCTAGTGGATACGGAGATACTTAACAGCATGCCAAGAGATGTACTTGAGAAGATGATAAGGAAGATTCCAGCAGGCAGGTTAGCCAAGCCAGAGGAAGTTGCCGCGCTCGTATCTTATCTTGCCTCTGACGAGGCAGGATATGTTAATGGTGAGGTGTTAAATATCAACGGGGCATTCTTTTTCTGAATGCGCTATGAAGGTTCTGATAGCAAGCGATATTCATGCAAATCTTCCAGCTGCCAAGGAACTGCAGGATAAATTTGAGTATGACTATGGAATATTTCTTGGCGACATTGTAGATTATGGAACCCGTCCAGTTGAAGTAATAGACATAATAAGGAGCAGCTTTGACGTTGTAATAAGGGGGAACCATGACAACGCCGTAGCTCTTGGAGTTGACTGCTCTTGCTCAAACGAGAACCACGACCTTTCGGTATACACCAGAACGTTTCTGACTGAAAAAATTGTGGGAAAGGAAGAAAAAAATTATCTTAAAGGTCTTCCAATCGACATCAATTTGAATCTTGATGGACATAGCATTCATGTATCGCACGCAGCTCCAGATGATCCACTGTTTGGATACCTGTACCCATGGGATCTGAGCAGAGAAGTATTCGACAGATTCTCAGAGATAGAGGGAGATATATTTCTCTCCGGGCATACGCACTATCCAGTCTATTCACAATACAGAGGCCGTCTATTTCTCAATCCTGGATCTTCAGGTCAGCCGAGAGACAAAGATTCCAGACCTTCGGTTATTATCTGGGAAACAGAAAGCGATCGGATAACTTTTGAGCGTTTTGATTATGACAGGGACACACTCAGATCCGATCTCAAAGAAAATTACAGAGATAATGCAATGTTGGAGAGGCTGATAAAGCTGTTCAGGGTATGATCTATATGAATCTCAGGCAATCGCCCTTATCACCCCTGGAAGTGACATGTCAATTCCAAAGTTCCTGAAATCATCAATAACGTCTTTCAGGTAACGTATATTGCGTATCTTTAAGAGGCTGTCATTTCTGGCCATCATCAATAGGCTGAACAGCCTCTCGTACCTGGAGAAATACCTCTTAAGTAGGTCAGGATATTTGCCATTGAAATGTGCCCCATCTGAAAGAATTGACCTCGCAAGAATCGCACATTTCATCGAAGGAACTATCCCTTCTCCAGTAAGCGGTGAAACTGTCCCTGCACTTTCTCCAACCGCAATAATATTATCTTTTACACTGTAATCGAACAGCGGCTTTAGTCTTATACTCCTCCCAACAAGACGCATACTGCCCCTATTCTCAAGCAGTTTTGAAATCTCTTCCCTGCTGTCACTTCCCACGCCGTGGTGTGAGCCATCTTTCAGAGGAAAAAACCATTCGTATCCGCTTCCATGCCGAAAATACCTGAATGTGAAATCCTCGCATTTATCATTGGATACTATCTCCAGCGCAGGCATGACAAAGTCATCCTTCACTGAACCAACATAGTAGCGGGAAATTCCAGTGCAGTCAAAAACCAGGTCATACTCGCTTGAATCAATTTGCCCGGACTTTTTTCTTCTTCCAGTTGAAAGGTCAATCAAAAAGTGCTTCTTATCGATAGTGCATAACCCGGAAGAGGAAAACTTCACTTTCCTTCTGCTATTGATAAATGTGACCATCCTTGATCTTGACAGAACATATTTCTCCGGGTCAATGCCCAGGTCATTTCCAAGCCGTATGAATTCATTTTCGTTGACAGCCCATCCACATGCAGGGTAAAAATCATCCCCTCTTACTTCATAGAGATCAACGTCATGATAATCACCAATAATGGATGAAAGAACGGATCCTGATACACCCAATCCGGCTATAGCTATCTTAAGGCTTTTCATTCTACCGTCTGAAAATCTCTTCCACGCGACTGTCGCTCAATCATCCAGCCGGGATAGATAGGTTTCAGCGCTGTGATTTCATCGAGCCGCGATATATGTTCTGAGTTCAGGTTCACATCGAGGGCTCCAAGATTGTCCTCAAGCTGCTTCATATTCCTGACTCCTAGTATCACTATATGCTTCCTCTGTATAAGCCACGAAAGTGCGATCTGTGAAAGGCTTGCATCAATCTCCCTGGAAATGTCTTCCATTGCCGGGAGAAGGTGAGAGGCAACTTCCCGATCAAAAGGCGGAAAAAAGAAACCCCGATCTCCCGCCCTTGTTCCGCTTCTTGGATTAAGGTCCTTATCATACTTCCCAGAAAGCACGCCCCCATGGAGCGGACTCCAGACAAGTAGACTCATCTGACTATGTCTGATGAAAGGAAGTACCTCGTGCTCAATGTCCCTGTTGAGCAGACTATAGTTCATCTGTGCAGTCTGGTATCTGGAATACCCCCTTTCGATAGCCATCCCCTGAAGATATGCCATCTGCCAGGCAGCAAAGTTAGAAACTCCAGGATATATAACAAGACCTTCTTCTATGAGATGCTCCATCCCGTCCATGGTTTCTTCGATGGGAACATGCGAATCCCAACCGTGAAACTGGTAAAGATCAATCCAGCCACATTTCATTCTCTCAATGCTCTTTCTTGCTGATATGTACATATGCGATTTCGTGAGCCCCACATCGTTGATACCATCACCAAGCCTCCCCCTGACCTTAGTAGCTATAATTACCTGATCCCTGAAATCCCGTATGGAGTTTCCAAGAATTGTTTCAGAATCTCCATCCTCGTATACGTCAGCAGTATCAAACAGATTTATTCCGGCATCAAAGGCCTTTCTGACCATTCTGTCGGCTTCCTGTTGTGTCACACCAGCCAGTTTCCAGCTGTTTCTTGCCCCGAAGGTCATTGTGCCAAGTGCAAAAATGGATGAATAAAGTCCAGTTTTTCCAATTCGAACGTATTTCATCACCGATCACTCCTCATACAGTACTTTACCTTCGCCTATAACCATCTTTGGATGGCTTTCCAGGCTGAACGGATCGGAACTCCACACCACCATAGATGGAATATACCCCGTATCTAACCGGCCCAGATCCTGTATGTTCAGTATTCTGGCAGGAATGGATGTGAGATGTGATATCGCTTCATTCCTGCTCATTCCAAACCTCAGAAAGTGTCTGACAGTTAAGAAAAGATTGCGTTGCAGTATCACTGGATGATCACTCATAAGGCAGAATTCCACCCCTGATTCAATTACGTTACCTGCGTTTCTCCAGCTTTCATGCTTCAGCTCAACTTTGTATGGATGAGCATCCATGGGACCGTAGACAAGTGGTATTCCCCTTCTTTTCATTTCCGCGAACGGCTCAACCCGGTAAAAGTCAAGCGCATGGTTGACTATGGCCTTCAGTCCAAATTCATCAACGAGGGAGAACAGCACCATTAGATCATCCTCCCTGTGCAGATGCACCATCATTCTATATTTTCCTGAGAGTATGTCCATGAATACCTTCGTTATTGGCTCGATCTCCTCCACGTCCTTTTTTCCATTCCTGACGAGATTGGACACGTTCCTGGCCCTGATAAAATTCTCCCTTAGCATTCCCACGGCACCCATTCTGGTGGTTGGTCTTTTTCCCTCCCACTCCTTGGTGCTCCTTGGGTTGTACCCAAGTGCGGCTTTTACGCCTATATCCATCATGTAGGCCTCGGAAACGTTGCCTGCATAGTTTCTCAGCAAAACTGCCTTTCCGCCTATCGGGTTTCCACTCCCGGGAAGGACAACAGAATAGAGTACTCCTGATTCAACGGAATCCCGAAATGCTCCATCGTCCATATAGACGCTGTGAAGTGCGTTGACAATCGGATAAATTGATTCCATAGTTTCGTTTGATTCCTCTTCGGCAGATGGTTCTCCCGCGCGAACCATACCTATGTGGCTGTGTCCATCTATGAATGCAGGTGTCACAACGCCTTCCGCAATTAATTCCGCATCATCGGGCTTATTCTCTCCGATATATCTGATTCTGTCATCGAAGGAAATGTAAACATTCCTTAATTCAGAAACTCCGTCGTAAAGAACTTTTGCCAGGACAGTTTTCATGAATGGTCATTGATAGATTGATATAAAATCATTCACCATGTGATGCTTTAAGCTTACAGCCTGAATATACCTGGAATACCGGATAAGAATAAAGCACGGAAAGTCCATTGTGCAGGAGTATCATCTCTGAAGTGCAGCAACATGTCTGATCACCGCGCTTCTGCCGCTCTGCATAGCTGCTAGTATATCATACTGTCTGCTTTGAAAGAGTGAAATATCAGGGTTTTTCATATCTTTGACGAACTTTACCCCCTTTTCCTCTGCAATTTTTCTATAGCTGAACGCCCTGCTTCTGTCAAGCGATGAAAGACTTCTTTCAGTCATGAAAACGGGGAACTCATCTGCAAATCTGAGGGCGTCGTCATGATATTTGTAAATATTTGAATCTATTCTTAATTCCCCAACAGGCGTAAGTTCCGGATACAGGATGTCAGGCGAGCAGTTCAGGGAGCCTGGAGGACCTGCTTCGTTATACCTTATCTCAACACCAAGCCTCTTCAATTCATTCCAGTAATAGTCAATCAACCGTTGAAATTCGGACTTCTTAAAAGGATCGGATATTTCATTGATCTGCCCTCCAATTCTTTCGGAAATCTCGTAGACTACCACGTCCATACCATGACGCGCAGCATATACTGCCGCCTCCATGCCTTTAATTCCGGCACCAGATATTTCAATATGTGCGTCCATATGACCCGGAAAAGGGTCGGGAAGTGATTCAAAGCCGGTTTCCGGGTTCACAGTGCATCTGACCTCCCCGTAAGTGAGGTTTCTGCAGCCCTGATTACATCGGATACATGGTCTTATTTCCTGATTTCCGAGGATTATCTTGGACGAGAATCCTGGATCAGCAAGCAGTGCTCTACCCAAGGATACAAAATCAGCTATTCTGAGTGCTTCGTCGATATCAGCCGGGCTATTGATCGACCCTACAACCATGGTTGGATGTCTTGATTTTCTGCCGATTCTGCGCAGTATATGGTTATGTGGGCTGTAAAAGCTAGCGGAAGAGCCAGGAGGTGCATTTCTTCCTGCAGAAAAATGAACATAATCGATTCCTGATATTGAATCTGCAACCTTCAGTCCGTAGTCCGCGTCGTATCCTCCCTGGTCATCCTCATAGAGACTGAGCCTTATTCCCACCGGCATGTCAATTTCTGATTTCACAGAAGCCACAATTTCATTTGGGAATCTTACCCTGTTTTCAATGTTACCTCCATATCTATCACTTCTCATGTTAAGTGAGGGAGAGATGAACTCCTGCACGAGGTAGCCATGGGCTCCGTGAATCTCCACTCCATCAAACCCTACCTGCCGCGCAATCCTTGCCGCGTGGACAAAGTCTTCGATGATCTCCTCTATGTCAGCTATTGACATTTCATTTGGTACCAATCCGTTATATTCAATTGGAGACGGGGCAATATTAGGTCCACTGTTTAGATTCGTCAGGGCCTTTCCACCCGCATGAACAAGCTGACAGAAGACAGGTGTACCAAAGGAATGAATGCGATCAGTAAGCCTTCTGAGTTTGGGTGCATACAGATCGGAATAAATGCCCATTTGATTTCTCGATCCTCTGCTGTTTCTGCTATTTATATAGGTGTACTCTGTAATGATAAGCCCAACTCCCCCCAAGGCTCGCCTGGCTAGATATTCGATCTGCGAGTCGCTTGGCGATCCATCCGGATTTGCGAGGTTTGAGATCATCGGCGCCATCACAAGCCTATTTCTAAGCGTAACATTTCCTATTAACGGGTTTTCTTTTTCCATAATCTGAACAGCCTCATTCGGAAGATATTCTGATGAGCATTGGACCGCGCGGGCGGTTCATTCTCATATTGCATCTGATATTCAGAACAACGGTTTTCTGAGCTGGAACAACAAATGGAACGGGGGGAGAAAGGTTTGCAATTATCACATATGGATCCTCGGCGATTACTTCCTTTACTTTGTGATCCGCGAAATTCTCCGGGTTTCTCAACCTTATTATCTCATCAAAGACCAGATAATCCTTCTTTCTCGATACGATCTTTCTGTTTGAGGTGACAACGCCGATTTTAGTATTGCCTTCTCTCGCGATACCCTTTGTGATAAGACTTCTCAGAGGTTTGAACAGAACATCGGGAACAAACTCCAGCGATGGCCTCCTTTCCGTGGAGGATACCATTTCATACCTCACCGCACTCACGCGGTTGACCCTGAGATCGTTCCCTATTTTAACTGCAATGAGGACATTTGAAATCACGGCAAAGAAGATGAATATGTAAAAGAGAATGTTCTGCGTGGAATGTACTGAAATATCCAGAAGAAACAGGACAAAGGTTGCTATTATGACACCTATTGAGGCTGAAAGTATTTTAGCAGAGTCAAGCGCAAGAAATGTATGCATCACCCTCATGTTCTCAGAAGCCGTGATATCTGTAACACTATCGGGAGCACTGAGTTTTCTGAGTTCCCTGCTGCCGTAATATGTATGTACTGTGGACAGGATAAGCGTTGATGCCAGTGAACCTATGTATACGATGAGAGAGATAATGAGAAGCTGATAGGAAACCATGATTATGGCATATTCCATCGATTAAAAAGATTTGTGAAATTTAAAGCGCTTTCAAGTTCACACGCTCTAACCATGCCTGTATCAGATAATAACTGCAAATGCACTTCGGGCTCAGGCATAAGACAAATCAAAGCCTAAATATAGGAAACGAATGCAATATCATGCCAATATATCAGGTCGGGGAGCATGAGATACTTCAAGAACCTTCCAGTCTGATAAAATCAGAGGATGAATTTATAGAGGGGACGCTTTTTCTTTCAGATAAGCGGCTTGTGTTTGAGAAAACCGGAAAGAGAGGTTTTTTTCGAGCAACTCCAGGTACCACACTTTATGACATAGGGCTTTATGAGATCAGTAATGTCTATGTGGCGATCCCGAAGCTCAGGATCTTTACTAAGAAAACGCTTACTGTTGAATATAGCAATAAGAACTCATCCGGCAGTCTAAGATTTACGCTCAGGGATCCTGAACTGTGGGAATCAAATATCAGGAAGTTTGCCTCCGATCTAAAAAAGATCTACGAGGAACAGGAGCGCAGAGAAAGGGAGGATGAACACAGAAAGAATGTGGAGATGGCCAGGGCAAAGGCTGGTACCACAAATGTGGGAGTTATGAACATAGACAGCAACAGAGATAAAAGAAAGGAGAAAGATACCGTCATAGATGCTGATGATTTGTCACAGAATTATCCTCAGAAAGCCCAGCCATCGGATGTAGAAGAATACAATGAAACATGCCCTGAATGTGGATCATACGTTCCAGACGGAGCCAAATACTGTCCCTCATGTGGGTATAAACTGAGGAAATAGACATGGCAACTGTAGCTGTTCTTTCCATAGGGAATGAGCTTCTCAAGGGTAACACTATCAATACAAATCTTGCATACATTGCACGGGAACTCACGTCAAGGGGTCACTCGGTCGTTGCAGCAATGGAGGTGAACGATAATGAATACGAGATTTGCAGCGGCCTGAAATACCTGATGGGGAAAGCACAGTGCATAATAACCACTGGCGGTCTTGGACCAACGTTTGATGACATGACAATCAGATCCATCTCCGCATGTCTTGGGCTTCAATACGGTTCAAACCCGGAGGCTCTCGAACTTGTCAAGGGGAGGCTGCCCAGGAATGCGGAGATGACGGAGGAGAGAAAAAAGATGGCTTTCTTTCCCGATGGTGGTGTTCCAATTCCCAATAATGTTGGGACCGCCCCGGGCTTGTATCTCAAACATGGTGAGAATGTGATTCTGAGTTTTCCTGGTGTACCGAAGGAAATGGAGCCTATGCTGATCTCCTCCATTGATAAGATACCTGCATCATCTGTTTCTTATTACCAGGAAAGCGTTTTTCTGGAAGGAATTTACGAGAGCATCTTTGCTCCAGTTATAGAAAGGCTTATGAGTTATTACAGGGGCAGAGTTTATATCAAAAGCCACCCGAAAAGCGATGGAAGCAATGAAGGTTTTCTGGAAATTGAAGTCTCTTCATATTCCAGGGCATCTGATGAATCTAAAGCCCTTGTAAAGGAGGTCCTGTCCCAGGTGGTGAAGATTGCCAGTGAGATGGGAGGATCGGTCAAATATCCTGGTAAGGACTCTGGCATCTGAATACATATTACAGATTTATCATCCCCAGACTGGCTGATGTATTGTCACTCCAGACCAAGCAGTCTGTTGAGTGTTTCAGCCTCTTTACCGAAGATCTGCATCCTTTCCCTGATATAGTCTCTGCTGAGATCTTCCGGTATATTCTTCAGATCTTCCGTGTGCCTGCAATGATAGATTACAGCGGAGGCTCTAAAAAAGGTCAGAGCATCAAGGGTGGAAATTATGTCAGTTTCATTAACAACAAGTGAAGTCAGCCTGTTCTTATATCCCAGGAGCAACCGGACTCTTTCGTTGAGGATCTTGGCAAGGTCCTTGATACTCTCTTCATCAAGATTATTTGCCAAAACTGAATTTGCAAGAATATCTGTATCCTGATTCTCATCTTTGTAATGAACTCCAAGCACAGGTGATCCTCCATAGTCTGAATACGAAACGACTGCATACGCGGATGAATCCTCCTGCAGAAAAGTAAATGTACTGCTGCTGTCGCCGATCTCTGCAGAGGATAGATAGTATTTATCCAGCTTTTCATAATTGATAACGGCTTCCTTGGACGCCCACCCTACCGCGCTATTAATGGGAATCCTTATCCCTTTTTTAATATCCGAGATATGCAGCAGACCGCTGAAGTTTTCAACACCCGCAGTTTTCAGGGAAAACTCATAGGAAACGGAAACATCATCTCTTCCCACAATGTCCCACAACCCCTGAAGGCTGTCATTACAGGAACTCCTTGAAACTTTTGCCTTGAATACGACTTTTGATTCATAATGTCCATCCTTCCAGGAGAGAGACAGCCGTGAGAAGTCGAATATATCAGGTCCAGAAATAAGAAATGACTCTATAGCCTTAAGAAGGGCATCTCTCTCAAGTTGAAGACTGGTCTCCTCTTCAGTAAGTCTCTTCCCGGTATCTTCACTTTTCTTCTTCTTGAACTGCTCAAAAATAGTCTTGAGAAAATCAGTAATCTTCTGCTGGATTTCTTGGAAATCCTTAAGTGTTTCATCCTTTGCATATTCCCTGATTTCAGAGAGTATTCTGTCAAGAAGACTGTCTATTTTGGCTGAATTTGTAGATATCTCTGCCTTTATTTTGTCTATATTGGACATAAGTTCTGTAATTTTTATGGATGACTTTACGGCAGAAACGGGCTGATTGAGAAGCATCTTCAATGTGGAAGGTTGCGAACCTTTTTGTTCCCTCTCCATCACATCCCTTAATGCTCTATTCTTATAAAGAAATTAAGACACGATAGAGGGTGGGACACTATTCTATGATCCGCCCATATTGAACAGATTGTGCCAAACACTGGTGCAGAATAGAGCATTATAGGCCATGTTATTTATCCTCTGAGCTACATTTCATCCAAGCATCCTCCGGTCTGCTGCAAATCCTGATTCGGAATTGCTTCTCTGATGATACTGTTCCAGATATGACATTATATCGACAACAAACTCCTTCGGCATATTCTTCAATTTGTGGTCCATTCATCGTCATTTCTTATCGCCATAGGATTAAACCTTCCGTCAAGGGTGGGGCGAATGATATCCGTGAATAATGTCAGGATCTGTATATTCCGAGCATGGGAAGTATCCTTGATACTGAATGCCCTGCCCTTTCAACTGTGTTCATCACTGTTCTATGGATATCATAAAAGATGGATCTCATATCCTTCCACTCCACTTCAAGCGTTCTCCAATCTTTTTTCATCTTCAGGTTCTATGATA
>JAMDBD010000006.1 GCA_023484105.1 Thermoplasmatota archaeon
TATAATTAGATGCTCACCTCCTGGCTTGGGGCATTTAAATCACTTCTGCACATAAGATGTGTGTGAATGGCAATTGGAACAAAATGAAGGAATCTGAGCATCCATCGTTTGATATACTTCAATCATGGATGATCGTAATATGCAGAAAATGTCCCATGACACTTGCGGAAAAAATGCTGCATCAATTATTTGAAATTCATAAATTCATACCTCATAATTTCCTTATATCCTTCTTTCTTTGTTTGGAGACAACAACTCCGGTTCCAGAATCAATCATCAGCTCTTCACCGGCAGAAGGCATCCTGTAAATCTTTGTTGAGAGAAGTATGGTCTTTCCTTTCACAGCCTGTACTAATGCAGATGGAATATAGCTTTCCTCTGTCAGAATGGCTGATATTTCATCAGATCGCAATTGATCCATTGACAGTTTCTGAGTGAATATTATTCCCTTCAAGCCCGAGGGATCAAATCTTCCAGATCTTGATTTTCCAATTGCGTAACCCCTTCCTATGTAGGAACCTATTGTAAGTACCCTCAGATCGGTAGTACCGCCGAACAGAAAATATGGCGTTCCAGAGGTGACTACAACTCTGGATCCAAATTTGAGTTTTCCAGTTTCCCACAGAAAATCGGCCAGGTCACCCAAACTTCTCAAAGAGGAATATCTGGAAGGAATCATCAGCGGTGTGACGTTTCTCATTAGATTGAGTTTTCTTGCCATTCCGCGGTCCACAACAGCGGCGATTATCCTGGATTCCGGCCTTGCTGCACTTATCATTCTAACTGTTGAACCGGTCCTGGTGAATGACAGGATGGCATCCGCCTTAACATCCGATGCAACCTTCTTCGCGGCAAGTGCAATGGAAAAGGCAATATGGTTTCCATTGAAACTGTCAGCTTCTGCAAAGTTCCTGTATCTGGATTCAACGAAGTTGGCGATCCTTGAGAGATAACGGACGGATTCCAGCGGATATTTTCCCACAGCCGTCTCTTCGGATAGCATTAGGGAATCAGCGTTGTCCATCATTGCGTTGGTTATGTCTGAGACTTCTGCTCTCGTGGGCGTTGCATTTTCAACCATCGATTCAAGCACCTGGGTCGCAACTATTGTTGGCACGCCTAGCCTGTGTGACTCCCTTATTATGGTTTTCTGTGCCATTACAACATCTTCCAGCGGAATCTCCACACCAAGATCTCCTCTCGCCACCATGATCCAGTCTGATACTGCGGCAATTTTGGAGATCTGGGAAAGGCCGGATCTGGTTTCTATCTTGGCAACTATGTGAGATCTGTTACCCATGCCGGAGAGTCTCTCCCTTAGATCAAGCACATTCTGAGGCTTCTGAACGAACGAGAGGGCAAAGAAATCTATATCATGCTGTACGGCCTCCTCAACGAAGGAGATATCACGCTCTGTGAGCACTCCCAGGTTCAGTATACGCCCTGGGATGTTCACTCTGCTCCTGCTTCTGCACTCTGCGGTGTCCAGGGCTTTTACCCTCAGTCTGCCTGTACCGGCAGAGATAACCTTCAGGGAGATTCTACCGTCACTCAGGAGAATTTTGTCTCCCTCTTTGATATCAGAAACAATTTCCGGCATGTTCAGAGGTATATCTGAGGACTGATCCCCAATGGAATATTCCTTCCCTCTGACGACGGACATTTTCCCGTCAGGAAACTCGGCGGTTCTCAGTTCGGGCCCCTTAAGGTCAACCAGCACAGAGAGGAACATGTCGTTTCTTGAGTTGATGGAGCTGACCATTCTTGCAATCCTTCCTATGTAACCATGCTCTATGTGCGCTGAATTTATACGCACCGTGGAGAGGCCATGTCTGGTCATTTTCTCTATTATCCTTTCATTGTCTGAAGCCGGGCCTACGGTGGCTATCACCTTTATGCTTCCCGTTTTTTCCCACCCCTGACGAAGGCTGTGAACACATCTGAAACATTGTTTCCAGTGGGCCCGGTATCTATCACCATTCCATGTCTTTCAAGAAAACTGGAGGAATCGCTGTTCTTCAGAGCTTTTTCCACATCATCTGGGTCTATCTTTTTAAACTCTGCAGCGGTGGCTATTCCACCGGCGTAGCTTGAGTTGCCGTCAATTCCGTCTGTGCCCGCTGACATGAATGTGTCAATATGGCATTTCCCCATTCTGAAAACCCTGATAACGAGTTCCTGATTTCTCCCACCCTTTCCGTTTCCCTGAACGGTGGATGTGGTTTCACCACCGCCGACTATGAAAAAATCGTTATTGTACATTTTACTAATTGACAATGCAAGTGAATTCAGGCTCTTAGCAACTTCAGAGACATCGCCTGCAATTCCAGAACCGATTGAAATCACCCTATATCCCATATTTCTGATCATAGAGGAAATATGCCTTACGAAGTGATCATTTTTGAGCACGATTCTGGATGTCACCATGGAAAATTCATTCCTTTGCGGGAAATCAAAATTTGCCAGCTTCATGAGATTCTCAGCTGTGAGATCACTTTCCTTTAGAAATTTTCTTAGGATATGCCAAACCTCATTCCTTGTAGTATTAGATGGAGAAAGCGGTCCAGACGCTATTATATCCTGCCTGTCCTCAGGCACATCTGAAATCATGAAGGAATATATCCTGCGCCCACGAAGGAATCTTACCAACTTGCCCCCCTTGACAAGAGACAGCGCCTGCCTTACCGCGTTGAGCTGATAAATGTTGGCACCGTTGTTCATTATCTGCTTTGTGATCGATGCAAGATCCTCAATTGAAATTCCATCTACCGGGATTTCGAACAGAGAGGACGCACCTCCAGAGATCAGGAAAATAACCGGAATATCCTTTGTGTTGTTAATTATATCTAATATTCTCCTTGATGAGTTAAGAGATATCTGTGTCGGGTAGGGATGGCTCCCTCTGAGTATCTCAAGGCCATCAGGGGGATCTCTCACTTTCTGGTCATCCGGTATTATGATCGCGGCCTGTTCTACGGTTCCTGAATACCCCTTCTTAAATCCCTCGAACATCCTGTAGGAAGCCTTTCCGAATCCGATGACTGCAACCTTTTCCTCATCATTCAGAGGACTCAGTCTCCTGGAATGTTTCTCCATCACAGTTGCAGGATCGAGACTGTTCAGTGCAGAGATGAAAGAATCAAAAATCAGCTTCCTTGGATCCAGGTTCGGCATTCACTTATCCTTCTTCTTCATACTGAAGGTGTTGGAAACCACCCAGGGGGGCTCTGAGGGATCATATGGTTCCATTCCATCAACTTTGCTGGATTCCAGAACCTTTTCATTCACCTTGATTCCGAGCCCAGGCTTTCCCTTGAGCTTGAAATACCCTCTCTCAAGGGTGTATCCTTCTGATAGCAGCTTTGCTTTCCAGTCCGGCCAGAAAGCCTCAAAACTTTCCTGAATGAGGAAATTTCTGATACCTGTGTCTATGTTCAGGGTCGCTGCAGTCTGAATGGGGCCAAATGCGTTGTGAAATGCCACGGGAACACCGAACGAATCGGCAATGGCCGCTATTTTCTTGCCCTCCAGAATGCCAAGAGAGTTGGTAACATCCGGCTGGATAATGTCAACAAGGTTCTGGCTTATTACACGTGCGAAATCAGCCTTGTTGAGCAATCGTTCTCCCAGTGCTATAGGTATTCCGGACTTCTTCCTCAATACCCTGAGGGAATGCTCCATTTCTGGATGCAGAGGTTCCTCTATGAAAAAAACATTGTATTTTTCCATCGCCTTTGCGACCATCTCGGCAGCATGAAGGGAAAACCTTCCGTGGCACTCGATCAGCAGGTCGACTGAATCACCAAGCTGGTTTCTCATCTCCGCAACTATTGCTTCGGATCGCGCCAGCTGTTCACCTGTTATTCCATCAAAAGCGTCTCCAAATGGGTCGAACTTCATGGCGGTGAATCCCATTTTTACCACTTTCTTTGCCTTTGCGACAAAATCTGCAGGAGTGATGCAGTCCGAATACCATCCGTTGGCGTATGCCCTCATCTTCCGGTTCATCTCACCCCCGAGAAGCCTGTAAACAGGGGTTCCCAGCTCCTTCCCGATGAGATCCCATGAGGCGATCTCAAATGCACTTAAAGCTGCAGTATGCTGCATAGACTTCGGGAGATAGAAAGAATCCCTGTAGAACCCATTGAGATTCTCCTCAACATTGAAGAAATCCTTTCCTGAGAATGTTCTAGCAACCTCATTCATTGATTCCCTGACTGACATTGTCATGAACGTGGTGGGAGCCTCACCGTAGCCAATCTGACCATCTGCACTGGTCAGCCTCACCAGAAGAATGGTCGAACTCCATGGGGACGAACTTTCCTTCCCCTTCGAACCAAGCTCGAATATCTCTATGTTTCTAATAGTTGAATTCATAAATACTTCAGACAATGATCCTATATTATTTTTGACAGGCATTACGATATACAGAGAATCCAGGATCAGCTTCTATCTATTTTTGGAACCTTCCTGTAAGTAACGGAGATTTCCCCACTGCTGGCCAGATACGAGAGAAGCATGAGATTGTAAACTTCACCAACGCTTTCAAACAGCCTCTTTTCGTATGGAAATTTATCCTGCATGAGGAGTATCTGAGCCTCCTGGCCATCTTCCAGAGAAAACTGCAATCCTTTCAAGACGCTTTTCAGATAATTGAAAGGATCCCCGCCGCAGGAGATGTTCCTGTGGTCTTCCACAATCATTTTCTTCCCCAAGACTATTCCTTTTATACTTTTATACTTTGTCAGACTGGATTTATCATGGTTAGGTACCACTTTAAATGCAGGGATGTGGGATATTCGTGCAGTTACGAGCTTGATCAGGGGCAGCTGAAGGATATGATGCCCTCAATTAAGATACACATGAAATATGCTCATCAGATCTGGGAGATGACCAAGGATCTTGAGGATAAGATCAACAGCGCAATCACAAAAACAGAGGAGAAGCAGTAAAATTTATGTTCAATAAGATACCGACAATACTGAATCCTCAGGAAATAATAGACAAGTGTTTCTCAAGGGCTTCGAAGGTTGATGTGCCTTATGAGTTGACACTGGAAAGAAGGATCAGGAATGAGGTTATTGCCAGAATAGGGGTTATTGAATCAATATCCTGCACCTTCCTTGACAAGATAGTGAAGAGATTTCCGTCTTCCGAGAAACTTCATCCCTTCTTCTATGCAATCCTTGATCTTCTTTTTGACGTGGACAGGTACAAGATATCGCTAAGCAAAGTGGATCGGACATCCAGAAAGATAAGAGAAATCGCGTCAAGAGAAATCAACAGAGTTAAGGGAATTGACGGAAAGAGAATCAATGAAGTCATGCGGGACTTCTATGGGCGTTTTTCCTCCCTCATATATGATCTTGGTCCGGATCTCGCCTTTCTCTCTGCCTGTCGTGACAAAATGAAACTGGTCCCGGACATAAATCCTGAACTACCAACCTTCATAATCGCCGGAATGCCAAATTCAGGAAAAAGCTCCCTCATATCAGCCTTAACCAGTGCAAAGCCAAAGGTAGCGTCTTATCCATTTACAACACAGAATATTCATGTGGGCTACATGAATATCGGTTACAGAAAAGTACAGATGATAGACACTCCAGGAATTCTTGACCGGCCTATGAAGAAGAGGAATGACATGGAGATCAAAGCAATGCTGGCACTTGAGAAAATCGAGGGCGTTGTCTTATTCCTCTTTGATTACAGTACCCAGGCGCTGTATACAAGAGAGCAGCAGGAATCTCTGTTCAGTGAGATATCAGCCATGGTGAAAAAGCCTGTCATCAGGGTTCAGAGTAAGATAGATATAACCAACGTCAGGGAAGAGAAGATTGCCGTTTCATCTGTAACCGGCGAAGGGATAGAAGACCTTCATGAGGCGATAGAAGCAAGTATCGGTGAGATAAATGCTGTCAAGAGAGTCCATTAGGGACATTGCACTTAAGAATGCATACGATCATGGCGGACGTGCTGATGAAAAGGCTGTTCTTTCAAAATGCCTCGCAGCATTTCCGGAGGAGAGAAAGAACGCCAGATCATTACTTGATCTTGTGCACTCAGTCGTTGAGGATCTGAATTCCAGGGACAGGGAGGAAATCATCAGGGAGGCAGAAACCAGATTCCCTGAAATTTTACATAAGATGAAGAAGGAACAGGAACACACACTTCCGGATCTCCCTGGCGATCACAGGGATGTGGTCATGAGGCTGGCGCCATCACCATCTGGGCCTCTACACCTTGGACATACGAGAATGGCAATTCTCAACGATGAGTATGTCAGGCGGTATAGTGGGACGCTGATCCTCAGAATAGAAGACACAAACCCGGGAAACATCGATCCCGAAGCCTACAGGATGATACCGGAAGACCTTGAGTCCCTCGGGGTAAAAGTACACAAGATTGTTATTCAGAGTTCAAGACTCGACCTGTATTACAGCGAGGCAAGATCGCTTATAGAAAAGGGGTTTGTATACATATGCACATGTGAGCGTGAGACGGCGAAAAGGTACAAGGCTGAAATGAAGGCATGTCCACACCGTAACACCGGGGTGGAGGAAAACATGGAAATGTTTGAAAAAATGGTATCAGGTGAGATAAAAGCAGGTGAAGCTTCCGCCGTGGTCAAAACCTCACTTGATGATCCAAATCCGTCTCTCAGGGACTGGATAGCATTCAGAATATCCCCGCACAGGCATCCTCTCGTTGGTGATAGATACGTTCTTTTCCCGACCATGAATTTCAGTGTTGCAGTTGATGACCACCATCTCAAACTCACACACGTTGTCCGGGGAAGGGATCAGCTCAACAACACCTACAGGCAGCGTTTCATATTCAGATACAACAACTGGAAGGAGCCGTACTACTTTCATTACGGCATGATCTCATATCCTGGAACGCTTCTTAAAACATCTCTGATGAAAAAGGGGATAAGGGAGGGGAAGTACAAAGGCTGGGACGATGTTCGGCTTCTCACAGTTCGATCATTGATCAGGAGAGGATACAGGCCGGAAACATTCAGGAAGTACTGGGTGGATTCAGGCCTTAGAGATGTGGATGCCACGTTCTCCTGGGAGATCTTTGACTCCATAAATCGCGGATTTGTTGATCAGACCGCAATGCGGCTTTTCTTTGTAAGAGATCCAGTGAAAATAAGAATTGAGGGTGCGCCGGAAATGGAGGCGAAGATACCGTTCCATCCTTCGAGACCGGATCTCGGAAAGAGGGAGTACAGGATAGGAGTCAATCAGCACGTATATATTCAGCAGAGCGACATGAACGGGATGTCAGAAGGCGATACGGTAAGGCTCAAGGATCTCTGCAATGTCACATTCCACAATGGCCTTTTCCATTATTCAGAAGGGCAGGAGCTTCTCAGGCGCGGCAGTATCATACACTGGTGCCCGGAAAACTCATCATCTTACAGGGTTGAAAAGCCGGACGGGACAGTGGATTCAGGGCTGATAGAGCCACTTGGAAAGGACATCACGGGAGTGGTGCAGATGGAAAGATACGGCTACGTTAACAGCTTCCCGGAAAAAGGCATTGGGTATTACACCCACCGGTAGCCTTACTGTATTTCTTCCAGTTTTACCTTTATATGTTCGGGAAACGCCTTCAGTATTATTATGTTGTAAAGTGCCTTAATGAGCCTGTAGGGGACGGAAACAGGAACGCCTCCGTCGACCAATTCAGGATTTGTCTCCTGAATATAGAGTCCATAGATTGAGTTTGTATTGAAATCAAGAATCAAGTCAGTGACTTCCCCGACGCTGACAGCTGAATTTGTATAGACAGATAGACCAATTATCGTGGTGGCCTCGATCTTCATGCAGGGGCATCCCTTTAACGATATTTAAGTGATTCTATTTGATGCAGATGCGCAACTTTTTTTTATTTCCGTTTGAGCTGGGTATTACCGATCCGGGTGAAAAAATCTTCGCCGGAAATCCTGATAACACTTTACCGCGAACTTTCAGGAGTAAGATGAATCTGCTGAAACCATAACCGCTCTTTTACAGAGAGCCTGAATCATGTGAATATGTCAGGGACCGCCTCTGCAAACGGAGAGAAAATTAGCAAATATTTCCGTTCCCTTTTCAGTGTCATTAACCTCAGGATGGAACTGTAGCCCGAACACGGGTCTTTTGGAATGCCTGAAAGCCTGAATCCTGCAGTTTGCCGAAGATGCCTGAAGAATGAGTTCAGGAGGAAGATCCTTGATTTCATCGTTATGACTTTCCCATACCGTGATAGAATCAGGTATACCGGAAAGGATCCCGTCCTTCAAGGTTACATGAACCTCAGTTTTTCCATATTCCGGAACTTTACCCGGACCAACCCTGCCTCCAAGGCTTAGGGCTATGAACTGTGCCCCAACGCATATTCCTAGGATGGGAATGGTCAGATCTCTGACGTATTCACTTATAACACCAAGCTTGCCAAGTTCGTTAACGATACTTGGTGCACCACCAGATAGAACCACACCGTCTGCATCCTTCAGTTTCTGAGATGGAGTTGTGTTGGGAATTACAGCACTCTCCACACCCAGATCCCGTATGACACGCCACTCTCTATGTGTCCACTGGCCTCCGTTATCTATTACGTAAACCTTCATCTAAGCTTGCTCTTCAAGCTCCTTAATGCCCAGTATCTTGCTTATCTCCTTGTAGCGGTTTCTTATGGTGACTTCGGTAACGCCAGAAACCCTTGCAACCTCTTTCTGGGTTTTTGGTTTCTTCAATATAACAGAGGCTATGTATATTGACGCAGCGGCAACCCCTGTTGGACCTTTTCCAGACGATATTCCGGTTTCTATGGACTTCCTCACTATGTCCTCACTAAGAACTATGGCCTGTTTGTCCAGATCCAGCTTGTTGCAGAACTGGGCTACATAAGAATATGGCGTTGTTGGCTTCAGGTTCAATTCCAGCTCCTTTGCCAGATGCCTGTACGCCTTTCCGATCTTTTTTTTGTTCACGTCAGAAGCCTTTGATATCTCATCTAAGGTTCTGGGAAGGTTGATCTTTCTGCATGCTGCGTAAACTGCAGCGCATACAATACTCTCAATGCTCCTTCCTCTGATGAGATTCTTTTCAACTGCTTTCCTGTATATCAGCGCAGCTGTTTCTTTTATATCTTTGGCTATACCGAGTTTCACTCCGACATCGTTGAGCAGTTGCAATGCAAGGGAAAGATTCCTCTCTGCAGCATTGCTCACTCTTATCCTCTGGTGCCATTTTCTAACCCTGTAGATCTGTGCCCTATTTTTGTGCGGAATCCTTTTTCCGTAGTAGTCTTTGTTGGACCATGAGATCTCAGTTGCAAGCCCTTTGTCATGGCTGAGAAAAGTCATTGGCGATCCAGTCCTGGCCCTCCTCTCGTCCTGATCAGAGTCAAAGGACCTCCATTCTGGCCCCTGGTCAATAAAGGAATCTTCAAGCACAATTCCGCAGTCGTTGCATATTAATTCTCCTCTTTCATAATCCCGAACAATGTGCGATGAGCCGCATTCCTGGCATTTTTTGCCGTTAGGGTCCTGATTAGAGTTAAGCATCTGTACACCTGATACACCCCCATTCTAGAATATATTAAACCCTTTTGATCTAATTTAGAGCCGATATAAATCCGACGAATTGCACACTACACAAAATATGTAAGCATGTTAGATAATGAAATGCAATTCGTTCTCAGGTGCTACCCGATTCTTTCTCCTCTGCAATTTTTTTAACAGACTCAAGAGCCTCTTCAACATGATTCTTTGGATTCAGCTGGGAATTGTATATATGCCTGATTCTGCCGGACCGGTCGATAACAAAAGTTACCCTTGGCGGGATAAGCATCCCCTTCACATCGTAAAGTTTCCTTATTGCGGCACCGGGATCTGATAGAAGAGTGAATGGAAGGGAATGATGCTCCCTGAATTTCCTGTGCTTGTCAACAGAATCTGAACTTATGCCGAAAACCTCAGTCCCGAACTGTTGTAGCCTCTCCCAGTTATCCCTGAATGCACATGCTTCCGCGGTGCAGCCGGGTGTCTCATCCTTTGGATAGAAGTAGAGCACGACGGGGTTTCTCTTAAAATGATCGCTGAGTTTGAATTTTTTGCCGTCCTGATCGTATGCCTCGAAATCAGGTGCCGGTTCTCCTACCTTCAACATGGAACATCAATTTTTTCTATGAATATAACCGTGATGTTCTGACTAACTGAAAATTGGGTTCTTACGTGTTCTTATGAAACGTTCTCAACATATTTATCCTGGCTGCAATCATGAATCATGGAAAATCACCATTTTCATCACATGGCTTCCCAGATTAGGGAACGGTATATCCCTGTTTCCAGAATAATGGAAATAGTATCCCCGAAAGTCGGAGATACCATACTGGATATAGGCGCCGGTGATGGTTTTTATTCACTTCAGTTCGCTAAGGCCGGTTCAAAAGTTATAGCAATGGATGTTAGCAAAGAGTCAGCAGAAACGATAAGAAAGATTGCGAAATCGGAACATGTGCCAATTGAAGTCATGAACTTGGATGTCTGCCGTTCGTTCGATTTACCACCATTTAACAAGGCATTCTTTTCAACCAGTTTTCATGACATTGAGTGCAGGGTCGATCTTGTGGGCAGGATCACAAGGGCTGCTTTAAAGCCCACAGAGATCACACTTATTGAATTCAAGAAAATAGAGAGTCCGGGGCCGCCGATGTCTATAAGGATGAGCAAAGAGGATCTTGACCGGATTTTCTTCTGGGCAGGATACAAACTGGCAGAGACCATTGATCTGGAGATACATTACGTGAACAGATACATTCACGAGTGATTTTTCAGATTGTGCCACTGCCTTTTAAAGCGCCTATTGCAGAGTTAGTTATGCGGAACGTCAGCCCCCATATTCTGTGGCCTTCGTAAATATAGCAATCATCCCTGTAAGTCAGCTGCAATACTGGCGCTATGAGCAGGGAGCTGACCTCCTGTGAGTTAACCTTTGCCTTAACTATGTCACCGCCTGCAAGAAATGCCTCTACGGAAGTATTATTTATATTGGAAGCGAAAACTCCAAGCGAAGCAGTAATTTCCGGGAAAATACCAACTTCCTCATAGCATTCTCTGGCCGCTGCTTCTCTTGAGGATTCATGCGGCTTTATAAAACCTCCAGGAAAGGCTATGTTGCCTGACCATGGGTCCCCTTCTCTCCGTGCCCTTACTATAAAAAGAAAGGATCCATTCTGGTAGATAGCGACAACCGCAGCCTGTGGATACATTCCGTTCAGACTGAAAATAAATACTGTTTAAATAACATTCAGCCATACCATTCTGTCTTCGTGGTATAAATTGGGAACACTCTGCATGATGGGTTGGACCTACAGGATGGGGGCAGCAACTCTTGAGGAATTTCTTAAGGTGCCTGAGCCGGAATGGGTGTCATCATTCGGAGATGCCAGCGAAGAACCGTTTGTGTTTCTTTCCACCTGCAACAGGATAGAATTTTACTTTGTGTGCAAAGGTAGCGATGACAGCCGTTTTTCATTTCTGGACGGAAAGCTGAGGAAACTCACCGGCATGGAGGCAATAGACCATCTTTTCAGGGTAGCATGCGGTCTCGACTCACTTTCTGTAGGCGAGGGAGAGGTCCTTGGACAGGTGAAGAGGGCCTTTGGAGACTATCTTAAGCGCGGTGTTAAGGATCACATCCTGAATGAGATTTTCAATGCTGCGATCAGGACAGGAAAGGCTGTCAGGGAGAGAACCCGGATATCCGCCGGCAAGGTTTCTGTACCATCAGTTTTCACCGAGATGCTCAAGAGCCATATTGATATGGCTGATGCAAAGGTTCTTGTTATAGGCAGTGGAAGGATGGGCATGGGCTTCGTAAGGCAGATGTCACAGGCCGGGGCCAGTGACATAGCTATCGTTTATAGAAGCACCAGACCGACAGGATCCGTGATAAACGTTGAGGAGCATCACATTTCAGAACTCCCCTCCATTCTGAAAGATTATAATGTCATAATCGCGGCAACCACATCAAAGGATCCAATAATATTTCCGGAAATGTTCGATGGATCGAAGAGAACCTATGTTGTGGATGTTTCAAACCCTGCAAATGTTCACCAGTCAGTAAAATCTTTGAAAAACGTAGTTTACATGGATCTTTCAGACCTGGAGGCATATGTTTCCGATCATCTGGGAGAAAGGAGCAAATCGATAAAGGCTGCAGAACGGATTATGATCTCTGAAGAAAACAAGTTGAGTCGCAGACTGCAAAATATGGAAGTTGAGGAATTCCTGAGGGAATTCTACACCGCTGCAAGGGAACTGGCAGACAGGGAACGTGAAAAATTCAAGAAAGAGATTGGGAAGAAATCGGACATGGACACTCTCATTTCCAGGATGCTGGACTCATACACGAAAAAGCTGATGCATCCTGTAACAAGGGCAATAAGAGAGATCGTGAGCAGCGAACCCGGTTTCATTGAAAAACTGAAGGATTTGAGGCCTAGGACTTTCTCGGATTTGGAGAAATCTAGTTCCCAAGATCGTTAAGATAGCCAAAGTCTACGAGACCAAAGTCATCTGTAAGCCCATAGATCCTGAACTTTCCCGGATCAACTTTTTTGAGTACCGGGGTGAAATGTTCTTCGCTTATGAGTGACTGCGAGACGTCTGTTCCGGTTGAATAGAAGCTCAGGGAAGGAGTTATGGCCACGTGTTCAGACTCGCTGTAGGCGAAACAGTTCATCCTGACAATGCCTCCTATGCTGTCTCTCAGTACCAGGGATGGATGTTCATGGCCAAGCATTGTAATTTTCTTAAGTCCAAGATCTCTGTCCCCATGATATATGTAATATCGATCAGATTCATAGTATTCGTAAAGGTCTATGCCTTTCCTCTCCAGTATTGTAATGAGATAGTTATCGTGATTTCCGCGGATGAATTTCAGGTTGGCAAGGCTGGAATACTTCTCAATAAAATAGAGGATGTCATCCCATTCCTGAGACAGATTCCTGGAGAATTCCTGTTTGAAGTCACCATTGATTATGATGGTCTCAGGGCTGTACCTTTCCATCATTTTATCAATTTTCTCCTCTACATGCTTCAGCTGCATTTTAGGCAGGAAGAGTCCGTGAAGGTTCATCTCCTCCTCAAATCCCAGATGCAGATCAGAAACAACAACTGCGCTGATATCCCTTAAGTATATACATCCAAGATCCGAAAGGTAAACATCCCTTTCCACCATTATGTCCTGCAGAACTACATCCTCTTTCTATTTCTTATAAATCCGGATAATGCACTTATTCCATTTTCTATGTCCTCATCAGACGTTGCAAAGGAAAGCCTGAAATGTCTTTCACCAGACTCACCGAATGCTGTACCAGGGGTGACAGCAACATTGGACTCTTTAAGAAGAGAAGAGGCGAAATCTACTGAATCCATATTAAGATCATATTTCGGAAACGCATAGAATGTCCCCTCAGGTTCAATAACGTTTATTCCGTCTATCTCTCTGAGGAGCTTTACAACCTTATGCATCCTCTCCCTGAACTTTTCCGTAAACCTGACTGGCGATTCCGTATCCCTCAGGGCTTCGATAGCAGCAGTTTGAGAAACAGATGGTGCACATGTGATGGTCTGCTGCTGGATCAGATCGCATGCCTTTGCTATCTCTCTTGGAGCATGGAGATATCCAATCCGCCAGCCGGTCATGGCGTGAGATTTGCTGAAACCTGACACCGTTATTGTCCTGTCTCTGATCTCATCGAAGGAAGCTGGAGAAATATGCTTTCCACGGAAGATTATGTTCTCGTAGATTTCATCGGAGATAAGATAAAGGTCATTCTTCACAACAAAATCAACCAGTCCCTTAACTTCCTTTTCAGTGAACACCTTCCCTGTGGGGTTAACCGGGCTGTTGTAGATGAAAACCCTGGTTCTCGGTGAGACCAGTTTCTCAGCCTCTGACAGATCCAGAGAGAAGTCGTCAGGTGTGCGGAATGGCACTGGTTTTCCGCCTGAAAGCCTTACTATATCCGGGTATGAAAGATAATACGGTTCCGGTATCAGCACCTCTTCGCCTGGATTCAGAAGGGCCAGCAGGGTGGCATAAATGGTGAACTTCGTAGGTGAGACAACGATTTCATCCGCTGACGCGCCATCTATGTTATTGAATTTTCTCAACTTTTGAGCTATGGCATCTCGCAGTTCCGGCAATCCTGATGATGGTGTGTAGTGGGTCATCCCGGATCTTGAACATTCATATGAATAGTCTATTATCCCTTCGGGGGTTGTGAAATCCGGTTCACCTATCCCGAAATTGTAAATATGGATGTTCTTTGCTTTCATTTCGGCAACTGTTTTGGTGATGGACAGTGAGGCCGATGGTCTGATGCTGCTGAGTCTTTCAGAAATCATATGATCACATACAATTCTATCACATATTGTTATCTGTGGCAGAACTGGAAATCAATCATTTCTTCCACGACATCATGTAGCCTGTGTCCTCGACTCCTTCGGATATTTCAGTAAAATTCAGGGGATCGTACGCCTCAATCATGACTGCAACCTCGTCGGTTGATTTTTTACCGATTGCTCCTTCGACAGCTCCAGGCTGTGGCCCGTGTATTATCCCTCTCACATGCACTGTAATGGATCCCGGAGCTATTCCTTTTCGGCTCATGAAATTTCCAGTGGAGTAGAACAGTACCTCGTCCACATCTATGTTGTTGTGGTAATACGATATAGGAACTGATTTTGGATGAAAATCGAAAAGTCTCGGAAGAAAAGTCCCAAGCATGAATGATTTTCCGCAGAAGTGTTCATGCACCGGAGGGGGCATATGCAATTTTCCCACAATGGGAGAAAATCTCTCAACGTTTACTGCAAAGGGGTAAAGATAACCATCCCAACCTACAACATCAAAGATTGAATTTTTTCTATCTTCAACAATGAATCGATCGCCATAGTCCACGAAGACTTTCCCGTTTCCAGGATGTGCCGGCTTTTCAAGTAGCGGGTACCTGAAATCCCTGGTGTAATAAGGTGAACCTTCCTTGAGCTGACCATAAATGTTCAGGTATCGCTGTGGAATACCTATTCTGTCGGCGCTTTCCATATAGAATATGGATAGGTCTTTACTGTACTCAATGAAGAATGTGAGACCCTTTGGAATGTATAGATAGTCTCCAACTCCAAACCTGAGATTCCCAAATGGTGATACCAGTGTACCGCTACCAGAGTGAATGTACCCTATAAATTCGCTAAGGGCGTTCCTCTGCATACCTTCCATGGGCAGTTCTGGCTGTATTACACCGATGGATAGTCTGTTGTTGTACATCAGTACTTTCCTTCCAGTAATAAAACTTCCTTCCCTGCCAAGTTCAAGAGAACGGAAATGCTTGTGTGATATGGCTTTCCCTGAAGGCTTAACTGTCGCTTTCCTTTTTTCCATTATGGAATGTACCTCTGTAGGCTCATTCTTGTGGTAAAGCAACGAATATGGTCCCTCAAAGGATTCCTCTCCGAACAGTTCCTCTCTCAGGAGGTTTTTTCTATCGTCGAATGTGTGCCTTAGATCCGGCATCTTTCCCTGTTTAACGTAGAACATTGGTCAAATCACCCTGTTTGTTAAATCCCCCAAAATATTTGAATGCAGCGTAACGGTATCACCTGGCTCAAGCCAACTGCAGTTCTCCTCGCCAATCTCACTTATACAGCCATTTTCAATCGTTCCGGACATTATTATGTCGCCTGGATAGAGAAAGCAGTCTTCAGAAGCCCTTTTTATCATGTCGGCATATGTCCAGTAAATTCTGTCAAGATTACCTTCAGATAACTTTTTTCCGTTAACGAATACCGAAAGATCTGCATGAATTTCGTCCCCGTCAATGATGTCATGGAGATCCTCACCGGTGATCAGAAGCGGTCCCAGGCTTGTGGCGAAGTCCTTTCCCTTTGCCGGGCCAAGACCGACCTTAACTTCCTCGAACTGTATATCTCTGGCACTCCAGTCGTTAGCCAGTGACAATCCAGCTATGTAATCCATTGCCGACGATCTTGGAATATCAATCCCCTTCTTTCCAATAATTATAAAAAACTCAGCTTCGAAGTCCATCTTTTTTGTGTTTTTAGGCTTTTTTACGTCATATCCTGATCCTATCAGATTATTTGGATTGGTAAAATAAAATACAGGATATCTGTACCATTCATCTGGAACCTGAAGGCCTCTTCTCCTCCTCGAATTGAGAACATGCCCCTCAAATGAAAAGAAATCTCTTATGGCGCATGGCCTGGAAACTGGGGGAAGCAGGAAACCAGGCTTTGGGACTTCGCTGCCAAAATCATCTTCACCGAATCCCCATGGATATCTATGCTTAACCTTGGAAATGTAATACTTACCGTCCAGCTCACATACCCACATTATGGAACCATTATGTGAGATTTTCCCAATTCTCATAGTCTTACAGATTTCCTCTCCTGGCTTGTTCTCTTTCTATTGCCTCAAAGAGCGCCTTGAAATTTCCTTTACCAAATGAGGTACCCCCCTTTCTCTGAATAATCTCGTAGAAGAATGTAGGCCTGTCCCCAATAGGTTTTGTGAATATCTGAAGCATGTATCCTGTGTCATCCCTGTCTACCAGTATGTTATGCTTTTTAAGACTCTCAATGTCTTCATCTATCTTCCCAACCCTGTCAGCGAGAGTTGTGTAATAGCTGGACGGCGTTTCGAGGAACTCAACCCCTCTTTTTTTCAAATCAGAAACTGTTTTAATTATGTTGTCCGTTGTTATTGCAATGTGTTGTACACCAGGTGATTTGTAGTAGTCTATGTATTCCTGAATCTGAGATTTCTTCAGCCCCAATGCAGGCTCGTTTATGGGAAAAACGATACTTCTGTTGTTGTACTCAACAACCTTTGACCTGAGAGCGGAATACTCTGTACTGATGTCTTTGTCATCGAAACTTACGAACTGTTTAAAATTCAGCCCCTTAATGTAATAGTCAACCCATGGATCCATTCTATTTTCCTCAACGTTGCCGACAATATGATCAATACCTGTGAGACCCGTTCCACTTTCCTTCATCTTGACACCATCTATTTCCTGAAATCCTGGAGGGAGGTCAGAATCATACGAACTGTAGTCCACAAGAGAGTGAACAGTATCGCCATATGTGCTTATGACTGAACTTCTCAAAATACCATATTCGCTTCTCGTCTCCCTGATCTTTGACGGCTTAATGAGCCCGCGCTTCTCAATTTCCTTCACAGCAAGTTCTATGTCTTGAACCTTCAGCGAAACATCGTGCACACCGTCTCCGTGAGTCTTTATATGCTGGGCGATGTATGAGTCAGGATCAAGAAAGCTTGTCAGAATAAGGTTAAACTTCCCCTGTTTCATTAAATACGAAACTCTATCTCTGACTCCAGTTTCAGGGCCAGCATAGCCCACTGGAGTGAACCCCATAGCCTTTTCATGGAAAAATGCCCATTGCCTGGCAGAACCCACGTAAAATTCAACCGCATTTACCGAATCCAGAAATACATTTTCACTCATAGTACATAATATTGTATTCAGATATTATAGCATTGTTGTTTTTCCGGGAGTCAGAAATGAAACAGCGTCAATTTTCACATATATGCCTGTTATTGTAGTCAGAAGACTGTTCATTAAAACTGTATGCAATTCTCATGAACCAGAATATTTTCATTGCCCATGATCGGTTCTCTTTCAGAGCGATTATCAATTACTCATTTTCTAATCTCAAAGAAATATTTTAATACATATATAGTTTAACTGATAACCATGGAAAATAACAACTCGGCTGAACAGGATACATTTGACACCGTTAAACTACTCAAGGCAGGTAAGATAGGAGGAATATTTTTCGGCGTAGCCCTTCTATTCCTCTCTATTGGTGCCATAATAATGACGGTAGGCGCACTTGTGATTTCAAACTCTTCTGGAATTAGCGTATCTGGATACATTTACGCAGATGAGATTACATTTGATATAGGGGCAATAGTTCTACTTCTTCTTTCAATGATGATAATACGTACATCTAGATCAGACAAACTGCCGGAAGGCTATACCGTTTACGGCATCACGGTATTTCTGTTCTTTCTTTTCCTCGCAATATCAGAAATTATATACTATGCCTATGTTCTCCATTTTGGGGGAAGTCTTCCTTCAGGATTCATTTATGCACCAATTGAACTGATAGTGGGAGCTGTCTTAATCTTCATCGCATCCACTGTCACAAAGTCGAAGACTCTTGAAGGCAAGCTTACTGGAGTAATTCTTGGGATTGTCGGCATAATACTTGTATTTATTTCATATCTCTTCAATCCTGTAAGTGCAGTTCAGATCGCCTATGCTACAACCGCAGAGGCAAATTTCGCTGGATTCATTTATTATCCTGCCTTCCTGATTTATTTCTTCGGTATCTTCGGTTCATATTCGGCGCTGGCATTTGTTGCATTTCTTGTGCTAGCAGCAGGGATAATTGTGACATTTTTCATAAAGAAAGGAAAGGGCAGCATAATGTTACTGTTTGAAGTCATAGCGGCAATGGTATTTGCCGTTGGTCTTCTTGTCACTGGAATTATAACATCTACTGGCAAATATTTCACAGACTTCAATCTCCCTAAGTATGTCTTTCCCTATAGCTCGTCATATTACGGTATAGTAAATGCATCCCAGGTTCTTCTTCTAATCTCAGGGGTTCTGCTACTGATTTCTGGAATACTACTGATAATATACACAATTGTAAAACTGGTGGAAACATCCAAGCAGATAGGGAAGGAATTCAATCTTAAAATGTAAACAATTCTTTCAATCACTGATTTTTTAATCCCATAAATTTAAATCTCTTTAAATTAATAATTCTGGGTCTCCGGGAATAGCGCTATCCACATGGATCCATCTGTTTCATTTTGCCGTTGTAATCTGTTGCTACTTCACCTTTCCCCCAAATGCTATTTTGCTCAAAGGTATAGTCTGGTGTGTCTTTTTCTACTGAAAGTTTTACATATTTAGGGCAGCAGTCCAGCGAATACTGGAAAGATACTGGATGAACAATGATACAGACGAAATTATTTCTAATGAGTTATGGGTCGATATCAATAAAATGGTGGCTTAGACATATTGAGCTTATTATACAATATTACGGTGGAAGGCCGGGTCCGGGAATTGAACCCGGGTCCGGGGATCCACAGTCCCCAAGGATATCCACTACCCCACCCCGGCCATAGGCACTGGAAATCGAAGTCACATATTAATGATTTTGCGGAACGCTTGTGACCAGAATAACTGCTTCCACAGTATCCTTTTCATTTTCGTGATGTGGGTAAATTTTCCTTATTGTTATTTCAGTTTTAAGCTTCCGAACAACCTTCCCATGCCTTGCAAAGAACTTCTCGACATATTCTATCCCCTTAATGTTGTGTATGGAATAGATCTTTCTGCAACTCCTCACAGAAAAATCAAGGAAAGGAAGATCTGATCCGCGCTGCACCGATCCCCACGGAGGATTCATGAGGCATGTGTCAAAAGATCCGTCAACCATTCTGATGTCCCGGTTGATGAATTCGACCTGAAGCCCTTTACAATTTTGGCTTGCTACTTCAATCGCATTCCGATCCAGGTCAACGGCAACCACTCTCTCTGCTCCAAGCACAGCAGCAGCGTACGCAAACGCACCATTCCCTGTTCCAGGATCCACAACGCTCTTTCCCTCAACATCTCCGTTCAGCCTTGCCATGTAAGAAATGGCAGCAACAACCGATGGATCCGTGTCGTACTGTTCCAGACTGTTGTTATAAAAATTCCGACCTTTCAATCCCTGTATGAGAATCTCAAGTTTCTTCTGGTCAATGATCATATCACTGCATATTCCCCACAGCAAGGGCAACGATCTCCTCAGCAATTCTGGCACTGACCTTAGGATCCTCTCCCCTTGATATGAGAAGTTTTTCTATCCTCTTTATAGCCCTGTGTTTCTTCCAGGTACCACTTTCGTGGGCGGCTAGCACAACATAAGTTGCAATCTCCCTGTCGACGTTGATTCCGAATCTTTCTCTCAGCTTTATCTGCCAGAGTGGGATGAGAACGTTGGGGATACTCTTAAGGCTATTCCCGCTTCTGATTTCTCTAATTATTTTGTTTGGGTTGTCACTGGGCTTTCTTCTCAGGGCGGGCATAATCTACTATCCTGTTCAGAGATAAAAGGATTGTTCTTTCCATGCTGGATAGTAATATAAATGCCTTTTATAAAATTGAGACTGTGTATCTGAGTTTTACACCTAGAAATGTAACGCTTCCATAAACTAAAACCATATGCATAAATCTCCTACGAAGCCACACTGCCCATTTTCAAGTCCATAAATCCGATCAACATTATATCAGCGAAGGCTATGACGCTTTCTGATGGTGAAGAGCTATGCATTACATTGGGGGAAACTACAACTCCCTCCTGCGGAATAGATATGTGATCTCAGTTGCAGGTGCACAGCTCATCCGAATATTCGGAAGGAGTCAGGCATGGATATTCCTTCCAATATTCCTGCATGATTATCGAGGAGTCCAGTTCTTTATAATAGGTTTCCTGTTCACTCTTACCGCCCTTATTTCCATTCCGGTCAGCCTTTACGGTGGTAACCTCTGTGACAGGCTCGGTAGAAGAAAGGTATCTCTGATATTCATGCCAGTAGGTATAGGAATATTTGCCATACTTTTCCTGGCAGTTTATCTTTCGCTTTCCACAATAATACTTTATGTGGTCCTTATACTTTCAGAGCCTATATTCTCAATTCAGTGGATCGTTGACAACGCAATAATCAGCGATACCGTCCCGGAAGCCATGAGAACAGATGCCTTTTCCATAACCAGAATAGCAGGGAACCTTGGATTTTCAATTGGTCCTGCAGTTGGTGGAATACTTTCTGAATTCAACATCTCATATGTATTCCTTTCTACGGTTGTATCAGGATTCATAGAACTTTTCATATATGCACGGCTCAGGGAAACGAACAGACATCTCTCGGTTGGCAAGCAGTCATTTTCATTTCCAGCAGGAGACAGAAAATTCATCTTTCTGAGCCTTTTACTGGCATCCATCTGGTTTGTAGCCGGGCAGTGGGGAACAACCCTTACGCTGTTCTGGACTTCAATCGATCACGTTTCTCAGGCTAACATAGGGTTCCTCTATTCAGTCAACGGTCTTTTCGTTGTTCTCCTGCAGCTTCCAACAAACAGGCTGTTCACAGGAATAAAGGATCACGTCAGGATATTCATTGGATCGATGACGTATGTGATCAGCTTTTTTGCACTGGCTTTATTTTCAGGGATTATTTTCCTTGTTATAGATGTGTTTTTCCTTACCTTTGGCGAGAACACCATCTCACCTGTGACGAACACTGTCATATCAAAGATATCTCCTGAAGATAGACGTGGGGAATACTTCGGTGCTTTTTATCTCATATCTGGTTTCATGGTACCCATGGCACCGCTAATGGGAACTTATCTCATGCAAAACTTTGCATATTCTCCTGTTATTTTCTGGGGTATCATCGCCATAATTGGCACTCTCATATCACTCTTCATGCTTCGGTTTGGTGCAGATCTGATAGAATCAAAGGCATCTGAGATCAGAGGGGGTTAGTCTGGAAAGCGAAAAATTTCCTGCATTTGATGACAGAATACAGGATATGCTCAAACGGAAGAAGTTCACCAGATTCACTGAGCCTCAGATAAGATTTTTTCCAGTGGTGCTGAAAAAAGATAACTGCATTCTAATCGCGCCAACCGGAAGCGGGAAGACGGAGGCTGCTATGTTTCCTGTGTTTCACATGCTACTGTCAGGCAATTACAGCCCCATATCCGTACTATATGTGACACCTCTCAGAGCACTGAACAGAGATATGAGAGAAAGGCTTCTGGAATACTCAAAGTCAACAGGGATTTCAATTCAGATAAAGCACAGTGACATGACCCAGACTGAAAGAAATGCAGTTATCAAGAGGCCTCCACAGATCCTCATAACCACGCCGGAGTCCCTGCAGATAATGCTGAAGGGAAAGAACCTCAGGCAGCTTCTTAAAAATGTACGTGTTGTTGTTGCTGACGAACTTCATGAACTCTCCCAGGGTGAACGGGGATCACAGTTCTCAGTGGCATTGGAAAGGCTGCGTGATCTTTCTGGAGACTTTCAGCGCATAGGTCTTTCCGCAACCGTAGGAAATCCGGAAAGTCTTGCAGAGTTCCTTTCACCCCAAAATCCAGCAAGGATTGTTGATGTATCGATGATCAGATCCAGGAAGATCACGGCATACATGCCTGAGAAGGCTGATCAGAACGTGGCTGAAAGAATGGGCTGTGATACGCAGTATGGCGGGTCAGTGGTGGAGATAATAAGAGAGATAGAAAAGACTCCAGGCACAATCGTTTTTGTCAATACCAGGACGGCCGCAGAGGATCTTGCCTTTCGAATGAAGATGATTGATGAGAATCTCTCCATAGAGGTACATCACGGCTCACTGTCCAGGGAGAGCCGGGAAACCGCTGAAAGGAATTTCAGGGAAGGGATTACGAAAGCGCTCATCAGCACCTCCTCACTGGAACTTGGAATAGATGTTGGTTCTGCACAGAAGGTCGTTCAGTTCAATTCTCCTAGGCAGGTCAGCAAGTTGCTGCAGCGTATCGGCAGGGCAGGACACAGCCTAGAAAAAACATCTGTCGGGCGGGTCATCTGCAATGACATAATAGAACTCGAGGAAGCCACTGCAATAATCGATCTTGCTCTGGAGAACAGACCGGAAAAAGTTGTGCTGGCAGAAGGCTCACTGTCAACTCTGGCGAACCAGATAATATCAGAGGTAAACGCCTCTGGATCAATACTTATAGATTCACTTTATGCCACCATCGGGAGGTCATACTGCTTCAGGAATATGGAATATGACCGGTTCATGTCAGTGGTTGACTTTCTTGCGGAGATCAGGAAAATCTACAGAGACGGAGAAAGAATCGGCCCAAGACGTGCAAGCCTCAGATACTTCATAGATAACATATCAATGATTCCTAGCGAGAAGATATACAGGGTTATTGACATCAGCGCAAAGAAGTTCATTGGTACCCTTGATGAGAGATATGTTGTCAATGAGATAGAGCCTGGTAGCAATTTTATCATGAAGGGGTCCACATGGAGATGCTCCCGCATAGATGAGGACAGGATACTGGTGGAGCCCATGTTTACCCCATCAATAGCACCAAAATGGTCTGGGGAGGATATACCAGTGCCTCTGGAAGTTGTCAGGCGGGTTGGATATAACCGCAGGCTCAGAGAGTTCAGACACGCTGAGGGTTCTTCAGAAAGCCTTCTTATGGAGTGGACTTCCGGAAATCTATCAACTGACGAAAAGCTGGTTATAGAGTCGGAAGGGCAGGAGGCAGTGATTCAGACAATGCTTGGAACGAAGGGAAACTATACACTGGCAAGCATTCTCTCTCTTCTTCTGAGCTCTGCTACAGGTGAGAGCGTGGAAATGGACTATTCCCCTTACCACATCTTTCTCAGGAGCGGGAGACGGTTACCGGCTTCAGCCTACGTGGAAATAATTAGAAAACTTCCTGAAAGGGATCTGGCTGCACTGGCAAGGGCTGCATGCAGGAGATCAACGTTCTTCAATTCAGTGTTTCTGTATGAGGCAAGGAAATTCGGCATAATTTCCGGAGACACGGAAATCGGGAAAACGAGAATGGAGAAGATTATACAGTCCTACATGGACACGCCTGTTTACGAAGATTCTGTCATTAAGCTGCAAAGAGACTACATGGATATTCCGGTTCTGCAGGAATTCCTGAGCAAGATAGGCTCACTTGCCATAGTTACCGGAGACAGAATGAGTGAGTCATCCAGGCACTACATAAGACATTTTTCAGAAAGAATTATGCCGCTTGCACCCACGAAGACAATAATCGACAGCGTGCGCAGGAGAATAATGAACGAAACCGTATCCCTTTACTGCACCTCATGTGGAAACTACCGCACAATGAAGATATCTCAGATCAACAGTATCAGATGCCCGGTCTGTGGAAGTCACATGGTCGCAAGTATTTCTGCAAGGGATAGAGAAAGGCTGACTGAAAAAGGGATGATGAAGGATAACGAATCGAGGCGGTGGCTTCTCAGGAACGCGCATCTTGTGAAGGAAAAGGGGATACAGGCTGTAATAGCCATGGCGGCCCATGGCGTTGGTGTTGAAACAGCCTCACGTATACTGAGCACACCGTACTTTGATGATGACGAGTTCATACGTTCGATTCTTGAGGCTGAGATAGAATATGCCAGGAACAGGAGATTCTGGAACTAGATGATCCTGGACAGACCCTGAGAATACTTTTCCCTTATCTCACTTATCGGAACATTGGCAATAATAACTCCGTTGTTTCTGATAATGAGAGATTCACCTCCGGTCATGCCTATCCTTGCCAGCCTGACTCCGGAGAATAACTTTCTGAAGCGGTCCTCGTTCTCTGGCGAAACTGTAACAACAACCCTGTTTCCAAGTTCAGAGAAAAGTTTCTGAGACGGAAATCCAAAACCAGTGCTTCCTATCTCCAGATCAGCCCCGATTCCGGAGCCAAGAGTCATCTCAGACAGGGTCACAGCAAGGCCGCCATCCGATACGTCATGCATGCCCTCTATAATTCCCTCCATGCCTGCAGATGGAATAACGCGTATCATTTCGTTCAGCTCCGAATAGTCGAATTGGTCGATCTTCCCTGATTCAATCCCTTTTTTCTTAAGGTAAGTGCTTCCTGCCAGATTTGTAATCATCTTTCCGCATACGTATACTGCAAGTCCAGATCTGTGAAAATACTGTCTCGCAGGTTCTGATCGGCTATCAAGAAGACCCACCATCATGATCACTGGTGTTGGTTTGATGTGGTTGATCCCATAGCTATTGTAAAGGCTGACATTGCCGGAAACAACCGGAATGGAAAACATCCTGCATGCATGTGAAATTCCACGAATGGATTCAATCAGATCGTCCATAACAGAAGGATCTGTGGGCGATCCAAAATTCAGGCAGTCAACAACAGAATGAGGAACACCTCCCGAAGCCATTATGTTCATTGCAGCCTCTGCTACACAGTACTGTGACCCGATAAAGGGATCGGCAGCAACAAGATCAGGACGGCTTCCGGATGTCACCACTATTTTCTTTCCGGATGGTATTCCCAGATCGAGGACACTCGAGTCCGCTGGCCCCTCAATATTAATCCGCCCATTGAAGGGTCCCTTGATTGTATTTCCCCGAACAGTGTGATCATACTGCCTGACTATGGCCTCCCTGGAACATATGTTGGGATCAGATAAAAGATCAAGTATCACGCCTGTAAAATCTGAAGGTTCTGCAGGAATGTCTGTACTTTTCACCCTTATTTCTGAATTATGATCACGCTGATATTCCAGACCTGATGTCATGAAGTCAAGATCAAGATCAAGCACTTTTTCCTCTCCGTAATAAATCCGTATCCTGTTCCCGTCCACTGTTTCTCCGACAACGGAATACTCGATTCCCCACTTCTCAAATATCTCCCTCATCGCGGGAATCAGGGAAGGCTTGATCGCAAGCAGC
Source organism: Thermoplasmatota archaeon (assembly GCA_023484105.1). Classification (GTDB taxonomy): domain Archaea; phylum Thermoplasmatota; class Thermoplasmata; order Thermoplasmatales; family Thermoplasmataceae; genus JACWAH01. The sequence goes on from JAMDBD010000006.1 coordinate 25,632, forward strand.
ATTCTCTCCTGGCTTTCACTTACCCATATCTCCCACGGGAGCATTCCCTCCTCCTTGAGAAGTACTTTCTCCAGGTGTATTACGGCACCAACCCCTCCGCTGTGGACCAGTTCTCCTATAGCACTGGACATACCGCCACCGCCAAGGTCCTTCATCCCCTCAATAATGTGCATTTCCACCATTTCAAGGATGGCGTGAATGAGTGGTTCCTCTACAATGGGATTTCCTAGCTGAACGGATCTGGCGTCACCCTTCCTTCCGGAGATCTTCCGCGAGGCGAAATTCACACCATGAATTCCGTCTCTCCCGGTTCTGCCTCCCGCAATAACAAGGCTGTATCCCGGCTTGTCTATCCTGCTCCTGACAACAGAATCGGTCTTTATAAGACCTATACATCCCGCATTCACCAGCGGATTATGATTATATGAGGAATCGAAAAAAACCGATCCTGAAACTGTGGGTATGCCAACACGGTTACCATAATCTCTGATACCGCCAACTATTCCAGAAACTAGTGCACGTGTGGACAGTTCTTTTTTCCCGGAATAATCAGGTTCTCCGAAGAACAGGGAATCGACAAGTGCTATCGGCTGTGCCCCCATACAGAGCACATCCCTGATTATTCCACCAACACCGGTTGCTGCACCTCCATATGGTTCAATTGCGCTTGGATGATTGTGGCTTTCCATTTTTACCACGTAGGAGTACTCATCATCAATCCTGACCACTGCTGCATCATCCTCCATGGCCAGAAAAACGTAGTCCCTGGAAAGATCTCTGAAATATTTTTTCAGGTAGTACTTGGAAGATTTATAGCAGCAGTGTTCGCTCCAGGCCTGGGCCATTGCATTGAGCTCCACGTCAGTGGGGTCCCTGTTCTCTGCGGTAAAATATTTCTGAAGCAGCATCATCTCATCACTGCTGAGGGAAAGACCCATATTCTCGCTAAGTTTAAGCAGAGAATCAGCACTCTTTCCGTTAATTTTTATGCTTTTTGACAGGCTTTTCTGCAACTGATCATCATCCCAGAATCCTGTATTCCTGAATGACCGGATTGGACAAAATCCTTTCAGATATCTCTCTGGCCGTTTTTTCAGCCACTTCACGGGATCCCTTTATGTCCAGCTCAAAAATCCTGCTGACATGCACGTCTGTCACGTCTTCGAATCCGAGGATCTTAAGATTCCTGAGTACGGTTACTGCCTCCGGGTTTTCAACCCCCTTTCTGTAGTTTACCTCAATCCTGAATCTGGCCATAGTTCCGTATATACAGCCTCTTAATATACTGTCTATATGTCGCCCTTAACGGCTTTGATTATGGGCTTCAGCGCCTTCGAGACATCCCCTGATCTCTCCGCTACAGTCCCAGTTACAACAATATCAGCTCCGGCCGCAACAACCTCTCTGGCAGCACCCTCTGATCTTATTCCACCACCCACTATAAGAGGGATACGCAGTTCTCTCTTCACAGCTGTTATCATTCGATCCGGAACGTGTTCGGGAGCTCCACTGCCTGCCTCCAGATATACCATATTCATTCCGAAGAACTGAGCCACAAGAGCGTAGGAAACCGCAGATTGAGGATCATCCCTTTTAATAAGATCAGCGAGACCTGTTTTTCCAACAGTCATTCCCGGCTCCACAATTATGTATCCTACAGGTATGGGTTCTATGCCGAAACGCTTAACATAAGGTGCAGCCCTTGCCTGATGTCCCACCACAAACTCAATGCTTCTCGAGTTGAGCAGAGACATGAAATAGAGCGCATCTGCCTTTTCAGAAACCATGGAATCGGACCCTGGAAATATGATTACCCTTCTGTCCGTTACCGACTTTATTGAATCAATGCATTCATCCATCAGTTTTTTTGTAATACCTGTGGAGCCTCCAACCATTATGAAATCGGTTCCAGCTTCATCTGCAGCCCTGGCAATTTCTGCTGTTTTACTGAGACTCTGAGAGGCCGGATCTATCAGCGTCATGTGTATTTTTTCACGGGAAAGCCTGTCAAGTATTTCTGACATCACAGTCATAGCACTTCACCCATGGCAAATGCAAGTAGACCAACTATCATTGCCGTTTTTGAGATCTGCTGGCTCACTCCAGGAGAATGTTTCGCCCCCAGTGCAGAATATATGAATAGAGCATCGGATACTATAACGAAGACAAGGTAATAATAGGAAAATATTGAAAAATAATAGGGCAGATAGGAGATACTGACTGCAACAATTATCATTGCAAGTGAAAGGTAGAATGCTGCATCTATGCCATGGGTCTTCGGGAATGTTTTCCGATCAACGTCCCCATGAATGTCCTGTATGTCCTTTATGATCTCTCGGGAAAGATTCGCCAGGGTGGCCATCACAAAGAGTATGATCATTTTTAAGACAGCATTCACCGCAAGACCACCGAATATGAATATCAGGCCTACAAGTATGCTTATTATTGTATTGCCGGCTAAACCCATTCCCTTTGCCCGGAATTCATAGAGTACGAGCAATCCTTCAGCAATGATCACAACCATGAAAGAATAAAATGAGAGCACAAGGCCAGAGATGGCAACCGCAAGCGAGAACAGTAGGAAGAAATAGTAGGAAGCAGCTTTCAAGCCGATCCTGCCGGAGGCGATAGGTCTCTCAGGATGGTTAACTTTATCAGTCTGGAAATCAACAATATCGTTCAGGATGTTTCCTCCACCTATTACGAGCATAACAACAATTCCTGCAGCAATAACAGCAAGAAGATGATGTCTGAAGAAAAGATCATATCCAATAAACGCGGAAATGATTGTTGCGACAAAACCCATAACAGCGTTAACAGGGCGCAATATGGACAGATAAGGATTCATCTGATCAGGGCAATGTCGGTCTTAATATTTATTTTTGCAGATCAAAGACTGCTATCTGCATGGCTGGATGTGCCAGAAATACGGGGACTCCAAATTAAAGCTTAATGTGTATATCTATGAAATTCACAAACAGTGGAATCAGAATGCTTAACCGTCGCTAATCAATCTATATACTGGCTAGCGATCAAGTCCCCTGAAATGACACTTCAGGATCTAGAGTTTCTGTATGATCTCAAGAGGGAGGGGATAAAACTTGGTCTTGAAGTAATGAGGGAATTTTCCAGTAAACTTGGGGACAGGCATAGAGAGTTTGGATCATTTCATGTGGCGGGAACCAATGGTAAAGGATCAGTCTCCTGCTTTATCTACAACATTCTCTCACAGAAGTACAATTCTGGGCTATACACTTCACCGCACCTTGTGGATTTTAATGAACGTATACTATCAGGACGGTCTTTCATACCTGACAGTTACATTGAAAATTTCATTTCAAGCAACAGGAATATGATAGAAACTTTGCGCGAAAAGAGCAGAAATCCTACTTTTTTTGAGACAACCACGCTTATGGCCTTTTCATATTTCGCCGACACAGGTGCGAAATATGCTGCAATAGAGGTGGGCCTTGGAGGCAGGCTTGATTCCACAAACATCATAACGCCGATAGTATCTGTCATAACCAGCATAGGTTACGAACATGCTGACAAGTTGGGCACAAGTCTTACAGATATAGCCACTGAGAAGGCTGGCATAATCAAACCGGGTGTTCCGGTAGTCGTATCCGAGGGAAATGCTGAGTCAGTTAGTGCGATCAAAAAAATTGCCATTAGAAATGGATCCAGAATGATCCAGACTGACAAAAGCTATAAGGTTAGCAATGCCAAGATATCGCTGGATGGGACATCCTTTGATCTTGAAAGCCCCTTAGACAGATATCATATATCAACAGATCTGGTTGGAGACTTTCAAATAAGGAATGCTGTATCTGCAGTTGCCGCTATGGAATCCGCCGGGCTGGATAAAATAACCAGCCTGGACATTGAGAATGGCATATTCAACTCGAGATGGCCTGCGAGAATGGAAATTCTCAGGAAGGAACCAACAGTGATGGTGGACTGTGCACACAATCCTCCTGCGATGACAACCCTTGTTGGCAATTACAGGAAACTGACAAAAGAAAAACCGTTACTTGTTGTTGGAATAATGAAGGACAAGGATATTTACGGGATACTGTCCAGGCTTTCAGAACTATCGGACAGCATAATATTCACCACTCCAGACGAACCGGAGAGGGCGGCTGATCCCTCATATCTGAAGCGAATCTCTGATGGGATGTTTACAGAAACACGTGTGATAGCCGATCCTGTAGAGGCATACAGTAAGTCTCTGGATCAGTCGCGTCCTGTTCTGGTGACGGGTTCCATGTATCTTGTGGGAATTATAAAAAAAATGGAGAAGTCAGACATGCGCCCTTTTAAATAGCGTGTATTTAGAAGGCATGGATCAGCAATCTGATCTCAAATAAGTTTTTAAACAAATGCAACTCTTCCCCTGTTATGCCCAATCCTTTTTTGCAGGACCTAGATGGTCGACAGAATCCTATTCTTGAAGGGGATCTTTCTCTGCTCGGAAGAAATTATGTTCCAGACAGCTTTCCCCATAGGGAGGGGCAGATAGATCACCTTGTATCTCTTCTCAAGAGCGTAACCAGAAACATAAATCCGTCAAATATACTGATATATGGAAGAACTGGCTCAGGGAAGACTTCATGCGTCATTCACGTCACCTCAATGCTTGCGGAGGCCATGCCAGGAAGAGTCATCATCAAGCATATAAACTGCCAGGTGTACGACTCCATATATTCCATTTTAGTGAGCCTTGTCAACTCGCTCTCCGATAACGAATCCCAGAACATCCCAGTTTCCGGATGGACAATCGACAGGATATATTCAGAACTTATCGGAAGACTTTCAGCAAAGCAGTCTTTCCTGCTTATAGTGCTCGATGAAATAGATAAACTGATCCAGAAGGGGGGAAGTGACTCGGTATATGTGCTCCTGAAGATAGCTGATGATCTGAAGGAAAAGGGCTCTTCGATCATAGGAATTACAAATTACATTGGATTTCTTGACTCCCTTGATTCAAGGGTTCAGAGCCGGCTGAGTCAGGAAACGGTGATGTTTCCCCCATATAATGCAAATGAGCTCAAAGACATACTGGAGTTCAGGATCAAAGGGATACTGAAGCCAGATGCAATCAATGAAGGGACTATTGCTCTCTGTGCTGCAATAGGTGCCCAGGAACATGGGGATGCAAGAAAGGCCCTTGATCTGCTGAAGCTTGCAGTCGAGATTGCAATCAGAAATGGCAGGAGCAAAGTGGGCGAAGAGGAGATAATCCAGGCCAAGGAAACACTGGAGGTAAACGTGCTGAAGGAGACCATCAGGGGCCTTCCCCTGCATTCCAAGTTTGTTTTACTTTCAGCCATACTGTCAGAGGAATTGACAAAGCGTCCATCATTCACTGGAGAAATTTATTCAAACTACTGTCGCATTGCATCGGAGGTTGGATATTCGCCCCTGACTCCCAGAAGGGTTGGAGATATCATATCGGATCTGGATGAATATGGCCTCATAACCACAAAGATCGCCAGCATGGGAAGGCATGGACGAACCAGATATATTGAGGCGAATGAAAAGAGGGAGGAGATGAAGAACTACATCCTGGAGGAAGAGATATTCTCAGGCTTCAGGGGTAAAAACATCGGAAAGCAGACCAGGTTTGAGGAAGATTGGCTTGGCGGGGAAAAGGACCGCTTGCAGAATGTTATGGAAACTACCATGGATCCTGATTCAATTCAAGAAAGGGAAGATAAGAGGGAATAACTGGATTAACCGGATTGTCTGACCCTGATTCAGATCGGGCTGCAGAGATACAAAATATAATTTACGGGATTAATGGAGAGCCGATATTACCTGAATCCCGATATTATGCACATGTCATCATGGGTTTTCAGCAGATTAAGCCCATGGTTTTCAGCAAAATCTTTCGGGGCGTCAGTCCAGTCATAATTGTCTATAACGATGAAAGATCCAGTTCTCATGTGAGGTAGTACGGTGTTCAGCTCAAACATCACATTCTCGTAAGTGTGCTCTGAATCATGAAAGAACAGATCTAAGCCATTCAGCTCTCCGCATAAAGCCGGAAGAAGATTTCTGCTGGATCCGATGTTAAGGCTCCATAGACTTCTGAGAGTATCCGGCACAACGAAACCCACCGGTCTTTCATCGGCCTCTCCGTACTTTTTCCCCAGATCAATGCTGTAGAGTCTGCCGGAATTCATTCGCATCGCACTTAATATGGAAAAGCTGGAAGTTCCTGGGCCGACACCTGTTTCAACAACCTTCCTGGCACCGGAAAGCCTTGCTATGCAGTAAAGGTCAAACAGTTCATTTTCAGAAACCTGCCAATAATCTCTATTTCCAACAGCAGCCCTGACATGCTGAAGTATCGGCTGAAACTCATCCCATATCATTACGCGGTCGTATCTCAGGGAAAGATATGAGGAAAATTTAAGCCAGTCTTCTGCCGCTTTCATCGAATCTTATCTCCTTCCCTACCTGAGCAACTATAACCTCAGAATAACCGTTCTTTTCAACTTCAGCTTTAAAAAGATCCGGATCACTTTTGATCAGATCAAAGGTGTTGTAATGCATCGGTATGGTGTATTTTGATCTTAGCATGGAAGTTGCATATACCGCTTCCCTTACATGCATGGTGAAGTATCCTCCAATCGGAAGCATGGACAGATCTGGGTTATAAAGATCCCTGATGAGTTCCATATCCTTAAAAACGCCGGTGTCTCCAGCGTGATATATTTTGAATTTTTCACCTATAATTACCCCCATAGGATTGCCTGCGTAATTACCGTCCAGGCTGGATGTGTGAGTCGCAAGAACTGAAGAGATATGAACACCATCAACTGTCACTGAGCCGCTGTAGTTGATTGTATGGACTTTCAGACCTTCGTTCTTTTCCTGCAATGCCCAACCAAGTTCAACCATGGTGACAAGGGTGGCATCGTTCTTCAGGCAAAGTTCCACAGCATCCCCAAGGTGATCCGAATGCCCATGTGTTACAATCACGACGTCTGGTCTGATATCCTCTTTTTTTATGTCAGATTTCGGGTTTCCCGTGATAAATGGATCCACAAGCACCTTCTTTCCCATGTCTATTTCAAAGCATGCATGCCCATGCCATTTCACTGATATGTTACTCATGAAAGATTATTACGCGATTGGTAAATTATTTTTGCTAATTTCCAGCGACATGATCGTTTAGTCAATTCAACAGGCATTTCTGAACGAATGTATTATATAGAAGTCATCGTTAATATTGCGGGATAATATGGTAAATGCAAGGAGAAGAGACTTCGATGATGATGAGGATATCGACGACGATGACGACGACTTCTGAAGAAAGACCTTAATCTCGATATCCTTTATTTTGATGGGCACTACTGATGAGTGAAAGTCTTTTTTATCATTGAATAATTTATTGTAAAACCAGAATATTGGGAAATATGCATCTCTTTACTCATATATTGTGGGAGCGGAGTATCCTAACTCATAGAGGTATATGTTTCCGGGGTACCCAGTTCCATTGATCAGAAGCACAAGCCCGTAATGATTAAGGGACGGGATTACCCATGAAGGCATATAGACAGACTGATAAGAATCATAGAGAATGAATCTTGGAAGTACGCTTCCATTGAACGGGAAGTATCTCGCATTAGACTCCGTCATGTAGGTATTGTAGAATTCATAAGCTTTGTCGTGGTTGGCAACTATAGGAAAGAGGTTATCAGATGCCACGATCGTTGATCCTGGCGTAATAAAGGACTGGATCAGAGGAATGTAGGCCGACTGTGGATTCACACTATAGGATATCTCATATCCAGGCAAGTTGTATCTGTTGTCATTTACAGTATTGAATGGTGAAAGAATCAGGCTCATGGAAAGTGTTGCCACGAAGAGAGTTACAATGGCTTTTTTCGCATTGAATTTCCTGATAAGTGAACGCACCATTCTGATTTTTCTGATGCCAAAAACAAAGAGAGCATAGCTCGCCTCGGCCGCCAGAATTAGGACCAGATTCACTTTATCGATAGGATTCATTCCGAAACCATCAGCCACAAGTGCAACGATAACACCTCCTGAAATCAGTAGCAGGATCCTCAGGTAGCGTTTTATCTTCAATGCATCCATGCCACGCATAAGGGACAATGATACCACAACCGCCGGAATCAGAACGCTAAGCGTGACAAATGAATACTGATTCCCGAGAGTGCCCATGGCGGGATCGACAACAATGGTTTCATACATCCATGGCAACATCAGAAGAATATTTTTTGTTTTTAACAGCGGAAGAAAAAGAAGCAGGAGAAATGATAGCATCCAGTAAGAGAGAGATTTCAGAGAAGCCAGGGGAGAGAGAGCTGAAGGTATAAATCTAGCAGATGAATTTGCACCGATTTCCGCGGAGATCGATGTGTTGTTCAGCAGTACCGGAATAAAATGCTCCTGAACCAACGACAAAACAATGTACATTGACAACGAAAAAATGGCGGCAATCATGAAGAAATCTCCATCATGGGAAAAAAACCATTCTCTGGATGGAAACTCCTTGCGCCTTGTGTCAATGAAGTAATAAAGCAGAAAGCTCAGTGCTATGAATGGAAATATTTCCTGCGTTAGCGACCCTACAGCAATTGTTATTATTGAAACGAGTTTCCATCTGGAAAAGAGCGCATAGAATAGAACAAAGCTTTCAAGCGGTATAAAGGAGAGCCAGTGAAAGTCATAAAAGACAGCACCTAGTAAGGTGGCATTCACGGAATAGGACACTGCCACCATGAATGAAATTCTGTAATCACCTGTCACCTTTCCGCACAGCATATAAAGAATTATTACAGAAAGGGAAATGGCAGAATCCTGAAGCAGAAACAGAAAGGATGGGCCTGGAAAAAGAAGGTAAGGATAGGCAAACAGGACTGCAATAAATGATGTGTGAACCTCAAGGTGAGAAACCATGCCGTATATTTCGAAGTCGCTTGAATCGAACATTAACATTCCATGGGTTGTTGTCCAGAGACCCTGCATATTGATTCCAAGATCTGCGTCCGCTGTGTAGAAATTCAGATATCTGAGAAGTGATATGACAAAAATGAGTGCAAAGTAAAACGGAAGATAGACAGTCAGTATTTTCAGATATTTTTTCCTATCATCTTCACCTGATCGGTAATGCTGGCTCTGGTTCAATATTGAGTCTTCCATCAGAAATACCTGAATGTTGATCTTTCAAGAACATCTATGAAATCATTCAAAAGTTCAGTATTCACAGAACCTCGAGATATGACGGCATCATTTTGTATCTTTACCTCCTCCCATTCCCTTCCGTTCAGGCCAAGTACCCGAAGTTTTATTGCTACTACATCTTCTCCGGCAAGAGGAAGATCGCTGGAAACGGTCCGGGAATTTCCAGTTATGACCTCCTTGTCTATGAATTCGATTGGAAAGCCATTGAAGTCAAATGCCCTCATATTTTTCTTTCCAAACAGGTTTGAAAGGTAAATTAGAGTTTCAGAAAAATCCTGGTCAATTCTTTTCATATTATTATTTTCATTAACCATGTTGACCGATACCTTCAGAGTTTATCGTCTTTTTGATGCTTAAACTTCCCGAATATAACCTAACATCTTCCATTACGTTTGCAAAGGTTCATGATCCCTTCTGCTCTCGCATCTGATAAGGTATTCAACAGCAATGAATGATTTTCTATCTGATCTATTTTAATGATATGATTGCCCTGGCACATTTGCTTATTAAAACTGAAATAACGAACATTATCATACCGCAGTACGGAGTCAAAATCGACTGATGCCTGCAATAAAAAATCAAACAAAACCATCTGACTCAATGATAGTCCCTTTTTTAATTTCTTGAGAATCCGGTTATTATGGACAAAGCCTATAAGAATGAATAAAATTCCCCATAGATATATATGCCTGAAGAAAACATTGTACATAAAGGGCTGGAAGGTGTTACTGTTTCAGAGACCAAAGTAGGCTTCGTTGATGGAGAGGCAGGCAGACTCGTATACAGAGGCTATAACATCGAAGATCTGGTTGAAAATGCAACGTATGAGGAAGTTTCCTTTCTTCTGATAAACGGCTATCTACCGAACAAAAAGGAACTTGACGGTTACTGCAGTGCTCTGAACAGGGCTGGCAGGCTGCCGGCTGAGATCGTCGATTTTATAGCAGCATCGGCAGAAGCATACCCAACATCAGTGCTCCGTACAGCGATCTCGTATCTAGGGCAGATGGATGACGCATCAGTTAAGCCGGATTTCTCTCAGCAGAGAGAGATAGCAATTGGTCTCATTGGAAAAATTCCCTCACTGGTGGCCACCATACAGAGGGCCAGGAACGGCGAAAAATACATTGAACCCTCACCGGATCTGTCAGTGGCCGGGAACATTCTTTATCAATCATCCGGAAAAAAGCCTGATAAAAAGATAGGTAGAGTCATGGATGTGTGCCTAATGCTTCATGCCGACCACGGAAGCAATGCCTCAACTTTTTCATCCATGGTTACAATATCAACACTTTCGGATATGTATTCTGCAGTCACGGCAGCAGTATCAACGCTCAAAGGGCCGCTTCATGGCGGAGCCAATGAAATGGCTCTTAAGATGATAAAAGATGCTCAGAGATCCGGCGACGCTGCAGCGTTCATCTCAGATAAGCTCAGTAAAAAGGAGAAAATAATGGGATTTGGGCACAGAGTTTATAAGGTCTATGACCCGAGGGCCAGAATTCTTAAGAACTATGCCAGGGAAGCCACAGCCAGCGAGGGGCGCGAAATTTTGTTCAAGACAGCTCAAATTATAGAGGATACAATGATTTCGAAGCTTGGAAGCAAAGGAATATTTCCAAACGTTGATTTCTACTCTGGAATGGTATATGAATCTCTGGGATTCAGACCGGAAATGTTCACCTCACTATTTGCCGCTTCAAGAATCACTGGCTGGTCTGCCAGAAGCCTTGAATATCTCGCTGACAATAAGCTTTTCAGGCCCAGAAGCAGCTACGTCGGTGAACGTGGTCCGCTTACTTTCGTCCCTCTGGCAAAGAGAACCGGATGATCTGGTTTGTTCAGGTACAGGCCCTCATTCAGCGGGACGGATAAGGAAAGAAGCGGCATAAGTGTAGGAAAGAATACGGACGGATCCAGTTATATCTTTCCATTTAGCGAAATAGATTCCCATACGCTCGTAGTAGGCAGAACCGGCAGTGGAAAGAGCAGTCTTCTCCATGAGTGTGTCACCGGTCTTTTAAGGAACGGAAAGAATGTAGTGCTCCTGGACCCTCACGGGCAGTTGAGTTCACAGGTTATCAGTCACGCGCCATATGCTGATCTGATATACTTTTCCACAGGAGATTCCAGGTCAGGAAACAGGGTGAAAATCAATCCGCTTTCAGTCAGCATGATGGAGGATGCGATGGTAGTAGCAGGTTCCCTAAGGGATCTGTTACAGAATGACAGGGATCTTTCAATGGATACATGGGGTCCAAGGCTGCAGGTGATAATTGGAGGGCTACTCCCTGCTCTGCTTTACGAGCGGAAAGTTTCGTCTCTTAACGAATTCTGTATGCTGCTGATGGACAGAAAGGCCATGCAAAATGCACTCACTGGAATTCACAACGTTGAGATCGCCAGCTTTGTAAACTCTGCCATGGCGGATCAGAGAGTCTGGAGAGAATACGTGTCAAGCACCATTAACAAGCTCATAGGGATCATATCTGATATTTCTCTATCAAGGGTCTTTGGAGAATCTGATTCTTTTCATATCGATAGTGTGCTCTCCGGGAATTCAGAGCTAATGGTACTTGACTTTTCAAAGGATCAGGTATCTAAGTCCTCAATGAGGGCAGCCTTTACTTTAATACTCGCAAGAATATGGATAGCTGCGCTTAGATCACGTATCAACGAAACCTGGATAGTGATCGATGAAGCTCAGGAGCTCTCAGGTAGCCTGATGGATAATTTCCTGAACGAAGGGAGAAAATTTGGAATAAGGCTTGTGTTATCATCGCAATCACTGAATTTCTTTGATGAAAGAATGTCAAATTCTATATTATCAAACGCAGGCAACTTTTTTTCGTTCCAGACTTCCAGATATGATGCCCAAATGCTTTCCGGAATGTTTCCCCAGTCCATGAGAAAACGGATCGAAGATACTCTAATATCCCTTCCACCACACGAATGCGTGCACATTAACAGAGACAGGATACTTGAACCCATTCCCGGGTTCACAACATCAATGGTTGATCCGGTCAACAAAGATCGCTTGCTGTGTGAAACGACAAGATCTCAGGAGAAATATGGTGCTCCTGAAAAGCCCAGGGAAATATTCATCACCAGAGGACTGGATACACACCAGACTCTCACAGACAGAGTCAGGAATTTTCTCAGCAGGCTCGGCCTGTTGGAGATGCAGGTTTTTACCATTGATGGGAGCAGACCGGACTGCATATTTACGGATTCAGTAACCGTATTTCTCGGTGAGATTGAAGTGAGTGATCTCATCCATCCCGAGAGAGTGCTGAAAAAGTTGATTTCATACAATGGACGTAAGAAATTATTTTTCACAGAAAATGGAGACTGCTCCATTCTCTATGAAATGATGCTTTCCCTTTTCGAGAGGCGTAAATTCAATGTTGACTTTGAAAATATAAGTATCGTTGAGAGAAGGAACTCGAGATTTTATGTATATGATGGCTCCAAACTTAGGATTCCGACCCCAGATTCCTTCAAAAGAGGCAGCTTCATACTGAGATATGGCAGTGAGACAGCACAAAATGTCTTGAAGGCACTTTCACTGCTGTGGAATTCCGGGAAGGATGAGATATTTCAGGAGGATATCCCTGCCAAGGAAAGGGAGCAGATGTCGGGATTAACTTCAATGATGGAGGAACATGGGGGCTCTCTCACCATAAGGAAGCTATTTGGAACAGGCTGAATTTTTATCTGACGTAACGCAAAAATGATAATCGATAAAACTTAATATTTGTTTAACAATTATACAGTGATAATAATGCAGAATGAACAGGCTGACGATTTTTATGGGCAGGTATATGGTTTCGTGAAGAGGCATCCAGCGACGAACAACAGTTTCATTGACAGATTTGCCAAAGGTGACATCTCCGAGGAGGAATTCATAAGGTTTTCTATAGAATTTTTCCATTTCACAAGGGAGTGGCCTTCAATCCTTTCCACGCTACTTGTGAATACGCCGGATGAGAATGATGCAGAGAATCTCACAACGATTCTCGTGTCTGAACTTGGTGATACAGATCCAAAGAAGAGGCATGAACTCCTTTACAGGAAGTATCTTAGGAGCATAGGAATCGATCCTGGTGAGATGGTGAAGAGGAAGCAGCTTCCCACCACAAAGGCATGGCTTGACGGCATGAGAAATTACTTTGCCGGAGATCACTTCGAAGCTCTGGGTGCTGAATTCGGGCTTGAAAACATGGCTATTCCAATGTGGGACAAGCTGATTCCAGGTCTTGAAGCCTACAGAAAAAAGAATCCCAAATACAGAAACATGGATATTGAGTATTTCACCTTTCACAGGGAACTGGAGATACACCATGAAGAGGCCATGGCGGATGTTCTTGGGGCTCACAAAAATGACCCGGTTGCAAGGGAAAGATTCAGATCCGGTGCAGACGGGATTTTGAACCTCGAGGAAAAGTTCTGGCTTGGGCTATCTAGCAGATAGGAAAAAAAGAATAGTCTGCTGTTAGATTACCTGCCGGTGATTCATGTTGGATATGTTGGACTATATACGGCAGGGTTCGGAAGCCAGGCTGAAGATCAGTGTTGAAGATATAGAGTTTGTAGCGTCAGCTCTAAGGGACTCAATCCTGAAAGGGGGAAAGTTAGTTGTTTTTGGAAATGGCGGGTCAGCTGCGGATGCCCAGCATTTTGCCGCAGAGCTAACTGGCAGATTCATGAAGGAGAGGAAATCTCTTCCCGCCATTGCGCTTTCAACAAATACATCCGCTCTGACGGCCATAGGGAATGATTATTCATTTGAGGATGTCTTTTCAAGGCAGGTTTCCGGACTGGTGACCAGCTCAGATACTGTTGTGGGGATATCCACTTCAGGTAATTCATCAAACGTTGTTTATGGCTTGGAGGTTGCCTCCAGAATCGGGGCATTTACAGTAGCAATGACAGGTTCGTCAGGCGGAAAGATATCAGGAATTGCTAAAAAGACCCTTAGGGCGGAAAGTTCAGTCACACCGATCATCCAGGAGATTCATATATGCATGATTCACATGATATGCATGAGGCTTGACGAGCTTCTGGGATAGATGCGGCTTATCGGTAAAGGATCTGATCGCGAGTGGGGACTGATCCCGGTTCTAATTGTTACGACTGCAATTGGAACACTCTATGGCATACTGTCCGTATTGAGGTTTGAAGCTTACAATTCAGGAATCTACGATCTTGGAGTGACATTCTATGAAATTTATATAATATCGCATGGACACTTCTCTATTACAGGCATCACTGCCTACCAGGCATCCAGATCTATCATGTTCATTCTGGCTCCTATGTTTGGATACTACGGAAAGATGCCTGCTCTACTGGTATTTCAGTCCTTCATTCTTGCCGCTGGAGGAATACCTCTCTATTTCATCTCTAGAAATATGGGGAGTGATCAGCTGAGTTCATCCCTCATTTCCATTTCCTATGTGATTTTCTATCCGCTTGCTGGCGTCGCATGGTTTGACTTCCATTTCATGGCCACATTTCCGACCGTTTATCTGATCTTCCTGGCCCTTATGCTTTATGGCAGAGGAAAGGCAGGACTGGCTCTGGCTATCCTTTGTTTTTCCACGGATCCTCTGGCTCCTGCCATTGTGGGTATTACCGCTATTGTTCTGATAATGGAAAACAGAAAGAAGGAAAGATTCCCGGTGCATGAATTGGAGGCGGTTCTAGCTCTATCATTCATCTACTACGCGGTCGGGGTACTGGTTTTTTCGGATTCGTACATAAGTTCGTACTTAGGAATGAATAATGTATTTCCGGTGCAATTGCCGTATCTCCCTTTTACTTATATTCTGTATCTTCTTCTTCCAGTTTTGTTTCTCTCTCTCATCGGGATTGATTACTTTGCTGCGGCAACTCCATTTTTTCTCTTTATTTTTCTGAATAATTACCAGCCGTATTTCAACCTCATGTTCTATCAGTATCCGGCTCTTATCGCCCCCGTTGTCTTTGTTTCTGCCTCTATGGGCCTTGCACGACTTCACAGAGCAGCCAGAAATTATGAGGAGAAACACTCAGGGAAAAGAAAAAGAGCGCAGTCCAGAACAGTAAAATCAGTAGCTGTCTCCATTTTAATCCTTAACGTGATCCTGTTTTCATTTCTCACACCGGCTGGTAATTTGTTTACCGGCCCCAATGACAGCAATGTTTCGGGAGACTTAACCGGGCTGCCTTATTCATACAACACAGTACAGTATATTGCCTATCAACACTATGACAGTTATCTTAGGGATGTTATCAGCATGGTACCTAAAGGCAGCAGCGTAATGATTGAGGACAACCTTCCACAGATGAGCTACGGGTATAAGTGGTATCTTCCGGAATGGATCACACCTGCAAATCTACCGAAATATGCCATAATTGATCCGTATTCTCGCTTTTACGACCAGGGGTCATATTATGGATCAAATATTTCCAACTGCACAGTGGCAAGGGCAAACATGCTTTACAGCAAGTACGGATACGGACTTGTTGCGGAGATTGGTGGAATAGTGCTGATGGAAAGAGGTTATACTGGGACGGTTAAATTTACCCCTCTTACAATGAATTTTTCTTACAACTCATTTAAGTATAATGCAGGTAAAACAATGAAGATCGGAAACGATGTGATTCTTGAACCGGACAACTCTGGAGGTTATGGTTTCTATGGTCCCTATACATTTTTTGTCCCTGGAAGATACATTATCCATTTGAATCTCTTGCCAATTGGTGACAACTTGAAGAACCAGAACTTGACAATGCAGCTGGTCAACACATCAGTGACCGGAACTATTAACATCGACACGTCTCTTCTTGTCAACCTCAGTAGCCTTTATCCAGACGGTATCAATATCAGCGTCAACATTACTGGATTCCAGTCTCTCGTGGAGTTTAGAAGCTTTTACATGCATACTCTATCTCCATTGATTTTCTACGGAGCAGAAATGACGGAGGTGCAACCGTGAAAATACGTTTGACGGAATCACCTATTTTAACCATACTTGTGCTTCTTCTCTCCGCTTCCACATCCTTATTCGTCTTTCTGACCCTGCCTGCAGGAAAATTTTATGGCGATCTGCTGGGATACATCGCACTTGGAAAAGAGATATCAGCCAACTCAATGTTGATCCCATCGGTGAATACCATACACTATCCTGGAAGCGCATGGGTATATCCGCCTGTGATACCTTACCTGGCTGCAATTTTTGTGATGGTATCCAATGGATATTCCCTTCAGATGCTTTCAGCCTTTTCTGTGCTGACTGTCTGCCTCACCTCCATTCCAGCTCTTAAGCTGATGCGCAATATTTTCGGTCCAGAGGAAGGTTCCTTAGGAGGGATTCTGTATGCGCTCTATTTCCCATCACTTTATGAGGAGACATGGGGTGGCCTCCCGCAACTTCTTGCAATTCTCCTGCTGATAACGATGCTGGCCATAATAACATCCAGAAAGGACAGAGTGAATAAATGGGATTCTTCTGCGGTTCTTCTGTTAGGATTTGCCATCCCCTTTGTCCATGATTTGACGTCGATACTGATACTTCCCTCTCTGCTCATTGCCATTCTGTTATTCATTGTTCTCAAGTCAGGAAGATCACGAGAATCCATACTTTCCGCAATATCCTTAATAGGTCTTGTGACTGGCATTTCAATATGGTATCTGCCAAGACTGTGGTGGGTTATTGATTCCGCCTTCCCCACCAGCAATGGAGTTTTTTCATCTCTATCTTCCATAGTCCCTTCATCCAGCAGTACTGGCATCCTTCATTCTCTCTACTCTGTTCAGCAGGTTTCTTCTGCAGCGGCTATAATCCCTTACGGATGGATACTTGTAGTTGCATTTTTCATGCTTTCTGTAGTTGTTCTGTTTAAATTTGTGGATCACAGGCAATTTCCTGTTATGGCAGCGTTCCTTTTGCTGCCTCTTGTTCTCACGTTTGCATACATTGATGACAACGTTCTTTCGGCCAGATTCTCATACTTTGCATACCTCTTTTCCTTTCTGCTTGTCGCTCCTATGTTTTACAGGATGCTTAAAGCAACTCTCAACAGTTTCGAGGGAAGGCAGAGCAAAGGTATCACATCAAAATATACAGTCCGGATAGTTTCAGCATGCCTTATTGCTGTCATGGTTTCACTCTCTGTCTCCGGAATGCTGTACGATGCTGGATCCCATGCTTATTACGCCTATTCTGATAACAGATCTGAATTTCAGTATTCGATGGATGCTGTTCATTTTCTCGGTCAGCATCACTCGTCAGGTACAGTTGTTGCTGCTGGAACCATAGGTTTCCTGATCATGGCATATGATGCCCTGCCTGTTATTGAATATCAGCCGCTGAATTATCTCACGCAGCCAGTTGAATGGAATGAAAGTTATGCAGCCTATGAAATTTTGCATCATCCGGATAGTAATATTTCCAGGGAAATGATCATTCGTTACAATGTTTCTTACGTTATTATGAGTCTTGGTGAGATTGATCTGCCTGAATACTATAATCCTGTTTATTCGAATCCGTATTTTGCCATCTATGTAGTCTGAAGGGGATGACAAACAGAGCATTGGCGGAAGACATTAACTTAAAAATAGCGCTGATACAAGGGTGAAGTACGAATTCAGAAATCCAGGTTAATGAAAATCGTAACGTATTTCACACGGGTTAACTCAGGGCTCTATCTCCGGACACACATGAAGACTTAACGATCCGTTTTTACTGTCCAGCAATCTCTCATCACGAAAATACGTGCATTCCGCCCCTTAAGGCTGTTCATTCCACTGCTAACTTCAAACTCCTAACATCTTTATAAAACATATCACTTATGATATGAGAATCGTGACAGGCAGGCATATTTCCGGCTTGAGGGATCTTTTTAGCAAAGTTGAATTAAGAAGAACTCTCTATCTCATCTACGGAATAATATTCGTCAGCTATGCCTTTCTTGCATGGTACATCGTTGGATATATACTGATCTCCGATCTGGTGATGATATGGATTCTTCTGACCATGGGAGGAATTCTTGTCATATTTTCAGTATTTATCGGGGAGGAACCCATGCTTGTCAGGCTTTTGCCTTACATAGGCTTTCTTCTTGCCCTGATGATATTTGGGCAGCTCCTTGTTCAGGTAATTCCTGCATATGGAACAGACGAACTCGCCGGGAACACTTATGCAGCATATCTTTTCATCCATGGCCTTAACCCATATATCGACACAAATATGGCAGGAGTATACGCGTTCTCCCACATTCCTCCCTATTCCATCACGCCTATGACTACCGGAGGACCCGTTGATTTCTTTGTCTATCCCGGCCTCTCAATCCTTATTTTTATACCAACTCTGCTGCTCGGTCTAAGATCCTACGACATTATCATACTTTTCTCTGGCCTCGCAATAATACTGATTGCCTATTACTATAGAAAGAAAGGCTATGACGTCCTTGTGCCGTTCACACTCATTGCGATGATGATTTCTGTGGAATATGTCTTCTATTCCCTCAGCGGGGACGACGACATCGTGTGGACTTTCTTTCTGGGTCTGGCGTACATATTTCGCAAAAAGCCATGGCTTTCAGGTGTCTTCTATGGGCTCTCAATCTCATTCAAGCAGATCACGGCAATACTGGCACCATTCTTTCTCTACTTCATATATATGGAGTCCGGCAGGAAACCAAGAACCGATCTGGATCTCGTTGCAGGTGCTGCTTTAAGCTTCTTTGCAACGAACATACCGTTCATCCTCATGGGGGCAGGTACCTGGTTAAAGCACATTATAGCCGTCGACACTCAGCCGATACTGGGAGCCGGGATAGGGCCGTCCATCCTTTCCTTTGCAGGTTTCGTGTATATACCATCCGTTGTGTTTCTCATCATTTCGGTTTCACTACTGTTGGTTCTGTTTGTCATATACGTTGCTTATTATGAAAACCTCAAGTATGCATTCTTTGCGTTCCCTATGATAATTTTCATATTCAATTTCAGGGTTCTTGAGAACTATATTGCCTTCTGGCCTTACATGATACTGCTTGTCCTTCCTGATTTTATTGGTGATTACAGAGAAAATGTACAGGGCAGGGTTCAGAAACATCATAATCTGCATCCATTTGCAACAGGATTTTCCGGTCACAGGAGGGTCACAGCAATATTTATCATGGCGATTATTGCCAGTGGTGCGATGGCTTCCGTTGGCTATGAATACAACGTTACAAACGCGGATACCGCAATTCACATAAACTGGCTGGGCAATGCCTCTGATCCAGCCTGGGCTCCGGGCTACATTTCAGAGATCCACGTTAATCTCTCATACACGCCATTTTCATCCGAGCCGGCTGCGCTTCCCATCTTATTCAGGCTCCTGCCTGCAGCCACAGGAGATACCTATGATATCAATGGGCTTTTATGGCATGCTAATAAGAATATAACGCAGGGAAGCCATACTGTGGCAATATTTCCGGATACGTATGCCGATCTTCTTAAAAATAACCTGTCATTCAGGCTTGAGGCTTATTATGGTCAGATAAATGCATACTATCCAACCACTGTGCTGAACATCAGCGGATCGTTTGGGTTTCCCATCCCGGATCCGAACATGACCTATCCGTCCTCCCTATCTGATCCCGTCTATCCTGGATGGAAATTTTCATACAGTGTTACGAATGGAAACGGAAGTTTTAAAACTGAGCTTGGTGGTTTTAACCTGAGCCAGTATGTGAAGATTGCCGGAAACTCCTGGTCGTACTCAATGGTAACTGCATTTGCGAACTTCACTGAACTGAGCCATATGAACGCAACTCTACACTATAATGTGACTTCCTGGTCTGGAGTGAATAAATTTTCCTCTTACTACAGCCAGACCAGATCAAGGCTCGCAGGCGTAATGCTGAGATCTTTCAGTGGTTTTCAGATCCTGGTTGCATATAATTCTTCAGCCTCTGGACAGATATATCAGGTGAACAGCACTTTTGCTGTGGTAATCTCTGATTCCAACTCTCTAAGTTTCAGGAGTCTAATAAATTCCATCGAAAGTACCACAGGCTGGTCATTCACGACAGGGGAACTTTCCTATGTGGTTGCTGTTCTAAATGTTTCTGGATACACATCTGCAGTGTTTTCCGGGATACAAATGACAACATGATGCCTGC
This sequence comes from Thermoplasmatota archaeon, assembly GCA_023484105.1. GTDB lineage: Archaea > Thermoplasmatota > Thermoplasmata > Thermoplasmatales > Thermoplasmataceae > JACWAH01. The sequence goes on from JAMDBD010000006.1 coordinate 46,008, forward strand.
TGTTATACAGCAATGGCATCAGTTCAGCATTGGCAAAATTTATTTTATCAGGGATATTACCAGAATGCATCAGTGAAGGAATACAATGTCAAGAATATCTCTTCAGGTTGTATTGGAGGAAGGAGCTTTTGATCCTGAAAATATAGTTGGAATAGCTAAGGAAGAGAATCTTGACATGGATCTGTTCATAATTGATCCTGGGAGCAGGACAATTAAGGGATACATGAGCGATGGAGGAATAACCGGAAATGTGAAAAGTTCCGGAAATTTCATTAAAGACATTCAAAACACTCTGAAGCGTTCGGAGGGAGATTTTTTTGCCGTTGTGAGATCGGACAAGATGTGTTCAATGCCCACACTGATGAGAATGATAACCAAGGCTGAGGAAGGATACGATGTGGTTGTTGCGTCAAGGTTTCCAGGCAAGAGAAAGTTTGATGTTAAAACGGCAATAATAAAGCTTCTAGTAAGGGAGATGAACGGGATCTCTGATCCGCTCTCGCCTTTTTTCATTGCCCGCCGGGACCTTATAGAAAATATTGATCTGAGCACCTCGCCTGAGACTATTCTTCCTGAAATTATCATAAGAAACAGGAAGCCCAGGGTGGCAGAGGTAAAGGCAGACTATCCGGGCAGAGGAAGAGTCTATTCAGGGAGCTTTATTCTGTACTGCCTGAGCCTCCTGAAGCTTTCAAATTACAGGGCTTTGAAATTTGCCTTGGTGGGTATTACGGGAATAGCAATAAATGAAGGGGCAGAATATGTGTTTCACAGTTATACAGGATTCATAATTCCCGTGGCACTGTTTCTTTCGATTGAACTGTCAATAATCTGGAATTTCATATTCAACAACGCCTGGACATTTTCAGACAGGAAGTCTGGAGGGTTTCTTTACAAGCTTGGAAAGTATAATGCCGTAACAGCTCTCGGGGCAGCAATAAACTACGGGGTGGGAATCGGCCTGGCCACGATTGTTTTCTATCTCTATGCAAATCTTCTGGGGATCTTTATTGGATTTCTGGTAAACTATCTAGGAAGTGACTACCTGGTCTGGAAGATAGAGGCGAATGAATAGATCAGGCATTTCCAGTGTTATACGTTCCAACCTGAGGCGCGGATCTAAATTCTTAATAGCCGGCGTCGGTGGTTTTCTCTTCTACCTTCTGGTACTTTACATAGGAATACGTCTTGTAACAATATTTTACCTTCCGGAAATAGATGTTGTATCTGCATTCCTGAGCGTTGTTTTTGGATTTGCCATAAACGAACACTGGTCAACAAGCGGATCCGGTGATCATTCAGCAGGTGCCATCAGGTGGCTCAGAAGAATGATCATATTTGAGGGGATATACGCGCTGGGAAACGTGATATCAATAGCAATACAGCTTGCCCTGTACTATTACGCGGGAATCAGCCCATTCATAGGCAGCTTCATAGGAACCGTGATTGCCTTTCCCTTCAACTATGTCCTGAGCATGCACCTTGTATGGAGAATTAACATTTTTTCACAGTAGATCCTATCCGTCTGTAGATTCTGACTTCCTTGAGATATCTCCTCATGAAATGGGTTGATCTGTCTGTGACTTTGGATTTGCCATACTTTCTTTCAAGGAAATAGTAGGGGATCTCTGCAACCTTCAGGGAAGGATATGAGGCAATCACATAGAGGAGAATCTTGTATGTGCCTGGAAGCGGTCTGAGATTCCTTATCAGATGAGAATCGCAAACGAAATAACCGGAAAGTGGATCTTTCAGATTCTTTGTTCCGGGTACAAGAAAGCGTGCAATAATTTCTGCCACCTTACTTATTAAGCCTCTGGATATGGTTCTCCTGTAATCACCTCCACGAACATACCTTGATGCAACGACAACGTCATATCCTGACGCTTTTCTGTTAAGCATTTCAGGTATAGTTTCAACAGGGTGCTGCAGATCGCCGTCCATTACTATGGTCCAGTCAGCTTTAATTGTACTGGATGCCTCAACGGTTGCAGGGCATGTTCCAGGTTTCACGGTCTGGCTGACAACTCTTATGGCAATCCCAGGTATTGATTCCGCATTGGCCCTGATCATTTCCAATGTGCCGTCAGTGCTACCTCCGTCTATAAACACTATTTCATTCAGGACCCATCCATTTCCTGATCTGCTGATATTTGAAAATGACTTTATTATTGGCTCTATATTGCCAGCCTCATTAAGCACTGTGATGGCAGCAGCCACCTTTTTAGCCGATACTTCCATCTATTCACCGCATGCAGTGCCAGGACATAATCAATTCCATCCCTTCATTGCTCTATTATACTATTGCTACCGGTGAAACAGGTGATCCGGTTCCGCCTCTGATGGGAAGAGGAGCACATACGAGCAGGAATTCATATTTTCTGTCTCTGGCCAGCTCGTCAAGCTTCATGTTGTCAATGAGCCTTATGCCGTTCATGGTTATCAGATACTGATGGACAGGCAACACTGATCCGCTTATTTCAGCGGGAGAAACTTCAGTAGACGGCGAATCGCTGCCTGAGAGTGAAACGCCATGCTTCACCATCCATTCGGCCATCTCCAGTCCAATTCCTGCGGCTTTATCGTAAAGCTTCGAGAATCTGATGTGATCATTCCAGATCCTGCTGGCACCAGTGTATAGAAATACTGCATCTCCAGGCATGACCTCAATTCCCTCAGCCTTCAGAAATTTCTCTATATCCGATCTGTTTGGAGCACCCTGTTCAGCAATGTCCACGCCAAGTATGCGGGGATAATCTATCACCACACCTCTTGTCACAACTGGCTGCACATCGTCTATCCCAAGAGTTGACGATCCTCTCGGGCCTATAGAATCTGCCGCCCTGATCTTTCCGTGCAGAAAGCCTCCAACAGAAATGTGGTTGAGAGAATCAATGTGGGTGCCTGAATGATCAGACATCTCAAGCCTTCCTATATTGGCCCCGAATTCATTGCTGTTGTGGCCGCGGAAAGGTTCGTGATAGTCAACACTTCTCAAGGTTACAGAGTAAAAAAAAGGCCCGTGGGTTGGGCGATAGGCAATATCCTCTGACAGCGTATGAGAAAGCCTGTATATCCTTCCCAGCGAAGGGATCCTGAGGCTTTCAATCACCTTGCTTTCTGATATTTTCTCAAGCGCGCCCTGTCTGTCATCTGAAGCAGCGCCGGAATTTTTCCATCTTTCAATCTCCTCAACGAATTTCATCATTTAAGGTATAGTGTTATCTTTAAAATATATCTGGCCCTGACAACTGATGGCAGAAAAGTGCCAGGATAAATTGTACTATAAAGAAGATATATTAATTTCCGATTATTTCCGGCACTGATGAGTATTTCGGTGGTGATTCCAGCATACAACGAAGAGAACAGAATAAGGAATATACTGGAACCGCTCACCAGATATACGGAGGTTTCGGAAATAATAGTTGTATGCGATGGTAATGACAGAACCCCGGATGTTGCATCCGCGTTCCCGCGAGTGAAGGTGCTGAAATTTTCCAGGAAACTGGGCAAGGGAGGAGCAATAATAGAGGGGATCAGAGCTTCAACTGGTACTTCCGTTGCGTATGTCGATGCAGACGGTGCCATTCCTGCGTCTGAAGTTATGAGGCTGATAAATCTCCTCGGTTCAGACAGAAAGGTAATCGCCGCATCCCGCTGGGTAAAGGGATCAGATGTTGAAAGGCATGAAGGGTTGGGCAACATAATCGCTGGCCGTTTTTTCCATTATCTTCTATTCTATTTTCTTGGGATTAAAATAAAGGACACGCAGTGTGGGCTGAAGTGCTTTCCAGGCACTGTCAGGGATGACGTCATTCCTCACATAGGGACAACAAACAGGTTCTTTGACGTATCCTTTCTGTATAACTGCCAGTTGCGCGGATACAGCATATGTGAAGTGGGAATAAAGTGGTCCCATAATGAGGACACCAGAATGCCGATAAGGAAGGCAGTTCCCATGATGTTTTTGTTTATCATCGGCCTTAAAATTGCAAACACAAAGGGCGGGCACAGGTTCGAGAAAATATATATTAAGTTCAAGAGCTTTTTCCGGGCTACCTGATATGAGATTCATTGTAACCGGCGGAGAGGGCTTCATAGGTCGCAGGATCGTTGAAGTCATAAGGAAAAATGGGGATGAGGCCATATCGATGGATATTGCCGGCAGTCCCGACATCAGGACCGACCTGATGGATACCGGCCTGCTCCGGACTTCCTTTAAGGGCATAGATGGGGTGTTCCATCTCGCGGCAATAACGTCACCGCCGCAGTTTGAGGAAGACCTTTTGAAGGGATTCAACAATAACGTTACAGGCACTCTGAACGTGCTCTATGCTGCTGCAAAATCCGGTGTACGCCGTGTTGTCTTTGCATCTTCTTCATCAACATACGGAAATTCAAAGACAAAAACCACCGAAGATATGCAGACACTGCGCCATGAGAACATGTATCCGATCACCAAGATCATAGGTGAACGCCTCGGCGACTATTTTTTCATCAGGAATGAACTTGAGTTTGTGTCCCTGAGATATTTCAATACCTATGGGCCAGGGGAGAATACGAAGAGTCTCTACTCAAGCGTAATATGGCAGTTTGTAAGGTCTTCCATGAAAGGCGAGGATATCATCATTTATGGCGACGGAACCCAGTCACGGGATTTCATACATGTTGACGATGTGGCAAGAGCCACTGTAAGTGCATTTCACAGGGGAAAGAACGGATCTGCATACAACGTAGGCTCTGGTGTTTCACGATCCTTCAATGAGATCGCCTCTGCCGTGAAAGAGGCAATCAGATCCGAATCAAGGATAAAGCACGTTCCAAATCCTCTGAAGAACTATCAGATGTTTACCCAGGCTGATATAAATGCTATCCGGAAAGACACAGGTTGGTCACCAACAGTTGATCTGAATTCCGGAATTATATCTATAAGGGATGGCGAGAGGTTTGATTAGTCGCCTACCATTATGATCCTGCTGCCGAGATATTCAAAGCGAAAGTTCACAGGCCTGAGATCCGGTAATGAGTCTATAACTCTCTGGCGGTTTTCAGGTTCAACGTAGAACAGCATGAAACCGCCACCACCGGCACCGATGAGTTTGCCACCTACCGCTCCGTTTTTCATTGCTGTCTCATACCATGAATCAATGACAGGATCGGTGATCCCTTCAGACAGGGTCTTCTTAAGAAGCCAGTTTTCGTGCATGGTTCTGCCAATCATCTCTGGTTTTCTTGAGGCACATATACTCTGAATCTCTCTTGCCATTTCTGACATTTTTATGTACTTCTCTATGTGATCTGATATGGAGGCTTTTTGCATTTCATGAATCGCTGTTGATTTGCGCTGCCTGCCGGTATACATCAACAAAAGATTGTTGCTTATCTCCTCTCTTATCTGATCGTCCATTATGAGTGGCTTCACGTCAACGCTCTCATCGCTGTGAAACTCAAGAAGCTGCAATCCGCCAAATGCAGCCATGTACTGATCCTGTTTCCCTCCTGGTTCGCCTAGGATTTCACGCTCTATCTTCACCGCCTCTTCGGCAAGGGTTCTAGGGGATACGTAATTTCCAAGAAATGCATGAAGTGCATTCAGAAGTCCAACAAGAAATGAACTGCTGGAACCCAGGCCAGTGCCGCTCGAGGGTATGTCGGATATGCTTACAATCTCTATTCCGCCCTTAATTCCAAGCAACCTGAGAGCTTCCCTCACTGTTGGATGCTTTATCTTTTCCACGCTGTCAACTATCTCTGTAACGGAATAACTAACCCTGATCTGATCATCAAACTTCTTGTTTATCACGACATAGATGTATTTGTTTATTGCCGCAGAAACCACAGCGCCGGTTCCGTGCTTCGAATAAAATTCCCTAATGTCAGTCCCTCCACCGACAAAGCTTATCCGCAGCGGAGTCCTTGACATTATCATTCTCTGGTTCAATAGAATCACTTATAGTATTCGTTTATGAGCCTGAGCCCCTCCTCAAGGGTAACCCTTGCCCTGAATCCGAGTTTCTTCTCAGATTTAGCGGTATCTGCAAGAGTCTCATGAACATAATTTTTGACCGGCATTTCTATGTACTTTGGCTTAACATTCTTTCCAAGCATCCTGTTAAGTAAATCAACAAGCTCGTTAAGGCTGAAATTTTTTCCTGTACCGACATTGAATGCATCATATCCTCTGTAGCCAGATGCCTTGATCAGCGCATCCACCACGTCATCTGCATATATGAAGTCCCTGCGCTGCGTTCCATCTCCATATATAACAGGCGATTCGTTTTTCTTCATGGACCAGAGGAACTGTGTGGCAAGGTTTGCATAACCGTCTTTCGAAGCCTCATGTTTACCGTAAACCGAAAAAAATCGCATTGCTGAAACATTGATACCATACAGATCGTTGTACAGCTGTCCCAGTCTCTCACACGCTATCCTGGCTTCCGTGTAGAAATCCGTAATCCTTGGTATGGCATCCTCCCTGTGAGGAGGAGTTATTCCATTGTATATTGAAGATGTGGAGGAAAAAACAACGCTTGAATCGTTGCGCCTGGCGCTCTCCATTATAGATATCATTCCCGAGATGACTTCCGAAACGAGCTGCGGATCCTTTCTGTACATAGGCGATGCGGAATAAAATCCCAAATGATAGATAGTTCCGTATTTCCTGTCCTTATGGTCAACGGCTTTTTTGGCGTCTTCATTGAAAATCCTTATACCTTTGTTATTTTTCAGTTCCTCAATGTTTGAGGGGCTCCCGGTGTGCATGTTGTCTATTATGTCTATTTCTGAACTTCCTGAAAGCCTGTGAACCAAGTTAGATCCTATGAAGCCGAGTCCTCCAGTGACTAAAACAGCATCGTTACTCATTGAAATGGGTTATATTGACTGTAAATAATAACTTTCCATCAGCATCGTCAGATATACTGCCATATCTTGTCCTCCCAGAGATCGTATTCTTCTTTCAGTTCAGACATTCTCCCTTTGATAAATCCATTCTTTTTCCCCTCTTCGGAGTATCGGCCAAGAAGATCTTTAAGATCCATATGTGCAAAGCTATCAAATTTCTCCCGTATCACTATCTTTGTCCCTTCTATTGC
>JAMDBD010000016.1 GCA_023484105.1 Thermoplasmatota archaeon
ATTTTGAAATTTGTTTGAACTGTCGCTTATATTTGACTGCATTTCTGAATCTCTTAAGATACGGCAATAAAGATCAAAATTTTTCAGGATTGCTGACAAGTCCTAAAAGTTGATCTGTGTACTTTGGAGATGCAAAACATTTTTAATCATTTCTTCAGGTAAAATTAAACTGAGGTTTTCCCAAAACCACACATTTTTCAATGACTCATATCAATGATGGCGAGATTCAGGCAAAATAGCTTCAAACTCCCTCTGATGGAGGTGATTTCATCCCCACTCTTACTGTATTTTTCCTGAATGTCGATGGCTTACGCTATCCTGTCAAGGAATCTTGCACTTAGAAGATTGTTACAAATTGCTGTGAAGTATGTCTTCACCCTTACCCTCTGCACTGTTGTCACCATTACATGGAAGAAGTGGAACATGCCTTTGAAGAATGCATAGGGATGTTCCACCATTGATCGGATGCGGGATATTCGGAGATTCCTTCCTATACTTTTCACAGGAAGTGGATGACCTCTCACTGCCCTATCCATGGTGCCATTGATCCCCCTGCACTCTGATCCGAAGTATCCCCTGTCCCGGTAACATATGATTCCCGGGATTGAAAGATCAATCTGGGAATCATGCACGTTCGCAGGTGTTACGGCTAACTTCTCAATTATTTTCATCTCATTTACAAGGGTGTGTGCCTTGTATCCGAAGTGCTTCCCATGATTCTTTGTTGCTGATGCACCATCCTTCGATCTTCTTGTGTTCGCATCATCTCCCCTGGGTTTGCCATACTCTCCGCGATCTGCCTCAATGAATGATGCGTCCTGAATTGTACCCGGCTTTACCCTTATTCTCTTTGCCATGATCTGATCCCTGATCTCGTTGAAGACAAGCCTGTCCTTCCCTGTTTTTGATAATCTTTCACGGAAGTACCATATTGTATTCCGATCCGGAAGCCTGTCAGGATATCCAAGGAAATTAAGGAATGATATCCTGTCACGGATCTCCCTTTCTATCTGTGGATCTGAGAGAGAATACCACTGCTGAAGCAGTAGTATCTTGATCATGAGTATGGGATCGTAATTTGGCCTTCCACCCTTGTCTGTATTGTTCTCATAGAGACCAGAAAGGATTGGCCTTATCCTTTCAAAGTCAATGCGGTCAGATATGCCGGTTAAGGGATCACCAAGCGCCTCAATCTCCTTGTACCATTCAGGGAAATAGGACTGCAGCAGATTCATGCACATTGATCTTGAGGTCCTGGAAAAAGGGTTTCGGTGGAAGTTTTTGGAAATCCTCTTAAAAATATGGTAGAGTGAAATCAGGAAAGATCGAGTTCCACGTCAATGCCTGATTTCCTAAGTTTTTCCGCCTCCTGTGAGATTGGATTCGCCAAATCTTTCTGATCAGCAGGCAATGACATGGAGATCGCCATTTTTTTCTTTTCAGCATTTATAACAACAAATCCAACAGTCCGATCATCTGGCATGACTTCATCTGTTCTTGCGAAGTGTTCGATAAATTCCATCAGGCTCTCCTCCTGCCCGGTGATTTCGAACAAACTTTCCAGTGAACTCAACGAGTCCATAAACTTTGCAAGCTCAACGCAGATACTTGACGGATGCCTTCCCGGAAGAGTGATGTTGAAAATTAGGCATTCGGTCAAGATGTCACCCCACGAGCTGGTTTATGGATTTCGTTCTGATCTCTTTCTCAATGGTTTCGAGGAATCCCTTCAGGGTTACAGTGGAAATATTATCTGCTCTGTTCCTCACAGATATGGTGTTTTCCTTAACTTCATTTTCGCCAACAACGCATATGTAGGCTGGCCTGAATTTTCTTATCTGCCTGAGTTTCTTGTTCAGGGTTTCTGAGGAGGAGTCCAGGTAAACCCTGATACCGGCGTTCATCATCTCTCTCTTCAACACTTCCGCATAGCCCAAATAGCTTTCTGTCACGGGGATTATGACAACCTGAAGGGGGGCAATCCATGTAGGCAGCCTGCCGCTATAGTTCTCTATCAGGATGGCAATTATTCTCTCAAGGCTTCCAAAAACCGCTCTATGGATCATCACCACAGGCGATCTGTTTCCCTTTGAATCAATGTATGTAAGATCAAAATTGGAAGGCATAAAGAAGTCCAGCTGAATTGTGGACAACTGCCATTTCCTGCCTATTGCATCCTTGAGGTACACGGAAATTTTTGGGCCATAGAATGCTGCATCTCCAGGCGTTTCCCTGAATGGAAGATTCAGGTGCAATAGCGCAGATCTCAGTGCATCAGAAGCAGAGTCCCACTTGCTTAAATCCACGGAGTGTTCCAGTGAACCGCACGAAGGACATACGAGCTCGCTGTCAGAGGCCCTCATCTCAAACCGTGCACCACATTTCCTGCAAACATAGGTTACCAGAAAATTTTCTGGGTTTTCTCTGTCGATGAGGCTTAATTCATAGCTTATTTCGAGGTCTCCGAATAGTGTGGTGAATGATTCCATGAACATCCTGAGAATTGATATGATTTCTGTCCTGACCTGATCCATGGCTAGAAAAGCGTGTCCATCGTCTATTGTGAAGCACCTTGGCCTTGTGAGACCACCAACTTCTCCTGATTTCTCGTACCTGTAAACTGTGCCGAATTCCGATAGCTTGACCGGCAGATCCCTGTAACTGTAAATTTTTCTTCTGAATATCAGTATATGTCCTGGGCAGTTCATCGGCTTTATTGCATAACCGTCTCCTGCAAGATCAAAGAGGTACATATCGCTCCTGTATTTCGCATAATGACCTGACCGCTTCCACATGGTATCTCTGAAGACGTGTGGCGTTGATACCTCAGTCCAGCCGTTCTGCCGGTTCAGATCCCTCATGTAGGATATCAGTATTTCCCTTATTAGCGCCCCATTAGGGGCGTAAAGTGGAAAACCTGGAGCGTTCTCTGAATCGAACACATAGAGATCCATTTCAGATCCAATCCTCCGGTGATCCCTTTTCGCTGCCTCCTCCTTCATTACAAAGTAGTTTTTGAGGGACTCCTCGTCAGGAAAGGCCGTTCCATAGATTCTCACAAGCTGTTTTTCTTCGCCGTTATCCTTCTTGTGAAGTGCTGATGCCACAGAAGTCAGACTGAAATACCTGATGTAACCGGTCGATGGCACGTGAGGGCCGGTACAAAAATCGGAAAAATTTCCCTGGGTGTAAACGGAGGATGATCCTCCGTCTGGAACGTACTTCATTATTTTCTCAATTTTGTATGGATTGTTTTTGAACTTTTCTAAAAGCTCATCCTTGGTCATAACAGTTCTCTGTATGGGAACATCTCTGTTACTGATGCGGTGCATCTCTCTCTCAATATCCTTAAGCTGCTCTGAGGAAACCGGGGGCATATCAATGTCATAGAAGAAACCGTCATCGGTTGCAGGTCCTGCGTTCAGAAGTGCTCCAGGGAATATGTCGATAACTGCGTTAGCAAGAAGATGGGCAGCAGAATGCCTGAGTATTCTAATTCCATCTTCAGAGTTCAATTCTACAGGAAAAAACTCTCCTTCTGAAGGTGCAGTTGCGGACAGATCAAAAAGAGAGCCGTTAAACTTTGCGACAACAGCTATGCCTTTATATTTGTGCCTTTTCAGAGCATCTGAAAACCTTTCCCCGGTTTTGATTGATAACCCTTCGCCTGACATTTTTCAGTCTAATGGCAATGGCATCCTGCTAATAATTTTCTCTGTATCTGACATCAGCGTGTTTCTTACCTTTTCTAAGTCCAGATAAGGCGGTCTATCGGCATCAAGGAAGGGTACGCGCTTCCTTATTTTATCCCTAAGGTGTCGAGCGAAGCTCGTTCCTTTTACATGTGAGAGGTCAAAAGCCTGTGCTGAAAGAAGCGTGTGGATAGCTATTATGCTTTCAAGGTTGTCAACTATATTTATCAGCTTCAGAGCGGAATTCATCCCCATGCTCACATGGTCTTCCTGATTTGCTGAGGTCGGTATACTGTCAGAGGAGGCTGGATGGCTTAGTACTTTGTTCATATTGCAGAGCGCTGCTGCAACATACTGGGGGATCATGTAACCTGAATTCAGGCCACTGTCATTTGTGAGAAAAGGTGGCAATCCGCTGAGGTTGGAATCAATCATCCTTGCAATTTGTCTCTCCAGCATATTTCCAAAATCGGTCATGGCTATTCCAAGAAAATCAGATGCAAATGCAACCGGTTCACCATGAAAATTCCCGGCTGATATGATCTTCATATTATGTATGAGCGGATTGTCTGTGACTGAGTTCATCTCATTTTCTGCAATATCTGTGCAGTATCGTATTGTATCTAGCACTGCACCGTAAACCTGAGGAATGCACCTTATTGTGTACGGGTCCTGAAGATTTCTTGGATTGTTTTTTTCTTCTTCTGGTCTGTCGCTCAGGAGCGCTCTGAAAGCCGCTGCAACATCTTTCTGTCCTTTTTGCCTGCGGGATTCAACTGCCCAGTCGGTAAAGGCAGACTCATTTCCCTTCATAGCCTCAAAAAACAAGAGGGAGGATGCTACTGCAATATTGATTAAATTCATGCATCTGTAAGCCTGCAAGGCCAGGATAGAGGTTATCGCAGTTGTTCCGTTTATGAAGGCAACACCTTCCTTTTCAAGAAACATATGGGGCTTTATCCCAGATTTCTGAAATGCCTTAATGGAAGGCATTCTTTCACCCCCCTGTAAGACCTCTCCCTTGCCCATTACAGCAAGTGCTATGTGAGCCAGGGGTGCAAGATCCCCACTTGCTCCGACTGAACCGATGGAAGGGACAAATGGGATAATGTTCTTGTTAAGCATTGACACAACTGTTGAAATAAGGTCTTCAGAAACACCTGAGTAGCCTTTTATTAGAGAATTCACTCTTATCGCAAGCATTGCCCTAACAATTCCAGCATCCAGTGGTGCTCCAACACCAGCAGAATGGCTCATGATAAGATGCTCCTGCAGTTGCAACAGGTCAGCATCGTCAATTCTCTTGTTCCAAAGGCTGCCAAAACCTGTGTTAACGCCATAGAAACTGCTGCCACTGGAAAGAATCTTTTCAAGTTCTTCCCTGGATTTCCTGACGTCAGAATATGAATGTTGGCTGATTCTGACACCCTCATTATGCATAGATATTTTCCACAGTTCTTTCAGGGTGAGGGATTTCCCGTTCAGAGTGATCATAGTAACACAATCTTCAGGTTGTATTTAGATAAATGCAGGTGCCGGGATTTGAACCCGGGTCGGAAGCTTGGAAGGCTCCCGTGCTAGACCAGTCTACACTACACCTGCTTTAGGTTCACTGCAATGTGCATACTTTATAAAAAAATGTCGCATTCATGGTGGTTGTAGCATAAGTGCGAAGTTCTCCGTGGAGGAATGGCTCTGGTAACTGGCAGATATTACTACTGATATGTCCTGGTAATATGTGGGGCTACTGGATATGTTAAAGTAAATATATCCTCCATTGAGATTTTGATTTACTATACTGTATCCTGACGTTGTGATGGAAACACTATACGTTGTGATCGGATGTATGAAACTGACCGAGACCCTAAGGGAATAGTCATTCCTGGGAATTTCGTATATTCCGGAAGAATACTGTGGCAATCCCTCCCATGAATGTGAAGCGGAAACATAAGCCTGTGGGGCTCCTATCTGAGGGCCGGATACAACATTGAAAGGCGGATTAAGGAATACAATCCAGAAGATGAGCCATGTGAGAAAGAGCTGAGCGTATATGAGGAATTTATGAGAACCGCGTTTTGGAAATGGTATCTTGAAAAAATTGAGTACATAGCGCAGGAATAGAAGCAGAACAAAAAACAAAAGAACTGCTAAATACCAAATTCCGATAACATACAAATAAGCTGATGCGAGCGCCAGGAGAAATCCTGCTATGAAAACGAAAACAACCGCCTTGGCCCTATCCTTCTCGTAGGTCAGAAATTCCTCAATAACGAATGGTTCTGCGTTGATCAGAGTTTCATTCTTGTCCTTCGCCATTTCATTCACAATAATGCTTTGGCTAATGAACTTAACGCGTCCCCTGGCTCCCTTGAGAGTACAACTCCGGATGAAATAAGTATTCCAGAGGCTCCGAGTTCAACAGATTTTCTTGCGTCGTCCGGAACCTTTATTCCTGCCCCGACGAGCAGAGCCTTATCTGCCCTGTCACAGACAACCGCTGCATCTCTTATTGTATCAGGGTTTGCGGTGGAAACTGAGATGTTCCCGCCAATAAGATCAGGAGGTTCATAGGCTATGAAAGGTACAGGAAGAGATGAGAACATTTTGACTTCGTCAATGTCTGCAGCGCATAGTATGAGTTCCACTCCCGCTTTATCACACAACATTGCGGTTTTAGCTATTATCTCTTTTTTAACTTTCCTTTCCGAATGATTAAGCAGAGATTTCCTCACACCCATGTTCAGGAGAGTTCTGTAGGAAACATGTCCTGTGTAAGGACCTGAATCAACACCATCAACGTGCTGGGCAATTACCATGTCTCCATAAATTTCAGACGCTGAAAGCAGATCAGTTAACGAAACAGCAAAAAAAGTCTCTATACCCTTAAAATCAATGGCATGATTGAGCAACGAAATTAGGGAAATGGCAGAACGCCCTGTGCTTTCATGGTATTGCTTGAAGTTGACTATTATGGTTTTCATAAAAGGTAAAAAAAAACGCTCTTAAAAATCTCTCCTGCATAATTCCGGGTTTAATTTGCATAATGTATATATACCATCATCATAATTCCTATGAGATCAGCAATGAACAGAAAAATGATCATAGCCATAGTTTTGTCAGTGGTGATGGTTGCCTCTGGCTTGGTAGTCTTATTCTCCGGATATGGATCAACCGGGAATAGTGCGTCGCACGCTACCAGTTCGGTTACAGTCACCCCAAGTTCGACATCAGCAGTAAAGCAGAACACAGGTCCTTCAGTGAGTGCGCCATCAATGGCCCAGAGGGCTGCAATGATGCAAAGAATTCTCAGCAATGCAAAGAGTTCTGGAATACCTATGAAATACGTATACATTCCGAACTTTATGTCATCATCTAAGATAGTCGACGGTCATGTCACCCCAGGATACTCTGCTGCACCGGCCCCGATGGGAATAGGTGATTACGGCTTATACAATAATTCTTCTGGTGTGATCAAGACCTATAACTATACTACGGACAGTTTTGAGGCATCAGTGAATCTAAGCTATCTGAACGATTTCTACCTGCTGGATAACGATCCAAATTCAGTGTCATTTCAGCTTAACGCAGTTCTGAATAACGTTGCACTTTTCGGAAATTCCAGCTATTCCATGTGGACACAGAACGTAGTGTTTTACAGTCCCAGAACGCAGACTCTTGAGTTCATAGATAATGTATGGAACTTTTCGAGTCCAGCCGCTTACCTGACACCAAATGCAATAAACTATTCATCTGCACAGGCAGTCGGTCTGGGTAGCTCATCACAGGGGTATCATTATGGTCTCGGTCCTATACTTACTGTTACATTTCCTCTTGTATTCAACGTTTATCTGAACACCAGTGTTCAGAACGGCAGGAGTACGGTATACTTCAATTATTCACTTCCAACAATGCATATGCATGGAAACTACGATGAGGTGATTTTTAACTCAACATATGGTGCGCCTGGTTACGTTGCCCCACACCCGCATTATTTCGTTAGCGGTACTACAATCACCCCAACCGGATTCATACCGTACGATGCTGAAATAATGATTGGAGGCCCGGGTGGAGGAAGTACAGCAACAGTATACGGAATTAACGGTACAATGAACCTGAGGTTCTGGAATGCAACCACATCCAGTTACCAGAATGTCAGGGCAGCATACGACCTTGGATCTGAAACCGGTGAAACCTCTGTAGGTGTAGACGTATCATACGTTGGGCAGACCGCGTATCTGAATCCTGGGCCATCAATAATATACGGTCTATGGAACGTCACACCTTCTTTCACTAAGTATGCAGTGACAGTGAAACCCGCAAACTCATTCCTGTTCATCAACAATAACATGACAATGGAGAACGAATCTATATGGGCATGGGCGCCGTCAAGCGGATCTGGTTCTAACAACTTCAGACTTCCAACCGGGACATATCAGTTTGAATCTATGCTGAATTATTACGAGCCCGCTATGGGTACATTGAATACTTCAATTCCCACAGTAATAAACATGGTTTCAGACAGTTCGGCAGGCGTATATACACCGATAGTTGCAATGAGCAATTCCCAGCTGGCAAGCGTGGCAGTTTCAGGAACCGGAACAGCATCTGATCCATATGTAATAATGGATAACGGAACGGCAAATTCTGTATTCGGATCTGTAAACGACTATACGTTCCCAGCCTTCGGCGGTGTGCTCCTACGTAACATAACTGACCATGTGGTTGTGAAGGGTACCGGTCTGGCTGTACAATATACTGGAATAAATGCCGAGATTGAAAGCATAATAGCCCAGGTGTACCTTAACGATCCATATATCCCAATGACAAATGGCCTCACAATGCAGCTATACAACGACAGCAACATAACAATAGCGGATGGTAACGGTATAGAGGCTTGGTTCTCTCCAGAAATTACGCAGTTTTTCTACGTGGGAGCATTGAACATCTGGAATTCCACCAATATCAGTGTGACTGGAAATACGTTTATTTCATGGGGCACGTCAATAATGATGTATAACTCGCCCACTCAGAGGGGAATGAATACCATTACTGGCAACTACTTCGTTGGTATCAGCGTCATGACTCAGAACACATCAATAACGGCACCTGCATTTCTCGCCGGAATCGGAGACAGCCAATATCAGTACGCAATTCAAATCTACAGTGGGAATAACACAATATACAATAACGCATTCTTCACGCAGGTTCCAGTGTTGCAGGATGGGTATAATCTTTATGAGGGCACTTTCACCACGAATTATACAAACCACTGGAATGTATCACCCATGGCAGGAACCAACATTATGGGTGGATCCGGAATCAGCGGAAACTACTGGTGGAACGACTTTGGAAAGTCATTCTATAACTCAGGTATTTCACAGGGTGGTGATATGAGCCCCATACAGCCTGCTGTACCTGCTAACCTGACATTTACATCTGCCAACTATATGTCTGGCGATGAGATAGCAATGCAGTATATGGGTCTCGTGATGATAACTACCACTACTTCGAAAATTGCATATATCGACATGCCTAATCAGGGTTTTGAGGAATTATACATCGCGGAAGAGGCAAACGCAAACGGACATCTCATCGGTGTACAGAGCGGTCTTCTTAATACTTCAGCCGGTGGAAACTTTGAGGTGCCTCTCTTTGCCCAGTATTCTGTTTATGCAGTCACATTCACAGAAACCGGCTTGGCATCAGGAACCACATGGAGCGTTTCATTCGACGGAACCACAATGACTGGAACTGGATCATCGATAACCTTTAGCAATGTAACTGCAGGAACCCATGATTACTCGATAGCATCAGTATCAGGTTACACATTTGGATCTCCATCGAGCGGATCTGTAGATGTGACCGGAAGCAGAACAGTATCGGTGACATTCGTGGCAGAGGAAACTGTTACATTCACAGAAACCGGCTTGGCATCAGGAACCACATGGAGCATATCCTTTGACGGAACAACCGCGAGCAGTACTACTTCCACAATAACCTTCACCGACATACCTCAGGGAACATACACATACCAGGTATCACCCGTATCGGGTTATAACCTCATAAGCACAGGTGGGACGCTCTCTGTATCTGGGCAGCCTGCTACAGAGACAATTACATTTACACCTGTTCCAACATTTTCTGTGACATTTGTGGAGGTTGGGCTTGCGAACAATACGAAGTGGGCAGTCAACTTTGATGGAACAAACTATACAGCCACAACAACAAACAGCCACAGCAGCAGTATAACCGTATCAGGCCTTTCAGCTGGTACCTATGCGTACTACATATACAATGTATCCGGATACACACACTCTGCCTCTGCAGGAGTGATTTCGATAGATGGGTCTACCAGTATAGCAGTAACCTTCAACACGGTGCCGTCAACCATTTCATCGGGAACATTGTATGAGTTCCTGGCAATTGGCCTTGTTGTAGGTCTCATAGTGGGAGGACTTGCGGTTTTCTTCCTAAGGAAGACAAGACCACCTGAAGCACCACCTGCAACCCCTAAGGAGTAAAAGTAATACTCCTTATTTTTTAAATTTAATTTTTTTTATTATTTTTCTTCAACTTCTTTGATCAATGGATTTAAAAAGCAATTGTATCCCATTCATTCACGAATATTCATCGATAGTATCCAGAATTTTGTGTAAAGAAAAGACCAGGATCTAGATCTAGGATCTAGATACAGGATCAAGAGATCGGAAAGACTTTCATGAAAAATGAAAGGACGCCTCCATTAGCAACCCAAGGAGGCAATCAATTATGGAAGAACTGGATAAAAGAATATCGGAAATAGTAAGATCGCCGGTTTAGGAGTTCATGGAATCTCTCATGAAGGAATAGATCCAGGCGTTCATTGAGGGAGAACAAAGGCATCAGGAAAGGGTTACTATGAGAGTGACACAGGCACAAGATATGGGAAAATATACGGTCTCAGGGTTCCGAGAGACAGAAGCAATCAGTTGAAGACAGCTTTACTCGAACCATATCAGCGCAGCATCGGAATAGAGGATCTTGTTGTTTCCATGTACTCCAAGGGAATATCAACAGGGAAGATGGCAGAGATCCTTGAAGGAATTGTGAATGTCAGGATGAGATCAGAATAAGCAGAAGTGGCTATATGCCTGAAATTGCCTTTTGAAAATCTATGAAAAATGGAAATTTCATCCAAATACAACAAGCTCTGCCATGAAACCGACAAGGATCACCTGAAGTACAAGCTGGATCAGAGCACCGTTGCAGATCACATCAAATCGTCTCTTAGGTGATACCACAGAGTTTATTCCCTTGCTTTTCTCCAGATATATTTTCAGTGACTGATAGAATACAGTGAGAAGACCAGTGGCGACAACAAGACTTGCAACCACAATTATCAACATAAAAATATCTGAATACGGATTCCATATCCCCTCATAAATAGCAAGAAAATAACCCGCCAGTGGGGTCAAAAAAGATGTTGCCGGTAGATAGTACATGGTTGCGGGAAGAATTCTTTCAGATACATCACTCAGTGTGTCCTCCGGAATATCCACGTAAACAAAGCGAAATATCACTCCAAGAAATGCGTCAACCCCAATCCATATTGCTCCAAGAAGAACGTGAACATAATCGAGAAAAACAATATTGTGAATCAGAATTCCCACTACAACTGCGATAAGAGGGATGAGAACAACCAGAAATCCGGCCATGGAAAAATTCTTCATGCGACACCACCAACAGCAAAGGTTGCCATGAAGAATATCAATATGATCTGAAGAATAAGTTGTACAACAGATAGCTTAAGGTTCAGCATGGTCAGCCTGACAATCTTCTCCACGTTTTTAGCTCCATGAATTATTTCCATGTACACTCTCGCCTCGTTTGGAAGAAATATTCCAAGGCCCTGCACAAGCAGGATCAGAACAATTACTGCAACAGCTATAAAATAAGGGTTATAAAATGATATATGGTCAGCAATGGCAAGATAAATGCCGGCCGTGATCGTGCTCGTGGCAATTGCAGGCATGAAAAATAGCATGGTGGGAGTAAGCCTTGTGGCAACCACTGTACGCTGCATGGGGTTTAATCCAGCCATTATGTAGGAAAAAAAGACACCCATAACAAGATCCATTCCAGTCCAGGTGGAACCAACTATTACATGAAAATATTCAAGAAAGTAGAAGCTGTTCATCAGAAGTATAATCACAAGCAATATCACAGGTATAAACAACATTGGAAGCCCACGTATCAATATGGTCTTCCATTGAGGAGGAGCGTTATCTATTGAACTTCCCTGCATCTTTTTTCGTTAATAATATATAAATAAAATCTTTACGGTTCAGCATCAGGAAAGTAAATCTGCAACGAAAGGGTTAGCAGAAGAGAGTAATGCGAAGATCTTCTATTGCTAACAGCTATTTCATCAATATAACCAAAAATTGTAAATTAAAAAATGGTCTTGTCGTAGCAAAATAATTGGGGCAGGAAAACATGATCAGGCCGGTTTGTATCCCCAGTTGAGCGAGCAATCTGATTTTAAGCATATTATACCATATAAACAACAGGGAAAGAATTTCTTAAGCATATTCTGAGAAAAATTTAACCTCCTAATACGGGTCCGGAGGGATTTGAACCCCCGACCTATGGATTAAGAGTCCATCGCTCTACCTAGCTAAGCTACGGACCCGTACCACGTAATAAGGAGGTATAATTATAATTTTAGCAATTGCTCTTCCTGAATTGCTGCATCATCTGTTTTGCTGGCATCTCTTTATCCTTTTTCATTTCACCGGATATCAGATCGCATAGCTGTTTAGCAGTTATATATCTCGCTTTGATTGCTGCGTTGAGAGCTGAAATTCCTTCCGAAGGGGACCCGGAAAGGGAGAGGAGTTCAGCATGCATGAGCCATATTTCAGGTATGGCAGTCCCCTTAGATATCACTGCGTTTGACCTTCCAAGGGCTTCATCTATCCTTCCAAGTTCCCTGAGAGTTGAAATTTCTTCAATGAAAATTTCTATTCTTTCTGGTTCAAGCTTGGTCGCGATATCATATTCTTCTATTGCACCATCTATATTTCCCATATCCCTTAGATACCTTGCCTTCTCGAAATGATATTCCGATTTAGATGGGTCCATTGCAATAGCTTCATTCAAAATCTCCATGGCTTTGTCGACCATTCCCATTCTCTTCAGTGCCTGGGCCTTATAGAACCTGTACTTGGACGAATTTGGGTTTTTTGTTATGGCCAGATCTATCTCTTCAAGCCCTTCCTTACTCTTCCTCAATCTGAGAAGAAGAATGCCCTTCTGATAATGGTACTCCGGATTATCCGGATCAATCGTTATCGCCCTCTCATACTCCTTCAGGGCATCGTCATACTTCCCCCTGTCCTGCAGAAACACACCAAGGCTGTAATGGTACTTGGGATCGTTTGGCTTCAGGTTCACAGCCTCCCTGAACTCCCTTGCAGCCT
>JAMDBD010000020.1 GCA_023484105.1 Thermoplasmatota archaeon
GTAGATCATCGTCGCGGAAATGTGCACGTCTTCTTGCCTGACGTTTACCTGGATTTAATACTGGCAGACAGGACCTGACGGCATGGAAGAACTTGTTTTCCATGAATATTTAACTGGTTTACGATCTAATGGGAGTTTCAACGCGATGAACCTCGCAATCCTGATTTTTCCCATCAGGATTCTGGTGCTGAAAAGTACACAATAATCTTTCCTGATCGTTTATTATACATTATGAACAATCATGATGCAAATCCTTTGCATTGTGATAAGGGAACTTTTAAGATTTCTCAACCATTCTTTCATTATGCAGGAGAAGGTTTTCTACGCCATTGTTTCCCCGATAGTGATTATAGGAGGAGTTGGGATTGGTGTTGCTTATGACCATCAGGTCGTTGTCAGCAGCAGCTATATGAGTAATCAGCAGATTAGTGGCACATATCACCTTGACTTGGTAGAAGTCATGGACGCAAACTACAACAATTCCGTTAGGGCTCAACCTAGGTACTATGAGGTTGTGAATGGTTCTCTTCAGTCCCCTTCTAATATCACGCTGCCTACACACTCCAAGATAACTGTCACCATCACTTCTTACGATATGGGTAATGCCTCTGTACCATCGCAGTATTTGATAGCCAGTGGAATTCTGAATGACGAGGTCCGCCTTGCTTTTTCTCCATGGCATGTTAATCAAACTTTCAACAGCGTTAAATATAGTCTGTTTCTCCATTAGTGATGAAGTCTTTCAAATTAGATCAACTGGATCTTGATATCATTGATCTTTTAGAGGAAAATTGTTCACTGACATACAATGAGGTAGCTGATAAAACAGGTAAAAACATCTGGACTGTTCGCGACAGAATTATACTCCTTCGGCAGAGGGGTATTATAAAGTCATGTCGGGCAGAAATTGATTATGGAAAGCTTGGTCTTGGATGCAAGGCCATTATAGGCTTTAATGTGCCAGCCGAGAAAATAGATGACTTTGTTGAATTTACTAAGAAAGAGAAACGCATAAAGAAGTTTATAATAACAACAGGTTCCAGGAGATTTCATATACTGGTGGTGGGAAGGGAATGCAGTGAGGTCAGGAACTATGCCAGAAAACAACTCCCTGATTTTGGAATTTATGATGTTGACTTCGAAGTAGTGCTTGATGAAATCCCATAGATTGTACCCAGGTTGATTCAGCTTTTCAACATCAGGTGATTAGGTATGAGACCGGGTCCACAAAATTTGTGCCATCTCTCTTTAAAATACATTTTTTTGTCAGCATCCATTAAGTAGAAATCTCTTATTAATCTGTTATGGGCAATGAAATGGAAGAAATTGAGAGGTTTGCAATATCTACACTTGGGTCTGTGCCTGAAGTAATCAAACTTTTAGGCAATCATAACGTGGAAATGGCAAAAGAGCAGTTCAGAGAGAATAACGCTCTTTATCTTGGGAGAACAAAGCTTCCTAAAAAAATTCTTGCGCTTACGGCACTTTCAGTGTCTCTGGCCAACGGACAGCCAGAGTCTGCAATGATTCACTTCAAACTGGCTCAGAAGTTCGAGACCAGCATGCTGGAAGTTCTTGATTCTATAAAGGCGGCAAAGATGGCACTTATGTCATCTACTATGGCTCTGCTGGGGACCATACAACCCATCGTGGAGAAATTCACCGGGCCTTCCCATAAAAGTGCAGAGGTTGAAAAGATACTGAATGATGTAAAGACAGAATCTCGAATGGATTCCCTTCCTGAAAACCTCACTTCTCTGGCATCAGTGTCATTTGACCTGCTGGAGGAACATCTCAAGGAAAAGACAGAACTGATGGCCAGTTTTGAAGTGGAACAGAAGTATCTGTTTCTTATGGCATTTGCAGTGAGCATCTCAATAAGGTACGGGGAATGCGCCCGTGTCTATCTTACACAGTTTTTCCTCAATGGTGGGAATAAAGAAGAAATGGAGGATGCCCTTTTTGTCACCAGATTCATAACAGGAAACCGCGCACTGACCTCTGCAATGGAGATACTCAAGTGGTGATTCTGGCATGTTATGGAGTTCATAATGGTGCGGTGACTTTATGAGGAAAAGCACGCTAAATCTATTTGGATCCGAATGGTTTGGTATCTCCATCTCAACTCTTGCGCTGGCCCAGGTTTATATCCTTGCCTTCGGGGAAACAGGGAGCATAGCCTTCAGGTATGTTGCAGAAGCTTTCTCAATACTTGGAATCTCAATCTTTGTGGTCATATTCAGCATATGGGTATATAGAGGATTCACCCTGAAGGATCACGTATTCTCACACTGGAACAATCTTACCAGGATGAGTTTCACTGCACTTATTCCCATAATTGGATTTGTTGGCAATTACCAGCTCATATACTTTTTTGGCCTGACAGGAACCACTGCAGCTCTGTCAGCAGTGGATTTCTATGCCAACTACATCCTTGCACTGATACTGGGTGTGCTCCTGGGTTACAAGTTGTATACCAAGGAGATAAATCCACGTGAAATGAATTACGCGATTGTTATACCTCCACTGGCGATCGGTACAAGCGTATTTCTTGCCGGTTCACTTATGAAATTCTACGGAGGAGTGGAGGCTCAGACAATCTATTTCTTGGTTCTCTTGGGTTTTGGCATATTCTTCTTCCTTTTCATATTCATAGGCTCACTGGCCTTGGCAGGCCACGTTTCCACGAAGGTTCATGAGACACTGCCCACAACCATGCTGCCTGTGGGAATATCAAGCCTCATAATCATAAACCTGCTTTCGTTTGCAAGCTTCGGAAAGATAGACCAGCTGTCCATCGGAGCATCATCCGTGGAATGGCTGTCTGTATTGCTATGGGGCTTTGAAGTCTGGAATTTCCTAGTCGTGGTAATACTCATTTTCACGCATCCTGCCAGAGGAACTCTCGGAGTATGGGCATACGGATTCCCGCTGGGGCTTTTCGCCACATCAACCATAGAGATCCTCGGGTTCACTCATTTATATGCGCTTCTCTGGGCATACGTAACAATTGCCGTAATTCTCAACATACTGTGGGTTTATGCGTGGTTGAACACGGGAATGTTCCTCAAAAACATGTTCAGAAGGGAAATCGCCGAGAAAGGTGCAGTTCCAGTACGCAAATCGGGGAATAACAACTAAATGAAATACAGGGAAAGAAGCGTGATGGTCAGGACAGGCAGCGCAATTATAAATCCTACCTTCATGTAGTATCCGTATCCAATTTTTATTCCATTCTTGCGATCCAGTGTGTGAAGCCATAGAAGCGTTGCAAGGGACCCTATGGGGGTAAATTTTGGTCCTATATCATTTCCTATGACGTTTGTGTAAATAAGGTAATTTGCGCTATGAATTGAGGAGATGGACAGTGCCCCCAGCATAACGGAAGGCATGTTATTCATGCTTGAAGCCAGCAAGGCGAAGAAGTATCCAGAAAAAACATACGGAAGTGGCCCAGGAAGAGACACTATGTGCGACAGCAAAATAACCATAAGTTCCGTGAGCCCGTTCAAACCGAGGCCGTAGACAACGAGATACATTCCGAATGAGAAAACGACTATTTGCCATGGCGCTTCCCTGATAATCTTGGCTGTATCTATGTGGCCACCTGACCTTGCAGAGATCATCACAAATGCTGCCACTGCAACAGATATGAATGCAATTGGGACATTATAAATCCCCCCAACTGAATAGAGAATTATGAGCACTATTATTACCGGAATGCTCATCTTTGCAATGAGTGGAGATCTTATTGCTTCCCCCGGATTTCCCAGGACCTGGGTTGCATAGTGCGATATGATTGTTTTCCGATAGAATAGATATAAAATAGCAAGGGATGCAGCAATGGATGCAAGATCCGGGAGTACCATCACCCTGGCGTAGCCAAGGAATGAAATGTGGAAATAGGTGGTGCTCACTATATTTACAAGGTTACTCACAGATAGAGGAAGCGACGCAGAATCCGCGATGAATCCCGTTGCCATTATGAAAGGGAGAATGTATTTCCTCTCCACATTCATGTTTACGAGCATTTCGTATACTATTGGGGTGAGGATCAGGGCAGTTCCATCGTTGGCAAATATTGCAGATATGCCGGACCCGAGAATTATAATAAAGAGGAACAGCAGGTTTCCATGCCCTCCTGCCATGCGTGCAATCTTAAGGGCAGCATACTTGAAGACACCCGCCTCATCCAGTACAAGTGATATAAGAATTATTGCTATGAAGGTGAAAGTGGCATTCCATACAATATCCCATACTGCTATGACGCTGGAGAAATTTATCAGACCGAGAGCGTAACTGGCAGCTGCTCCAACCAGGGCGGAATATCCAATTCCAATGTTCTTTGGCCTCTTTATGACCAGGAACAGTGTTATTGCGAAGATTGCAGCGGAAACATAGAAACGAAATGAAAGCATCATTATAACAACTGGATTCTGCCTGTAAGCTCAACATTGTATATTAACATACACTAATATATAATCTGACATGTCAATCCAGATAGAGCATTTCAGGCATTGGTAAGGCTTAATTAGTATATTCGCATATACTTATTCTGTGTTGATATGGGAGGAAAAATAGCAATAGTGATAACTTCAGGGCTGGATCAGCGCGCAAAGGTAATGTCCGGTCTCCACGTTGCAAAGAGAATCCACGATGCTAGAAAAGAAAACAGTATAGACAGAGTTGAGGTTTTTCTCTTCACCGGAGGCGTCAGATCCCTTGAGAAGGGCCAGGACAATGGTGAGGTGCTGGAAGCAATCAAGGAACTGAGGGAATCTGGCATAACCATTGAAGCCTGTTCAAACCAGGTCAAGAACTGGAACATGGAGAATATTTTTTCCAGCAACGGAATAGATCTGGAATTTGCCAGGGATGCATTCTCCCGGTACGCTGTTGAGGGATATACAGTCATATCATTCTGACTGCCTCAGGAGAAAAAAATGATAGAAAAGAATCTACCGGTGTTCAAGGTTCTTGACACCGAATCGAGCCATGGAAGATATTCGCAGTACACCAAAGAAATAACTTTTGACGATCTGGTTAAGTTCCATGGGCATGCATGCGATGGCCTGTATCGGGGCACATATGCTCTCTCAGTTGCATTCAAAATTCTTTTTCCCAGTGGCGTCATTGATCGCACTGACCTAAGGGCAATATCACGGAACAGCCCATGCCTTGGAGACGCTGCATCATACCTCACTGGTGCAAGAGTAAGATTTGGAACGCAGGATGTTATGAACGAGCCCGGTGTATGGTATATATTGCAGAGAATTTCCACAGGAGAAGCCGTTAAGGTCACAGAAGAAGATGGGTTTTTCCCTGCAAAGATATCCGATGCAGAGGCGTCGCTTATTTCTGCCACTAAAGAAGATCTTCCAGGAATGCTGGATCACCTGAAATCCCTTCAGGACAATTGGGTGAAGAATATTCTTCTGAAAACGAGACCAGAGGATCATTATCACGCCAGGAAAATTGAGCATAAATGGAATGAAGTGTCCTACTCAAATAAGGGCATAAGAACTGATATTATATTTAAAGATGTGATTAGATATCATGATGCATCCACAGTATAGGTCTGATATAGCGAAGATGGCTGATATTTTCAAGGTACTTGGCGATCCAAACAGGCTGCGTATTCTGTCGCTCATAAGCCATCAGGAACTGTGCGTTTGCGAAATAACTTCTGTACTCAATATTTCGCAATCTAACGCTTCCCAGCACTTGGCCAGGCTGAGATCTGTTGATCTCGTAAAGGAAAGGAGACATGCCCAGTGGATATATTATTCTCTAAATCAGGAGGCACTTCCATTGATTACGGAAATTCTGGGATATCTTCCAGATGTGTCCGATGAATTGAAAAAGATAGAAAATCTAACCAATCACCCAAACTGCAAATTATGAATCAAAAAAGGTAAGAGTGGAGGATTATTAGCTACCCACTTTGCCCAGGCCTTTCAATATATGGTTCTCTTAATTCGTGGAATCAAATTCCACGTGTGAAGACGCAGTTCATGGAAAAAATAGAGAATGTAGACTGTCCTGCTCGCTTCTGTGAGATGAAAACGGCAGAGGAAATAGGGGAGGGCCTAATTATGATCCAGTACTCATGCTGAAGATACTTCCGTTAGATACTTCTTTTTTGGCAATTTTACGATTTATCGATCAGCAGGTTGAAAGCGAAATAAGAGAAAGGCTATCACTCGGGAATTTCCATGGGATCCTGAGTAGCTTCTTGACCGGAATGAAATCTGTCACTTCCGAGAAAGATTATCAAAGAAATGAAAGGATCGTCCGGCATTGAATGAAATAAGAGACGAGATCATGGCAAGGCGCATAAATTTAACCTGCTGCAATTCAGTGCTCCTCTATCAATGAATAAGATATGGAGTCAATATAGCAAGCTCAGTGGAAAGAATGCAAAAAACCGCAGATCCTGGATGGCACATCTGGAACAGGGTATCATGAGGTGCATTTCAGATACAGGTCATATGGCCTTTATGAACGAGTTAAAAGTAATCTGAAAACTATCAGTGGAACAAGCTAATGTTCAGGAATCTTCAATACATCTCAGTTTTTGAGCCATTTTGTGCCATTGGAATAGGGATATTTTGAACAATGATCCAAGAGAATTTTGAAGGAATTCTATAAATGCTGGGATCAGATCATGGAAATGTTCCAGCAGAGGAGTCATTTTCAAATACACAACGTTTGGAAATCATGAGAAGAAAAGGAGGTTGAAGGAAGATGTCTCATTGGGATACAGAATATCTTTCAAAAATTAACCGGTTCAGATCAAACGGAAAGTTCGCAATCGACCTTCCCAGTGAATATCGGGAGTGTCCATCCGGAATCTTTTCACATGATGGCGATGAGAATAAGCCTGGTGAGCTCGGGCAGTGCAAGACCGACGAGGGAACAGCCCACCTCAGAATTCAATTGAAAGTATTGATTATCATCTGCAAACGTCTCGGGATATCGGGTTATAGAATGATCATAGGTGGCGTCAAAAACTACAACGTTCATGATCAAGGCATTTCACTGACGCATTGCAGTTGCAGATTCCCTCCAGAGGATCAATGATTTTATGGTACAGCAAAAGTGGATCGCCCTATCAAACACAACTCTGGGACAACTGCTTGTCACAATAAACACAAGCATCATTATTGTTGCACTGCCTCCAATCTTCAAAGGAATAGGTTTGAATCCCCTCTCTTCCGGTTCATTTTCATATCTTCTCTGGGTTATAATGGGTTACATGATAGTGGTTTCTGTATTGCTTCTCACAGTAGGAAGACTGTCAGATATGTACGGAAGAGTCAGACTCTTCAACATGGGGTTTGCCATATTTACAATCGGATCGATATTGCTTTATCTGACCCCGGGGCGAGGAGATACAGCCGCCATGGAAATTATAATATTCAGAATGATCCAGGCAGTTGGCGGTTCCTTCATTCTGGCCAATAGTTTCGCTATTATCACTGATAATTTTGATACTTCAGAAAGAGGATTTGCCATCTCCGTGAACAGTGTCGCCTCAGTTTCAGGAGTCAGCATTGGAATAGTTCTGGGGGGATTACTTTCAGTCATATACTGGCGCGATGTATTTCTACTGAGTGCGCCTCTAGGTGTATTTGGCACTCTATGGTCATATCTCAAATTGAAGGAAACTTCCACAAAAGTGGAGCGGAAGATCGACGTAGTCGGGAACATCCTGTTCGCCGTTAGCATAATCGCACTCTCGCTAGGAGTAACCTATGGAATCACTCCATATGGAAACAGTCCGATGGGATGGGCAGATCCCTACGTTATTGCAACGCTTTCCTTTGGGTTTGCAGCGTTCATAGTTTTCATATTCTGGGAGAAAAGAACTGAGAGTCCCATGTTTCACCTGCACCACTTTAGAAACAGGGATTTTTCAATCGGGTCTTTTACCAATTTCATCTCAGCTGTGACAATGATGGGGCTTCTCTACATGTTAACTTTGTTGTTTCAGGGAATATGGCTTCCTCTCAATGGATATACATTTTCTGTAACCCCTCTATGGGCAGGGATATACATGCTACCCATGACGATAAGCATGGGGGTGGTGGGAGTGATTGCAGGCAGACTTTCCGATAGAATTGGATCGAGACTGTTGACAGTTACCGGCCTTTTTATTTCCGGAATGGCAATTTTCTCCCTGGCTTTACTTTCGTACAACTTTGATTATATATGGATGGGGTTGATCATGACATTGTACGGCGTTGGTTACGGTCTCTTCAACTCGCCCAACATCTCTGCTGCGATGTCATCAATTCCGGCCAGTGAAAGAGGATCAGCGTCTGGAATGCTGAACAATATGAGAAATACAGGCTACGTAGCAAGTATGGGAGTTTTCTTCAGTATACTCATAGCAGGTCTCAGTAATAATTTATCCTCAAAAATATCGTCGGCCTTGAACGCAGCCGGAGCCTCGTCCCTATCTCCTTATTTTATTCATATGCCTCCAACCGTGGCTATCTTTGGGGCTTTTCTTGGAATCAACCCAGCAACTGCAATTCTGAATTCATTGAGTAAACTTCCTCCATCGCTATCACCATCAACTGTTAGACTGCTTGAAAGCAATTTGTGGTTCCCCGGTGTTCTTGCAACTCCTTTTATGGCTGCTCTGGACACCGTGTTTTATGTCGCCGGTGGAATCACTATTATCGCTTCCATAATTTCCATTTTCAGATCAAGAACACATGAGAAAAAACAATAGAAATGCAGTCAAGTAATTACGCTGATACGCTCTGAACAGATTAACACATTCCATTGAATTTCAAACAACACATGTCCAACGTATAATTTTGACCTAAACTCCAGACTACGAAACGGTGGTGCTGATGGCGGCTTCTGAAATATATGAGTATGGCATATTATTTATGGTAACCCGCCTGAATTCCACTTTAGATGGAATCGAACTATCATCAAACTGGAGAAAGGGAACCGGAAAGTGCTGTGCAGATATTCTCAAGGAAGTAACAGAAGCCCGACGAACAGGAAAATGTTTAAGAGGTTGATCTGGGAAGCTCTGAAAGCTGATCAGTATTTGATTGAACCTCAGTATGGTCCATATAGTTAGCATATCGAATCATGTGATTGGCCATCTTTATGGCATTCATGATGCTTTCCCTGCAAATATTCACTCGAAGGTATAATAGCCATTTTCTTCAAATGGCTTCCATCAAAAGGAGCAATGAGATGATGGACTGTTCTATTGAGAAGTGCGGGGAAATAGCCTGATTCGAAGGTAAGAAGATTCTCACATGGCCCAGCGTAACAGAAAAAACCGGGGTAATGAATGGAGAACTAGGGAAGAACTACAAATTTGGTTATAGATCCAGGAATATTGATCCGAATAATTCGCGGGTTTTCGCGTCATTAAATAGTGAGTTGGCGATTTCAGGTCAGAACTCTTAAGCTGAGGATTCCAAATTTTTACGAACATAGAGATCCTTATGGAGACAGCGGGTGCAATAGAAGATATGAGCGGACAGCAGATCTTCATTGAGTTAGAGAGAACCCTCTCACAATTAGGCCACCCAATCGCCCTTTTCTTATGGAAATATCCTGCCTGCCTTTATCTATGGCACTCCACACTGCTTTGCTAACAACCAGAGTAAACTTTTCTGCCTTAATTGTTTCATACAGGGATGGATCATTGACGCCTTGAAGAATTCTTGCAGTGATTTTAGCTTCCAATTGGCACATTTCATCTGGGCATGGGCCTTTTTCTTCAACCAGTTGCAGGAATAGAAATTTTCCTTCAGCAGCCATCGCCACTCCTTTGCCCAATTTAATCTTCCCTCTTCCAACGACAATTGAATATGGAATGCTGAAATTATCGTCCTGCAGTTTATTTTCAGAAACGCCAGAAGATGTTCCAACCCCGGTAGTTAAATGTCTCGCTGAACTCATGATTTATTATAGTCATCTCAGCTATTTATAATACCATTGATCAGAATGTTCAGGAAATTCCCGCATATCTTAACATTATGAGATCGTTTTGATAAGAATTTCTTGATCCAGAATCAGCAGCATGTATCCATTACGGCTAATGTCTGGAATCTTCCTCGAAAACCATCTCTCCCCTTTTCATGAGATCTCTCTCACAGTTCGGGCAACAGACGTAATATGTCTTTCCCCTTATCTCCAGTGAGATTGGACTGTCCCTGATCTCTTTTCCGCAGTAATCACAGTGGATGTTTTCCACTCTGGTCATGTTCTCATACGATTCTCTTGAGGTTGCTATTTCAACTCTTTTTATGTCAGCCTTCTTTATCCTTATGAGGTCCTCATAGTATAAGATCACCATATATGAACCATCAATGAGAGAAAAGCGCTCCAGGATAAGATTCCCTGGTATGTTCTCCAAACTGTCTGTGTATACGAGAACCACATCCTTTTCTTCATCTGCAAGGGAGACGGTAAATTTCTTTAGCCTTCCGCTTGATACAAGAGAGTCTAATGCCTTCTTGGCTGTAAGTCTGCTGGTGCCCAGTTCTCTCGCTATATCCACCATACTCATCCTGGAATTTTTCTTGAGCAACAGTATGAGTCTCTGTTCCAGTTCGGAGAGATTTCTTCTCATAATGTAATGATTTTACTCAGCTACATTAACATTATGGATAGAGATAATATATGTATTGCAGCACAATTCGTAACTATGCCAACAGATGTAATATGCGGAATGAAGGTGAAGGAGAGCACAGATCTGAAGAGCGAATTTCAGGGAAAAACATTCTACTTCTGCAGCAGCCACTGCAAATCGGAATTTGACAGGAATCCACTGAAATACAGCAGGTAATGAGAGCATAAATGCCAACCGATCCCGTATGTGGAATGTTTGTACCGGAGGATACCGATCTGAAGTCGGCAGTCGACGGGCAAACATACTATTTTTGTTCAAAAACATGCCAGCAGAAGTAC
The DNA here is from genome assembly GCA_023484105.1 of Thermoplasmatota archaeon. GTDB lineage: Archaea > Thermoplasmatota > Thermoplasmata > Thermoplasmatales > Thermoplasmataceae > JACWAH01. The sequence goes on from JAMDBD010000020.1 coordinate 10,954, forward strand.
AGCTCGCCTGAAAAGGAAGCTGTTCGCCTGAAAAGACGGCTTGCGGTGGGTTGGGCCCTTGCGCTGCCAATCATAATCATAAACTATCAGATCCCCGGAAGCCTGTTCCATGGACAGGCCTACAAGGATATTGCTCTCTTCATTATGGCCCTTCCGGTGCAGTTTTACTCCGGCTTTGGATTCTACGAAGGAGCATATCATGCTGTAAAGAGCAAATCCGGAAACATGGACCTCCTGATCTCAATGGGAACACTTACTGCGTTCATATTCTCCAGCTATGTTACCTTTTTCCCAGGTGAGATACCGGCCACAGATGTCTACTTTGATGCGTCTGCATTCATCATCACACTCATACTCACAGGCAATTTCATAGAGAATCTCACAAAGGCTCGTGCCAACAGGGCGGCCAGAAAACTCCTGGACCTCATCCCAAACACCTCGCACTTGATAAAAGAAGATGGTAATGAAATTGACATACCAACGGATGAACTAAAAGAAGGGAATGTTATACTTGTAAGACCTGGCGAATCCATTCCTGCAGACGGGAGAGTTCTCGACGGTTCTGCTGAAGTGGATGAATCCATGCTCACTGGAGAACAGGAGCCAGTAATGAAAACGAAAGACGACATGGTTTCATCTGGCACTTCCAATCTCAATGGCGTCCTTAAGATCAGTGTTACAGGGACTGGAAAGAACAGCACAGTCAGCCAGATATATGAACTGATCCAGAGAGCAGTTTCTGGCAGGGCAAAAGTGCAGAGAATTGCCGACGTGTTTTCAGCAATATTTGTTCCGGTTGTAATTGCTGCTGCCCTAGCTTCAGGGCTTTTCTGGTACTTTTATCTGAGCAGCACGGGTTTTGGGTTTCCTCTGGAAATTGCTGTGCTTGCATTTGTTTCCGTTGTAGTTATAGCCTGCCCATGTGCCATAGGACTTGCCGGGCCAATTACACTTCTTATATCCTCCAATTATGCATCCGAGAATGGCATAATAATAAAAAATACCAGTGCACTGGACAGGCTGTCGAAGGTAAACATTGCCGTATTTGACAAGACTGGAACACTCACAGAACCAGATCCGGTGATTACAGAGATTATTCCAGAAAACGGGTGGTCAAGGGGCGATGTGCTGCATATGGCTGCGTCAGTTGAGAGATCCTCCAACCATCCCATAGCCAGGGCCATAATCCGGGAGGCTGAAAGATCAGAAATACCTCTGGATGAGTCACAGAATGTTAAGGAGATACCCGGTATGGGTATATCAGGCACTGTCGATGGCAGGGAAGTGAAAATAACAAGGGCCAGCCGTACAGGAGGATCGGTGGTATCCATTTTCGTGGATGGTTTGAATACAGGTGAAATAAAACTTTCATACGCTGTAAGGGAGGGTGCTGCTACTGCAATAACAGAACTCAGGAGGCTTGGAATAAGAACTTCCATGGTAACTGGTGATTCAAAATCTGAGGCTGAAAGGATTGCCAGGATTCTCGGCATTGATGATGTCCATGCGGAAGTGCTTCCTGAGAGCAAATCAGAAATTATTAAGGAATACCAGATGAAAGGAGACTATGTCATGTTTACAGGAGACGGGATCAACGATACTGTGGCACTTGAAACAGCAGACGTTGGTATTGCAATGGGTTCCGGCACCGATATAGCCAGGGAAAGCGGCGACATTATACTCATTAACAACGACCTGAGGCAGCTAATACTTACGAGGATCATAGGAACCAAAACAATCACTAAGATTAAACAGAACATTGGGTGGGCTGTAGGATACAACACAGTGCTAATGCCAGTTGCTGGTGGGGTGCTGGTCCCATTCCTCGGGCTTTCTGTATTCTCTGTACTTCCAATCCTTGCAGCCTTTGCAATGGGCATGAGTTCATCCTCTGTGGTGATAAACTCTATGATGCTAAGAAAGAAGATAAGCAGGGAATGGAAAAGAAGGGAGACTTACCTTTACCAGAAGACCGCTCAGATTCATCCTGCGGATTGAAATACGCGCCTGATGAAACATGTGGAAATCGGATCAGAATTCCTCCAGGTGTAAAATGGCGTAAAATTGTGAGTGGGCCTCTTGCAGAACCCAGATTTTTTTCTTCTGCTAATCATAATCTGGTATAACTGAGAGCCACTGGCATCTTGTTTAAGAAGTATCCAGAGTTTAATGCGCCCATCCTGCTGGATGGGGTTAATTAACGGAGAGAACTCATGGTGCAGGAATATGCCTGCAAGATTCAATTTAATAGACACCTTTCCTGACTTCTTACAGATCTGGAACGAAAATATTACAGGCGATCCTGATCGACAGATACAGTTATGGGAACGTTTCTATCGTGATAGGTATGAGGAGATTTTCAATAAGACCATCGAGAGTTATTCATCCGATGGCGAACAATGGAAAGATTTCGCAATGAAAAGGATTTTTCCCATTGATGCTGAAAAGATAATTCTTATGGAAGAAGCCCACAAGAATCTCCTGAAGGTTATATTTGATTTATGCGGAAATCCAGACACTGTCAGGTTATTTCCGTCAGATCTCACGTTTGTGATATACGTTGGTATTGGCACAGGGGCTGGATGGGCATCAAGTTACAAATCAAAACCTGCGATCTTGTTCGGCCTTGAAAACATAATAGACATGCATTGGGAAAGTGAAATAGCGTTGAAGGGGCTTGCACTTCACGAAGCCGGACATTTGTTTCAGGAAACGGTCAGAAAGGAGAGCGGTTTTCCTTTTGGAAAAGGTCCCATCTGGTACCTGTATGAAGAGGGATTTGCTGAATATTTTGAATCACAACTGTTAACTCCGGAAATATGGCACCAGTCACTTGGACAGCCAGGGTGGAACAGATGGTGTGAAGAGCATATACAATATCTTTCCAGCTTATTCCTTGAAGACGTTGAATCTGGCAGTGAAACCACCAGATTCTTTGGCTCCTGGTATGATATTGACGGCTGGAAAGAGACAGGATACTTCCTCGGATATATGGTGATGAAGCAATTGGAACTCCCACTGTACGACCTGGCCTGCCTTACGCCGGAACAGGTTGAGATAAAAGTAAAACAAACATTATCTGAATTTGCCAACGCCAAATAGCCTGCAGGCTGACAAAAGAGTTAGGATATGATGATAGATCCGGCATGGCGATACCCTCAGGAATCAAGTGACACAGAAGAGAATTCAATGACATTATATCGGTAATGTGGCGTAACATGGAAAGAGTGAAATCTGAATTAAAGACAGAATAGATAGAGTCCTGAATTTTGTGTAAAGAAAAGACCAGGCTCTAGGTCCAGGATCATGAGAGCGGAAAACCTTTCATGAAAAATGAAAGGATGCCTCCAGGAATGACCCAGGAGGCAATAAACAATGGAAGAACTGGATAAAAGAATATCGGAAATAGTAAGATCGACAGTAAAGGAGTTCAGGATCACATGTGTTAAAGAGAGGAGCTTCACTGGGAAAACTCTACCTAAAAGAATCCGTGAGAAATTTGGGCTCAAAGAAGAAGACATCGTGTGATTTAGCGAGGAGGACTGGAAAATCATACTAAGGAAGATTAATTGAACCAAGCAGATCAGTCATCAGTTTTCATAACACGGCTTCAATCCTCCATGAATTCAAAGTCGATCAGTAGGCATGGATGATCCTTGTTTCTCACCAAAACAGCCGTGCCAGCATGAGAGAGGAATATGGCATTAAAAGGCTCCTTTAGCTAAAGCGGAATATCCGGGTCATGTCTATGGCAGGGAAGACCCAATGCGGTGAATGGATATCCAAAACCAATGCTGAACGGATAAATGGCAATTTTCTGCCCCTCCCTGAGCTTCTTTATTTTCAGGATAACCTCCCTTCCACACGGCAGTTGTAGCTTAGAATTACTAAGCATTTTCCACCGTGCAGGTTGCACGCAGGTTACCTTTATTGCAAATGCCATCGAGGAATTTTATGTTGAAGTTGAACCGAAGCCTTCGGCAACATGCAGTTCATCAAAATGACATAATATCAGTGTGAAATACCTAGCACCGGCAACTCAAACCATAAGGTTCCTATAATACGACATTGTCAAAAAAACCTGATCACAAAAAAAGGCTATTTATCCTTTTAAAAGAGCCACTGGAGGGTTTTGATCCCCCGACCTGCTGATTACAAATCAGCTGCTCTACCGCCTGAGCTACAGTGGCGTTTCATGCAACCTGACAGTAATATGCTATATTTATTATATCTTTTGCCGTATTTCCGCATTCATCAATCAAAAAAGATTTATTTACACGACTCCTAACAGAGTGGAACAGATTGTCTGAAGGAAATCAGGGTGACCGGAGGAGAGAGCTCTTCGAGAGGAAATGGTCCTTGCAGCAAATGGAGCCTAACCGTTCTCTGATCCGACTGCAGACAATCAGGAAAATCGTCATGGATGTCATAATTTATGCTGTCTTTATAGGTTCCGTTCTATGGTACACTTTTTACACTCACATAATTTACGTTGTTTATCCATTCCTCATTGCAGTGTTCATTGCTGTTGGTGCAATTGTTTTTATACTTTACATTTACACGGGGCTCGATCCATTTGCCATAGCCAGAAGAAAGTTCAGGGAGACAAAAAGGCTGCTCCGGAAGAAATAGCTAAAGAAAATATCCAAGAAGGCCAAGAAGAAATCCTGCAAGTGGAGAAATGATCCACGTTGCCACTATTGTAAGAAATGGCCTTGTGTACATGAGCTTGTATCTGTGTGAAAGCCCGACGCCAAATATGGAGGAGGATATTGTCTGGGTGCTGGAAAGCGGTATCCCGAAGAACGTGGCAATTTCCACTGCAGCAGATGATACCGCTAATGATGTCAGTGCATTATGGTAACGGAGCGAAAAAATTTCCTCCCCAACTCTCTTGATTACACCTCCGGAAAGGAAAAAAGCACCGATCACGATTGCAGTCATCATAACAATAATGGTCAGGTAACCCCCACCCTGAAGATCTGCTATGAGCCCCATGGTGTTGGCTCCGAGGGTATATCCAGTCAGGAATGCAACTGCTACCAGCAGCAACTTGATCAGGGACGCCTCCCGCCACACGTCGCGCATAGGATGCCTTGACGTGTATGCGTTGATGTATTTTGACACGAATATCAGGATAACCGGGGCAAATATCCAGGCCAGTGCAAGTTTAACCAGAAATGCCTGATTTATTTCACTTCCGGTGGAAAAAGCGATGCCGCTGGTAATACCTATAAGGCTCATGGTGAGTGAAACTGGAGATCGGAACATCAATGCAATTAAGAATATCCCTATTGTTCCGGCAAACGCAAAAGAGAGCAGCAAATAACTGTGAGGCGCCAGAGATCTGGCGGCACTGCCCATCAGAGAACCCTCTGTGACAAGTCCAAGAGAAAATCCAATGATTCCTATGATCACGCCGGTCAGCCGTGACACTATTCTGGATCCGATCAGCGTTCCCACGGCGGCTGAAAGGTTATTGCCGGCCACCAGTGCGGTCAAGGTGAAAACAAGTACAATGCTGATCAGTTCGAATAACATCATTCACGCAGAAATACTGTTGGCAATGTTGAGAAGCAGGTCAGATATATCCTCGCAGTAGTCAAGGAGGTCGTCTATTTTATGCACCATTTCCATGAGGTGTATAAAGGTCAGGTAGGTGATGTTCTCATTTTCCCTGTAGAGGCTGTCGATGAGATCATCCTTCATCTCATCAACCTCCTCCTCTTTCATCTCTATGAGTTTTCTGGTCTCCCTCATCTGGTCCAGGTTCCCTGATTTGAGCATTTCAAGCAGGATGTTGAGTGATTCTGTGTGCTTTTCTATCATCCTGGCGAAAACACTGTAAGAATCCCTTACCCATTCCGGCAAGAGATTTCTTGAAGCAGATGCAGCGTGGTTGTATCTCCTTATCTCCCTCACTATGAAGTATGATGCGTCAATGATTGTATCGCACTTCTCGACCAGCTCAGAAAGCGTACCCATGAGCGTGGAACTGATCGCACCGTGGGTTATCTCCATGTGCAGGTTGTTGGATATCTCATCTGCTCCTTTCTCCATCTCCCGCACTTTCTCATAATTTCTGTCCGTTCCACTTCCAAAATTACTGAGCATCTGGGTTATCTCAATATCTGCCTTTATCCCAATGTTGAAGAAAGTTTCGAGCTCCTGCAGTATCTGTTTCTCTCCAACCACCAGAAATTTTTTGAAGAAGTTTCTTCCAACCATTATCCAACCTTTCCGATGAGCGCTGCAGTTGATTTAAATATAAGTAAATTTTCAGCTTTCTTCTGCCAGTTGCAGGAAGAGTTCGTACTGATCAGCGGTGGGCTGTCCATCAGCAGTTGGTTCATCAAGCCTTGCATAGCAGAAGTCGCTGACATAAAGACAGGCAAAATATCTCATTGCAGGAATGTTTCCCATAGGAGAGAAGCAGAAAGGCACTTCTACCCTCTCCCTTACACTGGTGGCCTCAGACATCGCCTTTACAAATTCCTGTATGTTCTGGAACGGTGAAGCCAGTTTCACGGCATATGGATCACTCCTGAGGATATCAGGCAGCACGTCATTCCATTTCCTCCAGTCCCCATGGAATGAAATTATCTTTCTGCAGTCCAAGCTGCCGGTTTGTTTCAGCAGTGAGAAGTCAATGTCAATGATATCTGCCCCTGCATTTATGGCAGAGGTGTATGCCCTGACAGATTCATGCGCACTACCCCTGAAGGTGAAAATGAAATCAAGTCCTTCTTCTTTCATGGTCCTGATCATCTCACCTATGTTGCCAGCGGGATCTCCGGCCAGATCGTATCTCAGTTCATACATTCGTGCGCCACTCAATTTTCCTGAAGATATTGCCATCCTGATATCTGCAAGATTCTTCCTCAGCGAAACAACCAGAGTCCTGCCACCCCTGATCAGGAGTCGGCGCTCTTCGCTCATGGCGTATTATGTGATGCATAAATTAAAACTATGCTTTCACATTGCTCATGGATGTTCAAATTCAGCCTTGTGACAGTTCCCTCAAGACCACCAACAGATGATCTGGACAAAAACCTTGCATTCTTTCTTTCCGACATAGGATATATACCCAGGGTGAGGCCAGATTCCGACATGCAGTCCATACTCTCCTCGGCCTATTACAGGCTAATAAGAGAGTGTTTTCTTGAATTTCCTGACAGATACTGGTCTCCAGATGAGTTACTGAGTTACCTTTCCACCAGCAGAACAACACTTTACAGGCATCTGAATAAACTCAAATCTATGGATATACTGGAAGAGGGTCAGGACGGAAGGATCAAGAAGTACAGGCTCAGATCAGGAGATCTTTTGAAAGCCTGGAGCTGGGTGGAGATAAACATAAAGATCGCAATGGAGGGTTACAGGAAAAGCGTTGAAAAAATAGAAGCACTGCTGACCAGTGCAAAAAAGCACTGAATCTTTGTCGTCGGCGGTTCAATCAGAAGATACCGTAAACGGTTCGGTGTTTACCTTATTCTGAAAATCGAATTCCGCCTTCTTCCAGAGCATGCATTCTTTCGTGCTCCTCTATCTCATCAGGGTTTGACGTTCTGTAGTTGTGCTTCTCACAGTAGTGCACCGGAATGCCCCCTTCCTTTGTATGTTCTTTTTTCCAGAAAGACATGATAATATGATAACAGCTTTAATTTAATAATTTTTTCGTAAACTCGAGGCTGTCAAATCCCCCTTGATTTCCGGTATATCATCAGGACGTCCTCACTCTATTGCAGTGGAGTTCTGATCCGAGTGAGAAATGATGTTCAGAAGCGAATTTGGTCTTCTTCATCCGGGATCATAAATATACCTGAATATCTCATTAATATTCTTTCCCGGATATGTTGGGATTTTCGTATCACAGGATCATCGGAATAGGGATGCATGACAAGATCGAACATTTGCAAATGCTGGCTTTCCTCTCTGATTTTCCACTCAATACAAGCATAGTACACTTAGGGTGTTTCTACCCGGTTATTGCTGTCCTGATATGACCGGGTATGCCCGCATGAAGAAACACCTCCATGTGTTATAACGACGAGGCTGCACCTGTCATGAGTTGAATCGTCATCTGGAATAAAGAGAAAATTGATGATCGAATTGCTGATTTTATGGCACTAAATGATGGCTATATGTAAACTCTATCAGAACCGGAGAAAATAACCTTACTGCAGGGTTTTACAGATCCTAACTGAAAAGGTTTATAGGGTTAAAGCAATGAATATGGACTGCTCCAGAAATCCGATAAAATTAATGGAGCTTACTTTGATGGGGATTTAATATGGACATGATCGAAATAAAGAAAGGCGGAAGATACACTGTTTACTCAAACGGCGGAGGAGATGAGCCACTCAAGACTGAAGGGGAGTTCGTGGGATACACAATTCTTGGGGAAGAAGGGGCAATTGTCTTCAGAATACAGGACGGCGACGGATCAAAGCTCAGGCTGATTCCGGTTGGAGGCCTGTATTCCATAGAATTTAAGGATGAAACTCAGATGAGCATCAAAAAAGATGAGAAAAAACCTGAGGAAAAGGCATATTATATAAGCTGAGCCTCAGCGATTTCATCATATTCTGGCCCTTCCGGCCTGAGTATGCTTCTGTAGAGAACCAACCTTCTGGCATGGAATTTCACTTCGTAATTTGTAAGCTTGCCTTTGAACTGAGCCCTGGTTCTTGCAAGCGTTACGTGTGCTCTGAAAACTCTTTTTTCAGGATCTTCAGATATGTTCTGCAGTACTGATCTGTAAAGCATCAACGTGTCGCTGTTCAGGTCATCCATTGCTATGATCCTGCATTTATTCGGTTCAGGAAAACAGGATGGCCCAGCAAGATGCATAATCACGGGATTCTCATAATAAAATTCTTTGAGTCTGTAAGCTACTTTTTCCGATTCTGCATCGCCTATCTCTCCGAAGAATATCATGGTCATATGAACGTTTTCAGGGCTTACCACTCTGAGTTCAGGAAATCGTGAAAGCTGCTCAAGGATTGTACTGACCTGCTCTGCTTCTACAGGAATGCCAAGGAAACATCTCATAGATTGATTTTATAAAGCCATTAATCATATAGATTTATGTACAAGATTCCTGAGGATCTTCTTTACACAAAGACACATGAATGGTTCAAGATCGACGGCAACACAGTCACAGTAGGAATAACAGACTATGCACAGCATCAGCTCACAGATGTTGTTTACATAGAGATGCCAAAAGTTGGAGATGCAAAGAAGGCAGGCGATGTTCTTCTGACAATAGAGTCTGTAAAATCAGCAGAAGAGGTTTATTCTCCAGTTACCGGGACTGTCACCGAGATAAATGGAATTCTTGAGAAATCCCCGGAACTGATAAACAGTGACAGTTACAGTAACTGGCTTGTCAGAATGAGGGTCGAGGGCAAGCCATCAGGCATGAGTGCAGTTGAATACAGGAAGATCATAGGGGAATGACCTCTCCGAAGAGACTGGACAGTTTCTATTTTCAGGCCAAGAAGCTCAGGTACAGGAGCAGGGCCGCATTCAAGCTCCTCGAGCTACAGGAAAAGTTCAGAATCATAAATGAGGGTGCTGTTCTGGAGCTCGGAAGCTCACCAGGAGGATGGACCCAGGTGATCAGGGAACTGACAGAAGCTCCCGTTCTAGCCATGGATATGACGAACATGCGGCCAGTAGAAGGGGTGGACTTTATAAGATCAGATATGGCTATGCCTGAAGCAGAGGAAAAGATAGGAGAATGGCTAAGGTCCAGAGGGATTCCTGGCTTTGGATCAGTACTGTCCGATGCAATGGTCAAGACATCTGGGAACAGGCTACTTGATCACTCTCGATCGGTTGATCTTTGCGAAGCTGTTCTTAAGATAGCGGGTATTTTTCTTCTTCCAGGTGGAAACGTCGTGACGAAGATGTTCCAGGGAGAGATGACCGCAGGTTTTGTTTCTAAATACTCCAGACTCTTCAGGAGTTCAAAGGCAACCTCTGTTTCCGCCACAAGGGAAGGAAGCAGGGAAATATACATAATATTCAGGGGCTTTATCGGTCACTGCTGATCCAGTGCGGATCTAACTTTCTGCAGTACGGGATCAAATATCTCATATTCCATTATTACCACAGATGACTTCCACCTGGAATCCCGGTACATCAAGATTATCCCGGCTGAGATATCGTCTATCCTGCTCATCTGCAGTTCACGGAATCCCTTGATTTTCTCCATCTCTGTCTGCCACATGACTGTGAACTCTTCAGGGCTGGTATCGCCAAAATCCTTCTTTCTCAACTTGGCTTTTCTCAGAGAGTGCTTTACCAATGAGTTAATCCCTATGTTTCTCACATATGAATCGGAAAAATCACTTTCAGCACTGTCAAGAGAAACTGTTTCAATTCCATGATTTTCCGCATATTGAAGTGCATTTACGAAAATGGGAGGCGGAACCATAACCTCGCCGTACTTTGCAAGTTTATAACCGTATATTATGTCATAATCGGAAAGTCCAACCTTAAAGGGCTCCTTCAGAAAATACTGCAATCCCCTGAGCTCCTCAGGAGATATTGAGAGGCCAATAACATCTGGTGAGATGGAATTAAGCCTTTCCTCTATGACGCGGCCCTCGCTGACAAGCCCTCTGACAGCGCCTATTAGAATGATATTTTTATCACTGCCACCAAAGGAAAATTCCTTCATGACTGCCTGTTTTTCTCCAGAAGAGGTCGCAGATCCCCATTCTTGCAGCTGGTTTCAAGCTCTCTTATGGTGAAGATCCTTTCTGGCAAATTGGTTATGGACTTTTCGCTGTCAGAAACAAGCAGGAACTCACTTTCAAGGGCGATGGATGCCTTTACTATCGCCCTGATTCTGGCCATCTCATCCCTTATCATGCGTATTGCACCAAGTGTGAAAACATCACCATGATCCTCGCACGCAACCGCGTCATATGGCGTTTTCCTTGTGGGAAAAATATCGTAGCCGGCCTTCTGGATCAGGTTGAACACCTCTCTGAGAAATGAATCTGCCATATCTCCCGTTGAACTCTCAGATTTTGAATTTCTTGTGATCTGCAGTATATCTATCTCCCTTCCTATGCCGTCATTGAGCAACGACTCTATTTTCTCTGCAACCTCCACAGTAGCGGCACTCCCGGCCTCGTACAGGGACACAGACCGTCTCGATATGCCGGCTCTTGAGGATACTTGACCTATTGAATATCCAAGTGATTCCCTGAGTCTCCTCATCCTCTCTCCGTCAATCGGCATATAGTAGCCACCCGGGCCGGAGAATATGACAGGCTTATTGCCGTCAACATAATCCTCAAAGCTTTCAAGAGACAGTATCGGAACATCATGTCTGAAATACATCACACCCTGCTCAAGTTCCCCAACGCTGGATCTGCGTCCGATAACAACGGCTCCAGCATCGATCGCCTTCGAAATGCTGATCATTTCCCGGGCAACCTCGCTCCTGAACGTGTCAATATTGTAGAGTACCTTTATCACGTACCTCTCACCACCTTTTCTGGCAATGAGATCATATGCTGTCAGGCCAGCAAGATCAAGATCGGACACCATGTATCCCCTCGAAGAGAGGATGAATACAGTATCCATGATCATCTCCTTTCTTGTAACTTCCACAGTACCTATCTATAAAAGGATGTATAAAAACTTAACGGAACGTCATCCTGAAATTATCTTTTCTATGAACCTTCCAGTTTCAGACATGAATTCAGGAGAACCATCGGCAATCTTTTCCACAGTGTAGACAGGGCTTGCAGGCACTGCGCTGTAACTGCATTTGCAGAGCAGGTTCTGATGAAAGAACGCAATCTCCACAGGGCCGGAGAAAATTTTGCCTATGGAGTCATGGAACACAGATCCGTTTACAGGTCTTTTGCCAAGAAAGGAACTGGAAAACCTTATTCCGTCAACTGCAACAAGCTCATCTCCCGCCACAAGTGGGGATTCCCACGCAGGTGTCCCCTCTATTTTTCCGGAGACCACAAAAGTTCCGTTCTCCTTAGCAACGAGCAATCCCGTGAAACCTTCGCTGTCAGGTGCACCGGAAATCCTGAGGCCAATAACTGAAAGAAATCCCTGGAGATCTATTTCAGAGGTTCCATGGACATGCGTGTCGAAGAATTCCGTGAAGTCCCTTCCTGAGATTTCCTTGAGGCCTGCAAGAATATCCTTCTCCGTATAGCCTCTCCCGTCCTTCCTGTACCTCTCGAAGAGAAGTCTCATCAGGTCGTCAAGGCTTTTCTGTCCGGCTGTTGCCTTTACTATGGAAACATCCATTGCAAGGGCAATAATTTCTCCAAGAACATAGTAGCTTATCGTACTGTTCACAGAATCCGGCGTTGGCTGATATTCTTTTATCCATGTGTCAAAGGATGAATCATATGCAGATTGCATGTGCCTTCCGGGTGAATTCAGGAACCTCCCGACCAGATCAGATAGATCATGGATGTAATCATCTCTGGACATTATGCCGGATCTCACCAGAAACTTTCTTGAGTAGTAATTCGTGAAACCCTCTGCAAGCCAGAGCATTCCGGTGTAGTTTTCTGATCTGTAGTTGAATGTACCTAACTCAATCGGCCTTATCCTCTTTACGTTCCACATATGGAAGTATTCATGGGCAAATGTACTTAGGATTTTCCTGTATCTTTCCGGATCGGCAAAGGAAAATCTGTCTACCATGATGACCGTGGAATTCATGTGTTCAAGCCCCCCTCCTGATCCATTGATCTCCAGTATGAAACAGTATTTTTTCGCAGGAACTCCCCCCATCATTGCGGCGGCAGCATTGCATATCTTTTCAACATCTGCCGCTAAATTTTTAGGTTCAGTAACCATTTTCCCTGAAACTGCAATGTCATGATCCTTGCCGTCAACCTTGAAGGAGATCACTTTCTGATCCCCTATGAGCAGCGGAGAATCCACCAGAATATCATAGTTTATGGAGCGGAACCTGTTTTCAGAGATTCTTTCCAGCACTGTGGTGACAATCCAGCCTTCAGGGACGGAGATGGCAATCTCGGAAGTCTGCTCTATGTAACCATCCACGTAGAGGAATAAGCTTGCACCGTTTATCAGGGCGTGGCGATGATCAACAAAGCTTGTCCTTGCTGTAATCTCACCAGAGAAAACCTCGTAATTAATCACTGCTGAACGGGAATCCCCATTGTAAACTCTCCACGAGGATTTGTCAGTTTTCTGCACCTTGAGATGGCCTCCGGAGGCATCGGAAGCAATCAGGCGCCTCACCCTTCCGGAAAAGTCCCTTATCCTGTATGATCCAGGAGTCCATGCCGGCATTACCAGCGTGATTAACCTTTCAGAAATATCTTCAACAACCATATTTACTGAGAAAATCTGCTGATTTCGCCTTTCAAGGGATACAAAGTAGGTTATCTTCATCTTTTGACTTGGAAGTGTTTTAATGCTCTTAAGTTTTACAACTTCATAAGCATAAAAAAGCAAGTCTGTAATAGATCCGACCTGCAGGTATCCGGTACACAGCAATTTATATGCGGTCTGTTGCATGTAAACAGATCCTCTGGATGAAATTGCAGATCCGAAGACCACCAGCAGCCGGCTGTCTGTAAACGATACAGGATATTCTGTCAGAATGGAAAAAGCAGAACATTCCAATGATTTTATAGCCCGTAATACCTTAAGGCTAGTATGGACAATGTCGTACTGCGGTTCCAGTCGGGCACACTTGTGGCTGATGCGCCTGAAAGTGCCCGAATCAGGCATATGACCTATGACATCAGAACCGGAGTATTCAGGGCACTTGCATACCAGTACCCGGACATAATACGCGACAACGGAGGAATCAAAGATCAGGTCTTTCCTGATAAAATGCCAGTCACTTTCTCGTCAGAGATCTCCTTGAGGGATTATCAGCGGGTATCGTTAAGAAAGTGGAAGGAAAACGGCTGCAGGGGAATAGTGGTACTTCCCACCGCTGCGGGAAAAACCCACATAGGTCTTGCGGCGATGGAGATGCTGAAGACCAGCACAATAGTGATTGCACCAACAATTGACCTTATAGAGCAGTGGAAAACAAAGATATCCCAGGTCTTTGGAATTGAGGTGGGCCAGATAGGTGGCGGAGAGGACGACCTGAAGCCCATAACTGTATGTACCTATGATTCAGCCTATCTGAGGGCTGAAAGCCTCGGCGGTAGATTCCGTCTCATGATAGTGGATGAGGTCCACCATCTTTCTGCGGAGAAATACATGGAAATAGCAAAACTCTATGCTGCACCTTTCAGACTGGGGCTTACGGCCACGCTGGAGCGAAATGACGGGCTGCATGAACAGCTTCCGCAGTATATGGGCGGAAAGGTGTTCGAGCTCGGCTATGAGGAACTCACAGATTTTCTCTCAAACTACGAGATAGTGAGAGTTCCAGTTTCACTTACGGACTCAGAGAGGCAGGAGTATGAACGCAACAGAAATGTATTTGTTAATTACCTGAGGAGGCACAGGATGGCTCTTAGAGGCACATGGGACTTTGAGAGGTTCATACTCAGTTCATGGAATCCGGAAGGTCGCGAGGCACTTCTGGCATGGCGGAGGGCCAGGGAGATAGCCTTCAGCTCAAGAACAAAGATAGAGACCACAAGATCAATTCTCAGCCGGCATGTTGGTGAGAAGACAATAATATTCAGTGAGGACACGGAGACTGCCTATCTTCTTTCCAGAACCTTTCTGATTCCGGCGATCACATACCTGACATCTCCTGCAGAGAGGAGGGAATACCTAGAATGGTTCAGGCAGGGGAGAGTGAGGTCAATCGCCACGTCAAGGGTGCTGGATGAGGGTGTGGACGTTCCAGACGCAAGCATTGCGATTGTCCTGAGTGGATCGGGCAGCATGAGGCAGTTCAGGCAGAGGCTAGGCAGGATACTGAGACCATCTCATGGGAAGATGGCATTCCTTTACGAAGTTGTGGCGAGCGGTACATCGGAATATGGTACTTCTTCACGGAGGAGAAAGGGTGTTCCAGTGGGATCTGGTCCAGGCCAAGAGGATTAAGGGCAGAATAATTCCTGTCTTCCTTCCTGATGACTCAGGGGGATACGCATCTGCAGTTATAGGCATTCTGAAGTCAGGCACAGGGAAGAGCAGAAAAGATCTGGACATTGCAGAGAAGGATATGGAGTACAGGGTGAGATACCACAAGGTATTACGGGCCATGTACGGTATTGCACTGAAGTTTTGCGTATTCGTCAGGCCTTCAGATCTTGATCCTCCAACGGTAAGGAGGGAAATATTCCTTTCCAGAGGTGTTCCTGCCATAACTGAGAAGGATCGCAGTGATCTGATACAGAAGACTGCAGAGAGACACGGGTGGGATCCTCAGGACGTTGAAAGTGCCATATTCGGCGACTTTGAATCGGAGAGCATACTGGAATCTGCAGGCATGTCAGACCCAGAGATGCTGGTGAAGATCTACAACCTGGAATTGCTGGAAACGCTAATGCTGAGATGCTCCTCACTCAGGTACAGGAGCACACGCAATCTCAGGAAAACGCTTTCAAGGGTGAAGATGCTCGGTCTTGTGTACATGCCGATTGAAAAAGGCGGAATCCTTGAGGCAATAGAGATTGACGGCCCCGCGTCGCAGCTGGAGAAGACAAGGAGGTACGGATTCAGGTTTGCACTCCTCCTGAAGTATCTCGTGAGCACAGAAGAATGGGAGATTGAGGCAGAGATACGCGACGAGAAGAGGGCGGAGGATCCCTACACCCTTTTTCTGGATGGAAGCGCCAACATCTATTTTCCACCCTATCAGGATGATACACATGGTCTTGAGATCCCTTCATGGGCATCCGGCGATGATCCTGTGCCTGTTGTTATTGGATCAAAGATATACTTCCCCGATTTCGCCTGCAATGTAAACGGAACCACGATTTTGGTTGACATCAGCACACCCAGGTTCCTGAGCCATAACGAGGAGAGAGATAGAAAGATCAGGGAGGCCGGATTTCACTGGGAGACAGTATATGTGACAGAGGATGGGAAGCCGGTCAGAAATCATATATCTGTAAAATCACCGGTTGACTGGGAGATGGTTAGAAGACACATAGAGGTCAAGTACAGAAAAACGCCTGATCAGAAGCCAAAGGAGAGATTCGAGCCTCTTCCGGAAGACTCTGAATCCATAAGGAATTTCATAGAGGCCAACATGGGCGACGCAGACAGGGTGATAGAATTCATTGAAGCCGCCGGATACAACCCTGCCAGGATGATACCGGCACTCGGCTTTACGGTGAGATGGGACGGCCTGACCCCAAAAATATCAAGGAAACGCTACTGAATGTACTCCACAGTTGCCCTGTCACTTGAGACGCTGCTTCTGCCGGTTTCGTCATCTATTACTAAAGTGAACGGAATATTTCCCTCTTCGGCCTCGTGCAGCAGGGCTTTCACCCTGTTGAATTCCTCCTCGTCTTCGTATGGCATCATGTCGATGTACTCATCCAGTCTCCTGAGAATACCCTCGACGGTGGTCACATATCCTGAGGATTTCTCGCCGGGAGAGATCTCAGCGCCGAATTCCGGTATGTAGACAAATGCGGCCGGAGACCTGTACACCATTGTGTTGAGCAGTGATGAACTGTCTATTCTCAGGTTTATCTTTATGTGCCGACCCGGTTCGCTGCTGAACACATTGCTCTTTTTGTAAAGGCATGAGTGGCATGTGTATGTCTGTATCATGATATGCCCCTCATGCGGTATTTCCATCTCATAATTCATCAGAAAAAGGAGGCTTCCGCAGGCAGGGCACTCAACATTGGTGGGTATCTCCTCCGGTACCGTGTATTCATTCTCCCTCATAGGCATCCATCCAGCTTTTCAGGGGCTCTGTTATTATTTTTCTGGCACTTGCAAGCGCATCTATGTTTCTGCTTCTGGTGAGAAGCATTGCGATCTTCAGGTCCCTGAGGATCCATGAAATCCTTGTGGATATCTCCTCCTCGGAATTGTCTGCACTCTGCAGGAGAACTCTGGCAAAGCCCCCGGCAACTGCCCCCATGGAGATTGCCCTTGCAAGATCAAGCCCGTTTCTCAATCCGCCGCTTCCAATAACGGGAAGGCCTACCTGGCAGTATTTGACAGAGGCAGGAGAAGGAATTCCCCAGTTCCAGAAGGTGCTGCCGCTGTTCATCTTTTCCATGTCTCCGGCCTTCTTCGCCCTGTAATACTCAATGGCCGAGAATGATGTCCCTCCAAGGCCTCCGACATCAAGCGCCTTTACCCCCGCATCCTTCAGATCCTCGGCAACTTCCCTTGAAAGGCCGTTTCCGGTCTCCTTAACAATAACAGTGTAGCTTGAGGCAATCTCGGATATTCTTTTCAGTATTCCCCTTGCGTTCCTGTCTCCTTCAGGCTGCACCATTTCCTGCAAAAAATTGAGGTGTATGTAAATCGCGTCGGCCTCTATCATGGTTACAGCTCTCTCAATCTGCGCATCGGTGAACGCTTTCTTCTCCTGATCAATCAGCTGTGGTGCTCCAATGTTGGCTATCTTCAGAGGGATTCTGAATTCGTTTATCACGGAAAAGGTGTCAGCAAGTTCAGGCTTCTCAATGGCGGCTCGCATGCTTCCCACCCCCATGGCAACGCCTGCCTTTTCCGCAGCAGAAGCAAGGTTTCTGTTTATGTTCTTTGCAAGCTGTGTGCCTCCGGTCATTGAGGAGATGATCAGCGGGCTCTTCAGCCTCTTTGAGAGGAAGTTTATTCCGGTATCAAGGCTGGAAAAATCGATTTCAGGAAGAGCATGATGGATCAGCCTGACATCGTCCCAGTAGTTGTGATCTGATGTTACTGCCTCATGCTCAGCGATCCTGATGTGCTCCTCCTTCCTCTGCTCGATCATGATATCACCGTTCCAATAAAACCCGGCTTCCCTATCAAGGCAATCCTTTCGGGATGATTTCCGTTAAGCACACACACATGTCTGGAATATTTCCTTATCCTGACAAGCATATCAAGCTTCAGCCTCATCCCTCCCGTTGCATCTTCCCCAGTTGCCTTTATTCCCTCATCGTTTCCGACCTCATAAACGATTCTGGCATCATGGTTCTTTTTCGGATCCTCGGTGTATATTCCGTCAACGTCGGTTAGAAAGGCAACCATATCAGGCTTCAGATTCTGGCTGATATCAAGAACTATCCTGTCGCCGGAATAGATCTCTATCCTCCCTCCCGAAATATAGGTGTCCCCGAAAAGGAGTGGAGTGAAACCCTTACGGATGTATTCTCCTATTGGGGTGCAGTCAACTCTGCCGTTTCTGATCATGGACGATGTGGAAAATATGTAGGGTTTAAAGTGTGAACCTGAAAGAACTCTCCCCACCCTCGCGGCAAGATCAAGCATGTCAGAGTGAACAGCGGACGCAGCCTCAATCCTATCTGGAGTTATTGCACCCGGGATACCATGCCGCTTTGATAGTATGTGCCCGAAGGAACCACCACCGATGACAATAGCCATCCTGTCACCTGTCTTCCTTAAATTTGCGGCAATATCCTGGGTTTTCCTGAGCCTGAAACGTCTGTAAACGCTCTTATCGGTGATCACACTGCCACCAAGCTTTACCACAGAAATTCCATCCATATGAATTATATCCCCGAAAGATGGTGGAAGTTAATCAGCGCTCCCACTATTCCAACGGCAGCAAGCACAAACAGGATTATTACTATGAAGACGAGAACCATTATCCCCATCACAAAGGCATTGATCCAGTCTGTTTCATACATGGCCTTGAACACAAATAGTATACCTATCAAACCCGCAAGAAGCGATAATAATGGAAGAACAATCCCAACAAGCAGCGAAAGTACAGTGAATGCAATGAGAGCACCTATGGCGGCGATCATAGCCTTTCCGAATGTGCTCTTTCTGGGAACAACGAATTTTGATGCAAGGTATACAGGAATGGATATGATTATCCAGAGCAGCAGAAACGAAAGTATTGCAAAAGCGAGTGCCTGAAGCGAGTACATGGTCTGATAAACCGTACCATATAATTAATATTATTCATACGGCCTGGGAATCTGAAGAAATGAAAAAGGGGTGGAATCAACCTCCGGAGAAGACCTCAAGGAAGACCAGATCGTCGTCCTTTCCTGCTATCCTGTCCCATGTGGCAGGCTTTCCGTTCAGCACGGCAACATATCTCTCCTGCGTTAAACCATACTGCCTTGCTATCTCTCCAATCTCGATCTCCCTTTCAGATGCCAGATTTCTGGTCTCTCTCCCGATTATCCTTATCATGATCTCACACAGCCCCGGGCAGATTCGAACTGCCGTCGTCGGATCCAAAGTCCGAAATGCTTGGCCACTACACCACGGGGCTATACCATCCATAAATGGTCAATCCGATTATAATGGTATTCGTTAGCCCACAGCAGGTTAAAAATGTGAAGGGCAATCATAGAAATATCTTATCGCTTCCGGCCTCCTGCGTAGCAACCATAACATCTGGGCTGCTTATCCCGGCTGAAACCATGGCAGAAATGACTGTATTCCTGGCAATCTCAGGCCTGTTGTTCTCTTTGCTCAGATGCATCAGTATCACCCTGGCATCACCACTGTACACTGAAGCCACAAGGGACGCGCACTGATCGTTGGACAGATGCCCCTTCGGACCTGAAATCCTTCTCTTCAGATGCTCTGGATATCTGCCGTTCATCAGCATTTCCAGGTCATGGTTTGCCTCAATACCTATTATTGAGGACCCTGACATTGCATCTATCAGCCCTTCTGAAACTGTACCGAGATCTGTGACCACTGAAATCTTCCTGCCTGATCTTTCTATGACAAAACCAACAGGATCCACGGCATCATGAGAAACTCCGACGGATGAAACGCTGAAACTCCCGAACGCCATGTTTTCCTGCATTGCGTATCCTGAAACTCCACACGCCTCGAGGGTTTTTCTCCTGGCATAAATCTCACCGGAAATCTTCTTCCTGAAAAGCTTCACATTCCCGGCATGATCGCTGTGTTCATGCGAGATCATGAGTGCAATGGAATCAGGCTCCAAACCCTCATCATTCAGAAAAGCTGTGAACCTCTTCAGAGAAATGCCAAAGTCGATTACGAGCATGAACTCCCCATCTGTTATCACGGAGCAGTTTCCAGAACTACCGCTGGCCAGCGATTTGAAGAATGTTCCAGGCAATAATCTGTATTATGCAGTGGATTAAAAAGGATGTCGTCCTGAAGAGACCACAGACTGCACAAATAGCTGCGCATCATTTTCAGGAATGCTGCCGCTATCAATGCTTCAAAGGCCTGCTCTCCCGCATAATATCTCTGAAAAGGTCTCAGGGCATAAAGCAGCAAATTATATTGACATATTCCATGCAGGCAGCATGAAGCATGCCATCATGACGGACCTTGCCGGAATTTCCCCTCTTATCGAAAAGGTAAGGGAAATAAACGGGCTTAAGGAAAGGACGCCATTCCACTTTTACCATTCTGGAGTTGGTGTGCTTCATTTTCACACAGATTCCGGAGAGCTTTATGCCGACGTTGTCGACACTAGAATATGCATGGGGGACATCAGTAACCCGAATGCAAAGGCAATGGACCTGGTTTTCAACACCCTCATCCAGAAGATCTCCGATATGAAAAGAAAAAAACCATAGCGTTTCACCTGCCATTCTGAAGCGAAGAATACTGATAATTCGTTAATCACACGCATCGTGGCAGTGGGAGCATGTTTCCATATTACTGATGGTAATATATCTGCACTTAAAATTAATAGGGATTAATATCATCTAAAAACTGAGGAAAAAGGAATTGCAAAACCTGGAGATCATCGTTGAGGGGCAGAGGGAGGCATTCAGGGAGATCAGCCGGAGGCTCATAAAGATAGGATCAGAGTTCCATTCCAGAGGCTGGCTTCTTGGTACAAGCGGAAACCTGAGCGCGGTCGTCTCGCGCAGCCCTCTTTTGATTGCCATAACTGCGAGCGGCATTGACAAGGGCAACCTGACTGAGGATGGAATACTAGCGATTGAAGGAAGTGGTAATATCATATCAGGAACAGGAAAGCCGTCTAGCGAAACACCACTTCATATCGCGGCGATAATGGCAAGAGGAGCTGGTTCTGTTATTCACACTCATTCTGTCTGGGGCACTATAATATCAACCCGTTTTGAAAAGGCAGGAGGATTCAGGATTGAAGGGTATGAGATGCTGAAGGGGCTGGATAACGTCAGTTCTCATGACCATACCGAGTGGATTCCAGTGCTTCCTAACTCTCAGAATATGCCTGCCCTTTCTGTTCACATTGAGAAACTTCTTGCAGAAAGAGAGGATCTGCACTGTTTCATGCTTGCGGGCCATGGCCTGTATGTCTGGGGGAATACGCTGGATGATGCAAAAAGGCATGCAGAGGCCATTGAATTCCTTCTGGAGGTCTATGGAAGGACTCTGATGGCAGGTGGCCAGTTCTGAATGCTGTGACGGGTGAAACGATATGGCTATTGTGACAATTCCTGAGAAAGGCATAAGGATAGAGGCATACGAAGAAGCCAGGGAGTTTCTGGCGAGCTATGGCATAGTGTACGCTACATGGGGAAAGGACAGGGTGGATGGTGATTCGGCGACCCCTGATGAGATTCTCTCAGCATATGCAGGGGAAATTGAGGAATTGAAGAGAGATGGAGGGTACACAACTGCAGACGTAATAGACATGAGGCCAGACACTCCTGGAATTGAATCTATGCTTGAGAAATTCAGAAAGGAACATACGCACAGTGAGGATGAGGTGCGCTACACCGTGAAGGGGAGGGGCATATTCCACGTTCATTCCAATGGCGGTGATGTCATCTCAATAGAGGTTCATGAAGGTGATCTGATATCCATACCAAGGGGTACGAGGCACTGGTTCAACCTCTGCGGTGAGAAAAGGATCAGGGCAATAAGGCTCTTCCAGGACAGGAGTGGATGGACACCGCATTATACAGACAGTGGCATTGACTCCCTGCATCAGCCTGTGTGCCTTGGCCCGTATTATTTCCAGGTTTCCGAAACACGTAGATGACAATGGGCCTCAGAGAGATGAAGATTGACTGCATAATACTTGATGTTGAGGGTACAACAACGCCGGTAGATTTTGTAAAGTCAACCCTTTTCAGTTATGCTGACCGGAAGATCCAGGCCTTCCTGGAAAATCACCAGGATTCTGCTGATTTGCGGGATCTGGAGGCAGATATTCTTGGTACAGGGGTTCTTCCGGAAAATTACAGAAGGGCCATTGGCAGGGGTGATGGAAAGGAGAGATTGCAGGCGCTTTCTGATGCATTCAGGTATCTGATTGCGGTTGACAGCAAGGCGCAGGTGCTCAAGGAAATAGAGGGAAGGATCTGGCATGATGGATACTCTTCCGGTGAACTAAGAGGACAGGTGTACTCAGACGTGCCCGCAGCACTCCGCATATGGAAGAATGCCGGAATATCTGTGTACATATATTCATCAGGCAGTGTATTATCCCAGAGGCTTCTTTTCAGCACCGTGCCGGAGGGTGATCTGACCGCCTATATAGATGGCTATTTTGACACTGCGGTTGGAGGCAAAAAGGATCCGGCCAGTTACAGAAAGATATCTACGACTATATCAGTAGCACCGGAACACATTCTTTTCATATCGGATTCTGAGGAGGAAGTTGAAGCCGCGGTGGAGGCAGGAATGAGGGGAATCCTGATAATAAGGGATGGAAAAATGCCTGGTGGAGGAAAATCAATCACCGTTGTGAGGGACCTTCTAGACCCATACCTCAGCCAGTGAACTTGAGGTCATGCTGATCAGGTAAATGGCCAAGATCCATAGCAGGAGAAATGATGAATTGAACGAAGAGAGATGCAGGGCAGTTCCTAAGCAATAAGTCCGGCATTCCTGATCACGGATTCGAGGATGGAATCTACCCTGATGGCAAGTTCTTCCAGCCCCTTATATCCTGCGAACATCTCTGCAGCACTCTGAACTGAAACGTGGGTTTTGCCCTGATACTGGTAGATATATATCCTCAGAGGAGGTACTATGCCTGCCCTGATGTCGCTGCTGAAGACTTCAGAGGCCAGTTTCGGGTTGAAAACCTCAAGGATCCTGTTTCCTTCTATGTGAACCCCAATTCTTTTGAGGTTCTCCTGCGCATTAATTTCAGAAACCACCTTGAGCCCGTTATCCTCTATGGATCTTTTGAGCTGAGCTACAGTCTCCTCAAAGCCAAGTTCTGAAGTTATCTCTTTTGCATTCATTTCCATCACTCAACACAGCAGGCCATCTTCGACAGATCCCTTATGAATGACTGTGCTGCGAGCTTTACACCTTCAGAGAGCGAAGGGAATATGTGGCTTGTTGCAATGATATCATCCACGGTATAACCGTTTCTGACTGCATATGCCCCTTCCGTTATGATGTCGGTTGCATTCGGCGCCAGTATGTGCATTCCGACAATCCTGCCATCCGCCGGGTTCACAGTGATCTTTATTATGCCCTCAGTTTCCCCCATAATGCTGGCTTTGGTCAGGTTCTCAAGGCTGAAAACCCTGCAGGAACATGCACCGTTCTTCCTGGAATACTCATTCTCCGTCATCCCGACTCCTGCAACCTGGGGGCTTGTGAACACTGCCCATGTTGCAGACTCATAATCCACAACCATATCCTCGCCGAAGAGATTGCTGGCAGCCACAGCACCTTCCCTAGCCGCAAGGGTTTCAAGAAACATTTTCTTTGAGACGCAGTCGCCGGCAGCAAATATATTGTCTGCGGTGGTCCTCATCCTGTCTGAAACGGTTATAAGGCCATGGGGATCAGTTTTCACTCCTGCAGCATCAAGGTTCAGGCGATCTGTATTTGGAGCCCTTCCAGTCGCTGCAATAACTTCAGAAACCTCCAGATTCTCGCTGCCCTTGCGCGTTATGACAGTAAGGGTCTTCCCATCTCTGGACTTCCTGACATTGCTGACCCTTGCACCCAGGACAAATTTCATACCCTCACTTTCCAGCCTTTTTTTCAGCGCAGCACCAATCTCCGGCTCGGTTTGCGGCAAAAGCGAACCCAGGGCCTCTATCACCGTAACGTCTGATCCAAGATGCAGCAGCGCCTGTCCCATTTCAAGACCTACAGCACCGCCGCCTATAATGGCAACTGATTCTGGTAAGTCATTCAGGTTCCATATGGTGTCACTTGTTATGAAACCTGACTCGGTGAGGCCATTTATGTTTGGTACAACCGGTCTGGACCCTGTTGCAATCAGTATGTTTGATCCTGAAATCCTTGCGGTTTCATTTCCGGATGGATTTTCAACGATCACAGTGTGTGGATCAGAAAACCTGCCCAGCCCTTCATAAACTGTCACGTTGCCATAGCTCTGGATAACCTTTGCATACTTCAAATCCCTCGCATGATCCACGTAGGATCTGAGCCCATTCATGATTTCGGAAAAATCATGCTTCACCTCAGTGGAATGTATTCCGGCGATTCTTGGATGGGAGGGATTGAAGACAGCATGGGAAGCTTCAAGCAGGTATTTCGAAGGGACGCATCCGACGTTGACACATGTGCCTCCAAGCGGGCCGGTACCAACCATGGCGATCCTCATCTCCCCGTGGCTGATCTCAGATGCCTTTATAGCAGCAGAAAATGCAGCAGCCCCCCTGCCAATTATGACAAGGTCATAAGACGAATTGCCGTTAGTGCTTTCCGTCAATTTATCACCTGTCCACCAGGGTTGCCCTGTAGTGTGATGATCCTCTGAACACCGGATTTTTCAGCAAATCTTCAGGCCTGGTGGCTGACGGTTCCAGTTCAACATCTGCACTTCCGTCCTTCAGCGAGACCTTCACATCAACGACACCATTCTGTTCCTTCAGTTTTCGGGCAACCGTAATGGCACAGTCTTCGCAGGTCATTCCGTATACCCTCAGTTTCACTCTCTTTGTTTCCATGGATATGAATTGCCTTGAAATATAAAGATGAAAACGTAAACTATTATTTACTGCGGGAACTATTCAAAATAATGGACTGGAATTTGCCGGATTCTCGCATTGAGAACAGGGAGAAGGCGTGCATGTTTGAATATGGTGAAACCGTCATATGCGTTGATCCTGCACTACCTCTTCTGAGAATTCTGGGAAAGAAATACACCATCATGATCATCGGCATACTGGGTAACCGCGTTGCAAAGAAAAACTTCAACGAGATCCTGAGGGACATACCATTCTCAAGTGCAACAATCATCTCCAGGAGGCTCAAGGAACTGATAAGCCTGGGGATCGTGGAAAAATTCACCGGGGAGGACAGGATTCTGTTGTACAGGCTGACAGATCTTGGCAGCAGGGTGAGGGAATCCCTCCAGCCGCTTCTTATGAACCTTCAGTCCATTAAATGAAAATGTTCAGATAATTCCAGCATTATATGAAATGCTGTATCCATTCCCTCAGGGTAATGACACCGATATTGCTGAAACGGATCAGAGATGCGGAATCATGCATTTCCCGGGCTATCCATGGAATAATCTCTCTCCATGAAGAAGTGCAGTGCATCCTTTGCAGGATCACTGGAGGATCGAAGGCCAGGAAAGTACTTCCTGTGGGCTGAAATTCTGCTGTCGAGAATTATGGAGACCCCGTAGTCAGACTCACTTCGTATCAGCCTGCCTATCTCCTGCCTGATCCTGACTATTGCCGGGAATGTAACGGACATCTCCCATCCACTACCGTACATCTTCTCGTAAAACTGGAACATGGCCTTCTGCCTGACGTCAGGCCTTGGGTATGGTATTCCGGCAACTATCACCATCTGGAGCTGTCTGCCTGGAAAATCCAGACCTTCGGATATTCTGCCTCCTGAGACGGCCATAAGAGGCATCTCTCCATTCCTGAAGTCAGATATGACCTCAGATATTTCCTCCTGATTCATGGATTTCAGCTCCGCAAGGAAGGGGAATACAAATCCGCCAGAAATCACCTTTTCCATCACAGCGTGCGAGGGGAAAAAGACTATGCACTTCCTCTTCACAGTGGCAATTATGTGCTCTATCATGGATCTCATTCTCTCAATCTCAGAACTGTCAAATCTGTCATATTTGGTGGTGATCTCCGTGCTGTAAAGCATCAGGTGGTTCCTCTCCGGAAATACAGGCCCAATGATCCTGTATCTGGATTCAGTGAAACCTGTTATTTTCATGTATGAGTCCACTGGACTCAGGGTGCCTGAAATATGAACGGTCTTGGAAAGCCTCAGGGGGTCGAGAACCCTTGATGGATCCAGGCACGAAACGGAAAGTGTCCCGCCATTATCCGATGATATGGTTGATATATAGAGATCCTCATCGAGCTCATCCATTGCCAGTATCTTCTGGGTGATCGCGAGTATGTGGGATCTTGGAATACGACCTTCCTTCTCCATAGTGCTAGCAACGTTTTCGCCGTGTATGTCAAGATTGACAAGCATCTCATGAATCTTTGCAGAAGACTGCTTTGAAACGATCATGAGGTTCTCCATGAATGCGGTGTGCTTTATCCTGGATTCATCATTATCTCCCAGGAAATCCCTGGCAAGCACCTGTATGGAATCACGCATGTACTCAACCGCATCCGAGGCATGGATACCGTGGATCAGCTCAGGATCCCCGTATCTTCCTATCTCAGACTCTGCAGCATCCAGAGATCTCACCGATATCTGAAAGGAGGCAATGTTTCTTGCCAGGTCCGGAAGGTTATGCGCCTCATCAAGAATCACCACAAGGTCGCTGCGATCAACACCCCACTGGTCAAGAAATCTCTCTGCAATGTTATAGTTCAGGAAGAATGCGTATGGTGCAACAACCAGATCCGCACTCTTCAGCGATGCCTTGACCGACTCATATGGGCATATGGTGTTTTCCCTTCCGAATAGAAGAAGTTCCTCTGCCGTCATGAAGCCGCCAAGGATCCTGTCTGAGGTCTCCCTGGACGAGATCCTGCTGTTAAAGAATCTGCAGGCTGAAGGATTACCCTCTCTTACCATCTTTTTCCTGCTGTTGCAGAATCTGGAGAGGGACTCCGAGGAAAACTCCGTCTCCTGTGAAATCTCCCTGTAGAGAAGGCACATGTTCTGCCTTCCCTGAAGCGGAGCTGCCCTTATTCCTGATCCCCTCAGAAATAATCCAAGATCTCTGAACACAGCCTGCTGCTGGGAGTTTGTCCTTGTAAGATAGAGTATTTTCCTCCCCTCTTCCGATGCATATCTGTATGCCGAAGTAAGTGCTATCAGTGTCTTACCTGAACCTGTCGGTGACTCCAGTATCACACTGTCAGCCCTTCTCAAGCCATCAACTATGAAATCAACCGCGACTTTCTGATGCGGTCTGAGCTTCAGACCATTCAAAACAGACTCTGCATTCTGCATCGCCATAGCTAAAGTATCACCACTGCCCTGACACCCGCGACATTCCTGATGGATGGTATCAGGGCCGGATCCACCGGCCTGTCCGTAACAATCTTTGCCCTCGGTTCGCGAACTATCTCCGGATCGTCCACTATGACCTGCCTCACGTTCAGGCCACTGCTTGCGATCACGTCAAGAACACCGGCTATTATGCCGGGGGTTGACGCCTCAACCGGTATTATCTCTATCACGCCGAAGCCGAATTTTGCCCCTATACCACTCAGATCCGGTATCGGTTTTATGCCTGAGAATATCTCTGAAAGCAATGGATCGTTCACAATTATTCCAGCAACCTCTGCCACAACCCTTCTGTCAATTTCTGTGCCTCTGGATATTGCATTCGATTTGATCTCTATGCTTCCTGAATAGAAGCGGATCTCATCATATTCCTTACGCACAGAAATGCCAAGGGATATCAGCGTTTTTATGGTTTCGAGCTTGGACGGGCTCTTCTGAAACTTCTCCTCAATCTGCTTCCAGAAATTTATTCGCTTCTCAGGCACTGACATCGCTTATTCCGTCTTCTCCAACCTGTATGACCACCTCACCCTCAGGCAGATAGGGTGAGTCAACCAGACGTGCAATCCTCTTTCCGGCCTTGCTCTTCCTCAGGTATATTCTGAAAGTGGCTGTGTGTCCAACAATGTTCCCGCCTATCGGTGAAGTTGGATCTCCGAAGAAGACATCCGGCCTGGCAGAAACCTGATTTGTCACTGCTACAACAGCATTGTATATGGTGCCAAACTTCAGCAGATCATGCATGTGCCTGTTGAGCAGTTGCTGTCTCTCTGCAAGCGATCCCCTTCCCATGTATTCCGACCTGAAATGCGAAGTAAGTGAATCCACAATGAGAACCCTTATGGGAAATTCCTTCGTCATCTCGGCTGCTTTTTCTCCAAGCAGTATCTGGTGATGCGAGTTGTATGCCCTTGCAACATGTATGGATCGGAGCACCTCCTCAGGGTCAAGTCCTTTGGCTTTTGCCATCTGTATTATTCTTTCCGGCCTGAATGTGTTCTCAGTGTCAATGAGAAGGACGTGGCATGAGAATCCGCCTCTTTCAGCAGGCATTGTGGCATTTACAGCCAGCTGGTGCATTATCTGGGTCTTTCCCGAACCAAACTCTCCATAGAATTCAGTTATGGACTGAGTTTCAACCCCTCCCCCGAGAAGATCGTCCAGTGCTTTGCTGCCCGTTGTAAGCTTGCTTATTTCACGCCTGCGCTCGAGTATCTCCTCGCCGGTTTCGAAGTTGCCAACGTCTGCCATTCTTCTGGCGGCAACAATGATCTTTGATGCCTGGCCCTCTGCGATCCCGCTTACCTCTGCCAGATCCTTTGGCGAGGCGACTGCCAGTGTCATTAGGTCATCATAACCTGCCTCCCTGAGCTTTTCAGCGGTTGCCTCTCCAACGCCAGGCAGATCCTCTATTGCAATCTTCTTCCTCTCTTCCATCTTATCCTCATTCTTCTCTTCGCTTTTCCCCTCTTTCTTTCTTTCAACCAATCATATCACTCTTCCCTTGATCGAGAGAGAACGATCCGTCCTCCCTATGGAATCTGCCGCACTGGCTGTACTGAACATGGCGCGGATCGCGTCCACATTCTCCGGTATGACATCGCTCTCCTGATGAACAGCCTGTATATATCTGAGCCTGTTTCCATTCAGCGTCACGCTCTCCTTCCATATCGGTATTTCGTACAGGTCTGATCTGTCCCTGCCCATCTCCCTTGCCATATCCATGACCTGAGCGGTGGAACTTCTCCCGTCCTTCCCGCTTATAAGCATGATCCTGCGCCTTGCCTCCCATGAATCCATTATGTCTCTAAGTTGCGCAGGTTTTGAGAGATGCACCTCAACCACGTGAACGTGCATCAGGGTTGTTGGCACCTTTATCGCAACGGTCTCAACGTTCAGGCCATGCATCACAGTTCTCAGATCAGGTGCATGGTGAGATGGGATCTTCAGGCTTGGCTCAACCGCATTTATTGGCCCCTTCTTACTGTCGTTCTGGTCTGTCGCCCTTCTGAGAAGCGTTGCATTCACCTCGGAAATGCCAAAAGATTCCTGCAGAGGAAACAGTGTTCGAGCTAGCGCAGTTGTGTTGCATGATACAACCCTCACATAGTTCTTCCCTATAGATTCTTCAAAATTGGAATATGCGTTGAAGCTTGCATCGGCCACATCCTTCTCCTCCCCACCCTGGAATATGGCTCTGACCTTCCTCTCTTTGTAGAGTTCAAGATTCTCCTTCCCCATCCCTTCCGGGGTGCAGTCCACAACTACGTCGGAAGCGGCAAGGAGATCTTTCAGTGTACCCTTGACCTTGATTCCCTCCTTCTCGAAAGCCTCCATTCTCTTGCCGTCAGGAACATAAATGTTGTATCTCTCGGAAGCAAGTTTTGCAACGTAGTCCGGTGTATTCTTCACTATCCCGGTGACACTGATATCTTCCTGTAGAGAGAGAGCATAGGCAACTCTTCTGCCGATGGTACCGAATCCGTTCACCGCAGCTTTTATCATGATTTGGTATAGCAGTTTGCAGTATAAATCTGCATTGATCAGGTGCGTCGAGGGCACATGCCCGGAAAAATCTTTTAAAGTTCTGCGTTACCGGGCCGTGAAAATCAGGGCTCTTATGGTTATGGCGGTAATACTGGTTTCAGTTGCTTCCTATATGCCGCATAATACATTCATTCCACAGGGGAATAACACTCCGTCAGTATCAGGATACACTTACAACTTCTCGGAAATGCGGGTGGGGTCACGGCCTGAAAATTCCAGCTGGATTGGTTTTACAGTTCATGGCAGAGTGAACTATTCAGTGGAGGAAAGCCAGTATGGCGTGGGGCTCAACGTTAACACCGGGTCAATCAGATCCGGTTCATTTCTGGAATCGGTAATGGATGTTCCTGCGGGTTATTCCATCTGCATAAATTTCTCCTGGAACGACTCCCAGGATGGCGCCTACACAGGCGACACAATCTCACTGGAAGATAACGGTTCCATGTCGGTAATGTTCGGACCCCTTTACGGATTTGAGACCCGCATGGAAATGAACGGCACCGTGATAAGCAGATCAGGCGAAATGCCCTTTGGAATTGATAGTTTAAGGGAGTTTCAGTCCTATACCGGCAACGATACAGGATTCATACAGATGGATGAGAAAGGATCTGTGCTGCCGCCAGTGTCATTCGGAAATATGGTGATGTCCGGAACTGTAACAATGTTCATTGGCGGAGACATCTCAAACATAACGGTATATGAAATCAGTCTCATCCATGAAACCGTGTTTCCGGAGTTAATGAAAAGCAGGCATCTTGATTCTGAAAACTACTCTGTCAGCGGTATACCGGAATATGGAATGGTGACGAATGAGAGCGAATTCATGCCACAGACGAACAGCGTTCTGATCCCCTATGAGAACGGGTCTGTTTATTCATACAACTACGCAAACAGGACAGGATTTCCAGTTGTACTTCCACCTGATGATCCTGAAAACTTCACCTTTGTGGAATCACTTGACGCAGGCAGCAGCGCATATTTCATATTTTCAGGCATCTCTGGCACTATCGTGGACAGAGTGGACTCCGGAATGAAAGTAATGACGGAGGAATATGCAAGTTCTGTAAATTACAGTTATGTGATCGGCATCGCAGGAAAAGGCCTGATCGCCATGTCCCAGTACGGCGCGATAGAACTCAACAGCAGCGGTTCCATGACGCAGTTGAAGGAATCGGCCTACGTTCAGTCAATGAAAATAATAAGCGCCCATTCCGGCACAGATGGTATATCGGCAATACTGGAAGGTGATGGAAAAACTGTTGAAGCCTCATCATCTGCAGGCAGGATAACGCTTCAGAACATCAGTTCCTACAGCCAGGGTTTCTGGAACGGATCCTCAGTGATATCAAGAAGCGTTTCTGACGGAAGCGTGTCAAGCATTATACGATTCACAGGATACGGAAAACCATACTATATGTACGTTTCCCCATGTTGCAGATACTTTTCAGGATCAGGAGGACTTTCATGGGTAACTGGCGGAAATCTTCTCTATGAAAAGGGATATATGATGAGCACCAACGGCACTCTTTACGTAACCGGAGTGAATTCAACGGTGAATATTATTGCCGCAGGAGATGGAATTCAGGAATGGGTCTCCATCGGCAAAGGCATTATCAAGGTTCTGATGCCACAGGGAATTCCTGCGGTGCAGGGAATGATTAGGGTTTCATTCCCGCGTGTTGTGATAGTTGAAAACACAACAGGCATAACATATAGCGTGAACAGCTCCTCAGCCTATATCGCATCACTGAAATTTTTCGGGAGAACCTTCCGATCGGTATCACAGCACATGGAAGTGAGAGCAGAGGGAATTCCAAACGGAAACTACTCCGCGGAATTTTCAGTGGCAAATGATCAGGGTATTACATACAGTGAATCTGTCACTGTTAAGGTGGATAACTACTGGCCGGGATTCACATCAACTGCTGCGAACGGATCGTTTCTATCAAACGGATCTGTTGTGAGATACAGCGTGAATGATCCTTGGATGGTCAGCGGCATCACCGTTACCTGCCTGGGTATAACAGAGAGCATAGGCACGTCAGGAAATTTTACTCTGATCAACGGAACATTCAACGGAGCATCATGGCTGAATTTCAGCATACTAGACATCTTTGGCAGATACTACAACTACAGCTATCATGTCAGAATAATAGGGCTTTCCAGGAAAAACTTCACCACATCGCTCGTTTCAGGATACACATCATCCAGCATCATGAATATAAGCTGGTCATCACTCTCATGGGCGAAATTCTATTC
The DNA here is from genome assembly GCA_023484105.1 of Thermoplasmatota archaeon. Lineage (GTDB taxonomy): Archaea > Thermoplasmatota > Thermoplasmata > Thermoplasmatales > Thermoplasmataceae > JACWAH01. Next base: position 43,240 of record JAMDBD010000020.1, read on the forward strand.
TGTCAGCGATTCAGGAAAGATCTTTGAGACGGAAAATGACAGTCTGACCATGGTGCTTCAGGAAGGTGAGAACAGGATATCCATCAGTGCATTCTCGGTTTCAGGAATAAACGTCAGCCTGGCAAATGCTACAGTGATAAGAATAGGATACGATCCCGCACTTTACGTGCAACATTCAACTGACAGCTATTACTCATTCTGGGGAAACTCAGAAAACAACAGCTACACCATCAGCGGAATGGCGAATATAACAAGCAGTATTTCAGTTTCCGTATTCCTGAACGGTGAATCCAAAGCAGTATATCTTTTCAACAACTCATTCAATCTGACTTTCAGCAGTCACTCTGGTATTTTCACGGTCAACGGAAATTATCAGATACAGGTGCTGGCAGTCAGTCTGAGCGGAACCAGGTCGATATACACAACCATTCTCAGGGTGAACAACACAATACCGGCCAGTCCTGACATACCTGCCAGGATATATATCAACAGCAGCACTGTGGCATTTTCCATTCCCAGAGGAGAGAGATATGATATCAACCTCTCTGGTAACGGGACTCAGCGGGAAAACCTGTCTTCAGAGGGCAGCACGATATCATTTCAGCTTCCAGAAATGAATGCCACATATTCCGTCATGGTAACTGCCATTTCGGCATCAGGAAACCATAAAAGCGCTGAAAGCATGGTTTATTCATACAATGCAGAGCCAGGCATATCTGTCTCATTATCTTCGATAAGGCTGATAATGTCACCGTTCCTGAATGTGAGCTACCGCATATCAGATAAGGTTCCTGTGAAAAGCGTTCTGCTGATCATGAACGGAGAAGTCGCCAGCAGGTCACTGATGGCAAATGGCACATTCAATGTTAAGGTCCAGGTTGACGGGAATTATCAAATATCCCTTTTCGTAACCGACATGTGCGGAAATCGCAACTCCAGTGAGGCAATCAGCTTTTCAAACCTCTACTATTCAAGCGTTACTGGTGGGAGCATTGCAGCGGTTCAGGGGATCACCGGATGGGAACTTTATGCAGATCTATCAGGGCATTTAACCCCTGAAATCCAGGTTCGCTGGTATGTGGATGGCCATTATGCAGGGGAAGGTTACAGCATTGGAGCGGATCTTCCGCTGGGAAAAACAAACCTGACCATTATGGTCACCTCTGACGGAAATACATATTTCTTTTCAAGAATTGTAATTAACAGCGGGTATGTTGTGGCAGTAGCCGCGATTTCAGCTGCTTTATCATACATTCTTGCAGTGTCCATCCTCGGCATAAGGGATGAGAACAGGGCAACAGAGGCCATACTGCGCAGTGGTGGGAAGAGTCTGCGTGAGGCAAGAAAAACAGCAGTAAGGGAAGGAATAAACAGGCTTGTATGGAAAAGGGCACTTAATTCCCTGAGGTCTGGCAATAAGATAATCCTTGAAAAGGACCTCGATGGAAAGAAATTCATAATGCCAGGTCCTGATTCCAGTGAGATCACGAGGGGCGGTCGGCACTCATGATATATATCAGGAGATCAGGAGAAAGGGATCGTACAGTACTGTGAATCTGGGCACCATACATAATATTAATTATCCGTTTTTGTTAAACCATGCCTTACATGAAGAAGTCCGTCTACATGCTAATCATCACGCCCCTGATTGCTCTCATCTTCATTGGAAGCAGTTTTTCTTCGGCTGGTATTCCCACTCTGTCACCACCACCAAGCACACTGCCCGGCTTCACTTACTACATTCAGGGTTCGCAGGGCGTCCATTATACCATAACGGACGTTCAGTGGAAGGAACTCTTCACCGATGTATTTGACAACTCAACTTATGTTTCCTATAACTGGAGTACAAACGTGACACAGTATCTCATCGTTTTCGACCTTTCATACACTGGCCTTAATCCATACGGTATGCAGTTTGTTCTTGCGCTTTCCCAGATCGGCTTCGACTCGGTGGCCAACATGTCCAAGGCTTTCAATATGACAAAGAACGATCAATCGCAGATTTCTGGATATACAAACATTCAGGCGCTGGATGCAGGCGCCTACCCTGGATTTTCTTGGTCCGTGCCGATCAAGAAGGCCAGCAACAATGACCTCTATTACGGTGTGCTCATAGCGATAGCTGCGTCAGTAGTCGTTCTGTATTACGTCTTCAACAGAAAGAAGTAGTTTAAAATGCCTGGCAAAAAAGTGGTAGTAGGCATAACAGGGGCATCCGGCAGCATACTTGCAGTCAGGCTTCTGAAGGAACTCAGGGATGAGGAAATCCACCTTGTGATGAGCGATAACTCAAAGAAGGTCATAAAGTTCGAAACTGGAATGGATCCGTCGGAACTGGAATCCAGGGCAGATTTCGTTTATCAGGATTCAGATGTAGGGGCCAGGGTGAGTTCTGGAAGTTTCATATTTGATGCATACGTCATTGTGCCATGTTCAATTTCCACCCTTTCCAAGATTGCTGCCGGCATTTCCGATTCACTGATAACGAGGGTTGCATCAGTGGCATTGAAGGAAAGAAGAAGGTTTGTCATAGTGCCCAGAGAAACCCCTCTGAGCTCAATAACACTGGAGAACATGCTGAAACTCTCAGTGAATGGGGTGCTTGTCCTTCCTTTTATGCCCGGATTCTATACAAAGCCCAGGTCGGTTGATGACATGGTGAACTTTGTGATATCAAGGCTGCTGGATGCCATAGGGGTTGAAAATAAAATTTCCTCCAGATGGGAAGGGCTGGATGAATAATTATTTTAATGCATTCTGTGGCAGAGAAACCATGCCTGAAAAAGTCGGTGGAGCAGAATGAGGATAGTCTCCGGGAACCGTAATACAGAGAAGATGCTGATCGCCGTGGACGACGACAATGACCTGTGGTATCTTTCGAATATAATTGAACCTGGAGATATGGTCAGGGCAACGGTCTTCAGGAGGGAAGAAAAAAGGGAGGACATGATAAGGTCAAAGGAATCCCAGCGTAAACCAGTTACTCTGAGCATCGCCGTCGATAGGGTCGAGTTCAGAAATTTTACGGATACGCTCAAGATTCTTGGCATAGTGAAGGAAGGCCCGGAAGAACTAATCAACGTCCATCAGTCTGTTAACGTTTCTCCAGGCGATTCTATAGAACTGATAGGGAAGAGATGGAACAGTGGGCAGATTGAACTGCTATCTGAGGCAACAGAACAGTCGGTCAAGGGAGTGCTCTTTATAGCTTTAGATGACGAAAGCTGTCTGGTGGCAACTGCAAGAAACTACGGAATAAATGTTATCGCACGTATTGATTCAGGCAGGAGCGGAAAGATGTATGAGGTCAAATACAGCGAGAAGGACTATTTTAAGGAGATACAGAACACAATAAGCGGTAAGGAAGTGCATACATTAATAATACTGGGTCCAGGGCTTACGAGAATGAGGCTGGCAGATTACCTGAGATCCTCCATGAACAGTGTCAGCATTCTGAGCTATGCAGCAGACAGGACCGATGAAGCTGCAATATATTCTTTTCTTCAGTCAGATGAGGCATCGAAGGTAATAGAATCATCAAGGCTCGTCACTGAGCAGAGGCTTCTCCAGCAGTTCTTAAAAAACCTCTCAACCAACGGTCTTGCCGCATATGGCTATGAATCCGTGAAGGCTATGGCCAAGATGTCCGCAATAGACACCCTTCTGATCACCGAGGATAAGTTCCATACCATCGAAGGATCATCCATTATTAAGATTGCAGAAGAATCAGGTTCCAGGTTCTTCGTATTCAGTGCGAGCAGCGAACCAGGAATTATGATCCAGAAATTTGGTGGTTACTGCGCAATTCTCAGATTCAGGGCAGTTTAGGGCAAATTTGCGCATATATTTCTTAAAAATTTTAAAGCCAAATCTTAAGGGAGATGTAAGAAGTTTACAGCTCTGCAAAAGCAGTCTGGAAGAAAAGATAAATATAACTTCGGCGGCTTACCAGCGAAAATGCTCCGATGGTGTAGTCCGGCCAAGCATACCGGCCTTTCAAGCCGGCGACCCGGGTCCAAATCCCGGTCGGAGCATTCAACCATAAGATCCATTCTAATTTGAACAGTCATATAATTGCGCTATTGATGATATGAAAGAAAACTCAGAACGTGTTACGAGAAACCTTAAAAATTATACCCCATCCGAAAATAGAAATGTTATGGATTTTTAGTTTGATGATGAGTCTCAAGAAAAATTAGGAAAAATGGACCACTGGCAATGTAAATGAACCTGCAATGCATTATTTTGCAAAAATGAAGCTTTATCTTACAGCTTATATGGGAAATGAACAGGGTACCACATACGTTTCCCTTATTTTCAAAGTCCTGTTTATTGTATTACCAAAACTATAAAACGTCGATGCGAAACGATTGCTTCTAATACATTCTGAAAGTGCCAAAGCAGTCACGAGTCTCCTGTCAGTACTTAAATAGTAATTTTGTGCTATCGCGCAAATGAATTGAATCTGGGCCAAATGGATTTCAAAGGTGCATCACAACGGAATAGTTCTGGTACATGATGTAAATTGCAACTGCTATAACAATAATTGCAAAAATCTGTGTGAGTCTCCTTTTTGGAACTTTACCTGCAAGCCTA
>JAMDBD010000001.1 GCA_023484105.1 Thermoplasmatota archaeon
ATTCGTAATCAGCAGGTCGGGGGTTCAAATCCCTCCGGCGGCTTATATTGCAAAATAATGGGTTTTTAACATTTGACAATTAGTTATGGTGTAAAATTCGCCTATTTCTTTGGCTTCTCATCGGATAGGTCAATCTGTTCAATACCTAATTTCCTGTAGATTTTGTCTGAGCTTATTATTTTCCCATTTGAGTGAACAGCATGAAATGAATCAAAAACTCCAACATTCTGTGATATAAGTTCAGCCGCTGCCTGGTACTCACCATTTTTCTCGTTGCAGATTGCCATCACATCCACAGTAATTCTCACTGGATCGAGCCCGTATCGTTTGGCCAATAGCATAAGTTCAATATAGGTGGCCTCGGAGGTGTAAATTTTCCCCTTCTCTTTCTCCAAAATTCTTCTTGCATTTTCCTTTAGCCAATTGGTTGGTTTAAGTAGGGCTAAAAAGAAATCAGTGTCGGCGTAAGTCATTGTATGCCTCTTCTATAATTTCCTTCCTCAACGTTTTCAGAGTCTTGTAGGGGATACTTTTTCCTATTTCCTCAAGGTCTTTTACTGGATCTTCTGGGATATTGGTAAGGATTAACTTATCCCCAAGTCTGGTTATAATGAATTTTGGTCCCAGATCATTCTTGAGTGAAGCGGGGATATGAATTCTTCCAGCTTTGTCCATTTTAACAATGATTGAACTCATTGTTTACATAATATGTATAATTACTTAAACAATTCCCATTAGTTGCAAAAGATAGGGAAACTGATCATATTTTCCCATAAATAGATATTATCTGTTTAATTGAGAAATGAAATCTCTGCCATACGTTCTCTGGAATCCCACTTTAAAATTGGGAAAGGTACATCCGGTATTAGATTCAGGCCAACGGCCATGAGGGTTATGGTTGTTCTGTTCAAGGCTATAGAGAAGAGCGCTAAAGAGTTTCTGGATGCATAGATGGAATCGATCAGTAAGCCATGCAGGTCAACAATGGGATCGTTCGGAGGTAAAATCGCAGAAGTATAGTAACTTTTTTCGAACGTAAAAACTTCGCTCAATATTTCCACAATTTGTTCATACCAGTAATCCACATACTTTACCTTCGATAGATAGTGCATTGAACCAACAGAACTTGATGCTCTTCCTTCAATGAATCCGCAGCTCCTTCAGGTACATTGTTTTATATGAGGAAGTTGTAGAACCATTTACGAATGTATTTGATATTCAAACCAGATTCGCTTATCCGGTGCATGATGGTCAACATGTATGTAGTTGGCAGTGATGGAAGTTCAAATTACTCCGGCGTCTTTCTCGTTACTGGGTATTGGTAAGATAAAAAAAGTTGTGATTTTTACGATAATTATATTTATTTAACAATATTAGTTATTGTAGTCCCTATTATATCTAAAAATGAAACCGTAGTGATCAGAGTTATGTGGAATCAGGATTTTAGTTTAGAATTCCAAAGTTGTAGATTGCTATTGAGATTATCACTCCATTTCTTGATCGAAGGAAATTTGCCAAAAATAATTTCCATCTTTCTATTAATTTCTTTTGCTTCGCTATTATATTTATCAATTACATTTATCTTGTTAAATTTTCCAAGCCCATTACATAGATTGCAAGTGAACGTGTAAGTTACATTTTTATATTGATCCCATAGAGGAACGTTTTCTGGCAAGTTTAGACTAGAAACATCTAGTTCCCTCCTCGTGTATTTCAACTCACCTTCGCCGTGACATTTAGGGCAAATCACTGCTTCTTCATCATCTAGTTGACCAGTTTCAAAGTATTCAAGTGGTTCCAGCACAGGTATATAATTACGGAGAGGTACTTTGAAGACTTTTTTTCCGCGGTATTCGACATCCGGAATCTTTAGGGCCCTTTTATCAATTCTAAACGAGTGGATTTCCATTATTACTGACACCAAAAAAACAATAATTGTGGATAGCAAGAGATAAACATTTTTTGAGAACATGACGAATATTACCATAACAATAGAGGTTAAAAAAAAGATACCGGCTGTTGAACTGTATCTACGTGAAATTTTTTTATAGAACAACTGTGATTGATTGTTGGCAAGTATAGAATCAACTTTGTCAAAAGGTAATTTTGGAATTGTTTTAATTAAATTTCTATACATTTCATCATTTTTCCTGGGATATAGAGATAATGATACTATTTCTAAAAAATCTTCAATGCTAAAAAGTTCTGGAATTACAGATAATTTTTCTAGAAGGAGGTTGTTAATGTCTAGAATTTTCCTTAAATAACCAGTCTCATCAAGGTATTCGTACAACCTGTTATCTGTGGGTTCCATTGTGATCCCAGTTCTAAGTAATCTGGTCTATTATTACTTTCCTTCCTCCCTACCTTTTCACCTTTTGTTCTTCTTTTTGATTTTTCTGATTCAATATTTCTAACTCAGCCTCAATAATCCTCACTCTATTATTCCATTCTTTCAGCTTACGACCTAGCATTACAATTCTTTGTGAATTAAGAACTGCGTGATCGCCATTCTTGATCTTTTCTTCCAGTTCTTTAACTTTATCTTTAATCTCGTCTCTTTTTTTCTTTCTATCTTCTAAAATTTTATTCAATTTCTCTATTTTTTTATCGACTGACACATATAAGCAAGCTTTTAGAAATATATCAATCTTACTCCACACTTTTCTTGGGCATAATCCTTCAGAGCATTCCCCGTTATTCAGTATTTTAGCAGTTTTGATTATAGAGTCATTAGTATTGTTGTATACGACATTATAGTATGTATGGGTCAAAGAATCAGGGAGATTGCAAAGAAGATCTGTGAGGAATGCGGTATTCCCGTTGAGGTCAAGAAGATAGGGAATTCCCATTACCTCTACAGAGACACCACGAGATGGGATAGGGATAAGAAGCGTATCTGTGTATCAGAATACATAGTAAGGATCAATGAGAATGGCCTGATTGAAAAGATCCGCCGATCCATATATGAATTCGGAAATTCTCTGCTTATTTCAGTCATTCGAAACATAGTACCGGAACTGAAGCGCTGCTTTCCTGATCAATGGACTGAAATTGTCGCAATGCCCATGATCATGTGCCATGATAATAAGCAAATACGATACATGAGAAGCGCATGGGAAAAGTTATGCGCATTTACACAGATCGATTATACCCTAAGATTCTGTTGAATTAAGATTGAATCTTTCCATAGTGACTATTGATACGATACAAAGATATAATGCGACCTGAACCTATTCTCTCGCCATTTCTCCTGTGGTCTTTCATAATTCCAGGTTACCTTTCGGTCTTTGAAATCGTCAAGAGTTGACGATTTGTTCCTCCTTATGTCAATATGTGCATATGTTCATAACAGACAAGGTATCTGACGATGATGCAATTGCCGTGTTCTGAACGGATATGAATGATTTCTAAAACTTTCATGCGCATATCATTATGTTTCCTCTAATATGGGATAGATTCGAAACTCTCCTTGAAATGTCTTTACCATTGATCAGATGTTATTCTCCATTATATTGTCATATAATTGCCCTCATAAAGTGTAATTATGGAAATGCACGACAGATGAATATATGCAGTCTGGTGACCGGGTATTGCATAAGGCGTAAAGATTGATTTAATGGAAATGGATCACTGTCGCTGGAAGTTAGTTGATTGTACAGGTCAGGGTAAAACACGGAAAACCCAGTATAAATTATGAGGGCAACAGACTCGTGGTTTTTACAAATGAACCAAGAGAGAACGGCAAAGCCAACGCTGACGTACTGAGACAGCTTTGCATCCACTTTGGTGTTGAGTGTTCCAGAATTAAAATCATCAGAGGGCTGAGATCGGCGAATAAGACAGTAAGAATCATAGATTGAAAGTCTGAATGCATAAATCATAATGCCTGAAGGTGGATTTCCAAAGCGACGGCTTTTCATTGATGCGGGATTTATGCCATCGACGTTACTTTCTTCTTCCGCATCCCTGTACTGACAATCCTGCAATTATAAACACGGCGAGGAGAACCCTGCTGACTGTAAAAGTAGATATTCAGCGGGCGGAAGATCTGTAATTTAGAAAATCAAGCTGAGAAATGTTTCTGCCAGTTTGAAAACCTATCTGTGATATACGAGAAAAAAATTTAGAGTCAGCAGATAATGGCTATCATCCGTTTACCTTCACTTCGGCGTAACGGTCATAGCGCATTTCTATGAGCTGATATGAGAAATATTCTAAGGATTTCCACTCATCTGATGGTTGGTATGAAGCTGGAACAGGAGAAAATATTCAAGCGGAGAGGCTTTTGAGCCTCTCGGCAAGCTTGGATATTTCTTCTTTGTTTTCCTCTATTTCAGATGGGTCAGATGATTTGAGGTCCTCCAGAAGCGAAAGGTAGTTGCCGATTTCAGCGACGACTTCCGACACAGTCCTTGGAGACTTTCCTTCAAATAATCCGGCTATTCCAGCATTGGCCTTCCCTTCCTTTGTAAGTTCGTACTTTCCATCCGCTCTCTTCTCAATCAGTCCTTCCTCGGAAAGAGTTTCAAGCATAGGATATACAGATCCGGGCGATGGACGCCACATACCCATAGTCTTTTCCTCGAGCGCGTCCATTATCTCAGCCCCATTCATAGGACGTTCCCTGAGCAGGTACACCACCCATAGCCTGAGCCCTCCCCTCATGTGCCTCATTCCTCTCATTTTTCCCATTCCTCCAAACATATTTTCACCTCGATATCGATTTATCGATATCGGCATATCCGATACGACTATTTAACCCTTTTCCTGAACTGCCATTGTTTATAACTGACATTGAGATGCGGAATTATGACTAAGGTACTGTTTCTTCTGATCAGTGGAAAGGAAGCTCCCGAGAGGGCCAACATGTCAATAATAACCGCATCAAGACAGGCAAAATCCGGCAGATACGAGGACGTAAAGGTGCTGCTATACGGTCCAATGGAGGAGTATGTGGCTGACCTGAAGGGCGAGTATGCTGAGGCGTTCATGGATCTTGTTAATTCCAAAGCTGTTGATTCCGCGTGCGTGGCTATCGCAAAAAAATACAATGTGGATCAGAAACTTTCACAGATGGGCATTCAGCTTTCACCCTTTGGAGAGCGCCTTGCCAAGTATGTCAATGAAGGATATCAGGTAATCTCGTTCTGAATAAAATTAATATGAATAGGCCTGGCTTTGGATCTTTATCCTTTCTGCAGAGCCTGGTTATTATACTTTCAACCACTTTTGCTGTGAGAGCCAGCAACAATATGCTTGTAACGTCTGTACCGCTGCTTGCACATTATGACCTCGGCTTCACGCAAGCATACATAGGCATTCTGAGCGCTATGACCTCCCTTTTTACATTTTTGGCCACCGCACTCATCAACATAAAGCTTGATTCTGGAGCTAGAAGAAAGGCATACATATTATCCAATGTCGGTTATGCTGCAGTTCTTGTGGCGTTCTCTTACTCAAGTTTCATAACTGTCTGGATACTTTCCGGTGCCGCTGGTTTTCTGCTTGGCATGATAATGCCGAACATTATAACCTCTGCATCCCTTTTTTCCGATCCTGTGGTACGGGACAGGGTTCTTTCCCTTTATACTGTTTTTCTCAGCTTCAGTCTGATAATGGGGCCGGCCATAGAGGCATACCTCCTGCTGTTCATAAGCCTGAGAAACATATTCCTGGTTTTTTCTCTTTTTGCTGTTGTATCTGCTCTGCTCTCCCCATTCCTTGGGTTTCCTGACGATAGAAGGGATGGGCATCGGATTCCAGTAATCTCCAGTTTCGGCTTCAGAACAGCTCTCTACAATATAACAGCGTACAACGTTCCATTTGCAATCCTTATTGCATTTGCCGGAATATATGAGAAGCAGAGTTTCGGAATAAGCCTTTCCACAGTGACTCTGCTGTTTTCCGTGTTTTTCACCACATCTCTTGCCTCACGCATATTCCTCTCTTTGAAAGTAAAGGGAAGGCTCAGGGTCAGAATGTACGTAACAATGGCTCTATCAATTGCTGGAATTGCAATAATGCTCATTTCTCGGAACGTGTGGATGTTCGCAGCTGCTCTTGCGGTGCTTGGCATACCACATGGTCTGGCATACCCGCTCTCCGTGCTGTCAATATCCAGATCTTTCAAGCCTGAGGAGAGGAATGTTGCCAATAGCGTTTTTTTCTCAATCATGATGCTGATCGGCATATTCGTGCCGCTTGCAGGTGGATATTTCATTGATCTGGCCGGCTTCAAGAATGTAATGTTTGCACTGGTATTCGTGATAGCATTCCTTCTGCTGCTTACGTGGAGAACATTTGTTGCATGGGATAGAAACAGAAACACGGAGTTACAGACCTGATTGTCATTTATATATCGGCATATAATAATCTCAGTGGATAATGATAGAGATCTGTGAGAAGATTGCAGGGCAGATCGCCATGTCTGATGAACCTGGAGAGACCATACGCAGGTGGCGTGAGGAGTTCAGGATAAGTGAATCTGAACTTGCAAAGTACATGCGCATCTCTCCCTCCGTGATAAGTGATTATGAGAAGGGGAGGAGAAAGTCTCCAGGTATTGCGTCCATCAGGAAGATTGTGAACGCGATGATTGAGATAGACAGTCAAAGAGGGGGTTCAGTTCAGAGACGTTTCAGTAGTGGCGTTCCAACTGACGCACTCATAGACATTAAGGACTATAACAGAGATATCGGCCTTCCCAGAATCGTTTCCCTGATCCATGGTACAAACGTCTCCTCTGTTGATGTAAACAGGCAAATCAGAGGCTACACCATCATTGACGGGATCAAGGCTGCGCTTTCATTTTCATATTCTGAATACAACAAACTGTACGGATGGTCCAGCCAGAGGATCATTTTCCTGACGGAGGTGAAGCTCGGCAGGAGTCCGATGATAGCTATAAGGGCGCATCCACTGAAGCCGGCTGCAGTGGTTTATATTCAGCCCGGAAACATAGATGCCCTGGCTCTTAAGCTGGCTGAGCTGGAGAATATACCACTGATATCGACTGATATGCCCGTGGGGGAGATAAGTCGCATAATGTCATCACTCGGGTAAAATCCTTGAAAGATACCATTCTGGATCAAATTTTATCATGTCATCAAGTCCCTGCCCGGTACCGATGAACATCACAGGTTTTCTCAGCTGATGAAGGATTGAGAATATTGCTCCTCCTCTGGCATCCGTGTCCATTTTTGTAAGAATTATTGCGTCATATCCAACTTCTTTAAAAAATGACTCTGCCTGGGAAATGGCATCCTGACCGATCATGGCGTCCAGTACAAGGATGGTGAGATCTGGCTTTGAAACCCTTTTTATCTTCTTCATCTCCTCCATCAGGTTCCTGTTTGTCTGCATCCTGCCGGCAGAATCTATGAGCACATAGTCCAGATTCCTGGCCCTGGCATGATCTATGGCGTCAAAGGCCACGGACGATGGATCGCTTCCCTGTGCATGTTTTATGATCGGTACACCAACCCTTTCGGCGAGTATTGAGATCTGCTCTATCGCCCCTGCCCTGAATGTGTCCGAGGCTGCTATCACTGTCCTCTTCCCATTCTGCTTCAGATAATTTGCGACCTTGGCTATTGTCGTTGTCTTTCCTGTACCGTTTATACCTAAGAACAGAATCACGTATGGTTTCTTGGGCTGATTAAGCAGTTCAGGTGCGTTACCGGCTGCGTTTATTATTTCTGCCATAGAATCGCGAAGTGCCATGCGGAAATTGTTCATCTCTACTTTCTTAATACCACTCAGCCGCTGCCTCATCAATTCCACAATTGCATCTGCGGTTTCCAGAGATACATCAGAGGAAAGAAGGATCTCTGTGATCTCCTGTTCAAACTCGTCCACCTTTATAACGTTCTCCTTTCCGGAGAGAATTGACTGAAACCTTTTCCTGAGATTCTCGAACATACTTACTGCTTCTTTGATTCCTGATCGATCAGCTGATTGTAAAGCGTTCCGAGGGCATTCAGTTTCCCTTCCAGCTCCTTCTTTCTCAGCATCAGTGAATCGTAAGATGCGGTCAGATCCTTTAGGTTGCCGTTGAGTTTCTCAATGGCAGATTCCCTTTTCTCTTCTGTGAACACGTTAGATCCAAGCGGAAATATGACTGTATCAGGATCCTTTACCTGAGCTTTTACAAAAAGCCCGGATCCAATGGATATTTTTCCCTCCGATGAAGACGCCTTTGGAAGTTCGGTAAGAACTGCAATTGTTTGTATAACCTCTGCCATAGCAAGCTGTATCCTTTCCAGCTGTGACGTTACTGAACCCAGCAGGTTCCTTGAATATTCAATCTCCTCATCTATGTTTATCCTTTCGCTACCTTCAACCATAATGCTTCCTCGAGAAATGCTTCTTGCTTGCCTTCAGCGCTTCCAGAACTGGCATATCCTCACCTGATAAATAGCTTATCAGGGCACCTCCACCGGTAGACGCGTGTGTAATCTTGCTCATCAGGTTCAGTGCCTCCAGGACGCTGAGCGTATGTCCACCGCCAGCTATTTTCAGCCCGCGATTTCTTGCCACTGCCCTCGCTATTTCATATGTTCCGGTTGAATAATCCGGGAGTTCGTACATGCCCATAGGACCGTTCATGAAGATCGCCTGTGCAGTAGAGATCCTGTCAATGAACTCCACCACTGTATCTACACCTATGTCGGCAATGATTTCATCATCCGGAACCTGATCGCCCACTATGATCCTCCTTCTTGAAGGGTTGAGTATAAGATCAGTTGGAAGCACTATGTTTGATGGGAATTTCCTGAGCAGTTCACGGCAGGTTGCGATCAGTTCCTTGTGATTCTTGTTGTTCTTCACTATGAATTCTTCGTTCTTTTTTCCTATGCTTATGCCCTTTGCCCAGAGGAAGGCGTTTGCTACAACCCCACCTGTAACGATGAAATCAACAGACCCACTCTTCAGGAAATTTTCCGCAACTGATATGGACTCGTTTATCTTTGCCCCCGCGAGTATTGCTATCTTCGGCCTTATATCCCCACTCATGAATCTGCTCAGAGATGATACCTCACGTTCAATCAGCTGACCGGCTATGTTTGGAACAATTCTCTGAAAGCCTACGAGTGTTGTCTGAGGCCTGTGGATCGCAGGAAATGCATCGTTCACAAAGTAATCCATTAGCGGAGATAGCCTTCTAACAATGTTCGACTGTTCCATTGCTGCGAGATCTGATCCGTCTATGCTCACTTCCTCGGAATAGAATCTGGTGTTTTCCAGCATAAGTATCTCCCCGTCCTTCATCCTTTTGACCCTCGTGGAAACATAATCTCCAAAAAGTGAGTCCACGAAGTCCACACGCCTGTCCAGTAGCGACTCAAAAATCCTTGCATGCTCCCTGAGTGACGTGAAGTCCTCCTTCCCTGGCCTGCTCTGGTGAGCAAGAATTACAACCTTTGAACCGGAAAGCGATCTTATTGTGTCAAGATGTGAATGGAATCGTGTCGTGCCTATGATCTCTCCGGTTTCAGGGTTTATAGGAGAATTTACATCCACCCTGAGAAAGACCGTAGAACCGGAAAGATCGAACTCTTTCAGAGTGAAAAATTCTTCAGCTTCAGATTCCATGCCTGGCTATTTCCATAGTTATTATTTGTTTTTGCATCATCCGTGCCATCACTCAAAAATACATGTTTAACATAAGGGCATGTGGATCTCGTCGTCACGGCTGCTGGACAGGGCAAGCGTACCGGTCTTGACGGCCATCTCAGAAAGGAGATGCTTCCTGTGTACGACGCCGTTGAGGCCAGGGTGGTACTTAGGCCTGTCATTGACGTGATCCTGAGAAAATATGACTCGCTTGGCGTTGAAAGAGAGATCGTGGTATTAAATCCGGCAGACAGGGTTACGATAGACTACCTGGAGAGGTTTCACCCTGAGGCAATTCCTGTATACCAGGAGAGACCTGACGGTTTTGGTGACGCTGTTCTCAGGGCTGCCGAATATGTCAGATCTAGAAAGTTTTTTCTGAACGCTGGAGACGGATTCCTGCTCGACATGGATCCTGTGTCATTCGGCGCCGATCTAACGGCCAGAGGAAATGCAGACAATGTTCTCATAACAATGCGCGTTACAGATCCATCCAGATATGGCGTAGCGATCATAGATACAAGACACGGCAGATACAGCTCTGTAAGATATGTTGTGGAGAAACCTGCCAGAAGAATATCAAACCTTGCCCTCTGTGCAGCATATGTTCTTGACTCCGATGTATTCAGAAGGATATCCTCGTCTGACGGGATATCTGAACTTACCCCTGCCATCAATAACATGGTTATGAATGGTTACAGGACGGCATCTGTTACCACCCCCAGAAGCAACTGGATAAGCATCAATCTGGGCGAGGAGTACGCTGCAGTCCTCAGGAAGACACTTACTTCCTCAAGGAATGCCTTGGTAAAATGACAAGATCATTTCCACTGCGTTCTTGGCATGATCACCTTCTTCAGTTTATCTACCCTCTGACGGTATCTTTCAACATCCGTAAGTATGGTTTTCAGATCATGTTTCAAATCGCCTGAAGGGCTGTAACCCATTTTCCTCAGCTTTTCGCTCACAGGTTTATAGAAATGCTCCTCCTTTTCAACCCTGGGGTTATCCACGTGCATTATTTCGGCGTTACCGCCGAACTCCTTTGCATATACTTCGCGTACCGTCAGTGCAAGTTCATTGATAGAATAATACTGATCGAATTGGTTCAGAACCCTGTATTCACCCCTTTCTGGTGGCTTCTCGAGCCCAATGGTCAGGCATGTTATACTGTCCTCCAGTGAGAGGAAGCCGCGTGTCTGGCCTCCCTTTCCGTATGGTGTTATTGGGAGCCCACCCACTGCCTGGGCACAGAACCTGTTAAGTGCAGTACCCCATACTTCGTCTATGTCAAACCTGGTGAATTCACTCCTGTCCTGAATGTCGGCTGTTCTGGTGCCATAGACGACTCCCTGCATTACATCTGTTACAGATAGGCCCCATACTCTGTTGGCGAACATAAGGTTATTTGAATCATGCACCTTTGACCAGTGATACCATGAGCTGGCGTTTCTCGGAAACGGAAGTACATCCTTTCTTCCACGGTATTCCACTTCAAAGAATCCTTCTGGAATTTCCACATTAGGTGTCCCGTATTCCCCCATGGTGCCCAGCTTAAGGATGTGCATATCCGGCCTGATATCCTTTGCAGCATATATCAGGCTCAGAGTGCTTATAATGTTCTTTTCCATCGTTACAGTTGCATGCTTCAGATCTATCATAGAATATGGCGCAGATCTCTGTTCTGCAAGATGAACAACTGCATCAGGCCTTATCTCCTCCACAAGCCTGTAAATAAAGCTGGCGTTGCTGACATCACCCCTGAAAAAGTTCACAGTTGACGAGAACCTTTTTTTGAGATGTTCTATTCTTTCCTGCATTGACTTTATAGGAATGAGGGAATCTGAACCTACTTCCCGCACCCGTCTTCTTGTGAAAAAACTGTCGGCTCCATACACCTCGTGCCCCCTCTGAATTAGCCTTAGGGCAAGTGGCCATCCAATGTAACCGTCAACCCCCAGTATTAATACTCGCATTATGCGCTAAATGTCTATCGGCATTAAATGCTTTTTTAAGCTTGTGCTGTGGTCCGGATTAAACAGATTATTGAAGTTTATTAGTGATAATTTGACCCAAATACATCCGCTATCTTCGGTTGCCTCTCAGAGATTATGGCTGAGTGGTTCTTCCCGCTGACGTAGACCTATATCTTTTGCGTATACATTTCTCTACCAACCGAAAGGCATAGGTTGAAAGAATAGCGCCTGTGAAATTGTATCATATACTATCTTGATGAGTTTTGCCTGACTTGATATTGTTTGAGAGTGATCAAGAAAGTGAGGCATTATAATCTTTACCGAGGAAAAAATGGGTTGGTAATTTTCAGAATCGTATTTGGATCCATTCAGCACCTCTCAAAAGTACATTATAATTGACCCTCATGTTTATGCAGAAAGGTGGAAGTTCTCCTTCTCCCTTTATGCGGTCACAATGCTTATCTTAATAACTTCAGGTAGTTGTTGCGTTTTTAACTATACTCTTCGCAATTTGCCTGATCATGTATCCAATATGTTTGAGTGGACATATGCATTTATGATTGATTCAAAAAACTGTCAAAGT
>JAMDBD010000023.1 GCA_023484105.1 Thermoplasmatota archaeon
TTGGGTTTAGTCACTCTAACACCGTACTTTATGGGAATCTCGATCACCTTTCCAAGCTTATAAGCCTCTATCTTGAGATCCTGGGAAAAAGCCATGCCATCGCTAAGATGCTTCATCCTCGGATATAGGCTGCCGTTGAAAATCCACATGCCGCTCTGGGAATCAACCATCCTGAATCTGAAGAGCAACCTTATGAATATGTTGAGGACGCTGTTTCCAACAAAATGCAGCATGGTGTAATTCTTCTCATTCCTCAAGGTCATTCTGTCGCATGAAATGAAGTCAACTGAGTTAATGCACATAAGATCTATTAGCGGCTTTACGGCCTCAGCTGGATATGTGTTATCGCCGTCTATCCCCACAAAAATGTCGCCGGTGCACTTTGAAAATCCGGTCTTGTATGCAAGGCCATAACCGCGTTTTGGCTGCTCTATAACGGTGGCTCCAAGACTTTTTGCAATTTCCCTTGTCCTGTCTGTGGAACTGGTATCCACAACTATGATCTCGACATCCTCTATCTTGTTCAGTTCAGATATGACTGAACCGATTGTATTTTCCTCATTTATGGTCGGTATTACCACGCTCACCTTCATCGTCATGTGCACCGTAATTTCAACAGGTATATCTTTTGAATTAATCAAACCAACTGTTATATTTTCATGTGAAAGATACAGGAGTCTTAAGCCGGATCTATGCATTAAAATAGCATCTACTGATATTTCATCGTGTACGAGGATCTGGAGAGTGAAATGTTCTGGACACAGTTTGCCGTGGAAACCCTGATCTTTGGGAAAAGGAAGGTTATGAAGAATTCCCGCGAAAAAATACCAGACATATCCACATCCGGGCTGTTCAGAATATCCATAGGGGAAAGGAAGGGGCAGTCGAGGGACTGGAGGATGCTCATAGAGATTACAGGAAGAAGTGTGCATGTGCTTGAATATCCTGACAGATATGAGTCCCATGTGGACGAATTTGATCCATCTGTTAGGCCCATTGAGCACCTTGTGGTTGACAAGGGCATGGAGGATATTGCCGGATACCTGAAAAGGCGTATTTCAAGAAAAAAGTGAGAAACAGGCGGGATCAGATACTGCCCGCCTCATCCTCGTAAAGGGCAGTGGCCATGGATCTCATATGTTCGGAACGTGGCCAGAAGAAGGAACCGGCGAAGAGCGCATCCCTGTAAAGCATCTCCACACCAAAGTCTTCAATATATCCATAGCCGCCATGTGTCTGCAGTGCAAGCTTGGTGGTGTCTCTTGCGAAATCCAGAGAAATCTCCCTCTCTCCGATCAGCTCCAGCCTGCTCTTTTCAGATCCGGAGAAAACGAAATTTTCAAGAATGGAAAGCTGGGCCATTCTCATGGCCAGGGGAAACGCTATTGGCTGAAATGCCTTCAGCGGGGAACCGAATGCGTACCTGACCTTTGAATACTCAACAGCCTTTGCCAGTGCCGTGGACGAGATTCCAAGAACTATGGAGGCGATCTCCTCGGATGTTCTCTCCATAAGACCAGATATGAATTTTCCGGATCCGCTGAATGATCCAACCTCCTCTCCAAATGGTCCATGCAGATGTCCGAATCTTATACCTCTGAATCCAAGCTGGCTCACCACTTCAGGATTTTCAGATTCCTTCCTGTAAATCCTGATCACGTCATTCTGGAGCGTGGCAACGACCCTGGAATCAGGAAACATGTAAAGATCACCGGCAGAACCACTTCCACCATATGAGAAAAGTCTGCAGTCCAGGGCAATTTGGCCGGCAGATGAAACAAATTCATTCAGCAGGGATTTGCTGCCAGTCTCCCGTATCAATGGATATTCAATGCTGTTGAACATAAATATGGCAGCAGCCAGAGATCCGGAATATTTTGCCATCTCGTTGAGAACAACAAGGTAGGAATCCCTGTCAAGCCCTGATCCACCATCCTCCTGAGGGATCACAGCGGTCATGAACCCCTGATCCCTGACTCTAGAAAGCAGCCCAGGATCCAGCCCGTTTCTGTCTATGCTGACCTCCCTGCCGGCAACCTCCTTCAAAAGAAATTCCCTAGCCGATTCCTTTATTAGCTGAACCTCCTCCCGCATCAGCTAACACCCCCTTCCTTTATGAGATTTCTTGCAATTATAAGCTTCTCCACCTCACTCGTGCCCTCCCATATCTCCAGTATCTTTGCATCTCTGAGAAACCTCTCAAGTTGCCCGAAAACCCCGTTCATCCCGGTTATCTCAACGCTTCTCTCTGTGCAGAAAACCGCCGTTTCAGCAGCATAGAATTTTGCCATGCTGGTAAGGGTCGGATTCGGATTGAAATTAAACAGAAATGATGCCGCTTTGTATGTGAGCAGTCTGGCAGCCTCAAATCTGGTTGCCATTTCAGAAATTTCAAACTGCACACTTTCCTGGGAAACGTAAGATTCTCCCATATTCTTGGCCACGCTCATAGACAGGTTCAGCGCTCCCTTTGCCACACCCAGCCCCTGTGCTGCAACATAAATCCTGCTGATGTTGAAGAACGTCATGATGTAGTAAAAACCCTTGCCAGGCTCACCGATCAGATTCTCCTTCGGAACCTTCACGTTGTTGAGCTGAAGCTCGGCTGTGTCTGTGGCCCTGACACCCATCTTTCCCTTCAGCTTGTTTGCTTTGAAGCCCTCAAATGTGGATTCAACAACGAAACAGCTGAGTCCATGGTGTTTCTTTTCCTCATCTGACGTTCTTGCAAGCAGCACGAAATGGTTTGCTATGCTTCCGTTTGTGATGAACATCTTGGATCCGTTCAGAACATAATGATCCCCCTCCAAGGTCGCTCTTGTCTTAATGCCTGCAACATCGCTGCCTCCACCAGGTTCAGTGACCGCCAGTCCCATTATCGCTTTTCCGGTGTTGACCGGAGTAAGATATTTCTCTTTCAGGTAATCAGATCCGAACAGCATCAGAACCTCCGCACCGAAGTACGGGGTTGTGACAGCCACACCAAGGCTCTCGTCAACACTGCACAGCTCCTCTATTGTTATCAGAATCTTCCACGGATCAGTGAAATCCATCAGGCCAGCCTCAAAGGCCTTCCTTCTCAGCTCTTCAGGGTATTTCTCCCCTGTGTCGCAGTCCTCGGCGATCTTCTCAGTGAACTCTTTCTTTGCGAAATCCCTGACCTTTTTCCTGTGTTCCTCGTATTTTTCATCCATTGCGAAATCCATATCACACCCTCTCTATCAGCATGGTGAAGCCCTGACCTCCACCCACGCACAGTGTAGCGGCTCCAACATCTTTCTTTTTCTGGTGCAGCGATCTTGCCAGAGTTCCAAGGAGCCTTGCACCGCTGGCACCCAGCGGATGGCCAATGGCAATTGCCCCACCGTTAACATTAACGCGGTCAAGTGGAATGTTGAACTCCTTCATGGCATTAAGAGCCACCACTGCGAACGCCTCGTTTATCTCCCACAGATCAACATCATCTGCACCGATTCCGACATGTTTCAGGGCCTTCTTTGTAGCTGGGACCGGGCCTTCACCCATTATGGAGGGGTCAACAGCAGCCCACCCGAAACCCATTATCCTTGCCAATGGCTTTATGCCGGTCTCTTTAACCATCTTTCCTGACATTATTCCAACCAGTGATGCGCCAGCATTAAGTGGAGACGAATTTCCAGCGGTGATCCTGCCTCCTGGCTTGAAGGCAGGCTGGAGTTTCTTCATCTGTTCAATGTTAGCATCATGCCTTATGCTCTGATCCCGGTCAACGGTCACCATCTCGTTTCCAGACTCCACCTTCAATGGAAGGATCTCTTCCCCAAGCCATCCGGTTTTTTCAGCCCTGGACGCCTCCATATGGCTTCTGAGCGCAAACTCATCCATCTCATCTCTCTCTATGTGTTTGAGATCAGCGAGCTTTTCTGCGGTCAAGCCCATGTTGTATCCAGTGTTCATGTCCAGCCTTGCATACTCAGGCCTGACGAGCAGTTTTATGTTCGGCTTAATGTGCGGATTGCCGTTCAGTGGAACATGAGTCATGTGCTCCATCCCTCCAGCGAGGACAAAATCAGAATTGCCAGTGGCCACCTCCATTGAACCAATGGCTGCTGCATTAAGGGAGGATGAGCAGGCCCTGTCAACAGCCATTGCGGGTATGTGTACTGAAAGGTTTGAAAGAAGTACAGGATGCCTCCCGCCGTAAGTCCAGTTCTCGTCGGCCTGAAGGGCGCATCCGACAATGACATCATCGATCTTATCAGCGCCGGTTCCTGTACTCTTAACAGCATCTTTAATCAGCATCGACAGAGCTTCATCCATCCTTATTCCGTTGAATTTGTCTCGCTCGGGTTCAGACGGCCTGGACCGTGAAAAAGCGCTTCTTTTGTAATAAACCAGAAAAGATTCCCTATCTTCCGACATACTAATCACGGGTTTATGACATACCTCTAATTAACAAATTTCCCTTATATCATACAGGAGATGGATCACATATCCTATCTGTTTAAATCAGTGGAGGATATTTTCTGGAATGATACAGATAGAGAATATATCCGTGGAAGGCAAGGAACTGCAGTACATAAGGATCGACATGTGGGGGGCTCCGCTTGTAATGATCAAGGGGAAGAAGGGCTATGTTATGTGCGGCTACCTGAACATGCAGACTGCGAACAAGATTGGTGATATGGCAGTGAGAGTGACAGGAGTCAGGGACCTTGAAACAGTTATGAGTGCAAAGGTGGCAGAGTGCTCTGAAGCCGCTGAAAAGGCAGGGATAAAACCAGGTGATGAAGTCTCCTCAATAGTCAGCCTGCTGTAGTCACTTTATCACAAGCACCGGAATCTTCGATTCTTGAACGATTTTGGTGGAAACGCTCCCCAGGAAAAATCTCTTTGCTGCAGACAACCCTCTACTGCCTGTTATGATGAGTCCTGCACCGTTTTTAACCGCGTAATCCATAACTGCAGACGAAGCCTCTCCATCCAGGACCTCGGAGGATGCCTCAACACCATGCGATCTAGCCTCCTGCACAGCACCCTCAAGAAGCTCATGTGCTCTCGTGTAGGATTTGTCAAGTGCCTCCTGCGGAACAATAACGCCCTCTCCATAGAGATGGGAAATATCAACTGCAGTTACGGTTACAAGGCTATCACCAAGGCTACTGGAAAGCCTTATGGCAACATCCAGCGCTTTCTTCGCGTTTTCTGAACCGTCGTATGCCAGAACAATTTTTCCAAACACATGCGCCATTCTGCTGCAAACTAATAAACTTTTGCCAGAATGGGAGCCAGCAGCATTCTGGAGATGGCCAATCAGAATGGCCACATCCTGAATGGTACTTTATGCATTCTTTAAGGTGAAAAAAGATGGTGAAAACAAAAAAGCCCATTATGTGAAGTCAAGAATAAGCCGGTTTAGCAGATCTGCATTCCGCATGTGAAACATTTTTAAAAGGAATGCCTTACCGATGCTGATGTACGGTACACTCTTCGACTGGGAGCTATTCGTTCTGGTAGTTTCTTTGATCGGTCTGGTTTACGCAGCAGTTCAGAGTTATATGCTTCTTCGGATACCCGTTGATGACAGAAAAGCCCAGGAAATATCAGATTACGTGAAAGCGGGTTCAAACGCCTTCATGAAAAGGCAGTATACATGGGTGTTTATATTCGCCATTGTGCTGACATTCGTAATTTTCCTTGCGTTCACAGTCATAGGAAGTCTTACAGAAGGCTGGAAGCTGGCACTTGGTTTCATAGTCGGTTCCACCGGCTCTGCGGTGGCTGGCCTGGTTGGAATGAACATATCAATCAGATCAAACGTGAGGTGTGCCATAAGGGCAAAGTCAGGTCTTGATCCTGCACTGAAGGTCGCTTTCAGGGGAGGCAGCGTCACAGGCTTGAGCGTTGTTTCACTTGCACTGCTTGGTCTTATTGCATTTTACATGGTATACAAAGATCCAACTCTGATGGTGGGATACATATTCGGAGCCTCGCTTGTCAGCCTGTTTGCAAGAGTAGGCGGAGGCATTTTCACCAAGGGTGCAGATGTCGGTGCTGATCTTGTCGGAAAGGTTGAGGCGGGAATACCAGAGGACGATCCCAGGAATCCAGCAACAATTGCCGACAATGTTGGAGACAACGTTGGAGATTGTGCCGGAATGGGAGCGGATCTTTTTGAAACATATGTGGTGACCGCTCTTGCTGCAATGCTTCTCGGGTTTCTTGTATACTCCTCTGGATTTACGTTCCTTGGAAAAGTAGGGATAATCTTCCCGCTAATACTCGGCGCTATAGGAATACTCTCTTCAATTATTGGAACGTTTTTCGTCAGAAAGGGCTCGAAGGAGCGCATAATGACGGCCCTTTACAAGGGGTTGATAGCCACTGTTATAATGTCAGAAATAGGATTCTACATAGTTGATTATCTGCTTCTCGGAGGCAACTATGCAATATTCGTAGACACACTGATAGGCTCAATAATAATGCTGGTGATGGTCTATATCACAGAGTATTACACCTCTGAGAGGTATGGCCCGGTTGCCAAGATTGCAAAGGCATCTACGACGGGTGTTGGCACCAACATAATCACCGGACTTGGTTATGGCCTTCAGGCTGTTTTCATACCATCCATAGTTATAGCCGGAGGCATACTCACAGCATACGGGATCACGGCATACTCTCTAGGAAGCCAGCTGACACCTGATCTCGCAGGTCTGTATGGTATAGGGATTGCAGCGGCATCACTCCTCTCAGCCACAGGGATGATAATATCGATAGATTCCTACGGCCCAATTACAGACAATGCAGGCGGAATAGCAGAGATGGCAGGGTTTGATGAAAAGACCAGAAGGGAAGTTACCGATCCTCTTGATGCAGTAGGGAACACAACCAAGGCAGTTACAAAAGGGTACGCCATAGGGAGCGCACTGCTTGCGGCGCTAACCCTGTTTGCAGCTTTCAGGATAGATATAGAGAATGTCTTTCCATTCCTTGAAATAGATAATCCTCTCGTTCTTGTCGGTCTCTTTATAGGGGCGATCCTTCCATTCTTCTTCACATCATACCTTATGAATTCTGTGGGTAAGGCTGCATATGCGATAGTGGAGGAGGTAAGGAGGCAGTTCTCGGCAGACAAAGGAATAATGGAGGGCACCTCCAGGCCAGACTATGGCAAGGCTGTAGACATAGTCACAAAGGAGGCACTCAGGCAGCTTGCTCTTCCTGCCATAATAGGCGTCGGAACCCCTCTCCTCATAGGCTTTATCCTTGGCCCGCTTGCTCTCGGAGGTGTGCTTCTTGGAGTGATCCTCGGCGGATACCCGCTTGCCATAATGATGACAGTTGGCGGTGGGGCATGGGACAACGCAAAGAAATACATCGAACAGGGGAATTATGGCGGAAAGGGTTCGGAGGCTCACAAGGCTGCAGTTGTCGGAGATACCGTAGGAGATGCCACGAAGGATACTGCCGGCCCTGCAATAAACCCACTCATAAAGGTGGTGAACACAGTCTCGATACTGTTCATTTCCATAATAATAAGCCATTATGCCATAATGGGAATAATACAGTATTTCTACGCACTGTTCTGAAACCTTCATAAATTTATTTTCAAACCTTATTTTTTAGGTGAAGCGAATAGTAGATATGCACAGTTATATTTTCAGTCCAACAGCGGGCTGAAGACCGAGATGGACAGATTCCTTGTTCTGGAAGATGGCACAATATACAGAGGGAAAGGTTTTGGATCTGATACAGGTGCCTCAGGTGAGGTTGTATTCACCACCTCCATGACTGGATATGTGGAAACACTGACAGATCCGTCATATCTTGGTCAGATAATCGTATTTGCGCACCCAACAATAGGAAACTATCCGTGGAGTGAGGAAATGATGGAATCCGGGCTTGTTCATGCAGCTGGCGTGATAACAAGGGAAGGACACACCATCATGGGTTCAAGAACCGGGAAGGAACCGCTTCATGATCTTCTGGAGACTTATGGCGTTCCGGGAATAGATGGAATAGATACCAGATCTCTGATAATGAAGATACGCGAGAAAGGTACTATGAAGGGGGTTATATGCAGCGACCCTTCCACTGCCACAGAATTCGTTGATATAGGGAGCATGAACCTGCTCAGGCAGCTTAAAGTGAAGCGAAGAACAGTCTCAGGCGAGGGCGAGATGAACATTCTGATGATAGACACCGGCGCCAAAAAATCTATGATCGATCATCTATCGGCATTAGGCAACATAGAGATAGTACCATATGACCATGACTTTTCATCAATAAATGCCGGTCATGATCTTCTGTTCCTGACCAATGGTCCGGGCGATCCGAATCACCCTGCAAACGAAAAGATGATACAGTATGTCAGGGAGAACATCGGCAGGATTCCAGTTGCTGGCATATGTCTTGGGCATCAGATCATCGCACTTGCCGCAGGGGCAAGCACATCCAAGATGAGATTTGGGCACAGAGGGGTGAATCACAGCGTTAGCGATGGCCTGAGAACATTTGTCACATCACAGAACCACGGATACGCAGTTGACACGAAAAGTATTCAGAAAACTGCAATGGACATAACCCTGGTGGATACAAATGACGGAACGGTTGAAGGGCTGAGAAATGCAGAACTTGGACTGCTTTCCGTGCAGTTTCATCCGGAGGCGAGGCCTGGGCCGTGGGACGCTTTATCATTCTTCGGCGAGGTGCGGGACATGGTGATGAGGTTCAATGCCAAGAAGGCTTGAAATAGACCGGATCCTTGTGATAGGCTCCGGGCCGGTTAGAATAGGCCAGGCCGCAGAATTTGACTATTCGGGAACACAGGCATGCATGTCCTTCAGAGAGGAAGGCATATATGTGGTTCTCCTGAATCCGAACCCGGCATCAATACAGACGGATGACGATATCGCGGACAGGATATACATTGAACCAGTAACTGCGGAAACTGTGACGGAGATAATCAGCAGGGAGAAGATCCACTTCATATATGCATCTGTAGGCGGCCAGACGGCGCTGAACATAGTCGTGCTTCTGAAGAAGCTGGGCGTGCTGGACTCTATGAACGTGGAGGTGTTAGGCACGCCCATAGAGGCAATAGAAACGGCTGAGGACAGGTCAAGGTTCTCGGAACTGGTGGAGAAAACTGGATGCCAGATCGCAAGATCCGTGACAATTTCATCACTAGGTGATATAGAAAATATAGACGCAGGCATGATTCCATGCATTGCCAGGACATCTTTCTCTCTTGGCGGTTATGGAGGAAGGATGATCGGTTCCATAGAGGAACTCAGGGAATACTACAGGGAAATATCAATGTCAGAAGGGGGCGCCAAGATCGAAATCCAGAAGTCCCTTGAAGGGATGAAGGAGTTTGAATACGAACTGATCAGGGATTCGCTTGGAAACAGGATTGCGGTATGCAACATGGAAAACATCGATCCGATGGGTGTCCACACAGGGGAAAGCATTGTGGTCACGCCATCCCAGACCATCGATGACAGAACACACCAGAGGATGAGGGATTCAGGCTTCAGAATAATCGATGCGCTGGGCATAGTCGGGGCATGCAACATCCAGTTTGCACTTGATGAGAATTCTGACATATACGCTGTTGAGGTGAACCCGAGGACCTCAAGGTCTTCTGCACTGGCCTCAAAGGCTTCCGGTTATCCCATATCCAGAATTGCCTCAAAGATAGTTCTCGGTTACAGCCTCTCCGAGATCAGGAACCCGATAACGGGAAACACATTTGCATCCTTCGAACCTTCTCTTGACTACATCACTGTGAAAATACCGAGATGGCCATTTGACAAATTCAACGTTTCAAGAACCATAGGAGTTCAGATGAAATCCGTGGGCGAGGTGATGGGCATAGGCCGGACATTCGAGGAAGCACTCATGAAAGCGATCGCATCGCTTGAAACTTCAGACGGAACAAGGCTCAGAACCTTTCTGGAGGGAGATAAGCTGAGGGAGAGCCTAATACATCCGTCCGACATTAGACTGTTCTCAATATTTGAGGCACTGTTCCAGGGGATGCCGGTTGAAAGGATTTCCGAGCTTACCAGAATAGATCAGTATTTCATAAAAAAGATCGAAAATGTGATTTCGCAACTCAGGCAGTTGAAAATAGGATCAATTCCCGACAATCTTGATGAAATCAAGAGGCTGGGCATAAGCGATGCCCAGATCTCCTTTTTCACCGGAATAACAGAAACTCAAATAGTTAAGCACAGGATAACTGAAAAGATTCTTCCATGCTATAGGGCAATTGACACATGTTCAGGGGAATTCAGAAGCTCTACCCCATACTATTATTCAACTTACGGGGAGTCAGGGGAATTCAAAGTAAGCGGCGAAAAGACAGTCCTTATAGTTGGTGCAGGACCAAACAGGATAGGCCAGGGTGTGGAGTTTGACTACGTTGCAGTGAAGGGGATAAAAACGCTCAGGGCCAGGGGTTTCCAGGCAGTGATGATCAACTCAAACCCTGAGACCGTTTCCACCGACTTCGATATTTCAAGTGCACTCTTCTTCGAACCGGTGACTCTGGAACACACCGCAAATCTCGTTGCATTGATTAATCCAATCGGCGTGATTGTACAGTTTTCAGGGCAGACCGGTCAGAACATGGCATCCGGGCTTTCTGAACTGTTTGGGGAAGATATCATCCTGGGCACAAAGCCATCGGAGATATTCAATATAGAGGAGAGAAACAGGTTTGCCTCTGTGCTGAAAGAGAATGGTATTTTGCAGCCTGAATTCAGATCGGTTTCAAATATTCAGGATTTCAGCGATGCAACAGCCAGCCTCGAACCGCCTTACATAATGCGATCAAGCTTCATAATAGGCGGCAGGGCCATGGAAATATTCTATGACAGGAAGCAGGCCTCTGATCGCTTCATGGATATACTCAGAGAAAGGCCTGGATATTCGGTGCTGGTGAGCAGATACATTGAGAACGCCCTGGAAATAGACATAGATTTTGTGGCCAATGGCAGATCCTATGAAATATGCGGCATTATGCCGCATATAGAAGAGGCCGGAACGCATTCAGGGGATGCCACTATGATCCTGTCGCCCGAAGTGGATACAGACCTGGAGAAAGGTATCCGCGATATGCTTGGCAAAATAACTGCAGCCTTCAGTCTTAGCGGACTCTGCAACCTTCAGATTGCCGTGAGGGGTAAGGACATATACGTCATTGAGCTGAATGCAAGGGCAAGCAGATCCATACCGTTCCTGTGCAAGGCAACCGGAAAAGACTGGGTTTCTCAGGCTGTTGACGTTATGCTGGGCAGCCATATCTCTGTCCGGAGCACGAAAGTCAGATCCTATTTTCTAAAAATTCCGGTATTTCCATTTGACAGGTACGAGGACCTGGAACCTCTCCTCGGTCCCGAGATGAAATCCACAGGTGAGGCCATGGTATCAGGCTTCTCTATGCAGGAAGCGGCGTCAAAGGCATCAATAATTATGGGAATAAAAAAGATTGTCGGAGGAGCAATAATCTCAGTTAAAGACAGAGACAAGCATGAGATACTTGGCCTGGCCAGGCTCCTCAAGTCTTCTGGTGTCACAATTTTTGCCACTCCGGGAACCCACATTTTTCTCTCAGAGAATGGCATAGACTCTGAGCTGATCTATAAGATGGAAGATATGCGTAACCCAAGGATAGACAGGATCATCATAGAAAGGAGAGTTTCTATGGTCATCAATACACCAAGCAGTTCCTCAGGTTCAATGCGCGACGGCTTCCGTGTAAGGAGATTATGCCTCCAGGCAGGAATTCCACTCATAACCAACGTAAAACTTGCATCGATGATCGTCGAGACGCTGGCCTCAAGGCCAAAACTCACCGCAAGATCGATAGCGGAGTACCGCTGACTTAAATCAACCACATCCGTTTGTCTAATCAATTTCTTTTCTGGTTTTGAGAATTTTATTGAAGGCTGGTCTGAGATCAGAAAGACATAGATTTCATTCATTCCAAAATAGGAAAAAAATTCAATGGGCTTATTTGCAAGACAAAGAATCCAATAATGATGAGAACAGAGACGGATTATGTACAGAATCACAAGGATAGTGCACTAACGTAGGATACCTAACATGGCACATATTCATAGAATAAGTATGTACTGCAATCCATTCTCAAGAAAGAAAAATAGAATCTCATGAGGGATTGCGATTCTAATAGAACATGAACAGGTTTTGAAATGGGCCGTTCATTAATTGTATCTGATTCGTTCAGATCTAGGGCTCATTTCATGGTACGGCCTTCAATTCTAAGATGGTGCACTTGTCCCTTGAATGTTTAAGCGCTGTGATTGAAATTTTTTTTAGGCAGATAAAATGCGCTTAACATATATCAAACCGCATTTCACTGAGACCCTGTTAAATCCGATGACAAAATCCTAACTTTTAATTTCTGCAATCGGTCAATAGGAAAGATTTATAAAACGATTGAAAATGATCCGAAACAAATGCCTAGCATAACTTACAGATACGGCAATTTAACATATGCCACAATAGCAGGTATAATATCCATTCCGTTCTTCCTTTCGATACCATCCATCGGTATCTATCTTGTGGTATTTGCCGGTATATTCTCAGGGCTGATTGCAAGAGGTGTGGTAAGGGGAATTGCCGCTTCCGCCGTGGCAGGGTTTGTAGTTGCCGTGGTTGTTATTGCACTTTCAGCAGTAAATGGTTACAATTTCGTATACAACGATATATATTCCAACGTTCAGTTTTCCAGCCTTCTGAGCACTGCCAGTCTTGTGCTTCTTCAGACAATTTCCCTTGGTATTTCGAAGCTGATAATCTTAACGTTGATCTATTCGGTTGCGATACCTGTTTTCGGAGGATTTCTGGGCGGAGCAATGAGACCAGGTTATTGAGGTCATTACTGTTAATTAGATGGTTACATTACTATAACAGAATGGAACTGAAAGTCAGAATCGTTGCGGCATCATACCGCAGAGAAGATGTGGCTGTTGAGCTTTTCGGAAGAACAGAGGACAACAGATCAGTCACTGTGCTTTACAGAGGCTTCAGGCCGCATTTCGATGTTATAGAACCTGATGATATTTATCTGAAGCATCTAAAGGATGCAGGGCAGTTCGTCTCTTCAGAAGAGAAGAAACTGTGGTACGAGGGGAGTTACAGGAATGCACTGAGGATATACGTAAGGTCCCCGTGGGAGGTTCCAAACCTGAAAAAGATGACAGATAAGCCAGTTCTTGCGGCAGACATACCTTTTCATCACCGCTTCATATATGACATGGATCTGGGTGCCTGCACATCAGTTACAGGAGAAATAAATTCGAAAGAGGAGAAAAACTTCACAACTGAGATGGTTATAGACGCCACAGCGTTTTCACAGTGTGAACAGTTCAATCCTCCACTGAAGATCCTTTCATTTGATATTGAAAACTCCATCCAGACACAGGAAATCTATGTGATTGGCTATGCCATCTATGACGGAAGCTCATATGTGAAGGGCGCAATAACAGGCAGCGAAAAGGAAATACTGCAGAAGTTTGTGGAACTGATCTCACGGGAGGACCCGGACATCCTCACCGGATACAACATAGATGGATACGATCTGCCTCTGATTGAGGACAGGATGAAGAAGCACGGCGTGCGTTTTGCCATAGGAAGGGATGATGGCATACCAAGAAGGATACAGAACCAGTACTGGCGTGTACATGGAAGAGTGATTAGTGACACTTGGTGGAACGTGAAGAAGATACTTCATCCAAAAAACGAATCCCTCAATGCAGTTGCAAAGGAGATGCTTGGCGAGGGGAAGGATAATATAAACCGCCTGAAAATTGAAGAGGAATGGCAGGCCAGAAGACAGGAGGTGATAGAGTACTGCATAAAGGACGCGTATCTTACTCTTGAGATATTCATGAAACTGAGGGTTCCTGAGCGCAGCATGTTCATGGCCTCTGTCTCAAAGCTCCCGCTTGAAGATGTCATGAATGGAGGAACAAGCAATTATGTGGACTCCATACTGATCAGGGAGGCCGACAGAATGGATGTTGGTGTCCCCCTGACTGTGTACAGGGACAAGGGCGATGCCATAACCGGAGGTTATGTTAAATCCATCGGTGCAGGAATTTACAGGAATGTGATCGTCCTGGACTTCAAGAGCATGTACCCGTCAATGATCATAAAGTACAACATATGCTTCACAACCCTGAATCCAGAGGGGCAGATCATTGCGCCAAACGGGATAAGGTTCCTCTCTCCGGATGTCCGGCAGGGTCTCATACCGAAGATACTGAAGGATCTGATGCAGCAGAGAGATGATGTTAAGGCCAAAATGAAGCGTTCGGATCCAAAAGACAGGGCATTCTACGACGGGATACAGAATGCAGTTAAGGTTCTGATGAACACATTCTATGGGGTGCTTGCCTCATCATTCTACAGATTCACCAATCCTGAAATAGGTGCCGCCGTGACTGCGTTTGCCAGAAACACCATAACAGGGCTTATAGAAAAACTGATAAGCGAGGGCAACAAGGTCATCTATGGGGATACAGACAGCATATTCATAGAGTCAGGAAATGAAAGCCTTGAAGAAACCGTCAGATACGGTGAGATGCTCAGCGAGAAGCTTTCCAGAGAGGAAAACCTCTCACTCGAGTTCGAGAAGGTTTTTGACCCGTTTTTTTCCCATGGTGCAAAGAAGAGGTATGCAGGGAAAATAGTATATCCCTACGATCAGGCAGGGACGACCCTTGTGAGGGGCTACGAGGTGAGAAGGACAGATTCGTTTGATCTTCAGAGTGAGGCACTCTCAAAGGTTTTCAGCCTTATCCTTGACAATAAACCGGATGAAGCTGTCGCTTATGCGAGAGAAATTGTTGAGAAGGTACAGAGGGGAGAGGGAATTCCAATCTCGAAGCTTGTCATCTCACGATCAGTAAAGGATGTTAGAGAATACGAAAAAAAGGAGAGCCATAACCTTGCAAACGTCAGGGTGGCAAAGAAGATGCTAGAGATGGGCGAAACATTTGTTCCAGGTATGAAAGTATCCTGGATAGTGACAAATGGAAAAAAGACCCCACAGGAAGTGGAGCCATATATTGAAGGAAACCAATTTCCATATACACCGGACTGGTCATATTATGCCAAGCGCCTGGAGGAGACTCTATCAAGGGTCACAGAGGGCATAGATCAACAGTCTGAATCCCGGCTGGGAAATAAGAATGGGCAGGTGACACTTGACAGTTATTAGTAGTATTCCCCCGGATCAACAACATTCTGTGGATTCCCTTCAATGAACTTCTTGGCGTTTTCGCAGGCCTTCAGGACAGCATCCTCAAAATCCCCAGGAACCTGATCTGAAACGTGCGGGGTGAGAATACAGTTTGCAGGTGGCTCCTCAGACATGATAGGCTCTCCCCACCATACGTCAGCCAGATAGTATTTTTCAGGGAACCTCTTGAGATACCATAGCATATCAGTCTTGTTTACTATGTCTGCCTTTGCTGTGTTGACAATGATCTTTCCGTTGAACATGGCCAGGGCATCCGCGTTTATGATCCCCCTGGTCTTGTTTGTGAGTGGAAGCAGAATAACAACAATATCAGAAAGTCCCATAAGCTTCGCTATGGAGGCTACAAACTGATTCACGTTTGGATCATCCCTCTGAGACCTTGTGTATGCAATGACCTCCATTTCAAAGCCCCTGGCAATGGATGCAAGCTTTTTTCCAATTTCGCCATAACCAATTATCCCAAGTTTCTTTCCTCTGAGGGTGTCCACAATTTCCTTCCGAAAAATCCTGTGATGGGTCTTGGTGTTCAGGTCTATGATCTTCTTGACGGAGGTGAGAAGGAGCCCTATTATCTGCTCACACATGGACTGTGCGAAGGCCCCAGGATTTTTGCACACAGTGACACCTGCAGGCACATTTTTAAGTCCAAGCTGATCAAGGCTGGCATATATGCTCTGTATTAGTTTGGTGTTCTCAGTGATCCTGTACTTGGTGGCCACTATCTGGATATCTCCCCCACCTTCAGTATTCACGGTAACGTTGGTGCCGGTAATCTGCTGACACTTTTTCAAAAGATCCGGGGAAACATTGAACGTAAGGAAAATGTCCATTCCAGATCAAGATTAGTTATAGGTTATATTTATTTTCTCTTAATCTAAGCCGGCGGAATTTATCCAGAACACTCCAAATAACTGAAACATCAGAATGACATGGGAAATAGTAATATAATGTCTAAATCTTGTCCTACAATGCTCTGGAAGCACAGGGAAAAGACCGATCAGTCTGAAAACCCTGTAAAGGTATGCCCGGTATGCCTCTCAAAGTATTCCGCGGATTACACATTCTGTCCCAGAGATGGATACAGACTCGTACTGGAAAAGGATACTGGCCACCAGACCTTTCTCTGCAGCAACTGCGGGGCGATCATACAGAGCGAGGATGAGGAGTGCTTGGAGTGCGGCTTCCATCAGGGCTTTACATATCCGATCATCAGGATTTTTCCGCTGTTTTCCTCAATGATCACCATATGGAAGTTTCCATATATCTTTGGCAGGAAGGATGTATCGAGGATATATGGTGCAGAGTACGTCAATGACAGGCATATTAAGTTCAGCAGGTCTGGCGACGTGATTAAGGTCCGTGATCTCAAGAGCCTTAACGGAACACGGCTCAACGGGCATCTGCTGGGCGGATCTCCGGAAGCACTGAAATCCGGAGATATCCTGGAACTTGCAGTAAATGGAAACGGCGACGGAATAGTGAAGCTCGAGATACAGATAATTTCACATGCACAGGAAATTACAGTGAGGCAACCCTGATATGATGATCGGAAGCAGATCACAGAGAGCAGTATTCTATGCATCCATAGCTGTCGTTGGTTTTGCAGGGCTTGCCCTGCTGCCTTACCTGAAAATTTCATACAGCTACAGCTTTTACGGAATATCGCTTCTGGTCGTAGCTGTAGCCGTTTTTTCCTCCGTTTTATTCATCACTTCCAGGCCCAATCATTCCATTAATTCAAAATCGCATGGCACCACTCAAGACAACAACGCAGTTATGCAGATCAATTCTGCTGCCATATCAGCAGTCTCATTTTCTACGGCAGCACTTGTTATCTATCTCATCATGGGGAAATATTATCTGATTCTGCTGATAGTATTCACACTTCCAGTGGATCTCCTTATATTCATGCTTGAAGAAAAATACTCTGATTTCCGAAGGGTCAACAGGGCTTATGCCATTCTTTCAGCTCTGTTGCTTCTTCTTATCTTAATTGCAGTTCTGACGGACTACTTCAGCCCGGGCATTATAATCGGGTCATTCTCCATATATGCAGTGGTCCGCAATGTTGCTCTCCTTGAGCCCATGGACAGGATCAGGGAAGGCGGTTATGCGTCTGCGATCTCCATTTCTGCTATAGGTTCAGCAGCAGCTTTGAAGTTCCTGTTCTCAAGGCTCATCTCATCCGGCATAGCAGTGACTGTGGTCCTTATACTGCTATTTGTGGTGTTCTTTTCGGTAATGATAGCGTCAAGAAGAAAGAGAGGAGCCTTCATAGTTATCTATTCTTCGCTGGCTCTTGCAGTATTCCTGTCACTCCTTTATACTGGATACATTCTTCCTGCTGAATTCTTCGTTCCCGTTTCTGCTCTGGCTGTGGCTTCTGTCTATATGATCAACTATCCATTGCTTGATTCAAGATTTCACAACATTCTGCGCTCAGTGAAGCTTCTGCCTAAAGGGGCACTGGTCCCTGTGTTTGCATTTTTTGTTGCGGTCGGGATGATCGCAACCAGTGGAATCTACCAGAACGGGATATACGTCTTCCTTCCAGGCCACACATTTTCAAATTATTCACAACTTGGAATTTTTCTTGCGATGATCTCTGTGCTGATCATGATCTGGGTATCAGGCAGCCGCCTCTTCAATCCGGCTGCTTTCGCCTTCCTTCTTGTCATGTTTGCCGAAGGGGTATTTTTTACCGAGGCAGTTCACATTCCAGGCATATGGTATCCTAACCTACTGGAAGAACTCGTCATATCGCTGCTCATATCGGTCTTAGTTCTTTATGAGCCGACGTACAGGTTTACCAGATCTTACACAACAAGGATTCCACCAACATATTCCATCTCCCACAGGCTAGGAATAACGCATTACCTTCATTCAAGGTATGACGTGAATCTTGAGAAAAACAAGAGGTCAAACAAGGATCTGCTCGGATCCGGTGGATTCGCATATGTTTTCAAGGGAAAGGATGTGTCCACTGGAGATACAGTTGTGATCAAGGTACCAAGGATATATGACGAAGACGCCAAGACAGAGAAGGAAAAGAAGGAATTCCTCCAGGATTCTGTCAGACAGCTGAGGGCGGAAAAGGACGTTCTGTCAGTACTGAACCATCCGTCGATAGTTAATTTCATCGACTTTTTCAAGGAAAACAACGAATACTATCTTGTAGAGGAATTCGCTGATGGCAGGACAATTGATTCTTTTCTAAGTACTGCAACAAAGCAAGGAACAAAATTTGACGAGAAAAAGGTGCTGGCAATAGCAAGAAGACTCCTTTTCGCACTGAATTACATGCACATGCACGAGGTGTTCCACAGGGATCTGAATCCCGGAAACATAATAATCACGAAGCAGGGACCCAAGATAATAGACTTCGGCACTTCAAAATCCATGATAGGGAGGGGGACCAGAAGTTTCTTCTCCCACAGCCAGAGAATTGGAGTTCCGTGCTACAATCCTCCGGAGCTTGAAATAGGGACAAGCATAGAAGCCTCTCCATCCTACGACACATATGCCATAGGGGCAATAATGTGTTCACTCCTTACCGGCACTTTCCTGGACGGTGACGTTATAATGTCGGCATATGGAAGCAGGTTCATAAACGAACGCTACCTTGAGAGCGAGATCAAGGATAAGGTCTCTCCAGAGCTTTTCATGATAATGAAAAAGATGCTGGCATTCAGGCCGGAGGACAGATATGAGTCTGCGGTAGCGGTCATAGCCGATCTCTTCGATCTGACAGGCGAGATGATAGTAACGCATATGGGGGACATCTATGTCCTGGACAGGGGGACCAGATACTCAGTGATACTGAGCGGGGACAAATCCCTTTACGTTCCAGAGGGGAGAATCATCAGGGATCATGACATATTCATCTACGAACATGGCAGGGAAAATCCAGTTAAATGGGGTGAGATTTTCTATGATAATCTCTCACGGGGCTATTACTTCCGTGTTGAACCGAAGAAAGGGGTATACGGCAGGAATGCGGACAAGGTCACGGAAAAGCAGCAACAGATTGAATTGCATCCATTCTCAATATATTCACCTCAGCAGGATGTGAGAAGCGGAAGTTTCTCTTTTCATGTGAGGAGGGAATGACATGGACATAGGCTACGGCAGTATAAGGGGAAAAGTGAGGCATAAGGATGAGGATTCACTGCTGGTGGAGCAGAATACTGTTGTGACCATGGACTTCAGATCGGAGAGGCTCCTGTGTGCCGTTGCCGATGGAATGGGCGGAGGGGAAAAGGGAGAACTTGCATCAAGAATTGCAATATCGAGCGTCA
The DNA here is from genome assembly GCA_023484105.1 of Thermoplasmatota archaeon. Taxonomy (GTDB): domain Archaea; phylum Thermoplasmatota; class Thermoplasmata; order Thermoplasmatales; family Thermoplasmataceae; genus JACWAH01. The sequence continues at coordinate 19,576 of JAMDBD010000023.1, forward strand.
GGGATTCGTGCAAAGATATATTTTTCATGGATCAGGCAGATCATGCCGCGATCCTGAATCTGATTATGGATTCGGTTCACGAGGCAAACAGAGCCCTTATTGATTACAAGGAACAGAATGGTTTCAGCAGTATGGGCACAACGCTCACACTTTCATACTACTCGGAGGGATGGTTGCACACAGTGAATGCCGGGGATTCCCGCGCATACATATTCAACGAGAGAAAAACCGTTCAGAAGACAATTGACAACTCTTATGTCATGGGCCTTGTTAAGAAAGGGATCATATCAGAATACAGTGCGAGGAATCATCCAAGACGGAATGAACTTACGGTTGCCCTTGGATTCGAGGACAATTTCTTTCCTGATCCATATCTGTGGAGATGCTTCAAAGGTGATTCCATAGTTCTTTCCTGTGACGGGCTCTGGTCAGCGGTGAACCCAACATTCCTCGCTGAAGCTGCAACTTCAAGGACCACAGCCCAGGAGACGGTGGATTCGCTGCTTGTGTATGCCAACGAATCTGACGGAAGCGACAACATATCGCTGATACTGGCAAAGCCAATTCTGGACACTTACGAGGAGGATTTCCTAAAAAAACCCACAGTCACCGGAAAGTCGCTGAAGAATTCTGTATAAAGCACACGGTGATGTTCCCGTGTTTTTCGAGCAACTTTTACACCTTATACCCAGCCTCGCGTCACATATTCCCTTTGTGCAAATTCTATACCGTGATCTGTTAGGGAAAACTGTTAAAATTCTATAACTCCAATCTCCTCTATGGACAGTACCAAAAATGTTATTAATAGTTAATACGCTAAACCTTCAATGGATTGTGAGGCACTTATAAAACAGATAGAGCACAAATACCACATTGAGGTTAAAACGCTTGAGGACTCACAGGATTACGATCCGGCTCTACTGGCTGAGAGATCCGCTAACTTTCTTGCATGGTTTGAGGATCTTATAAACAACGGTCTGGTTGATGTTGGAGAAGGCACAGAATCTGCCAAAAAATGCATACTGAGAACGATAGAAAACGATCCTGAAGGAACGGTGCACCCACTCGTTTATGATGCGCTGTCCGTATTTTCCGACAAGAGGCTGAAGGAAATGTTTGGCGTGGAAATATTTGCCAACCTGGATGAAGAATAGGCATGTATTAAATTTACCAATACAATAACTTAAAGATAGCATTGCCGGGAGATATTGAAAAGAAACTGGGCAATTTCATAAGTAGCCTGCCCTCAGAGGAACTGTATTTTGAAGCCCTGAGAGACATTCTCAAAGACATTGTGAAAGAGTATATCAAGAAGAAAATAAGTGAGGACAAGAATCTCAGAAAGGAGATTGTCAATGTTCTCAAGGAATTCATAGAGGCAAAGGTGAAAGAATATGACTCCATGGCAAGGATGACAAGGATATCAGCGAAACTGGGCTACAGCCTTGCGCCAGAATCCCTTAAGGAAGAGGCACTGTCAAACTTCATGAGCGTCTTTCAGAAGGAGATAGAGGAGATAATAAAGAAAACACTATGATTTGAAATCCTTTTTTATGACATTTCTTGACCTGAGATCGAACAGGGTCATTATTGATGGGTCAGGGCTGAAATTCATCATGCGCTGGTATTCTGTCTGTGATTGCCATGTGGATGAATTCACGTATCTGACAGATTTGTATTCCCCTAGCGCGTGGGAATGAACATGGCCTGTAATGAATATGTCAGGGACATCCTCTATAACGTGATAATCTCTCGGGGATGGAATTAGAGGGGTTTTCCCGCCGTATTTTGGGGCCAGATGCCTCCTGATCAGCAGCTCCTTTATGGCCTCACCTATGGTGGAGTAGTTCATTCCAGGTATGAGTTCGACCATGTCGTTCAGGGACATTCCGTGGTAGACAAGCACATTCCTCTTTTCCAGTTTGAGGGTGTAGGGGTTCGGTATGAGTGTAACATTGCCAGGAAATTCCCTGCTTAGAGCCGGGGAAAGCGAAGGCTGCGGTTCAGCAAGCCTGACAGAGTCATGGTTGCCTGGCATTATGAATACCTTTATCTCTTCAGGTATCTGCGAAACGTATTCAGAGAGCTTGGCATACTGTTCAGCGGGATTGAGAATTTCAAGATCATCCTCCTGGGATGGATAGACCCCTATGCCGTCCACGACGTCTCCGCTTAGAATCAGATACTTAAGGGCTTTCGCCTCCTCACTCCCGCCCTTCAGCCATGAGATGAGCCGCCTGAAGTCATCCTTCCTGAAGGTTTTACTTCCAACATGAATATCAGATATGGATCCGACAAAAACAGGGTCCCCGCCCTCAAGCTGTGCGACTCTGTTAGGTATGTCCGGCCTTACTATCTCATCGGCGAACATCACAGGGTCCCCCTTTCCAAACGAGACTGAGCCAACAAGCCCTACAACTTCGTCGAGGAGTATTATCTCGGAAGAAACCGGTTTGTTCTTCATAAGGATGACCTGTATGGAATCCTCAAGGTCCTCCACAACCAACCTTCTGTGGCCGTTTGACGTCACTGAAGATTCGGAAACCATCCCTACTATTCTCACCTTTCCCCCCATCCTCTTCACCTTGCCTATGGAGAGAGTGCCGCGCATGCGGCTCGAGAGCAGGATCATCCTCTTTATTCTCTCATACCTGTCGGAAAAATACCTCCTGAAATCATCCACGGAACTGTTTACCTTCAGAGAGGAGAAATCGATCTCCACCGTCGGGGATCTCGTTTCGGATGAATCCCTCAGTATGGAAAGCACCTGGCTCTCCGTGAGATAACCGGAATTCATCACCTCCCCTGTGATCATTGAATTTATCATCTGCCCAAGGTTCTTCTCAAGGATCAACTCAAGGGCTTCAGGAGTGACAAGAATCCCGCTTCTGTTGAAGAATTCTATGATCCTCTCCTTTCTGTAAACTTCAGCCAATCGCCATCGGGACAAAAGCCCTTACACGTTTAAAACATTTTTTTATCTACAAGCGTATATCTTCCCGTTGCAGATGAATATAGAGAAAACTGTAAAGTCCATAGACAGGTACAGGAGAATGTGCCTGAATCTTCAGGCATCAGAGAACATGATCCTTCCGGAGGCTCTGTCACTGCTCTCATCAGATCTCTCAGGAAGATACTGGCACGAGGATGAGAGCGGAACAAACTCTTACGGCGGCATAGACTCCTTCCGTGACATTTTGAGGGAAGGCGAAAGATGTGCAACCAGACTGTTTGGAGCAGAGTTTGCAGAGATAAGGCCAATTGGAGGCCATATTGCTGCAGCAGCCGTATTGAGGGCCATCACCAGGCCTGGAGACACCATCATGCACATCCCGTCCAGATCTGGAGGATATCCAGGCTACGATCAGAGATACCTCCCTGATCTGCTATCTCTAAAGTCCATAGAAATTCCATTCACAGACGAAACACAGGACATTGACATGAGCGAACTTGAAGTGAAGGTAAAAAATGCCAGACCATCAGTTATAATTCTTGGGCAATCTGCATTTGTGAAGCCTTATGATCTTAAGTCTGTATCTGGTATCTGCAGTGAAAATGGTATCAGGCTGGTATATGACGGATCACATGTCATGGGCCTGATTGCAGGAAAGGCCTTTCAACCAGATACACTGGACTACTCAGATGTTCTGGTAGGTTCCACTCACAAGACCATGCCGGGTCCGCAGGGAGGGATCATACTTACCAACGACGCTATCACCATGGAAAAGATAAGGGGGCAGCTGACATGGACCCTGCAGGACAACTTCCACCTTGCAAGAGTCGCCTCCCTTGCACTTACTCTTCAGAAGATGATTAGCTTCGCAGAGGCCTATGCAAGGCGAGTGGTAAGGAATTCATACGAACTCGGAAAAACACTGTATGAACTGTCAATGGGGATCAGGTTCAGCCCATGGTTCAGTCACTCCCACCAGATAATTGTGGACGACAAATGGCTTTCAGAAAAGGGGCTGAACAGAGTGGAATTTTCCAGAACACTGGAGCGAAACAATATCATAGTCGATAGGGATGGAAGGATTGGAACCTCTGAGATCTCGAGGATGGGATACGAGGACATGCAGACAGTTGCCGATCTGATGGTTTCGGCAATCAGCGGTAAGAATATCAGAGAGGACGTCATCTCAGTTGCAGAGAAAATCTATGGTGGTACCTGAATGAATGTTGAGGACATTATGACAGAAGAGGTTATCAGCCTCGATGCTGAAGAGACCATGTCAAAGGCAATTAACCGGATGCGCGATAACAGCATACACTCCATACCTGTTACAAGCAATGGCAAGTACGCAGGCATGATTGTATACAGGGATCTTATGAAGAGGAGGAGTATTCAACCAAACTCAAAGGTTGTGAACTTCATGATCTCCACGGATACCTTATCGAAGGGTGAAGCAGTGGAATCCGCAATTCAGAAGATACACTCATCAGGACTCCCTTCACTGCCGGTAGTGGAGAAAAATAAGGTTGTCGGGATAGTTTCCAGATTCGATTTGATAAAACAACTGGACAGGATCATGGACATATCCAGGATAAGGAACCTGGAGATCAAGACATCAGATCCTGTTTACGTTGAGGCGGAAGAATCTGCTGACAGTGCGATAGAGAAGATCAGAGATCTCGATGAATACGAAGCTCCAGTTGGGGACAGGGAGGGGAAACTGGTAGGCATCCTTAGACTGGAACGAATAGTGGAACAGTTGATGGGGGACAGGGAAAAGATTCCCTATGGCCAGTACACATCACAGAGGGTTAGGACAAAGGTCATCGTCTCCTCAATAATGGAGAATCCTGTCAGCGTGTCAGATTCAGATTCTGTCATGGAAACATGCCAGAAAATGGTGAGCGAAAGACTCCACATGGTTCCAGTAACAGACAGAGACATGAAAATTACCGGAGTTGTGAGTATTGACGATATTATAGATATACTGGCGAGCAGCCACGAGAGGGAAGGATTTCTTGTCAACATATCCGGTCTTGGAATAGGAGACGAGGATCTGTACGACATATCCTATGGAATGGCGGAGAAGTTTGTGCAGAAACTTGGAAGGAATTTTGGCCTAACATCAGGCATTCTGAACATTCACGTGATAAAGTACAAGGAGGAGGGAAGCGTAAAGTATTCAGTGAGGACCAGACTCACAGCTGGAAGGGTATATATGTCAGTTAATTCCTTTGACTGGAACTTCGGGAAGTGCCTTTCAGATATATTCGAGAATTACGAAACCAGGCTTTCAAAGACCAGGAGAAAGTGATCCTTGAATTATTTACAAACTTTTTAATCATGGATAGGTATCATTAGTATTATGGAAGAACTACTAAAAGCTGGAATGGAAGCTCCTGATTTTGAGTCTGTGGATCAGGACGGCAAAAGAGTGAAACTGAGCGAATACAGGGGAAAACCCGTTGTTCTATACTTCTATCCAAAGGATGACACGCCTGGATGCACCGCTGAAGCCTGCAACTTCAGAGATAATCTCAATATGTTCAAAGACAACGGAATAACTGTCCTGGGAGTAAGCGTGGACTCTACAACCTCGCACAAAAAGTTTCAGCAGAAGTACAACCTGAACTTTACCCTGGTTTCAGACAAGCAGAAGGAGATAGTTTCGAAATACGGAGTAATGGGGATGCATGGAACAGCAAAGCGTGTAACTTACATAATAGACAGAAACGGAAAGATCGCCCACGTTTACGACCATGTTTCACCGAATCAGCATGGTGTGGAAGTCTTTGAGAAGATGAAAGAGCTCAAGCTCTTCTGATCTTCCATTTCTTCATTTATTCTGTGGCGAAACCCATAAATCATAAAGCCATTCTGCCAGGAAATTAAAAACTAGATTTCATTTCTTGCCGATTCAGGCAAATTGAGTATGCTTATGAATATGGATGCAAATATCCATATAACAGACACTATGATCATCAGGTAGTTTACGAACACAAAGGTGAAAAATATAAAAAAGACTGCAGGAATAATATATTTAATTGAAAAAATATAAAATTCGGATGGCTTCATCAAGGCTCATCCAAAGAGGGAGCTCAATCCTGCGAGGGCATCGTCCTCGGATCCTTCCTGTTTCTTCTCCTCCTTGTGCTCCTCCTTCTTTGTCTCCTTCTTTTCGGAGGCTCCAGAAGCAGGGGCAGCATGGGCAGGCGCCGCAACTGTTGTTGCCGCAGCGTTCTTCAGGACATCTTCTATATTCACTCCCTTCAGACTGCCAACAACCGATTTGACTCTTGCATCATCCGGTTTGACACCCGCGCTCTCCAGCACCTTCTTCAGCTTTTCTTCCTCTATCTCGCTTCCTGCAGAATGCAGGAGCAGAGCACCATATACATATTCCATTTTTTCACACCTCAATCAAAGAGAGCTCCAAGGCCTTCCGAAATCTGTTCATCAACATCCTCCTTCTTTTCCTTGGGCTTTTCTGATCTGTCCGATGCACTCTCACCGGTACTGGAGGCCGGTTCGCCACCAACAACCGACTGTAGTGCACTCGCATCCCTAATAGCTTTCAGTATAAATAACTCTATATTGCTCTCGTCAAGTATACCTGCAGCCACCGCAAGAAACTCCGCATTTTTTCTCCCCTCAAAAAGAAGTTCCGGTAATGTCTCAGGGGTAACTATCCTTGACGAAACAGCTATCCGCTTGGCTGCCACGAGGGCAAATGTCAGATCCTGGATTATTCTTGATGGGGTCAGCGAAAGAGCCTCCTCGCTGAAGAAGAGGCCTTCATAAAGCGCACCCTTCATGTCAAGTCCAACTGTGAGCGGAAGTATCTCAAGTTTCTTCAGCACTGATGCCTTCTCTTTGCTTATCTGCTCTCCTTTCTTGACTAAAACAGTCTCCTTTTTGATAACGATCTTGCCTTTCTCTATTGCAGCCTGCAATCCGACCTTCTGAAATTCACTCACCATTGGGCCGGGGGGAAATGCAGTCTCCTTTGCCTCAACGATTATATCATCCTCTGCTATCTCACCACCCTTGGCAGGGGACTTCTGTTTGGTTCCGAGAAGAGTTTCATATGCCTGAGTGGGTGGTATATCGGTGGTCAGCAGCCCTATCTGACCAGAAAGAAGTGGTTTGAGGCTCTGGTAACCTTTAACACCGGACTTCTCAAGAGCCTTTTCAATCAGGGTACCTCTGGAGACCTTCAGTGTTATCTTTCCTCTAAGGTCTCTTCTTATCTTCTGCAACTGGTTGTTACTGATCCCCTTAATGCTGACTATGGCAGAAACCTTTGAGGAGGAGATTGAACTGGACATGCTGTTGACAGTCTCCACCTTCCACGATGCCGGATTCCTCATTTACTCTCACCCACCTCAATTCTGTAAGATTTGCCCATTGTTGTTTTCACAAATATTGAATCTATGTTGGAGTAGCCTTTTTCAAGTTTTGTGATCAGTCTCCTTATAACTGCATTGATGTTATCTGCAAGATCCTGGTTACTCATCTCCCTTGTGCCTACCGGCACATGGAATGTCTTCTTATCTCTGCTCCTTGCTCTAACAGTTTTTTTCAGGTTGTTGATTACTGGTTCAGGATCCTGCCCTGGTGGTATTGGTTTTGGAATCTTTCCGCGGGGGCCAAGTATCTGCCCGAGGGATTTACCAATTGAAGCCATCAGAGTTGATTCTGCTATGAAATAATCTGTGTTTTCAACCAGCTTCTTAAACTCTTTCTTGTTTTCCAGAAACTTGCTTATGTCCTCAGGTCCGAAAACCGACTTTGTGATCTTTCTCGCTTTTTCCTTAAGTTCCTCAGTGCCAAAAACACCAACAGAGATCTCCTTGCCTCTACCCTTTGGAAGAATGATCTCCTCATTCAGCCTGTTTTTAGGATCAGAAAGATCTATGTCCTTCAGGTTTACTGCAAGCTCAACACTTTCCTTAAATTTCCTTTGCGGAGACTCCTTCTTAAGGATCTCTATTACCGAATCAATACTGCTACCATTATCTGCCAATGTGTTCGCCTCCGTAGTCCAAACGGGAAAAACTCCCTCCTACAGCTAAATCTCCATGGAACCGCTGATAATAAGTTTTTGGATTTCCTTCGGATCCTTGCCCTCCACGTTTATTCCCATGGAGACACAGGTACCCAGAACCTCAAGTACTGCACCTCTGAGGTCATAGGAAAGCATGTTTGCACTTTTGGATCTGGCAACCTTCTTGATCATCTCCATGGTTGCATTTCCGGCTATCTTCTCCTTCTTATTCCCGGATGCAGTCTCTATCCCAAGCTCCTTCTTCAGAAGGGCTGAAGTCGGAGGGATACCAACCTTTATCTCATACTTTTTTGAAGCGGGATCAACAACTATAACAGATATTGGAACCTGCATTCCTGCAAATTCTTTTGTCTTTTCGTTTATCTCCTTGATCAGCTGTCCCAGATTGAGACCAAGAGGACCAAGTGCGGGCCCGAGAGGCGGGCCAGTTGTTGCTTTACCTCCTTCCACCATTGTGTTGACTGTTTGCGGCATTACTAACACTTCTTAACTGTAGGCGTGTAATTGATCCGATTTAATATTTCTTTTGAATTACCCATGTCGTTGATGTAAGTTTGGAAGTTAGCGTTATTGAGGGGAGGAGATCAGAGATCGGAACCCACGCTGCATATGTTCTGGTGGATGTATTCAGATCAACGACAACAATTCCCATAATCCTGAAGAACGGCGCAGATTATGTTATTCCCGTATTCCGCCTGTCCACTGCACGTTCCATTGCAAGGAAGAACAGTGAATATGTCACGGTGGGTGAGAGATACGGATTCAAGGTACCGCAGTTCCAGTTCGGTAATTCACCAGCCGATGTGATAAATGAATCCTTTCAGGGAAAAGCTGTGATATTCACCTCAACAAACGGAACTCGTGTTCTTGAAAAGATCAGGGAGCGGAAGAATGTATTCATTGCATCGTTTGTCAATTTCTCTGCCACCCGTAAGGCGTTGCAGAACTTTGAGTCCGTAGCCATTGTCATGTCAGGAAGGCCTGACGGAAGTGCAGACGAGGACAGAATATTCTCAGAAATGCTATCAAAGTCTCTTTTAGGCGAGAAACCTGATGTGGAGGGATATGTGGCGATGGCAAGGGATTCCAGGGGTGCCAGGAGGCTGCAAATGATAGGCTACGCCAGGGATGTGATTCCCTCAACATCCGTTGACATAGTGAATTTTCCTGTTATCTTCAAGGAAGGCAGGATTGTCAGAATGAGATGACATCCCCGGATTCAAGACGCCTGCCTCTTTTCTCCGCCAGAATTCTGATGAATTCTCTGGCACAGCCTATTTTCAGCAGCTTCCTCGCTGGTGGTGAACCAGGTTTGGGAACTGGCCTCTCGAAGTTGAATCCCCTGAGCGTTATCCTCTCCGCAGAAAGGGAATCTGCAATGTAGGCTGCCCGATCACCGTCCGTGAATCCTCCAAAGTCATGGACGCATCCAACTGTGCCTGCCTGACTGGTAAATATCGCATTTCCTGAAAAAGTTTCAAGAAAATCCAGCACTGTTGGGATGTTGTCTCCATGAACATGGACAAACAGCAGAGAACCTTTTTTCTGGCAAAAAAGTATATTGTCTATCCCACCGTCAAGATCAGTCACTATTATGTCCGGAATACCAAAAAGATTCATGAATTTTGTAATAGCTGAATCTGCAACAACAGTGATATCATCATCGGGGTGGAAAAAACCCTCCCCGGAAGGTCCGTAAACCGAAAATTTCCCACCAGTGAACCTCTTCAGATCAGGACTGGAGTATTCGCTGTCCTCAAGCATGGCCGCAATCTTTCTTACGGCCGCAAGATCAGCATCTCTTTCAATTTTCAGCATGCTGAAGCACTGTCTTCTCAGAGATTCCACATCATCCAGTGGCAATGCAGTCATTTTTCCTCAAAGAGGGTGGGCTGGGGCTGATCAATAGATGTGACAGCCAGGATGTCATTGTAGTATCTGTTTATCAGGGAGGAAAGCACTGCAATTACAACGCCAAGACCCATCAGCGCCAGATTTATTATGGCGACCGAGAACGTGACGTAGCTGAAGATATATCTTATGTAATTTATCGTACCGTAGACGACCATTCCTATGGCAAGAGAAAAGAGAAGGCCGTAAAGTATGCCGCTTATTCCGCGCTTACCTGATACAACCAGTTCCACACCCTGGCCAAGCTCAATTGCAGCTATGGCACCATATATCCACCAGATGTAAATGGAAAAGAAGACCAGAAACTGGTTAAGGAAGGTAACCGGGATCTTTATCACGTCGACTACGCTCGACGCAATTCCGGCAAGAAGCAGTGAAACTGCCACGACATAGGACAGGAAGGAAATCCTTGTCTCATGGGCATACTTTCTCAACGATGCCATCGCGTCTCTCATCCTGTGCCATAACTCCAGTCCAAGCTCCACCAGATATGCACCGAGAACTATCGCAACGAATGTTATTGCCCCGCTTCCAGGCTGGACAGTGTATCCCTTTATGTAATAGATGGAATAGACAATGAATCCAAGTGAAACCACTCCATAGGTCAGGAAAACAAGGCCAAGGGGGACAGCGAACTTGTTCATGAATTTCTTGTCTTTTATGGCATTCACTATGTAGTAGTAAAGGGACTCAATGTTCTGGTTATGTCTGACTATTATATGCTTCACATACTTTATCCTGAACCTGGAGAGTATCAGAGGAATTATGTAATCATCCTCTGCTCCATCAGTGACAAGTATGACATCCTTATACCCGCCGACAGAGGCAACGTTGTCAAGCTGCCTGCCTATCTCCAAATCAGATTCTGAACCCACATCGGTCTTGCCTGTGATCAGTGCTATTTCAACATCCTCATTCTTACTCTTCAGGTTTTCATACAGCTTGATGGCACCGAAGAGGGCATTGGCATCTGAATCTTCAGGGTCCGCAGTTATAAGTTTGAGGGCTGCATCGTAGCAGTCAGCATAGCCTATAACAGGTCCTCTGATCCCGGCCTTCTCGCCGAAGTCATCATCCCTGTCAACATTCAGAATGAGGGTTTGTGCAGCCATCTTTACATACCCGTAATACTATGCTAACATATCTATTTATAATTAACGAGTTGGAATAAAAAACAAAACTGTTTGTCCAGAACCATCATGATCCTGGGAGCGGTCTGGCTTTACTTTATGACGTAATATCCTGCGCTCTTCTGTCTTGCAACTCTCTTGGCATAACCTTTGTTTACAAGATCCTGAAGGGCTGCGGTAACAATTGCCTTGCCAACACCTGCGGCCTTCATTATGTCATCCGCTGTCTTCAGCTTGTCCTCGGACGTTGCACCCAGTTTTTTAATCGCTTCATATACTTTCTGTGTATTTGGCGCTAGATCTGCCATACTGCCACCAGTGAAACGGTTAAGGGCTAAACAATATATATATGTATGTAAAGGTATATTTCTGATAATTTAATTCGACAATGCACGAACTCGAATTAGTTAATTTTTAATATATCCTTAAATTAGGCTTCAGGAAATAAATGTCTGGAATAGTTAGCTACGGTAGCTATATACCAAAATTCAGGATCAGGCCTGAGGAGATTGCCAGGGTCTGGGGCGAGGATGCAGAGAACATCAAGAACGGAATTTACATTCTGAGCAAATCTGTTCCGGCTCCAGATGAGGACGTTGCCACCATATCTGTGGAGGCCGCAAGAAATGCAATCAGAAGAGGAAAGCTGAAAGGATCGGACATAGGTGCCATATACGTGGGTTCTGAGTCACATCCCTATGCTGTGAAGCCTACTGCCACTATAGTTGCGGCAGCAATAGGCGCGGACTTCAGGCTTTTCGCCGCAGACTATGAATTTGCATGCAAGGCAGGGACTGCCGGAATGCAGAACGTCAAGGGAATGGTTGATTCTGGCATGATAAAGATGGGGATGGCAATAGGCTCGGATACCTCACAGGGTGCTCCTGGAGATGCCCTTGAGTATTCAGCTTCAGCTGGAGGGACGGCATTTGTGATAGGGAAAAGCAACGTAATAGCAGAGATAAACGAAACTCTGTCTGTGACATCTGATACGCCGGACTTCTGGAGACGAGAGGGCCAGCCATATCCAACCCACGGGGAAAGGTTTACCGGAGAGCCGGCCTATTTCAGACACACTCTGACCGCTGCAAGGACTATGATGGAAAAGGTGAAGATGAAGCCTGAAGACTACACATATGCAATATTCCACCAGCCCAACGGAAAGTTTCCAACCAGGGCTGCAAAAACGCTTGGATTCACAGAGGCTCAGTACAAGGACGGTCTTCTTACCCCCATAATAGGGAATACATATTCCGGATCAATGATGACCGGTCTTTCCGCTGTCCTGGATAAGGCCAGTCCTGGAGACAGGATACTTGCAGTTTCATTTGGGTCTGGTGCAGGATCAGATGCGTTCGACATAACGGTAACTGATAAAATAGAAGATATGGACAGGGAATCAGCACCTACGGTAAAGAAGATGCTGAGCGATGTGAAGTGGATTGACTACGCAATATATGCGAAGTTCAAGAAGAAGATAATAGTTGGTGAGTCTATTGAGTGAGGATGTTTACATCATAGGGGCTGGCGAAACCAAGTTTGGTGAGCTGTGGGAGAGATCTCTGAGGGAACTTGCTGTTGAGGCAGGCTTAAAGGCTGTGGAAAACGCCGGTGTATATTCAAAGGACATTCAGGTTCTATATGGAAGCAACAGTCTTGCCGGAACGATAAATGCCCAGAACGATATCGGGTCGCTGATAGCTGATTTCTCAGGAATAGCAAGCAATCACATACCAGCAATAAGAATAGAGGCATCAAGCGCATCGGGTGCCGCTGCTGTGAGGGAGGCGTATCTTGCCATAAAGTCGGGTGAATATGACTGTGTAATGGTTGGTGCAGTCGAAAAGATGACCGATCTTTATGGGCCTGAGATGCTGGATCACGTAAGCACGCTTCTTGACAGGGAATGGGAGGCCTTTTTCGGCGCAACTCCTGCGGCCATGGCTGCACTGACTGCAAGGAAATACATGCACGACTTTAACGTGGAGAAGGAGAATATCATGGCAATCCCAATTAGTGACCACAGGAATGCGTCAATGAATCCGGATGCTCACTTCAGGAACAAGCTGACAATGGAGACCGCAATGGGGGCAACAATGATATCCGAACCTCTGAACATGATGGACTGTGCACCAATGAGCGACGGTGCAGCCGCACTGGTTATCGCCTCAGGATCTTTCATGAAGAGGAACAGGCTGAACGGTGTCAGGATACTTTCCTCAGGGATTTCACAGGATTTCCTCGCGCTGCACAGCAGGAATTCCATATACACAATGGATTCCACTGTTCTGGCTGCAAGGCAGGCAATGGAAAAGGCTGGTTTGAAGCATAAGGACATGTCATTCCTTGAGATTCATGATTCATACAGTATCTATGGGATCACCGCGATAGAAGATCTTGGCTTTGCAAAGAAAGGGAAAGCGGCTGAGGTGATACAGTCAGGAATAGACATCAACAGTGCACTGCCAATAAACCCCTCCGGCGGGCTGAAGGCAAAAGGTTATCCGATAGGCGCCGCAGGCGTATCTCAGTTTGTTGAAGCCGTGTTGCAGCTCACTGAAAAGGCTGGGCAGAGACAGATAAAGGATGCCAGGTACGGAATGATGCACAGCATAGCAGGTACCGGGTCGACATCACTTGTTCATATCGTTGGAGGTGAGTGAATTGGGAAAGCTATCAAGCGTATGGAGAGAGGCTGATCACAGATACAGGCTGGTTGCACACAAGTGCGGTAACTGCGGAAGGGTCTATTTTCCGCCAAGAGACATATGCCCTGTCTGTCACAGGGATTCAATAGGCAAAATGACAGAACAAGAGCTTGCCGGTACAGGAAGCATAGTGTCCTATACAGTGGTGCATGATGCTCCGATGGCATTCTCCAGGCAGAAGCCTTATATCATTGCCCTGATTGAACTTGACGAAGGCCCGGTTATAACAGGACAGATTGTTGACAGCGATCCTTCTGAAGTGGACTTCGGAAAGAGAGTCCATTCCGTGTTCAGGAGGATAAGAGAGGACGGCAAAGGTGGAATAATAGAGTATGGATACAAATTTGTGGTCGACTGAACCCTCTCATTTATTTAACATAATTTGATTAGACAGAGGTGAATAACTCATCGGGCGGGACCAGGAAGGGTCCTGAGGGCAGGGTCTTTCCACTGTTTATCAGCCTTGTCATACTTGGCTTCTTCGTGATGCTGCTCGCAAATATATCCGTGATGTACTTTGGCAGAAGTGAGCTTTCTGCTGCCGGTTTTCCATATTTCTTCATTCTGCTGGTGCTGATTATTGTACCGTTCAACATCTCTCTTTCAATCCTGATGGCCGTCCTGACATTTCTCTATATAGTTCTGTTCTCCTATCTTATCCTTGAAAGCAGGAGAACAGGAAGCAAAAGAATATTCAGAAACCCCTCATCGTACGTGGGCGCTTTCATTCCCTTCCTGCTTCTCATCTCCCTGGTGATAGAGCTACTTGAGGAGTCTCTGGGGGTTAAGATAGGCGGCAGCTCCATCACCTCAGCCTTTACAAGCGCACCGTACACAACCTATCTCTCACTGATATATGCACCATTTGTTGAGGAGCTTGGTTTCAGGATCATACCACTGGGGCTGCTTATATTCTGCGAAGCTCTTTACATCTCCAGAAAGAGTAATCTCAGGGAAAGAACATCATCTGGAAGGATGCTTGCCTATTCATTTCTGCTCCCGGGAAGGCTGAGAAGGAACATGGGTATAAAGATGGGCAGTGCTGAGATAGCAGGGATACTCATAACCAGCGCACTGTTCGGCTACGCACATTACTACTTCGGTGCATGGGACCCGGGGAAAATAGCCCAGGCGGCCTTTGTAGGAGCATTTCTAGCAATTGGTTTTATAGAGTTCGGGCCATATGTGGACATCATAATGCACTGGTTCTTCAATGGCTTCATCTCAATCTATGATGTCTTTGCGAACGTCTTTTCGGAGCTGATTGTGGTCCTTGAATTCCTGCTTTTGCTGATTTCAGGCGTGGCATTCCTCTATTATTTCATTGAGTGGAAATCAGGCGGAATCGACAGTTCATTCAATGGTGACCCTGTTTCCGGAGACTGAGGCTCTTCCAGACAGGAGGGATATTATGACATGCAGCAGTAGGGGTCTCTCCACATCCTTGACCCTCTCAGAGAGTGTCTCCGCGGTATCATCGTCATGGACTTCAACACAACGCTGTGCTATTATCGGCCCTCCGTCAACTTTTCCAGTGACAAAATGCACAGTACAGCCGGTTATCTTCGCACCACTGTCTATCACATGCTGATGCACCTTCAGCCCGTAATAACCCATGCCACCAAAGCAGGGGAGCAATGCAGGGTGGCTGTTTATTATTCTGCCGCTGAACTTCTCTGTGATTTCTGACGGAATTATCCCTAGGAAACCTGCAAGCACAAAGAGGTCACAGTCAAGATCCGTGAATATCTTCATGAGGTTGTACCTGTATCTTTCCGGTTCCTTTCTCCCTATAACTATGACCGGAATATTCATGGATGAAGCTCTCTCTGCAGCACCCGAGGATTTCCTGTCGGTTATAAGGGCAGACACAACTATATGTGGGGCATCCCTCATCAGACCTCTTACCACGAACTCGAAGAGCGTTCCATGCCCGGAGGCGAGCACCGCAATCCTTTTCATTCAGTGAAAGAGAAGCCAAAGTATTTATTAAGAATACTCAATCTGCCATCATCCATGTTCAGAGTGATCCGATGAATGAGATCTGGATTGAAAAGTACAGGCCACCCTCCCTTTCGGAGATAGTGGGGCAGGATGACATAGTGGCAACTCTCCGGGCCTTCGTAAAGAGGAGAGATATCCCGCACATGATCTTCGCCGGGCCAGCCGGAACGGGAAAAACCTCCGCGGCGATAGCCATGGCCATTGAACTCTTTGGCCCAAGCTGGAAAACGGATTTCCTTGAGCTCAACTCGTCCAATAACCGCGGCATAGATACGATGCGCGGCCACGAGGAACGCGATAAGAGATGGGAAAAGACGGTGAGCGTGAAGGACTACGCCAGAATAATGCCGTCCAACGACCTGGGTTTCAAGATAATATTCATGGACGAGGCGGACATGCTGACTAATGAGGCCCAGTCAGCTCTGAGAAGGACCATGGAAATATACTCGAGCACCACAAGGTTCATCTTTTCCTGCAATTATTCGTCGCAGATCATACCGCCCATACAGTCCAGGTGTGTTATACTGAGGTTCAGGCAGGTCTCTCCGGAAGCCATGAGGTCAAGGATCAGGAAAATAATTGAATCTGAAAAGATGAAGATGGGCGATCCGGAGATAGATGCGATAATCGATGTTTCCGAAGGCGACATGAGGCGCGTTATGAACATGCTGCAGGCAGTGTCCATGCTTGACACGATCACTGAGGCAAAGATATATGAGATTGCCGGAATGGCATCCTCCTCCAGCATGAAGAAGCTCCTCTCGACAGCTCTGGAGCATAAGCTGTTTGATGAGGCCGTTAAACAGGCGGAAGATATGATGGTGAACGCCGGCATGTCAGGCATGGACATAATCAGGGGGATTCACAACGTTCTGCGCTACAGCCAGATACCAGCCAGGATAAGACTGAAGGCACTCATTGCGGTGGGCGAGGCCGAATTCAGGCTTGTTGAGGGAAGCAGCGACAAGATACAGGTGGATGCGCTTCTGGCAAGGCTTGTGAACATTTCCAGTGAGCCGATCTAAAAATCGTACAGGGATTTTGGTTTCGTTTTTCCTGAGCTCCCTGTACCACGTCTTTTAAAGGTCTTTGATGAAATATAGTAGTAGGGGATTTCCCTGCCGTCCTCGAACATCAGTATCTTTACCATTCCTGGCCTGAATCTGCCGGTTCTCCCCATCCTCTGTATGGTTCTTATTTCAGAAGCCACGGGCTCGTAGAATATTACAAGGTCAGTATCAGGTATGTCAAGTCCCTCCTCGCCTATGCTCGTGGCAACGAGGACATTGAACTCCCCATTTCTGAAGGCATTAATGGTGTCTGTCTGTGTTTTCTGTGACATGCCTTTTTCCTCACCCTTCTTGCCATGGCCGTAAAATGCGCGTGCAGAAATCCCCTGGCAGTTAGTGGTCAGATAGTCGGCAAGCAGTTCACCGGTCTTTCTATAATGCGCAAACACAATCACTCTGCCCCTGCCAATCTGAGACGAGCATAGCCTGCAGATCACGCTGAATTTCGGATTGCTGCGATCCAGGTTTCTGTCCTTCAGAATCAAAAGAAGCTGATTGAACTCATCCATATTCGAGATGGTCTTCAAAGATTTCTCCACGGAGGCAGAATGGTCAGCCTGCAAGTCCAGAAGATACTGTTCAACCTGGTCTATACCCTGGGTTTCCGCGTATTCCCTGGCATAATCTATCCTGAGTGCTGTTACCAGCAAATTCATTATCCTGTAGCCTTCGCGATCACCGTCGCTTATCATAGCTGAAGCATTCTTCATTGCATCAATGAGATCCTTTCTCTTTGGCATTTCTGGAAGCATGGATGACGGCAACCCGGAAAGTATCCTTAGATACAGGGAATCAAGAAGCTTCCTTACCTTCTCCTGATGATCAGTTCTCTTCAGCTTTATCGTTTCAACGTCCACCGAATGAGTGTACTTTTTTATTGAACTGTCAGAGAAGCTGCGCCTTATCACCGCACTCAGATTCAGGTTTTTCAGGATTTCCATCTCATGAGCCTGATCTCCCGGGCTTGCAGTGAGCCCAATCAGCTGTATTCTTCCTTCATGGGAAAAAAGTTCGGCAAGTTTTACATAGGGATAATCCCCAGTGGCACGGTGAGCCTCGTCGAAAACCGCGATACCAAGTTTTCCGATCACTTCAGGCATGTATGGCAGATCATTAATGGCGGTCTGTGGTGTGCTCACTATAATATTGTAGTCTCCACCCCACAGATTGCCTCTCTTTTCCGGCGGAATTTCTCCTGTTGCGACAGTTATCCTTGCCTTATTTCCGATGTAACTGGCAAGTGCGATTGACTGCTGATCGCACAGCGGTTTTGTTGGTGCCAGGAAAATTGCGTTTTTACCGTTCAGAATGTGCTTCTCAATAAGAATTGCTGATATTGCGGTTTTTCCCATCCCGGTTGGCAGGACTATCAGAACGTTATCCCCTCCAGCTGAGGAAGCGATATCCTTCTGGTATTCTCTTGGCATGAACCCATGCGGGTCTTTTTCATCAGACATGATATCCGGCGTCACCGACCTGTAATCAGTCCTTCAGCACTATATGAGTGAGAATTCCAAGCACAGCAAGCAAAGCGCCAAGGCCAATCGCGATGAGAGCCCCAAAGCCAAGGCCGAATGTGGAGTAATAAACGAGCAAACCCCCAAGAATAGGGGTAACATAAGCAAGAATTCTTTTGTAGAAGAACTCTGCAAGTATGAATGTGACCAGGATCACCAGAAGAAGGTATCCGGATGAAATCCCGAGAATTGAGAATGCAACATAATATGCGAGAAGGGCGATTCCTGCGCATATGGAGAACCTAGCCAAAAAGAAGAGAAAAGCTGCACCGATTAAAGCGCCTATCACGTTAATGAGAATTGTGGGAAGAGATACAAAGGAAGTGATGAACTGGGCGAAATAAAACGAGGAGTACCATCCTATAGCTGCACCAGCTACAAGGAGAATCCATCTGAATGCCTTCTTTCCTGCAAACGCGAAGGCCACACCTATAAGAATGAGAGCCCAGAAAATGATAATTCTTTCATTAAGAGGAAGAGAAGCAGGCACATTCAGGTATTCCTCGATGTAACTTCGAATGGTCTGCACTATTGCCGATAGAAGAGATGACACCAGTACGGTATGATTTTACCTAAATATATTTATTCGTATCATAATCAGGCAGAAAGTTGAGTGGGAAATCAGGGCCGGTAGATCAGCGGTAGATCGCCTGCTTCGCAAGCAGGAGGCCTCGGGTTCAAATCCCGACCGGTCCATTATAACCTTATTTAGACAATCAATAACATTCTTTGAATTTTCACTAAGTATCTATTCAATTCTTCAGAAGTATTGACCCATTCAATTAGCAGTTTTTAAAATAATATACCATTTGTTTGTTCAGATTTTTTCTTTTGCGGTTACTCTAATAGATGAACCTAGGGAGTTAGCAGTCTAATGTCACCTGAACCAATTGCGTTGTAGCAAACTGTGCATCGTCAAATGGAGTGAGGTTTTACAAAAACATCTATCAAATAAACATTCTTTGGAAAAAAACCTGATAACCAGCAAATTCATAAATTAAGCTTGCAACCGGAAATCACGAGAAGACCAAGTACATCCACTTAATAGTTACTAAATACTTAGGGTGTCCAAAGATCCATATAATGTTCGACGATTGTCAGACATTATTAATCCAATAATATTGATCGGATATGGAAGCGAACCATATCCCACTGATCATGGACAGGTTGGATAAGATTGTTTCTGAAGATAGATTGAGGAAGTTCTCCAACGGCATTGTCGTGAAGATCATTGTGATACTGCAGATTTATGGT
>JAMDBD010000012.1 GCA_023484105.1 Thermoplasmatota archaeon
GTCCAGTAGCGAAGGGGAGACTATAGCGCCGGTGCGTGACGGTTCAATGATTCCGTATCTCTGCATTATGCGCAGTGAGTAGCGGACAATATGTTCTGGCATCCCGGTCAGTTCTGATATCTTGAGAATCCCTATTGGCTGGGTGTTTATTACTACAGAGAGAATCCTCATACACCTGTCAAGCCTTTCAATAGACATCCCTATCTGTTCAAGCATTCCATCAAAAATTTCAGAAGAAGACATATGCAATCATCCTAGGGGTATATCTGATCACCTTTGTAGAGAATGATCTCTCCAGGTCCGCACAGATCCGCTATCTTTCTTTTCCTCTCCTCTATGTAGGCAGCAAACTTCGAGGGATTACTGGATACCTCGCTGATCCTCTCGGCATTCCTGAGAAGCGCAACCTGAAGCCTTATCTCAAAACGTCTCTCCTCAGGGAGATCAGAAATTTCCATTGCACCTTTATCCCTATCTGTTTTAAAAACTATTAGAGAGGGATGCTATTAACCCACAAGGCGTATTTCTGTGGGATCTGAAAAACTCCAGCGTGAATCAGGCAATTACGAATTCGTGATTCGCAAATCCGATCACCCTGGAATGAAGACGGATGCCGTAATATATGGCGACAGGGAGATCATCAACATGGCTGAAAGAGACGGGTCCATGAAACAGCTTATTAATGTAGCAAGCCTCCCCTCAATAGTTGGCAGGGCAATTGCCATGCCAGACATACACAGCGGTTATGGTTTTCCAATCGGAGGGGTTGCAGCATACGATGTAAATGACGGAATAATATCCCCTGGAGGAGTTGGGTACGATATTAACTGTGGCGTCTCTCTCATATCCATACCAATTACTGTGGACGAGTTTATGAAAAAACAGAGAGAAACCGTGGATGATCTGTTCCGCAGTATTCCATCTGGAGTTGGCATAAACGGAAGGATTAACCTGAGTGAAACAGAGATAGAGAAAATCATGAACGAGGGGATAGGATGGGCTCTAAGGAACGGTTATGGCATAGAATCAGACAGGGAAAGCACTGAGGAGTCAGGATGCTTTGAGGGAGCAGATCCTTCAAAGGTATCGAGGAGCGCGATCGCCAGGGGAAGGAAACAAATAGGAACAATTGGCGCCGGAAACCACTTTGTTGAAGTGCAGCGTGTTGGCGAGATCATGCAGCCGGATATTGCCAATGCGTTTGGTATCAGATCGGGTGAGGTCGCAGTGATGATACATACCGGCTCAAGAGGCCTTGGGCATCAGGTGGCCACAGACTACATAGAGAAATTGCACAGCAAGCCATGGAAGGATCTTCCGGACGATCAACTTGTATACGCACATTCCTCCGAAAATATATATTGGAAATATCTTGCTGCAATGAAGGCGGCGGCAAACTTTGCCTTTGTAAACAGAGAAATCATTGCATCACAGATACGGAAGATATTCTCCAAACACTTTGGTCTTCAGGAGGAAGACATGAAAATGATTTACAGTATATCTCACAATCTTGCCAGGGAGGAGGTCCACGAAGTAGACGGCGTAGCCAGAAGGCTTATGGTACACAGAAAGGGTGCCACAAGGGCACTTCCTCCAGGGAAAAAGGAGAATGGATCAAAATATCAGAATACCGGACATCCTGTCCTTGTTCCGGGAGACATGGGAAGGAAATCGTATGTGCTTGTAGGTACAAGAGAAAACCTTCAGTTGACATTTGCATCTTCGTGCCACGGTGCCGGCAGGCAGCTCTCCAGGCATGCAGCCATGAAACTGGTGAACGCAGATAAGGTTGAGTCTATCCTGCGGGAGAGGAGGATATATCTTAAAACCGCATCAGCACGCGCTATACTGGAGGAGGCTCCAGAAAGCTACAAGGATGTGGATAGAGTGGTCAGTAGCGTGGAAAATGCTGGAATAGCAAGGGTTGTATCCGCGCTCTACCCAATCGGGGTGGTGAAGGGATGACAACGGTGCTGTTCAGGGGGCACATGTACAGAGATTCAAGGATCAAAAGAACAACAATATTGAAAAGAAACGACATGATCGAAATCGTCGACGGATATGAAGGCGAAGCAATATACCCTGTTTACAGAGGCACATTGATTCCAGCACCCATAAACGGGCACACGCATATAGGCGATTCCTTCATACAAGAGGAACCCCCGGAGGATCTGATGAGCAGTGTTGGCCCTGGGGGATTTAAGCATCGTTATCTCAGTACAGTGAGCAAATCTGCCCTTGTCCATGGAATGAAGGGCGCTCTCTCAGCTGCGTTGAAATCAGGCACGCACAGAATCTACGATTTCAGGGAAGGAGGCCTTGAAGGAACCGCTGCAATCAGGAAGGCCGCTTCCGGACTGAACATAGATCTGAAGATCCTTGGTAGACCAGCCACCAGAGAGGAGGCGTTACAAATGGTAAACATGGTCTCAGGGTTTGGAATGAGCGCAATAAGTGACCACAACTTTGACTTTCTTCTGGCGTTATCGGAAATGGCTTACGGATCCGGAAAAATATTTTCAATACACTTTTCAGAAAGAACCAGGGAAGACATAGGGATGCTGCTGCAGCTTAAGCCGTCATTGATAGTTCACGGTCTGAAGATGACGCAGGAAGATATAGCAGCAGTACAAAAGAATGGCATACCGCTGTGCATAACCCCAAGATCAAACTACCTCTACGGTCTCAACGCAGATTATTCAAGATTCTACAGAAACGGGTTAAAAGTAATGATTGGTACTGACAACGGATTTGCAACAACTCAAGATACTCTTTCAGAGCTATCATTTCTTTACTTCATACAGAGAAACTTCTCCAGGATCGATCCAGCGGTACTGCTGAAGTCGGCCGTATATGATCCTGTAGCAGGTGAGACAGAAAACTCAAGATACCTTCTGTTTGATAATGCATATCTGTCTGAGTACCAGATTGTCACCAAGGGATATGCGATCAGGAAGAGACTTCTCCAAATAACATAAAGAAGCTCTAAGAATGTTTATATCGGAATATTCCTTTAACCGGCTACTGTGAGGAAGATTCCATTGAACAAAAACATAGCAATTTCAGCGCTTGTGGTAATAGCTCTACTGTTTGGCTCTATCATGCTGACTGGGAACTCAATGGCTTTCAAACCTGAGATGACCAAAGTCAACATGGAACTTTACTATGAGAATGGGAGCAGGGTGATATCATTTGCCTCTTCTTCCACACAGATTACGATAAGTACTATTTCAGGAAGTGTCGTTCAGACCCTCCAGGGGAGTGCAGTATCTGCAAACCTTCCATATGGTGTGTACAAGGTGAAGGTCTCACAGGACTATACCTTCGATGCTTCAACCAATGGATATGTCCTATCTGAGCCATATTCAACCTATCTTAACCTTTCGAGCCAGTACAGTAACCAGACGCTCTACGTGCCTGTGGAGATTGCACATACAACCAATGTTTCTATATCAGGGCTGGGTGCCGGAAAGAACGTCACATTAAACTTCCAGACTCCAACCGGATTCAACTTCCTGAGTGTAACTAAGAATGTATCATCCTTCACGGAAGATCTTCCTGTAGGGGTCTTCTATGTCAATGCGATTTATGGAGGGGAACCTCACATTTACACGGAAACAATAACTGCCCATGATTACAACATATCTATCCCGCTCACCACCTCATCCATGTTCGGCGTAGTTTATTCTTCAACAGGTGCCCAGATAACACAGGTCAATGTAGTGATACTTAACACAACATCCCTCAAATACACCAGTGTGCCCTTTCAGGGAAATACCTTTTCTGTCTTCATTCACAACTATGCTGGCAAGATTGTAATCATAACATCTCCAGGCTACGCGCCATATCAGATAAAGGCAGCGCCTGGTCAGGTATCAATACCGCCTCTCTCTCCTGCATATGGATCCGTCAGCACAATGTTTTCAGTTGGGAACAAACTTGGTTACGCAAATGAGACAGTGACAATGCATTTCAGCAATTCAACCACTGTTCCATTTCTCCCAAACAGTACTGTAGGATCCCTTTACTGGCAGGAGAAGCTTGACAATATAGGTGTAACGGCAATCCATCAGCTGCTCTCTCAGTATATGGGCAGATACACCAATTCAACCTTCATGATAAACGGGAATCCATATATCCTCAGATTCAGTCAGGTTGACAGCATATCTGTAAATCCCTCAAACCTGACAGCCGTGATCAACGCCACATACAACAACTCAGCACTGTATGGAATTTCCACACTGAAGAACGCATCAATATATGCGACGGCCACATCACATATGCCAGGGCAGCTGAATTACACATACTCACTCTATTACAGCAACACCAGCATTGCACTTAAATCATCCAATTATCCCACCAGCACATACAGGTCACCAATAAATATCTCAACACAACCCACTTCCCGCTGGGTTAAGCTTCAGTTCACTGCGGTTAAGGGACCTACATTTGTTGACAGCTACACATCCCTTTACTGGTCAGGACTAAACAGTTCGAACTACATCCTGAACAGCTCCATCAACAATACTGTCTTTGTTGCTCCTGTGGGTCAGCAGGTCTACATCAATATCTCAAAGGCTTACTTCAACCCGGTAACCGGGACAAACGACTATTCTCTAACAAAATTCACCTGGAAGATTGACGGCAGTGCCGTAAGCACACAGGCAAACAGGACGTACAACATATCTTACACATTCTCCAGCAACGATACCGAGTACACTGTGCTTGTCAATGCAACAAGCCCGTCTGGCGGAACCAATCAGACAACCTTCTACGTGTATGCATTCCAGGGAAAGCCTGAGATACAGTATTCCGTGAATTACAGCAACAAGGTCCACTATTCTGGCAGCTACAACTCTTCCGGCGCAATGATAAGTGTTCCACAGAACTCTCTGATCCTCTTCTCCGTCTACAACTCGTCTGCAAAGGTTGCCAACTACAGTGTGCCTCTTATCTTCAAATGGAGCTTTGTTAACTTTACCACTGCGTCACCTAACGCATCCTACAAATTTGCAAAACCAGACATTAACGCATCTGCATATCAGGAGGCAAACGTCACAGTCACAACTATAACAGGTCAGGCCCTCACTCTTCTTTTCAAGGTGCACGTGAATGACACCACTCCATCATCACCGTTCATATCAATCTTCAATGCAACCGGGAAAAAGGAATCAAACCCAGTTGCAGGGCAGGTCACAAACTTTTCCGCAATGAAGACAAAGGATCCGTATTATTCATTCAGCCAGCTTAAATTCCACTGGCAGGTACTCTATGGAAACGGATCGCTGGCTCCTGTGAATTCATCAAAATCGGTATACACAATAGTCAATGGATCTCTGAACGGTTCCTGGGTAAAGATTGAGTTCACAACGCTTAACGATATGGAAATTTCCCTGAAAGTGACCAACCCATCCAATATAACCTCATATGCAAACCTGACGCTCACAATGGTGGTGAACACACCAAGATTGGTGGTTAACAGTGTCTATGTGCCCGGAGGTCTTGTGCAGGGAAAGAAGACAACTCTCAAGGTCAATGTCACCAACGACGGTAAGGTAACCGCTGACAGTTTCTATCTCATGATCAAGGTTGGGGGAACTATAGTTGTAAACCAGACCTACACCATGCATCTCGCAGTGAATGCGAACGCAAACCTCTCTCTGAACTGGACACCGTCGCAGTCAGGAACAGTTACTATACAGGTGATGGGAAGCAACTATACAGAACCTGCATTTTTTGCCACTGCTGGAAGTATTTCCATGTCTGTGAGCATAAGTCCACCATCTTATGTAACACCTCTGATCATAGTTGCCGTAATACTTGTTATAGTGGTTGTCGGATCTGTCTACTATAAGCTGTCAACAGGCGGTTTCAGGAAGAAGAACAGTGGCACTGCAAAAACATCGCTTATAGAACAGAAGAAACAGCAAGAAAAGCAGCAGGAAAAGAAAAATAAATAATTTATAACTTAATTTTTCCCATACAATTTTTATCTGGCGGAGACAGTCGCACTTTCATGAAAGTCTGAAGACATACCTGCAGGTACGTATAACCTTCTTCTAAGACTCTCTGGTGATCACATCCTGTCAAGAACGTTCATGCCCAAAAGTCCTGCGGCATCCCTAACAATCCTGCTGTACATAGATGTTATCTCAAGCCTCCTGCCTCTAACACCATCGTCATCCACATTTACCTGGCACCGTGAATAAAAATCATTGAATGCCTTTGTAAGATTCAGGAGATAAAATGCAATGAGATCGGGGCGCTTTGAATCAACAGATCTCTTTATGAAATCAGCATAGAGGTACATGTTCCAGAGAAGACCCTTTTCAGTGCTGTCAAACTCCAATGACAGCTTCTGTGATGGACGGGTCTTTTCCATTATTGAGAATGCCCTGCTGTAGGAGTACATTATAAACGGTGCAGAGTCTCCATCGGTATTCATGGCATCCTCCCAGCGAAAAACCATAGGTTTCTGTGGATTCACTCTCACAATGTTGAACCTGACTGAATTTGTTGCCACCACTTTTGCGATATTCTCCATGGCTTCAACGCTGTACTCACCCTGTTTTCCAGCTATTATCTTTCTTGCCTCTTGATCTGCCCTCGTTATAAGATCCTCAACAGTTATTATGTTTCCCTGCCGTGTTGAAAGCTTTGAACCTTCAAGTGATATAAAGGAATATATGAGAAACTCGATTTTTTTATCAACTCCAATCAGATCTGAGAGTATGTACTTCAGAGATTTTGCATAATCCTTGTGATCTTCTCCAAGGACATCGACTATAACATCAAAGTGATCGGCCTTAAAAAGGTGATATGCCAGATCCCTTGCCAGGTAGAGTTTGGTGCCATCCGATCGGACAAGGAATTCTTTCTTTCCCCATGGGGTATCGACATACCTCGCCGCGCCTTCAGCCCTGAGAGATCCCTCAAGCATTTCGAAGGCCCTGGCTATCTCCTCTCCCTGAAGGAATCCAGACTCAAATACAAAGTCATCAATCTTTATATTGAGCTTCAGAAGTGTATTTCTGATGCTGTTGAGGACAATAGTGCACACTCCTCTTATCTCCTCAATCAATGCTGTGTCAGGAATCTCATATCTCTTTAGAAGCGGTCCGAGAACAGCATCTTCTCCTCCGAGGCTTTCCATCTCACTGTATATCTTCTGATAGCCCTTCATGAGGTTATCGACAGTCATCTCGGAATCAGGGAAGAACCTCTTATGGCCTTCGTAAAGAGCCATGACCTGCTTTCCGGAATCGTTCACAAAATACTGCGTTGAGACCCTGTATCCATATCTGCTCATTATTCTGGCCATGGAGTCTCCAATGATTGAATTCCTGATTCTGCCCACATGGATTGGGCCTGTTGGATTTGCACTGGTGTGCTCCACAACCACCCTGTCAGGATCCTGGAATGTTTCAGGAAAAACGCCAACAGTATCCATGCTCTGCTTAATAGTGGAAAAAAGGCTTTTTCCAGAGATGCTGATATTTATGTAATCTCCTGACAGCTCACACCTTTCTATGAAATCCAGGCTTCTGACAGCTTCGCTGAATGCGGAAAACCACGAACCAAACCAGTCTTCGTGCCTGTACCTGAACACTCTTATAACGTAATCCGCGAACCCTTTGGAGTCAATCTCAACGTCCGATGGCTTGATCACTAATCTTGACCCGTTTGATGCTCTGGCAACATCATCCCTGAAATCTCTGAAAACAAGCATTCAATATCACAATGTTTGCTAAGAATTTAAAACTAACATTCCCTGCAGCTAATTCCAAGAGATGCAAGAGAACTCAGGAATCCAGGAAAACTCTTTGAAACTCTCTCAATATTTTTGTTCACTGTACCTGATCCGGCACATATTGAGGCCGCTATTCCTGCCATCACAGTCCTGTGTTCCGTGAAGGCGAGAACATCCGGTGCAGAAACTCTCGCAGGGGGCGAGATTTTTATCGAATCATCCATAACCGTTGCCACACCCCCAAACGATGAGACAAGCTCCCTTATGCCCTCCACTCTGTCACTTTCCTTGTATCTTAACCTTGATATGCCGTTAAGCACAGAATCTCCTTCAGAGAAAATGGCCATCACTGAGACCGGAAGGGCGAGATCAGGGCAGCAGTCCAGATCGTAAACTCCACCTCTCAATGCAGACTTTCTCACAGTGACAGAACCGTCACCAGTGCTGACATAGCATCCGGCCTGCCTGAGTATTTCCAGTATCTTGATGTCAGGCTGCAGACTGCCCAACCTTAACCCTTTGATGGTCACCCCACTTTCAGAGGCAACCCCTCCCATTACGAGAATGAAGGCAGCAGACGAATAATCCCCCTCAAGAGTTACTTCCAGGTGTGAAACATGAGCGCGCGGTGAGACAGCGTATGAACCGTTTTTAAAAGAAACCTGCGTGCCGTATCTCTTCAGCACATCAGCAGTGATGTCAACATATCCTGCAGATGATGCACCCCCATCCACATGAATCTCAGAGTTGTAATCATCCATTACAGCCTTCATGAGTATCAGCGCAGAGATGAACTGCGAGCTTACATTTCCTGTAATGGCGACATTTCCATTTCTGAGGGTTCTGGCATCCATGCGCAGTCTTCTTCCGTACCATTCAAATCTTGCTCCGAGGGATTCAATGGCCTGAATAAGCTGAGAGTGAGGTCTCCTGAATAGCGATTCTGAAAGCTTAAAAACTATGTTTTCACGCAGACCGGAAAAACCACCAAGCGAAAGTCTGAAAAGGGTGGCAGACTCTCCAACAAAAACCTCTTCGGGAGTTCTCATACTGCCAGACATATCGATGGTTCCGGATCTGCTTACAACATCAAGGCCACACTGATTGGCTATTGAGATCGCCCTGAGCTCATCTTCAGAATATCCAAAATTATGGATGGTGAGTGGGACACCGAACAATAGGGACATCAGTATATAGCGCTGAGAATAGCTCTTCGACCCAGGTGCCGTCACGTTTCCGGAGGGTTCACCTGAAAAAGCAAAATTCATGAGATCACCTTAGATCCAACGTTACTTGTTACTGTCTTAATAACATTCACCCCACGTATCAAGGAAAGTGCCTCAATACAACTTTCCATGGAACTTCCGTCAGAGAATGCCCCAAAAACCGCAGGACCCTTTCCAGATTGGCCCCAGGCGTATGACCCACTTGCGGCAAAAGCATCACAGATATCTCTGTCAGCAGGGTAAAAGCACTCCATGATCCTACCGTTCATAGCCGCCGCGGAAATGAAGTCTCCCTCTTTCACCATCTTCATCATTCTTTCTACAATTTCATCTTCGACAGATCCAGGCTCAATGTCAACGCGAGAGGAATATCTCGCTTTACCGTCCCGATAGGCTAGGACGATGTCCACAGTCCTGACATCAGAATGAAAAATCTCTGTGAATCGAGCATTGTCTGCAAGCGATACTCCTCCAAAACATGAGGCAAGTATGTCATCATAGCTGCCTGTTCTGGAGATTCCAGCATCAATAGAGGCTCGTGCAGCAAGGGCGCACTTTTCGTAAGGGTCCATCTCAACCCCAGCTTCGTGGGAAAGCGCTTCCAAAATGCCAAAAGCAAGTGCGCTGCTACTCTTAAGGCCATAGCCCTGGGGGATCTCACTCTCAACCCGAATTCCAAAGCTTCTGTCAATGCCAAGAGATTTCCTGTAAAACCTCAAAATGCCATAAGCGGCATCATGCTTTTTCTCGTCATGTGGAGAAGATGAACCTGTGACTTCAACAGTCATTGGAAGATCCAGGGCAACAGCTGAGCCTATGCCGTTATAGAATGCGGAAATAACAGAGAGGCCGCCATTAAGTCTGACCATGGTCACTCTTTATCAGCCCCAATAAGTCTTCTGAGATCTTCAGGATCAGGTGTGATGTCAAACCAACGCTGAAACGCTTTAACAGCCTGTCCAAGAAACATGTCAAGGCCATTAAGTGATCGCATACCGGCCTTTACCGCCTCCTTGATAAATGGCGTAACAGGTGGATTGTAAACAAGATCCACGAAGAGATCAGGTTGGCCGATCCTCAGGACCCTGGAGAATGTGCTCATCATCTCTACCTGATATTGAAATGGAATTGTGCTAATTATTACGTTACATGTTCCTCTGAAAAGGCTGTACGGCGTGATGCTATCAGAGGACGTTCCGGAGCCTCGCCCTAAAATCTCTATCCTGGATTCAGGAAAGAGGGATTGCAATGAAAACCTGACAGATCTTGAGGCACCCCCAGATCCAAGTATCACCGTCCTTTCAGGGAATCCTGAAAGACCTGATTTTTGCATGAGATAAGTGAATCCATAGACGTCACTGTTAAATCCCATGAATTTTCCCTCATGTACTGTGACAAGGTTGACAGAAAGTGTGGATCTGGCAACCTCATCCAGATCATCGCACATCCTGAAGGCAGCCTCCTTGAATGGAGAGGTAACGTTGAACCCGGTCACAGTATCCCTGAAGGCCGATTTCACATACTGAAGCATATCTTCATCTATCTCGAACGGGAGGTAGACCGCGTCAATTTCATTTCTTGAAAAATATCTGTTGAAAAGCCTGGAACTGAAAGAACGTGAAAGAGGTTTTCCTATTATGGCGAATGTCTCAGTCAAGTAGGTCATCCAGAAAATTACTGTCCAGCATTTTGCCTATCCATCCCACATCCATCCTGATCACGTTAGCTCTCTTTCCAGGCAGTGGAAAAGGTATCCTGACCTGGCCGCCGGCAACCTTTTTGTCATTATCCATGTATTTGGCAAGTGAATCAATATTGCTCTGCAGGGCATCTCTGGACTGCTTAAAAACAGTCAGAAATCTTTTGAGATTTAAAATTACATCAGATGAGTCTGTACCCATCATCTGGACAAGTTTCGCCTCTATTAGCATTCCCCAGTATACAGAGTCCCCATGCGACATGGAAAAACCAGAGGATGATTCAAGTGCATGGGCAACCGTATGTCCCATGTTCAGCATCATCCTGATCCCAAGTCTGTCCCTGAAATCCCTGGATACGTATTCCATCTTCACTTCAGAGCACAGGAAAACCAAAGTTTCCAAATTCGATCTTACTGTCTGCATAACATTACCGGATGAAAGAAAAGGTGCGAACTTCTCAGGTTCAAGTATGAAATACTTTATCAGTTCGCCAAGGCCGCTTCTCAACATAATTTCTGACATTCCACTAAGAAAGAAGACATCGGATATTATCTTTGAAGGAAGGTGAAAAGTACCGATCATATTCTTGTATGCCTGAAAATTAATGCCATTCTTTCCGCCTATGGCGCTGTCAATCTGTGCGAGGAATGTGGTGGGTAACGCCACGAAATCAATGCCCCTCTTGAAAATCGATGCGGCAAAGCCCACGGTGTCACCGATGGTACCTCCGCCAGCGTATCCGATTGTATCATTGCGATCGACGCGATGTGAAGCAAGTGAGGAAAGTATGCCTGCAAGCCCGTCCATGCTCTTCATACCCTCTCCGTCTTCAACCTCGATCAGATCAGAGGATGAGAAACTTTCAGCAATATAATCTTTCATCCTCTTCGGAAGTCCGCTCGGCACAAAAATTAGTTTTGGCTGACTGTTCATAAGACGGGCACAGTCACCAGCTATGCGTTCTCCGACAGCAATCTCAGTCTCAAGGTTTTCCACAATGAATGATCTGCTTCTCATTGAAACAATCATTAATGTCTATCATGGTTAAAAGTTAATACAATGATCATCTTAACAACAGGAATGTTAGCAGGAAAACCGATTCCCCTGAAAAGCGTGGAAAGGAATGGGTACTCACTTATAAAAAATCACGGAATGATTTGCAGCAACAGGACAGCTGCACTTGTATCAATGAATGGAACAATCGACTGGGCATGCATGCCAAACTTCAACTCCAATCCGGTCTTTTGTTCAATACTGGATAGGGAAAAAGGAGGATTTTTCAGCATAGCACCGTCTGACAGTGAGGACTATTGGGTGATGCAGCATTATCATGATCACACTAACATTCTGATAACGGAGTTCAGCCAGGCAGACGACATCATTCTGAGACTTACAGATTTCATCCCCACCTCTGAATACAGCACAATTAACTTCCCTGAGATTCACAGATACATCGAGGTGCCTTTTAGATCTGTACAGGTCAGTATAAGGATAAGACCAGTCTTCGACTTCATGGCGGTGACGCCAGATCTCAGGAAACAGCGTGAGGGTTATCTGTTTCAGGCTGGGGCAAAAACTCTGGGAGTTTCGTCAGAAATCCCGATGAAAATGGGAAGAGATTCTCTTTTTGCAAACTTAACGCTCAAAAAGGGCGATCATAAGAGAATAGTTGTGATGCACGGAGTAAAATCTGTGCAGAGGGTGTGGGACTATAAAACATTCGAACGGATGGAGGAGACCTCAGAGTACTGGAAAAACTGGGTATCAAACGGGCACTACCCGGCTCTTTACAACAGGGAAACAATCAGATCTGCACTTATCCTCAAGGGACTATTCTATGAACCCAGCGGTCTGATGGTGGCTGCACCAACGTCAAGTCTTCCAGAGTCAGTTGGCGGCGAGAGAAACTGGGATTACAGATATGCCTGGATCAGAGACACTGCCTATGTGGTGGAATCTCTATCCCTGCTGGGATACAAAAGGGAGGCAGTGAAGTTTCTCTACGACATTATGGAGATTGTGAAGAGGCAGAAGAATATTAAAACAATATACCAGATAGACGGCAAAACCTCCATTGAGGAATACACAGTTGATTTTTCAGGCTACCTGAACTCATCACCGGTGAGGATGGGGAACGCAGCAGTCAGGCAGCTCCAGATCGATGAATATGGAAGCATAGTGAACGCCATCTATTATGCCGCGATGGCTAACAGCCTGGTAAACAGCTACCTGTGGGATTTTCTCATAGAAACACTCAAAAAACTCTCTAAAATCTGGTATAGAGAGGATTCCTCAATATGGGAATTCAGGACGAAACCCAGGCATTACACATATTCTAAGGCAGTAGCATATGTAGCATTCACAAGGGCAATTGAGATAGGGAGGAGAATGGGATTCAGCGGACCTTATTCTGAATGGCATGAGACCGCAGAGATGATAAAGGAAAGCATACTCACAAATGCTGTGGATAGCAGAACGGGATCTCTTGTTCAGTACTACGGTGCAAAACACACTGATGCAGCATTGCTAAGGCTGCCGCATTTCGGAATCCTTCCTCCTGATCATGAGGTTATGCGGGCAACCATAGAGAGGATAGAAAAGGAGCTTATGACCAGGGACTATCTGTTCCTGCGGTACAGAAACCCTGACGGCTTCAAAAGCAAAGACAATGCCTTTACACTCCTATCATTCTGGTATGTTGAGGATCTTGTGCTCATGAAGGAACGCGACAGGGCAAGAGAGGTCTTTGAACATCTTCTGAAACTCTCAAACCACTTAGGTTTGTATTCTGAGGAGATAGAGCCTGAAACCGGGGATCAAGTGGGAAATTTCCCGCAGGCAATGAGCCATCTCGGACTTATCCGGGCTGCCAAAAGTCTGAATGAGGTGTTCAGGGGCAGAACGCAATCCAGCAGAAATATTATTCAGTAATTTCTCCTTCTGGCAATAGCTCTCTCCCTTCTTCTTATAATCATGGCGAGAACCAGTAAAGCCGCTCCGGATGGAAGCAGTGCAACTGCAAAATCAAGCATCAGAAGGGAGGAATAGGATATGTCGGTCATTGAGGCTGAAAAATTTGCCGTGGCATTGGCATTGTTATGAACAACCAGTTCCCAGTGTCCAGTATACGGAGCCACTATGACCTTGGAAACTGACGCAATAGTTACGTTGGAATAGTCCATGGAGCTTCCTGAAGGTGTGATCAGGAAAGCCGTGATGTTTACATGGGAAGAGGAGGGAAGTATGGTGTACTCCAGATCGTCTCCTGCCGTAACATTCTTTGAAAAATTGAAATATTGAAATGAATGGTCTGGGAGGCTATGCTGTCCGAAAGATTGCCCTCCGGATGATATCTGAATTGCTGAAACTGTAAATAGAACAAGAGAAGCTGCGATGAGCACAATGCCCACCCGCATGAGCATAGTTGGGTTGGGAATTGCCATAAATTGCTAATAAGGTATTGCTTAAAAATGATGTCGATCGTGTGAAACATCAGCCTGATCTCACAGCCACCCCATCAGTGGCCTCCTCAACTATGATCTTCCTGATCCTGAAAAGTCTTGAGAGCATTTCAGAATCTCTCCTGAGAACCGCCGCATCTCCGGAAACTGTTAGTTCAGGTATTTCGGCTGAAAGCGGCAGCTTCATCGATGACTTGAAAGATCTGATCTTGGATATGGCTTCCAGGGTCACGTTAAACCCATGATCTTCGGTATCAAGCCCTGAAAAATCAGGCCATGGCTCCAGATGAATGCTTGCTTTTTTATCCTCTATGGGTAGGGACTGGTATACTTCCTCGGTTATGAAAGGTATCAGCGGCGCGTACATCTTGATAATGCCCAGGAAGACCGAATAGGCAACATTCAAACTCTCCCTGCTACCGCCATAGCGCACCTCTCCCTTCAGTATTTCAAGGTAGTTATCGCAGAAACCTCCCCAGAAGAATGTGTCAAGTGCAAGCCTTGCCCGGTAGAAGTTATATTCATCCATTGCAGAGGTCACCTCGCTCCATGTGTTCCTGAGTGCGCTCAGTATCCACTGGTCAAAGGGCTGGCTGGAGCTATAACCAGGCTTTACAGGGACGTCACCGGAAAGCATCTGAAGCAGCCTTGAAACATTGTATATTTTTACAGTTAGACGGCGCCCCCTCACAAGTTCCTGGTCGCTTATTCCAATGTCTTCCCAGGGAGAGACCGAGGCGCTCCAGTATCTCACGGCATCAGCGCCATATTTTGCTATGATCTCACCAGGGGAAATTCCATTGCCCTTGCTTTTGCTCAGCTTCTTTCCCTCAGGATCAGTTACGTTTCCGCTGACGGCGATCTCTCTCCATGGTATTCTGGAATGGTTAAGGTGTGCCCTGAGTATGGTGGTAAAAGCCCATGTGGAAATTATGTCATGACCCTGGAACCTGCAGCTGAATGGATAAGCCTCATCCGGAAGGCCGTAATGCTTCATGGCAATGTCTGGAGAAAGAGAGGATGTTGCCCATGTGTCCATCACATCCGTGTCAGGAACAACATTCTTCCCTCCGCATTCACTGCATGCTGGTGCATTTCCGGGTAACCTCGGATCAATCGGGAGCCTCTGCCTCTCGGCAGTGATTATCGATCCGCAGTCCTTGCAGTACCAGACAGGAAAAGGTATTCCGTAAAAACGCTGCCGCGAAATGCACCAGTCCCACTTCAGGCCGTTTACCCAGTTTTCGTACCTGATGCGCATGAAGTCAGGTTTCCATGTTATTTCTCTGCCTCTTTTTATGAGGTCATCCTTAAGGTCAAGGCACTTCACAAACCACTGCCTGCTTATCATTATCTCCACAGGGGTATCGCATCTTTCATGCACGTTAACAGTATGTGTTATTTTTTTTGTTCCAAGTATAAACCCGGAATTTCTTAGCTCTTCAATCATCCTGCGCCGGCCTGCGTTGACCGTCATACCTTTTAGAAACCCGGCAGATTCATTGAACAGCCCATCCTCTCCCAGTATCACCCTCAACTGAAGACCGTTTTTCCTCCATATTTCCAGGTCATTCTGATCACCAAACGTGCAGACCATCTCTGCCCCTGTGCCCTTCTCCTTTTCAACAATATCCTCCTGTATCACCTTCACGAATCTGTCAGTAAGCGGGACACGGAATGACTTGCCGGAGAGGCCTGCATACCTCTCATCAGATGGATTAACAGCAATTGCAACGCAGGCAAAAAGAAGCTCCGGCCTGGTGGTTGAGATGACTATATCTTTAGACTCTTCACCCGGGAAACGTATATCTACAAAATCTGTCTCCTTCTCCTTGTTCTTAAGTTCGATCTGTGAGATGGCAGTGCGGCAGGTAGGGCAGCGATATGATGGCGCCTCCTTCCTGTAGGCCATTCCAGATTCGTATAGGTCAAGGAACCTGTTCTGGGATATGGACATTACCTCGGAATCTATTGTTCTGTACGAATCATAAAAATCAGCACTGAGTCCGAGTGCCCTCCATCCGGCCATCAGATCAGCCTCTATACGTGAGCTGACTTCCTGGCACTTTTCTATGAACTCTCCGACGTTATCCTTTCCTCCTCGGATTCCTGTAACCTTTTCAACGTACCGTTCAGTTGGCAGGCCATTATCATCGAATCCCCATGGATAAAGCACTCTGAAACCCCTCATCCTTTTGTATCTTGCAACAAAATCCTGATGCGGATAGGAAAAAGCATGTCCCATATGCATGCTGCCAGATACCGTCGGAGGAGGAGTATCAATGGAAAACAGACTATCGCCACTCTGCTTTCTGAAGGAATAAAGATCAAGCTTCAGCCATAGGTCAGCTATGTTTTTCTCCATCTGAGAGATATCCAGATCCATCGCTCTGGATTTTATTCCACTCTAATTAATATTGTGTTAATTGCAAGTACGGTGAAGAGGGAAAAAAACCGAAGATGTTTTTAAGAAGAATTGTCCTGATCATTCACCGTCCGGAACATGGAAACAACCGGAAAGTGAATGGATAAATGGTAGAACAGCAATCGTATCTTATCGTGGAACTGATAGAAAATGCAAACAGAAAACTTAAGAAAGTTTATAACGAAACCCCTCTCATGAATGTCAGGGATATCTTAGACTCCTTCATCCGCGAAAACAGGAAATGCATTGAAATATTATCAGGGAGATGCGATCAGAAGTATCAGCAGGATTTGCCAATTGATATGCAGAACATGGATCATCTGCTGCCACTGGAAGAGGCAGATTTCCTGAGCCTATCAAGTGCAATAAGATATGCAGAAAAAATCGAAGTGGATCTCATATCCAATATAGAGAATATGATCACGGAAAAGAAAGTTGACATCGACGGAAAATGCCTGTCATATCTTATGACATCTCTCAGGAAGATCTCAAGAAAGATAAGTATTCTTTACAATGATATGATTCAGAAATAGTACTGGATGATACCGCTTATATATTCGCAGCAGGATGAGGCTAGCCTGTCCATTGGAAATTTCATAAAGGAAAGCTATTCCGTCGGCGATTCCGGGGTGATCAATGGAAAGTACGGTGATTTCATTCTGATGGGGATCAGAGAAAGGCACCTGTATATAGATGCAGAAACCATTGTTTCAGGAATCGCAGGATCTGAAAAGATTGAGGGGATAGTGTTCCTGTCGAGGCACAGCTCTTCGGCAAGCATAAGTTCAATGACAGTCCATGCCACAGGAAACATCTCAGACGCGAAACTTGGGGGAAAACCTAAGACGCTTTCTGTTGCAATGCCTGACCTCATGACTGAAACCCTGAGAAATATGCATGCAAACAACAAAAGAAAGGAGATTCAGGTAACATACGAAAGCACCCATCATGGGCCGTATTGTCCAAACCCATGTTTTTATCTGGAAATAGGAACAACAGCAAGAGAATGGACAGATAAGGAGATACTGGGCACCGTGGTCAGCTCACTGTTAAGTTCAGAAAAGAACGGATATGGTAATTTTGTAGGTGTCGGTGGAGGCCACTATGCACCAAAATTCACAGGCTATGTGCTAGGCGAGAAGATCAACATAGGTCACATCATACCGAAATACCATGGAAACGCAATCACCAGAGAAATTCTGGAGCAATCCATTGAAAAAACTCCAGGCTTCAAGGGAATGGTGATGGACTTCAAGGGCTGCAACTCAGATATGAGGACGCTTGTTCGCCAGTTGTCATCTGAAATAGGTTGTGAATTGATAGAGATTTAGCTGTTTGAATATCAATATATAAACATATATATATTTACTTGATTATTTTGTAGGACCACGCCGAACTCAGCGTCTGCTGTAAATATGTATCGTTTCATGATACAATATATTTAAATACCAATACAAACTCACATCTCTAACAGGTCTCTCCTGAGGAGAACAAAAGAGAATGGAGATAGTCAGTGAGGAGGAAGAACCTCCAGATACGACTCCTTTTTTAAGAGTAAGGAACATAGAGAGAGCCCTCAAACTAAGAAAATTGTATATAAAATTTGAGGGGACGCATGCGACTGGGACACAGAAAGACAGAATTTCCAAGTTACATGCAAGACGGGCAAAAAATCTTGGATACGATACACTTGCCCTGGCATCATGCGGCAATTACGGTGCTTCCATATCATATTACGCTGAGAAATATGGCCTTGGGAGTGTTGTCGCTGTTCCAAAGGGATATGCCGGCGAGAGAAATGAGGAGATAGAAAGATATGGCTCCAGATTACTGCTTGAAGATGGCAAATACGAGAATCTTGTCGACATGATGAGGGATTTGAGCAACGACAACTGCTGGTACGATTGCAACCCAGGATCCCAGAATTCATTCGTTGACGTGCTTGGTTATGAGGGAATAGCCTTTGAGATAATAGAACAGCTGGGCCATGCACCAAACTTTGTTGCCGTTCCTGTTGGAAACGGAACCACCATGTACGGCATATATTCTGGATTCAAGCTGGCGTACAGGCAGGGGAGGATTGACAGGATCCCACGGTTCATAGCTGCTTCCACGGAGGGAGGAAATCCAATAGTTCATTCGTGGAAGTCAGGCAGCCGGAAGATACTGGATCTCGATCCAGGTTCCATAAGGGAATCAAGATCAAATGAGCCGCTTGTCTCATACCATTCAATAGACGGTCAGAAGGCACTGAACGCAATATATGAAAGCAGGGGGTTCGCTGAATACGTAAGTGATTATGAAATGCTCAGCACCTCGATGTTTCTGGAGAGAACAGAAAGCATTCAGGCTCTTCCCGCATCCTCTTCAGCCATGGCTGCAGCAGTCAGGATTATGAGGAGGTTTGTGGACTACCCGGAATGCGTGGTTGTTCTCACAGGAAGGGGAAAGCCGTGGACAACGCAGTGATCCTGAGTGAAAAAGTCTTCGGAACAACGTATGGAAAAACTGCAAACGGCCTTGTCAGGTACGGCACAAGATTTGTTCCTGTTTCGGTCATAGATTCAAGGCTTGCAGGAAGAGATGCCGGAGAGGTTCTTGAAGGGCGTAGAAAAGGAATTCCCATAGTTAGCTCTGTTTCTGAATCTCTGCAATACCACCCGAATACACTTGTCGTGGGAATAGCCACCGACGGCGGTTCACTTCCTGCAGAGTACAGGTCTTTTATAAGAGATGCGATCAGAAGCGGCCTTAACATTGTGAGCGGTCTTCATGAGTTCCTTTCTGATGACATTGAATTTTCTAGCCTTGCAAGAGAGGCAGGGGTTACCATAACAGATGTCAGGAAAATGTACCGGGACTTGAGGATACCATACACGGGAAAAATTGCGGAGGTGAAGTCATTCAAGATCGCAGTGCTTGGAACAGATAGTGCTGTGGGAAAGCGTACTACTGCTGTATTTCTTAACAGATCAATGAATGCAGCTGGAAGAAAGAGCGTCATGATAGGGACTGGACAGACGGCATGGATGCAGGGATTCCCTTACACTGTTGTTATAGATGCTATGATAAATGACTTCATTCCGGGTAATCTTGAGGATGTGGTTTACAGAGCCTGGAAGAATGAGCATCCTGAGTACATGTTCCTTGAGGGGCAAGGATCGGTAATGCACCCCGCTTATCCAGGCAGTTTCGAGATTATTGCAGCATGCCGGCCAGATGCCATAATACTTCAGCACTCGCCCAGCAGAATTTATTACGACGGGTTCAGCCAGTTCAAGATTGAGCCTATAGAGAAATACATCAAGGTGCTCCAGCTGCTTTCCGGCAAGTCCGTGATTGCAGTTGCTCTTAACAGAGAAAACCTCAGTGAGGAATCCTACAGCGCTGAGATGTCATCTCTGCACAAGAGGCTTGGAATACCTGTTTTTGATCCGCTTTCTGATCTTGGAGATATTACAAAATACATAGAATCCATTTCGAGATGAGATGTCTGATTACCTTTCCAGGATTTCATGTTTCCGTGAGATTTCAGTTTCTCTGAAAGAGAACAGCCCGCGTCGAATAGTATCGGAAATCAAGTTCGACGGCGATGTCTTCAGGCTGATATTTTCATACAACAGGCGTGTGGAAATACCAGATGAGAACCTTGCCGGTATGATCTCACTTCTCCCTGTTGTCAACTTTGCACTCTTCACGGATAAAATAATTGCCGACTTCCCATCAGATAGCGTCGACAGAAAGTTCATCTCAGAAATGATCAGAATTAACAACATTGAGACTTTTATCAACAGTATTTGCAGAAGAAGATATGAATTCTTCAGGAAAGATTTTCTTCCTGATGATGGGGATATAAGTCTGGAGAATGCCGTGGGCAGAACCGAAGTTGAATACACAGGCGAAGGCAAAGCTCTGGAAAAATTAAGGGAAAAAACCTCTGCAAACGGCATGGGTGTCATGCTGTCCGGAGGCAAGGAAAGCCTGCTTACCTTCGGAATGCTGAGAGAAATGGGAATGGATCCGTGGGCGTTATTTTATAACGAGTCAGGGGCACACTGGAATCCGGCAATCCCTGTGAACAGGTACATCAGATCCACAGAGAGGGATCTGAAGGTCTGGACTAACACGGACAGGTTATACAGGCGGATGCTGCGAAGCATGAAAATCCTGGATCAGGCGGCAGTTTCTGCTGTTGCAGATACATACCCTATTCAGCTTTTCGTATTTCCAGTGTATCTGATGGCAGCACTGCCACTGATGCTAACGCAAGGCATAGGAAGAGTTTTCATGGGAAACGAGTTTGACGATCCAAGAGAGATGGTGCCTTACATGGGAATATCACACTACTACGGAATATATGATCAGAGTGAGGAGTTCATCATGCGCTTCAACAGTTATCTGTCTGAAAAAGGAATCGCACTCAAACTTCTTTCCGCTCTCTATCCGGTATCGGCGGCCAAGGTTGAGGAGACTCTGATCAGCCGCTACCATGATCTCTATGTTATGCAAAGATCATGCCATAGCTCAAGAATATCTGGCGGTGAGATCATTCCATGCGGAAGATGCTCCAAGTGTATCGGGGTAATTTCTCTCATACTGGCAGCAGGCGGCAACCCTGAGGAGATCAACTACAGAAAGAGTGATATACAATATGCAGAGAAAAGGCTGCTCACAGATAGAATCAGGCTGGATCCGGATGAGGTGAAGTACATAATTTCCAGAATGCACAACCGGGATCCTGGAGATGCAGGGCATATCGCTGGTTTTCACATACTACCCG
Organism: Thermoplasmatota archaeon; assembly: GCA_023484105.1. Lineage (GTDB taxonomy): Archaea > Thermoplasmatota > Thermoplasmata > Thermoplasmatales > Thermoplasmataceae > JACWAH01. The sequence goes on from JAMDBD010000012.1 coordinate 21,343, forward strand.
GAGAGAAGGAGCTTTACAGCCATCTTAATGCTGAACTGAGAGACGGCTTTGTAGGGATTCTCAAGAATTATGTACATGGGGTCTACGAATTAAAGGACCGGGAATGGGTTCAGTCTCCAAAATATTCATTCTGAACACGCTCGACGTCATCATCTGTTTCGCACTTCCCATAGTCGTCAAGAAGAAGTGAATTTGTTTGCAGAAATATCTTGGCCCAGCTAAATTTTGAAAGAACGAATTCTGCATGGTCACGCTCCCCTACTATCACAAGCGCTGCGGCCAGAGCCTCCACGGAAGATAATATCCCCGGCCTTCCAAAATTGATCTGGTTCACGGGAACAAGTAAAGGCAGCTTTCTGGCATTTTTAGAGGCAGGATAACCGCCATGGTTTATTCTCTTCCATGAGGTTTCAATCAGGCCAATCCCCTTTTTCAGCACACTCTCCCTGTCAGACGGAAGCAGAAATCTTGGGGCAAATGGCCACAGCAGGATATGTCTTGTAATCAACGAAGCTGCTGTTTTTTTCGCAAGGTTGAATCTCTGCAGCTTTCGCATGGTCGATCTTTTCGGATCGTCAAGTCTGGCATCCACGAAATAGATCCTGACCGGAAAGGTGGATAAATCAGGCAAAACCAGGTCACTCCTTCAGAAATGCAACTATTCCAGACATATCTACGTTTCTGGCAAATACCTCAGAGGACTTTGAAATTGCACTGTTCAGGATAGATGCATAGTCATTTTCTGGAGACTTTCCGGTAATGGCTTTGAACACCCGAGGGTCTTCAAGTAGGGAATGAATGTTTGTGCCGAAGATATTGCCATCTGCACTCACAGATCCCTCATAACCATATTCAGTCTCAAGGAAATGTCTTTCAGAATTTTTGTCAAGCCTGCCGTACCTGATCTCATATCCAACTGAATAATCCAGGCCATGGCTGGAAGGAAACCTGTATCTCACTGTTCTTACAGTCTTCTTTCTTGAGTATGTGAACTCGCATTTCAGAAGACCAAGGCCCGGGAAGTGATCAACTGGCGACTGCACGTGGTAAGGATCAGAAATGCCTGATGACAGGATCTGGTATCCTCCACATATCCCAAGTATCTTTTTGCCGGATCTTGCAGCTTCAAGAATCATGGAGTCAATTCCGTACTGCCTCATATACTTAAGATCCATATACACATTCTTTGATCCAGGCAGCACTATCAGATCAGATCGTGATATCGGTGATAGATTCCTGTGTGTGGCATAACATATGCCGTTTCCTGAGAGCAGCAGAGGATCAAGGTCGCTGTAATTTTCCATGTACGGATACCTGACAACGGAAATTTCGCTGCCACATCTCTCTGAGCGGTAATCCAGCAAATCCTCTCCCGGCAGATGCAGATCCTCCATAAATGGAAGTACCCCAATAACCCTGGCATTTACCAGCCTTTCCAGTTTATGGATACCTGGCTTCAGAACCTCAGGATCGCCACGCATCATGTTTATTATCATCCATCTGAGGGATTTGGGATTCCTCATTAGAAGAGCATTTCCAAGCAGCGATCCGAACACCCCTCCGGGATCGACATTTCCCACAAGAAGTGAGGCGGAAAAACTTCTTCCTGTCATGTATGAATTGCTTAGATCCTCTCCGCCCATATTTATTTCAGAAGGGCTGCCGGAACCCTCAGATACTATCACGCTGAATTGCGATGAGAGTCTTCTCAGCGATCTGTCAACCACGTTCCTGCCGTATGTGGAAATGAACATCCTTATCTCATCCCATGTCAGACTTCCCCTGGACTTTCCCAGGACTATAAGTTGTGCCTTCCCGAAAGGCTCAGGCTTGATGAGAAACGGGCTAACGTACGGAGATGGATCAGTGCCGCTCGAAAGGCACTGAAGCCACTGTGCCCTCGGAATTTCAAATCCACCATCCAGAGCAACGGAATTCAGGGATATATTCACGGCCTTGAATGGAGATACATGAAAACCCATTTCGGAAAGATTTTTGCACAGATTCATGGCAACAAGGCTTTTCCCGGCACCCGACATCGTCCCCAGTACATTCAGGATCTTTGTGTGCAACTGCCAGTTTGAATGCGTTTATCCTTATGAAACTATCTTCACAAACCTTCATCTGCATTTCAAGAAAAAGAACTAACAGTTTATATATACATCAGAACATATAGAACGGTAAAAATATGGCATCACTGACGGTGAAGCAGACCAATCTGATCATAGCACTGATAGGGGTAGTGTTACTGGTAGTATCCATCTTTTTCCTGCAGGGAGGAATCACAATACACATCACAACAATGTTTTATGTAAGGCTCCTCCTTATACTGATAGGAATAGCCCTCATCGCAATCGCTGCAGGATACGGCAGATTCAGAAAGAAATCTTCATAAATAATAAGCAAATCTTCTTCCTTCCGGAGAATCATATCTCATAAATTTTATTCCGAAGGTCTTTTCCAGATTTTCCTCAGTCACCACATCATCCTTGCGGCCGAAGGCAATACACCCTCCTGACCTCATCATGCAGACTGAGTCGGAATACCTGTAAAGCATGCTTATATCATGGAGAACGGCAACAATGCTTTTCCCCTGTTGCTTGAGATCATCAATTATCCTGAACATAAGTGTTTCCCTGTCAGGATCCAGGAATGTGGAGGGTTCGTCAAGAAGCATGATTTCAGATCCCTGCAGGATGGTTGCAGCAAGCATGACCATTCTCCTCTCCCCTCCGCTCAGCGTGTTGAAATCTCTATATTTGAATTGAGAGATTCTGCACATCTCAAGGACTTCATCCACGGTGTTCTTGTTTTCAGGGTTTGAATAGCATGCAGTCCGCATTATGTCATCAACAGAAAGGGCAAAAGGCGCCGGGATATCCTGAACCATAAGCGAAACCTTTCTTGCAACAGCCTCTCTTCTCATGGTTGAAATGTCCTTTCCGTCAATTCTTACGGAACCGGTGTCCGGTCTCAGCAAGCCACAGATCACTCTGAGCAGGGTAGATTTTCCAGATCCGTTTGGTCCAATTATTCCAAGCATTTCTCCACCGGAAAGGGATATTGAATCCACATGCAGCCTGAAATTTCCCCTGGAAACAGAAACATTGTCCACGCTAAGCGGCATAGGCACCTCTCGATATTCTTGTCAGCAGGTATATGAAGAACGGTGCACCTATCATACCTGTGATTATTCCTATGGGAAGCACTTCCTGCGAGATCACCACATTCGCTATATCCTCACATATCATCAGAAATATTGCACCGATTATTGCTGATCCAGCTATTGCAACCCTGTTTGACCCTCCAAAAATTATCCTTGCCATATGGGGGACGATAAGCCCTACAAATCCAATCAGACCTGTAAATGAAACTGAAACTGAGGTGGAAAAGGTCACGAGCATTATGAGAGCAAGCTTGGTCCGCTCCACATTAACACCAACTGAAGCCGCATACTCTTCACCAAGCTGCAGAGAATCCATCTCTTTCCAGTAAAGTGCAGAGGCGAACATTGAGAGAAAATTTACGGATAGAAGAATTGTAATGTCAGTCCATGTCAGCTGGCTCAGGGAACCCATCAGCCAGAAATATATGGAGCTCTGCAGCCTCAGATTTGAATATATGACATATGCAACTATGGAGGAAACAAAAAGCGAAATAGCTATTCCAGTCAGCAGAAGATAGGTAAGAGGAACCCTGCCTTTCCTGAAGGAACTCATGTATACAACCATAACTGTGACAACGGAGAACATGAAGGCAAAAAGAGGAAGTGTGTAGAGACCAGCAATCATTATACCCAGATCAAGCGCGATAACGGCTCCCAGTGCAGCACCGCTTGAAACACCGATGATGTAAGGCTCTGTTATAGGGTTCCTGAAAACACTCTGAACCACAGCACCTCCTACTGCAAGTGTGGAACCGACTATCAGTGCACCTATTATTTCAGGTTCCCGAAGCAGAACGACTATCTCCCACTCAACTCCGGACCTTGGAAAAGCATTGGACCATGGAAAGATCTGCTCCTCTACAATTCTAATGATATTCATATATGGAATTTTTACAGGGCCGATAAAGAGAGAAAAAGTTAAAATCAGAAAAAGGGCGATTAAAGATGCCAGCCACTTTAGAATTCCAGTGGCTTTCAGCATGCTTTTATTTTCGCTCCTTGTCTCATCCAATCTACCACCCTGTGGTGGGTGGATACGCAAGGTTTATCGGGAATGATGGTAGATAATGCATTATCAGCGGGTTTGAGGTTATCTCTATCAGCCATGCCACCGCATAAATAACCCTGAAATCCGGCTCATCAAAGAAGTTATCGTTGAATACTGTATATATCTGCTGTGGAGATGACAAATACGCGTTTGTCTCATTGAAAGGTGCTACATTAACTGCTGATTCAGGGACGTACTGATCAAGCAGTATGATGTCAGGAGATGAATTGGCTACCACTTCGGGGTTAATTGTGTAATATCCGCTCTGCGTGGCAATATTTTTCAGATGCGCCACGTTGAAATAGTCCTGGAAGAAGGTGTTGTTTCCGGCTGTCCAGTCACCGCCATAGTTGTCGAGGAAATAGAAAACTGTCTTTTCCTGTGACGGTGTTATGTTAGCAGTGCTGTTTTCCATTATGCCAAGAGACTCTTGCATCCAGTTAACAACAAGCGTTGCGTTGTGGTAGCATCCAGTGAGATTCCCAAGCATAAGAGTCTCTGACTCAATCTGCTTAAATGAATTCGGGTTGTCAAGTATGAATGGGATCTTCAGCGTGTTGTTAATGTACTGGCCATAAGATGGAACAGTGGCACCATACCCCAGCACAACCTGGGGAGACAGGTTGACAAGCTCCTCATAGTTGACTCCGTATGCATTTCCGAGATTTGGAAGCGTCTCGTTCGGAGGATAGCTGTCGAACTCGTTCCCGCCAACGAGATATTTGTACGCACCAATGGCATAGAGCGTTGCCGTGGCTGACGGATCAAGGCTCACAATTCTCGTAACAGGTTTGAAAAAGTAAAACGTATTACCTGCAGCATCCACGATCTTTATTTCATGTATACTGGCTGAACTTGGCTGAGTACTGTTATGTGGCAGATATGCTGCATAAAGGCTTAGTCCGGCAACAATCATTACTGCGGCTATCAGAATCGCAATCATCCTCTTGTCCATGATACATCACGCAAATTAACTTGACATCTGTAAAAATTACTTGCATATATCCTTTTCTATCTCATGCTTCAGGCGATCAAGAAAAACTTTATATCGAGTTTAAATGCTCACTGGCCGGGCTTGGCCGGGATGCTAGGCACATCCTGTAACCTGAGGTCTATACGCAGGGGCGACAGTCGCTTGAGGTCAACCGAACTTCTGAGGGGCCCTGGTGAAGTGAGGATACTCTGTCCCTCTGGATCATGGTACTCATCCGTCACTGGCAAAGGCTGGTGGCGGGTGAGCTTATTCGGGAATCCGCCAGAACCGGAAGGGGGCAACGGTAGCCGGAACCACTGATGCTGGAGGCCAACGGGGTGGAGCGGACCCAGGGGGCACCCCCCAGGACATTCGGCCCAAGGGCGATGTGCCCGGTACAGATTACAATGAAGCAGGAATACAAGATAATTCAGGATCCAGTAAACGGTCCAATTAAGGTGGAGCAAAGGCTGCTCAGAATAATAGATGCATCTGAAGTGCAGAGGCTCAGGGATATAAAGCAGCTCGGTATGGTTTACCTCGTTTTTCCTGGCGCACAGCATTCCAGGTTTGAGCACTCCCTTGGGGCGATGCATATAGCAGGGATGATGGCAGAAAGGCTCATGGCGGACAGAAAGGAAGAGATAATGGCTGCAGCCCTGCTGCATGACATCGGCCATCCGCCATTCAGCCACAGTTTTGAGGATCTTATAATGGAAAGGACTTCAATGGATCACCAGGAGGCAGGCTACAGAATCATCACCGGTAAAAAACCATTCGAGGAATCAACTATACCGGCAATCCTTGAAGAGAGCGGCTTTATTCCGAGGGATGTAGCTGCCGTTGCGGCAGGAAGGGGAAAAGGACTGGCCGGAAAGATAATCAGTGGCACCATTGACTGTGACGAGCTTGATTATCTCAGAAGGGATGCCTACTTCTGCGGAACGACCCTCGGGATAGTGGATCATATGAGGGTCATTGAAACCATTTTTGCGGATAGGGATATATTTATTGATGAGAAGGGCGTCCCAGCCATTGAGGAACTTCTCGTGGCAAGGCTGATGATGTACAGAACAGTGTACTGGCACAAGACAGCACGTATCGCCCAGAAGATGGTTGAAACAGCCATTTCTCATATGGATATTGATCATACAATATTCAGCACAACAGACCAGATTATGCTGGCAGAAGCTTCAAAGAATGCAGAGGCCAGGAAGCTCATCGAGAAGGTAAAAAGGCGCGATCTGTTCAAGCCTGTGATAAAAAGCGTATATTCCAGAGAGCGTATGGAACAAATCATGGAAACACTCAAAGAGGAAATAAGCATGAACAGGATATTTGTAGATGTTATACCGCCTCTTGATTTTTCAGGATCGGATCGTGTTAAGGATAGCCTCAGGGTGAAGGTAAGCGGCAGATTCATGAAGCTTCATGATGTTTCAGCTCTCTCAAAATCTCTCTCCAAGTCATTTTCCCGCAGGCAGATCATTGTCTCCTGTGATCCTGATATTTATGACTCCGTCAGATCGGCTATCGGCTCTCCATTCTGACAATACGCTTGCTCATCCTCAGGGCATTCCTTGACCCTGACATATGCTCCCTGTAATAGTTTTCTATTGTCTCAGAGGTTCTGTATCCACGGGACAGGTAGAATCTGATTGCCCCTTCGTTTTTCTCCCTCACCTCAAGAACAGATATTGTGAAACCTCTTATGGTCATCTCACTCTCTATGGCATCGAGAAGCAATGATCCCACGCCAATTCGCCTGAAATCAGGATCAACTGCTATACTTTCTATGTCGCACATGTTCTCAGATATACCCACTGCAACAACATAACCCGCAAGCCTTCCAGTATTCTCATCAAATGCAATGTAATTGAATGATCCGGGGGACATAAATATCTCCGCAAGTTCGGCCGAATCATATGGGCCTACCTGAAACGCCCGCTTTTCCAGTTCAGAAATTTCCTCGAGATCCTGCGGCTGAAACTTTTTCAGGATCATAAGGCACAATTGCAAACAATATTAAAAGGTAGATGACTTACTATATTATTGGTAATTACCAATAGATTAATATTGGCATACAACATTTACCGTTATGTTCAGCGAGGCTATAGCATCGGCAGCATCAGGGAAGCCGATACTCATTCACGACTCAAAATCCAGAGAAAATGAAACTGACATAGTTTTTGCATCTCAGTTTGCCACTCCAGAGGCAATACGGTTCATGCGAAAGAACGGAGGCGGAATGATATGTGTTACGGTCAGAGAGAGGGAAGCCTCAAAGATTGGGTTGGATTATGTAGGAAACATGCTGAACCTCAAGGACAAGGGAATACTGTTCTCCGGAGATATCAGATATGATACCACCAGCCCATTCTCACTCTGGATAAATTCAAGGGACACTTTCACGGGAATATCGGATATAGACAGATCAGCTACAATAATGGGATTCTCAGGATTCATAGAGAAGCTACCTGCATACAATGGAAGTGCCATGTCAAAATTCTCAAGCATGTTCAGGGTACCAGGGCATGTCCCTGTGATTATAGCAAGGGAAGGATACTTCAGGGTGAGATCTGGGCACACAGAGCTATCCACGTACCTTATGGAAAAGGCCGGGCTTATACCGTCTGCCACCGTGGTGGAAATGATTGGTGATGACGGCAGATCCATGTCTCCCGATGAGGCACAGGCATTTGCGGAAAAACACTCACTAACATTTATAGAGGGATCAGAGATAATCAGGAAGTGGTCAAATGACGAGGGTTATGGCAACGGGGGTATTTGACATAATTCATCCCGGTCACATACATTTTCTGAAAGAATCAAGGAAACTTGGAGATGAACTGTTTGTTGTTGTTGCCAGGGATTCAACCGCAAGAAAAAACGGAAAGGAACCAATCTTCGATGAGGGTGCAAGGCTGATGATAGTATCCTCCATAAAATATGTGGACAGGGCATTTCTTGGGCATGAGGGAAACATATATGAGACGGTCAGAGACCTCAGACCGGATATAATAACCCTGGGATTCGACCAGAGATTCAGCGAACAGTCAATCGTAGAAGGCTCGAAGCAGGTTGGGGTAAATGTGAAGGTAGTCCGAATTTCGCGCTACAACGGTGAGGGAATAATAAGCTCCTCCCAGGTCCGCTCAAAGATCCTTGCGTATATAGGTGATGGGACCTGAAGACCATTGGCATTGCAGACACCACATTCGCAAGGTATGATATGGCCTCATCTGCAATAGATGAGCTTCACAGAATCGGTTCAGGCTATACTATAGCTAGATACACGGTGCCTGGGATAAAGGATCTTCCGGTTGCCTGCAAGATCCTTTTCAGCAGGAATCAGTGCGATCTAGTGATGGCATTCGGCATGCCCGGGCCTAAGCCCGTGGACAAGTCATCTGCGCAGATTGCATCCCAGGGGTTGATGCAGGTCCAGATTGAGTACGGGAAGCACATCATTGAGGTTTTTGTGCATGAGGACGAGGCTGATGACGAAAAAACTCTTGCCTGGCTCATGGACAGAAGATCCAGAGAGCATGCCATGAATGCATACAACATACTCTTCAATCCAAAGGCGCTGACTGCAATGGCAGGGACTGGGCTGAGGCAGGGCTATGAGGATGCCGGGCCTCTGATAGATTCCGGCAGATCTGGAAAGATAAGGCATTAGGTGGAGACATGAAAATAGGAATAGTGGTTTCGGAGTACAACTGGGATATAACTACAATGATGATGGCCAGGGCAGAGGATCATGCAAAGTTTCTCGGAGCAGAAGTTGTCCGTACAGTAAGGGTTCCGGGCACATTTGACATCCCGCTGGGCGTGAAGAAGCTCCTTGAAAAAAAGGAGATTGACGGCATTGTCGCCCTTGGTGCTGTGATCAAGGGGGAAACAGACCATGATCAGGTGATAATGAACAACGCTGCAAGAAAGATCGCAGATCTATCGCTGGATTATGGGAAGCCGGTCTCCCTGGGAATCACGGGTCCTGGGCAGACAAGGATTCAGGCAATGGAAAGAATCGAGAAGGCAAAGGATGCAGTAGAAAGCCTTGTGAAAATGATCAGAGCAATACAGTCACTTTAGATCGCCCGCCTTCATTTCAAGGGAGGCAAATGCATCATGATTGTGAATGCTCTCAAGGCTGACCGCATCTACCCTGATGAGTACATCCGGATCAGGTCTCAGATCCTGTACTATGAGGCTTGCGGCAATACGTACAGAATCCTCAACAAAAAGAGGGTTTTTATGCGAGTTCACAACAATCTCAGCCTCGAGTTCATCAGAAGCCTTCTCCATGAGAACCCCGCTTGTTGATCTGCGCAGGCAGTCAGCCAGATCAAGAAAATCAACATCAGGGATCTTGTTGAAAGTGAGTTCAGCCGTGATCTTTGTCCTCTGATTGTGTGTTACTGAAAAGGGCCTTTCGGAAGAACCTTCTATTCCAAGCAGCTTTGCAGTCGCATCCATTGTGCATGGGCAGGCATTCATTCCTGTCACCGTTACGGAAAGCGAGAAATGCCGGGCACCATCCTTTACAATGCCGCTGACCCTCAGTGGAACAACAGAGACGGACTCAACGTCAGAACTGAATGGATCTCTTGTGAAAACTGATTCCAGAGAGATACCTGCAGAACCTGAACCTGAGTAATTAACGGCATAGCCAAGGAAGGAATCAACTCTGGAAAACAGATCCTTGAATTCCATCTCCTCATCAAAAATTTTCTCCACGGCGTCCTTTATCAGCCCAAAACGCGCTCCATTCTGGGATTTTTCAACGGAAGTCCATGCCTCAACCATGAACGCATCAAAATAACCGCCAGTGAAATCTCTGAACTTCAGCGGCAGACGCAGCCCTCTTATTCCTGCCTCTCCTATTATCAGGTCAAAGTGTTTCTTCACTGGGGACTTCGTTTCCTCATCTCTTCGTAGCTCTTTTTCATACTCTGGTCAAGCTCAGTGAGTTTGTCTTCAAGGGTTTTCTGCTGTCTTTCAAGGGTCTTTATTCTTATCTGGCTCAATTCCTTCTGTTCCTTAAGCTCTTCAAGCAGCTTGTTTCTGTCATCCACTTTGTACATGATGTTACCTACCATCTTGTACAGCGGTGAATCATCTTTAAGAGATTCCATCTCCTTTATGGTTTTCTCAACTTCCCTTATCTTGACTTCAAGCTGATATTTCTGTGCAGCAGTTTCCTCAAGCTGCACCTCGAACTGCTGTATCTGCCTTAGCTGGTTCTGCAACGATTCGTTCATACTGTTATCCATATCTTAATCACCCATGAATCTTGAGATCAGTATCATCAGCCTTGAGATGCCTCCCAGTGCGGATCTGAGCGCCGCATTATCCATGGCTTCTATATAAATTTGGACTCCATCCATGCCAGAGGAAAGGGAAACTTTTGCTCTGGGGGAATCTCTGCCTATTTCCGGTGAAAGAATCTCCGCTACGTATCCTTCACTCGGCGGCAGCGATATCCTCACCTTATATCTCACAGGATCAACATTAAGATAAGGGTTAAAATATCTTCGTGACTTCACTCACTCTGGGTCCGTGGCCTAGTTTGGATAAGGCACCGTCCTTCTAAGTCGGTGATCGGGGGTTCAAATCCCCCCGGGCCCGTTTATCAAGTTAGGAACACAAAGCTGTTAATCTCTTTCATCAGGATCAGAACACCCGAATCAAGTAAATTCCATAGCATGGCTAAGAAGGGTTAATCGCATGGTAGAAACTCAATCAATTAATGATGCGAGTGATAAACTCACGCGATTTGATCAGACATAACAGACAGATCACTTGCTGGTATTGCAACACCTTAAATATCTCATTTTCTTTCAGTTTTATTTCACTTCGAATGCTCAGGTGGTAAATTGGCTAATGGAGAAAATGCAGGTTCAAACCTTGTAAAAAGCAGGACAAAGCAGAGATGGTCAGACAGGGATTACAAAAGAAGAGTTCTGCAGCTTAAGAAGAAGAGTGATCCTCTGGAGGGTGCGCCCCAGGCTAGAGGAATAGTTATAGAAAAAATAGGTATCGAGGCCAAACAGCCCAATTCAGCCATTAGAAAATGTGTAAAGGTGCAGCTGATAAAGAATGGAAGGCAGATTACAGCCTTTGCCCCTGGAGACGGTGCCATAAACTATATTGATGAGCACGACGAGGTTGTTGTTGAGGGGATAGGCGGAAGAATGGGAAGAAGCAAGGGTGACATTCCGGGCGTCAGATACAAAGTTGCCAAGGTAAATGGCATATCACTGAAGGAGCTCGTGAAGGGTAGAAAGGAGAAGACGGTGAGATAATGGAAATGAAAATATTCGGCCTTTTCCCTGTGGAGGAAGTACAGGTTCATGATATCAGTCTTGTTTCCTATATCAACCTCAAATCAGCAATAAATCTTCACACCGGTGGCAGATATTCAAATTATGCCGCAGGCAAAAGGAACATGAATACCCTGGAAAGATTCCTTAACAAGATAATGCGAACAGAGAAGTGGACCGGTAAGAAGTACAGCGCATACAGGGCATTGAAAACAGCATTTGAGATAATTAACGAGAGAACAAAGGAAAACCCAATTCAGGTGTTTGTGAATGCCGTTGAAAATTCGGCGCCTCGTGAGGAAGTTACAAGGCTTAAGTACGGGGGAATAGCTGTACCTAAAGCGGTTGATGTAGCTCCATCCAGAAGGGTGGACATTGCACTTAGAAACATCGCAATGGGTGCAACAAATGCATCTTACAAGAGCAGAAAACCAATAGAAGAATGCCTGGCAGATCAGATCATACTTGCTGCCAAGAATGACGGAAGCTCTTTTGCGGTGTCAAAGAAGGAGGAAATAGAAAGAATATCGGCCTCCGCAAGGTAAAAATAATTATTGAGATTTAAACCCTCATTTTTTATTAATCTGTATCATATTTAAGGCAGCTGTTATTTTAGTTGATAACAGCAGATAATTCACTTCCTTCTAGCAATGGTATTTCTCTTGATAGCCTGATAAAAAATAAGATGAACGCTGATCAAGATCGATCACCCGAATACCAGAATCTCTTTCTCCCGACACATAACGAATTTTGGAACTTTTCCTGACCTGCTGACTAGATGCCTTCATTCCAGCCCGGAGATGTGGAAATATGTCTAATGGGTGATATATGTAAAGCGTTGATTACATCAGCCAAAATTAACCTAATAGGCGTAATTCTGCATGCCGGATGAAATGTCATTTTCTGATATCAATCCAGAGATCTTATTAGAACCTATCTTCGCCATGTTTATCACTACAGATCAATCTTCAGTTTCTCCAGCAGTTCTCTCTGCTCCTTCGTGTATTCCACATGGGAATGCGATCCGTTGGAATACACAACCTCCCTGATTCCGGAGATTGTCTTCATGACCCTGTCATAGGGGATGCTGCATCTTGCCGCTATGATCGCCGCCATTGTGTATCCTAGGACTGTGAGGAACAATCTTGCCATTGTTCCTCTCTCAGATCTGGAGAAGAACGGCTCCAGATATGGCTTCACATGTGAAATGCCTTCTCAACAACGTCCCTCTCCCTGTATGTCTTCAGTATGAAATCGGCAGGGAACTGTGTGTTTGTGAAGAGGATTGTGTAGCCGAATCTGTTTGTCTTTCTCTGAATGGCCTTGTGCTTCAGTTCATACGTGAAACCGTTTTCCGAATACTGTATGTCCATGAGATTCCTGAATCCCTTCAGCGCGGATTCCACAGTTGCGATGCGATCGCGCCGTGATCTGAATCTCCTCTTCATGAGGTCTGAAATCGTTGCTTCCCTTTCGGAGAGTTGTGAATAGAAGGATTCCAGCCTCTGCGATCTGAGTCTTGGAGAATAATAGATCACATATCTTGTCCCCCTGATCCTCTCCTTCCTGTGGAATATTGTCTCATCCCCGTGTTGAAAGTAATTGCTGGAATTCTCTATGTCTCCTGATCCATGTATCAGGTCGTCATGAATTGAGAGCGATGAAGGCAGTGCACCGATGATGCTGTAATCCTTCATATCTTTAATGTTGTCATCACTGTAGAAGCCGCGATGCATGACAATCAGGATCGTAACGATTCCGTAATCCTTCAATTCTTTTGAGAATGCAGAGATGGTTGAGACGGAAGGGATATTGCCTGACATGGGCCTGTGATGCACAGGTATTCCATGTTTCCGGGTGACGGCAAGAACGAAGTTGATCTCCCTGTTCCCGCCGTTGGTTTGGTAATGGTGGCCGTACTGTGCGAGATCGTTGTATGAGCCATAATACCTTATTGCGCTCAGATCGTAAACGATCCCTGACGATCCGAACTCGTCTATGATGTATCCTGCCATGGATTTCTCCAGGATCGCAGTGATATCCGGATCATTGCTGCCCACCAGATCGATCAGATCGAGTATCTCATTATCCTTCAGATCCGGAATGTCTGTGTGCAGATGTATTGAATGATCAGAGCCTGTGATGCATTCTGCCGCAAGCATGACGATCTTCCTTGCAGGATCCCTGATCCTGGTCAGATCGTTTATGGCAGCGGAATACCGGTCAATGAATCCATTATCCTCAGCAACCCTGTAAAGGATGTATCCTGATGACTCGAGAATCTTTCTCACCGGAGCGCGGTTCTTCGGAGCCTTTATGATCTTCTGCCCATCCTTCATCGTCTCAATGCCCAGATACCTCGATGCCTGTTTCACCTTTCCATGATCCCTATAGGATCACACTTCATACAGATAGGTCCTGCCGTTCCTGAAAATTCTCCGAATATAGGTCTATGTAGTGATAATCACACTACAACGTACATAAATCTTTGCTCATAAAATCCCGCAAAAATACTGCATCAAACAAGGAATGTAGTGTTAAGAAAGGGCGAAGTCAGGTTAGAACGCATCAATTAAGATCATCACAACACACCGATTTTCTCTAAGTGAACAGAATAAATGCTAAGATACTTAAATTGAGGATGATATCACCTTAATGGCGTCCAGGAAATACTGTACAGCAAAGGCAGCAACAAGTATTCCGAATATTCTCGTGAGCGCCTTCAGGTTTTTTTCACCCATCAGCAGAAATATCCTGTCCGCGAAAAGAAAACCAATATAGGTAATGAAAAAGAGTATAACAAGAGAAATGACAGTTATCAGAACGTAGGTTAAACCTCCACTTGAAAGTATAATCACAAGAGATATTGAACCAGGCCCTGCAAGTAGTGGTGTGGCAAACGGAACAATGCCTAAGTCATGCTCCATGCTCCCACCAGCAGATTTTGGTCTGTCACCCTCTCTGACCATCTGTATACCCATTATGAGCAGGATTGTGCCTCCTGCGATCTCAAGTGCCTGAATTGATATGCCTAATATATACAGCACATAGGATCCTGCCACTGTGAACAGCAACAATATCAGGAACCCATAAGAAACAGCATCATTTACAATTGTCTTTCTCATCTCAGTCGATACAGAAGATGTCATTGAGATGAATACAACAAGAACACCAAAGGGATCTATCACCACGAAAAGTGGAATGAACACCTTGATGAACTCAAGTATAAAGGAAGACATGGCACCATATTGAGATCCCTCAATATTACCTTGCCGTATTTATCCGTGGAACTGGGCAAGTATCCATTTTCTGTTGGAATCCATGAATTTCTTAATTTCTGTGACACTGAATCCGAGTGAAAAGGCTACAGCCCCCTCTATTTCTTCTGTTCTAACTCCGGCAATTGCAGGGCCTGAGCCTGTCAATGAAAGAATCGGAGAACCATCCACTGTTCTCCCTGCACGTTTAAGCATGTTACCGCCACTCCTCAGTTTGTAGCCAAGAAATTCAATATCGGAGAATCGGTCCCAGAGATCCAAGGTGACAGCCCTCTCAAAGCAACCTTCCTGGAAGATTGAGTATCTGTGAACTGTTCTGCCTTTGTCATGAAACACTCCGGTCGAGTTGCCTTGAAGATAATTACTGCCGATGGTAATGCCGGAGTACAAAGAATCCCAGCTGAGTCTGGCAATCCTCATGTCTTCAAACCACTCTCCCGTGTGTCCGGAAGCATGAAAACCAAGCCTGTGAAACCTGCACTCAGGCTCGCTAATGTGCAAATCACCCACTCTGCGTAATGACGACATAAACCTCTTAATTCCCTTATCCTCCCCGGTGAAAAATTCAACCTCAAGACATGTACCGTTTATGAATGCTGTTGCTGATGTCATCCCCTTGTAGTCCCTGCCATAAAAGAAATCAGGGTTGCCGGAAATCACGTGTACTTCAGAATACGAATCAACAAGGGATGACATCATATTCTTGGGGAATCCATAGTAAAACCAGTCAAGAAAAAATTCCTTCACCCTGCCGGAAACCTCTCCAGAGAATTCAAATCTGAGAGTTGGCCATTTTGAATCATCGTGTCTTACGGATAAGTTACTGATAATATACTGAGAGGAAGGAAGAAACTGCTGGAACCCTAGATAGGGAGAGGGAAGATCATTCACTCCGCGAAGTTGTGTGATCACAGGGAGTTATCATCAGGACAAATAAACACTTATGTGCATTATAAATTCAGGCATTCATCTATCTAAAAACGCCTTGACTTTTACTATATTAACCGTTCCGTCATGGAAAACGATTTCATCACAAGGCTATCGGGAATGTTCTGGGGTTCATTTATTCATGATTGATATGTGATCTTTATTCGTACTTCTTACTGAAAAATATTTAATAAAATTGTTATTCCCAATGAAATGGCAACAAAAAATAACGCACTGATAATAGTTGCAGTTGTTGTAGTTTTTGTTGCCGGGCTTCTTGGCGGATATTACATAGGGTTGAACCATCCGTCCTCTAAGCCCGCACAAAGCTACGCATCTGGTAAAATAGGAATAGGAGAAATGACGGCAAAGGTGATTGCAAAGAGTAATGAACTGATAACTGGAAACATTAATGCAAGCGGATACACCGTTGGAGTATACATTGGACCCGGTGTGACAAATGTTACAGTTACAGATGCCAATATTTCGAATGCCAACTCTGAAGGAATACTCGTTCTGGAAACCTCAGATATATCTATTACCAGCAATTACCTGACAAACAACGGATTAAATCCAAACGGCGATGGTGCAATTATAGGAACGATCGGTTTGTATGGTACTAGCAATTCAACAGTTGCATTCAACAATATTGTAAAAAACAATGTGAGTGGGATAGTTGTTGCTTCTGAGTCACCGGTGGTTCCAGATGGAATATCTTCAAAAGTGAAACCAATGAACAGCACAGGTGTGATCCTCAATGGAAATATTGTAGAGGAGGATGCCGGAGGTTGCGGAATAGTTGTGGTAGCATGGGGGCCTCTAATGACAATTACAGATGCTTTAGTTATGGATAACTACGTTACAGGGTCGACCTTTGGACAGCATGGGCCTACCGGACCATATGTTGGAACAATAGTGGTTGCTGCCGATTTCCCATTTTCCCAGGCAGACAATAACACTATAATGGGAAATACCGTGATAGGCGGTCTTGAAGATGGAATAATAATCAACAATCAGGCATCGGGTGCAAAAGATCTGCACAACAGCATAATAAACAATTATGTGAGCAATGCAGCATTCCAAAGGCTAAACCTGCCACCTTTTGATAATGCAACGGACATGAATCTCGCAAACGAAACAAATGGTATAGCAGTATATTCGAACTGGATTCCTCAGAACAACAATCCTCCACCGGAAGTCAACTTTACAGTTATAATCGGCAACGAAATCGTCGATGAACAAATCGGCATATGGCTTGCTAATGCAGGAATGTACAGTGTTTTCAACAACTCATTTGTTTCAGTTCAGACAAATATGATATCACACAATGGGGAAAGCACAACCACCTGAAAACAATAAAGTAATTTTTTCTTAATCTTATCATTTTTTGAAGCAAATCTTTTTCGATAACTTCGGTATTAAACACTTTGACAGTTTTTTGAATCAATCATAAATGCATATGTCCACTCAAACATATTGGATACATGATCAGGCAAATTGCGAAGAGTATAGTTAAAAACGCAACAACTACCTGAAGTTATTAAGATAAGCGATAGTGTACATGATTTGCTGTAATTTCGAAAAGATCCTGTACATTCCCTAATTCTCCTCCATGTTCATATATCTTCTCCCTGTTATCCATTCCTCATTTATGTCCATCATTATTGTCACAACAAG
>JAMDBD010000014.1 GCA_023484105.1 Thermoplasmatota archaeon
ATGATCAGCTGCGGTAGCATAGATTTCAGCAGAGACTTGAAGGATACGAATTTCATGAGCCTGGAAATGTTCTCTCCTGACTTTGTGGCAAATGCCTTCCTGAGTTCTTCTCTTCTCTCCTCAGATGATGTCTGGGATTTCTCAAATGATTTTTCTCTTCTCCTTTCCCAGAATCCCCTTCCCATTGCGTCCTTCATATCCTCACAACCTCCCTTCTCTCTTTCTCCAGGAGATATTTCCTGGCGGTGAAAAGTGCAATTATGATGGCGAATGCGCTGGCCACAAATGCCCTTGCTATTCCAAATTCGTATTCAGACAGGGTGTATTGCAGGGGTGGAGGTTTCGGACCATAATATTTCTGGATCGGAATTGTAGCCACAAGCTCATTTGGATATTTGTAAACCTGATTTCCCAGTCCGATTGTAACCGTCGCAGATGATCCGGAGACATTGAAATCCACCGTTTTTGACCCATACACGTATCCTGACATGAGTTCCTGTCCGTTCAGATATACGGAATATGATTCATTCGTGGTGCTCTGCATAGTTACGATCCAGTGTGGATACATCAATGCACCCGATACTCCAGGCTGGACTGTGAGGAACTGATCCTGGCCGGAATATGAGGACGATACTGTAACAGACTGGATTACCCTGTTTGACAGTGGACCTGTGATTATATCTGAGAATCTGTATGAGACTCCCTGGAATGTCAGGGTAGCGTTTGCATATGCCCTTCCTGGCAAGTTCCAGATATAGGTGAAATTGAATGCGCCAAGCGAAACACCGGATTCCACTGTTGATCCGTTTATGGAGAAATCAAAGCTCCCCTGACCGTACAGATAGACATGCCAGTCCGGATATACCTGTATTCCGGTGGAATTAACCGGAATATACAGATCCTGGTTGCTTGATTTGTATGTTGAATATATGGTCACATGGGGAGAGGGTGGTGTCGACGCATATGCTGCAGGCATCGTAAGGAGACCAAGGATGATTATGAGGATCATCGTAGGTATGATTTTACCTGTCGTCGTAGTTCTCCCTCGCTTTAGCTTCCTTCTCCTCTCTTTTCAGGTTCCGTGCCAAAATTCTTCTCTTTATCTCTACGAACCGGTTTTTGAATTTTTGCCGGATCCTTGAATTGCTGGCTGCCATGCCGAACATGATAAGGCCTGCTGTTGTGTTGTTCCCCACACTACCAGATGATGGGAAGAAGAATTTCCTGAACATTCCCTCTATAATGGGAAGTGTAAGGCCTAATCGTGTAAAGATCCACAATCCTATGACTACAACAATCAGTGCAACGGCTACATCCGTTATCTTGCCCAAGATAATCACTCCATCCTGGGAGCCACTGCCCCCTGGATCTCAATATGCTCTCCATTTGGACCGATACGCCTTGTGCTTGCTACCAGTGGATAATCTCTCTTCAGCTGCATTGTAAGGACCTGGTCAGAAGGATTGAGGGAACCTTTCCTGCCTAACATGGCAATGATCGTTTTTTGTAAGTATTCCCTAGGCATTGACACCCTGTCAGACGTGTCCCATCCGTCCGGCACGTCCTTGTTTTCCATCCGGTTTGATGATGCATTAAATGTGGCAATGGGAACCGCCTTATCTTTCCCAACATCTTGCACCTCCATGCGGCAGATCTGTACTGAACTCTTGTCAGTACCACCAATGAGGTTGAATCTCACCGCATCGCCATCAATGCTGCGCAGATCCTTCATGAATTTTTTGAGTGATTCTCCCTCAAGCCGCACTGACCAGGAATCGCTGTTGAAGTTCAGTTCCGGCCATCTCAGTTTCACATTCCCTTCCGGTATCTGTGATTTACTCCATTCCATCTCAAAGTCCTTGCCGTATGTAACCGGATACAGGAAACCGTCAGGCAGATCCGTATCCATGGTCTCCATGATCATGCTGATATGAGCCGGATCCACGGACAAGAATGTTAGTTTTCCATCCTTGATGGTTGCCTTTATTCTGCTGTCATTTGAAAAGTACTCCTTCAGCTCAGCATTGTTCATGTTGGACTTCCCGTTTCCACTGACCAGGGCAAGCTGCTCTCTCAGATCGATCCTCTGCCCTTCGGTGACTTTCCTGGAACTTGAGATCTTCTCTTCTTTCTCTGGTTCCATTTTTGTATGTGTCTCTGGAGCATCCGGTATATCTGAAACATACGGAGCATACAGATCAAGCTTGTTGTTTGTCTTAATGAGACGGGCCTTCTTACCCTCTTTCCTGAAAGCCTGTACATCTTCGTACGCAAGCTGCCTTGATATGCCGTATGGTTTCCTTTTCTGGATTGGAAATACTCTTCCATCATCCTTTCTTCTTCTGAATTCTGTCATTTACTGTTTCCTCCTATTCTTGCCTTTCCGCCTGGATTGAAACTTTTCATATCGGAATAGAACACTGTGGCAGCCTCTTTACCAGAACTGTAAAAACTGACTGTCTCTTCACCCAGATAAATCTGATCTATATTGGAAAGCCTCATTCCATTTACACTGAACTCCTTAGGGGAACCAGTGAACTCAAATGGTTCATAATCTGTGTTTTCAAACCCAGCGGATCTAACCAGTTTGCCTATTTTCTGTGGTT
Source organism: Thermoplasmatota archaeon (assembly GCA_023484105.1). Classification (GTDB taxonomy): domain Archaea; phylum Thermoplasmatota; class Thermoplasmata; order Thermoplasmatales; family Thermoplasmataceae; genus JACWAH01. Next base: position 2,607 of record JAMDBD010000014.1, read on the forward strand.
GCCATTTCAAAAGATCCTTTGCTGTGACTTTCCGTGATACCGAGTATCTTTTTCTGTTTACTGGAACTGCCTGATTCTTTCCATTTCTCTTTACTGTTACAAATCTTGTCATCTTAGGCCTCCTCAAACTTTCCTGTGGCCACATATGCAATGTCGGAATCTATGACCCTCTCCATTCTCTCGTTTCCCTGGTATTTTGTCCTGAGTAGAGAGAGTTCAGCCATTGTGTCTCCTTTTCCGTATTTTGTAACTGCTTTTTCCAAAGCTTTCTTTCGCAGCCCGTCAGCGAGATCCAGTGTATATCCGGCAAGGGAAAGACCATGAATGTGGATCTTTTTCAGATCTGCAGCCTTTAGAACCTTGGTTGGAATGTACGATCTTTTCTTCTTGTCCAGGTTCACCGCACGCTTCTTTCCGTTTCTCTTTACTGTGATATAGCTCATTTCTTCATCCTGCCTGTTTTTCCTATTCTTTTTTTAACCATGTTTCACCTTCTTTTTTTGATAATTAAATTTCCTCCCAGAGGGAGTTATAAACATTTTTATGCACCAATGATGCAACTATCTTCTCCTTGGATTCTTCTTTCCTTTTCTTGGCCCCTTCTTTGTCCTTGGAGTTGCCTTCTTCCTTGTGTTCTTCTTGGAAACCGTTCTTATCACCTCCCCTTTCATTTTACCTTCCTACCTTTCAGTTGAATTCTCTTCGATCCTTTGCCGGACCCTTCGACTATGGTCACGTCAGGATTGTCTGATCTTCTCAGTGAAGCCCATGCTATCAGGAGACCGCCCAGTGTCAGAATTGTTATGAGAAAATTGGAGAATCCACCGAAAAATGATATGAGATCTCCAAGTGAGAATGTGGATGATGAAAACTGGGAGCTTACAGAGAATGGCATTGTGATATGGTTTGACTGTGAATTATTATTGAATGCCACGATCTGTATGCCGTATGTGCCTGAACTGTAATCCCTCTGATCCATTGTTATGTTGAAATATGCCAGTTCTCCAGATGACGTGTAAGAGGAATTGGTCTCAGTTACTGTGAGTTCGGTTGTGTCGAGGAATGCCTCAACCGCCGTTATCCCGTGAGAGGAGAGGACCTTGACAGTGTAATAGTTCATAGGTCCTGCATTTTTTACTGCGTACGAGATGGCAATGCTTGAATTGGTTCCCTGAGGAAGGACTTCAACGTTCCTTGACACTGAAGATGATGCACCCAGGGAATCCGTCACTGAAACGGAGACTGAATAATTGCCTGAATGACCGAAATAGTACAACTGTGTCTGTCCAGGATATGAGGATCCATTGATGTCCCATGAAAATGTGAATGAGTTTGAATCGGGTGCAGATGCAGTTGCGTTCAATGATAGCATCGTGTCTACTGGGATTAAGCTTGGAGGAGAGAATGTGATCAATGGTTTTGCCGGTATCATTCTGACAGTCAGGTATTGAGTCCATGTCTGCCCGTTGCCATAAGTGAATGTTGCAATAACTGTGTTTAGCTCGTGATAAACGGGGAATCTGTATGAGATATTTAGACCGGTGAGAGTCTGGCCATTGGGGAATGACCAGGACATGTTGTATGGACTGGATGCGTCCCAGTTCGGCATTGCCTTGAAGTGGAAGGCCTGAGTGATATTCAGTCCACTGGAATATACGAATGATATGGGCGGCGGGAGGCTTTCTATCGTTATGTTCGCATATCCAAGCGCTCCGTTTGCTGATGTTACCACAAAACGAACTGTATAGTTTCCAGAAGAGAAAGTATAATCCGGATTCTGCTCCAAGGAAGAATGACCCTGGGAAAAGGTCCAGTTATAGGAATATCCTGAGCTACCCAGGACAGATGAACTGAATTGAATGGACAAAGGTCCCATTCCAGAGGTCTGATTTGCAGTTATTGAAACAAAAAGAGACACGGAAATAGTGAAATTTCTTGTTTCTGAGTACCCACTCTGATCAGAAACCTGGACCTCAAATGTTTCAGTGCCAGACGTCGAAAATACATGGACAATGCTTCCTCCTGTTTCATGCTGGCCCGAAGGAAATATCCAGGAAATCGTGTAAGGGGCAATTCCTCCAGTGACATTTGCATCCATACGGAAAGATTCTGAAACGATTGGGTTTCCGGACCAGTTCACATGGACTTGTGGATCCTGAAAAACGGACACGTATATTGAAGCTGACGCATCCTTTCCAAATGAATCGTATATAACTAACTGTATAGAATAATTCCCGGGATTCTTGAATGAATACGATACAGTAATGTTTGTAAATGTGTGCCCAGAAATGATCCACTCGTATTTATATGGCCCTATTCCACCGGTCCCTGAAGCCCTGAAATGATCTGACAAATTTGCATCAGTATGCGTTTGAGTCGCAATTATAGATGCAACTGGGTATGATTCAACTGTTACGTCAGTGGAATATGTTGTTATCTGACCCTGTGAATCTTCCACGTAGATTTTTATTGCATAAGTACCGGGAGATGCGAACGACCATGTTATTGAGTTGCTTGTCCCTTCCTGGATGCCTGAGATGTACCATGTATAATCATATCCAGGGGTGCCTCCCGAGATATTGGCATTGAAACTATCAGTAATGTTAGGGTCTATGTTTGAATATTCGGGATTAATTGTTACCTTAGGAAGACTGTTAATTGTGATCTCAATTGTTCTGGACGCAGTGTTTTCTGAACCATCTACAATTGATAACGATACATTGAAATGACCATTTGACGTGAACACGTATTGTAAATGATTCTGAAAGCCGATTATTCCTAACCCAGCAATGGACCATGTATAATTGAATAAAGGCGAACCTCCAATTATTGATGAATTGAATGATACGGGGATACCAACATCTGTTACAGATGTAGATTCAGTTATAATCAGGGATGGTAGATTCTCAACTGTTACATTCATGTAAGCGTCAGCTTTTGCTCCCTGACTGTCCTCTATAACCAGTGATACGTTATAGAATCCTGCTTTAGGAAAGGAATATTGAAGATAGAGTCCTGAAGACGTGCTTATTCCATTGATGTACCATGAATAAGAATAAGGTGAGGTACCATTGGAACCGTATCCTTCCCACGTTGTAGTAGTAGATACGTCAGTCTCGTTTACCCCTTCAATAAGAGCTGATGGTTTTTTCACCACTATGACTGAATATGAAGAATGTGTTTTAATTCCAAAGGAATCCGTAACTGTTAGGTTGAGAACATAGATTCCAGCGTTATTGAAACTCATTCTAAATTCCTGAGAGTGACTTAATGTTACATTGCCGTGTGACCACGTATAATTGTAGGGATAATTACCTCCTGAAACATTGGCAGCAAATGAGTCGTTTATCCCGATATCTACCCTTGAATATTCAGCATTTATGGTTACTGAAGGATCTGAATTGATAACCTCATCATAGGTCTCTGTTATTTGATTGCCGTTTGCATCAGTAATAGTGAGCAATATGGTTACAGTTCCTGAAGAATCGAATGTTAAATTTACATATTTAGAATAGAAAATTTTATTCTCTATGGACCAGGAGTAATTGAATGGGCCTGTACCACCATGAACTATAGCCGAGAAATTAACCCAAATACCTGGGTCTGTAGGGTTATGAACAACCTTGATCGTAACAGATGGATCTGGATTCACATATTCTCTGAAGGAGAAATTTCCTGTGTGGACATCTGAATCTGTGACAGTTAAACTGACATTGTATGTTCCCGATGATATGAATGAGTATGAGAACTGTTTAGAAGTGGACGCTTCATCCCCATTAATTGTCCAAGCATATGTATAAGAGCCAGTCCCACCAGACAATGTAGAAGAGAAAGTTACAGAATTTCCCACATCTGTAGGGTTCTGTGAAGAAGCTATTGAGACAGAGGGATTTGAATGTATGCTGACCGTGACTGTGGAACTGCTCATTTCCCCAATACTGTCACAAACAGTCACAGTTAAGGTATATGAACCGGGAGATGCAAATGAATACGAGAAATCCTGCGAATTTGCAATATTATTCCCATTTAGAGTCCAGTTATATCTATATGAACCGGATCCCCCGCTTGGCGTGGAACTGAATTGAATTGGATAATTTACATCTGCGTTACTGACATTTGAGGAAGCTGAAACCGTCGGATCTGGATTGACGATCTCTCCAACCGTATTAGATGTAATGGCGTATCCAGAGTTGTCCGTTAGAACAACATAGTAAGTATAGGTCCCGGTTGTATTATATTTAGGAGAAGAAAATACTGAACTATTTGTTCCCTGAATGGGGTTTCCATCCTCATACCACTGGTACTTATAGGGCATGCTTCCGCCAGAGGATGAAGCCGTCAGTGTCACACTATGCCCCACATCTGTTGGATCCTGGGAAGAGGAAATCGATACTGTCGGATCGGAATTTACCACCTGTATTAAGGAATCGGATGACTCGAAGTTATTAGAATCAATCACATGATAATCTAGGAGGAATGAACCTGACGATGAAAACGCATAGTCGAAGGAGGATGAGGTTCCCGACGCAAGTTCAGAGGCGGTTGTGGAATCCCCATCATAAAGTGTATAAGAATAAGAGATATAAGTCCCAGTTCCCCCGGAAACACTTGTCGAAAATAAGACCTCGCTCCCCGTATCAGAAGAATCTACACTCGATGATATTTTTATCACTGGATCCGAATAAACTGTTACATTGACGTAAGTTCCGTTAATTATGAAGCCTGCTGCGTCCTCGACCATAGAAGTGAATTTAGCAATTCCCGACCCAGAGGCTGTCCATGTGGGATGCTCCGAAGTTACGGATGAGAAATGGCCGGGTGCACCCGTTTCATTCCATAAATATGTGAAGGGTCCGGGCTCGTCCTGAGGTGTTACGTTTAGTAGCAATGATTGATTAGTGTCAATGTTATTTTTCGAAGAGGTTGTCGTCGGTTGGTAAAATTGGAGTAGTGTGACATTCACTCCGTTTATGAATGGGCTTGAGTTTGTTCCTTTTCTGTATAATATTAGGGTGAAGTTTTTTATTAATTGGTTTGGGAGTATTTTGTTTGGGAGCGGCACTAGGGTCGAGTATGCAAAAGGTTCGTTTCCTGAGACGTTGGCGAAGTGTATGATGTTTAGGACTGTTCCGTTATAGACTGCGTCTACGGATAGGTTTTGATACGTGGAGTTTACTGCATCCCCTGATATGTTCGTTCGTAGTTCTGATACGTATGATGTGTTGTTGTTGAATGATTCCACTCCTGTGAATGTCATTACTGTTCCGTTTGCTTGGGCTGGTTCTTCGATCCAATTTAGGTATCCTGATTTGTAGGGGGGCTTTTCTGTTGAGTTTGTTGTGGTGGGGTGAATTTGGGGGTTTGGAGGAGTGTGTAATGGTTCATGGCTCAATGCCTGGAATGCCATTATGCCCACACCGGAAATTATCATCAACGAGGCAAAGGCCATGGCAATGGCGATTTTCCTTTTTTCTGAAGGTGACTTCAAGTTGCAAGACCCCCTAAACAAAAGACCCCACCACAGGCATGTCCTTGGCCAGAGCGAATACGAGATACAGTGTCGCAATCAGAATCGCAGAACCAATGACGAACACTGGGAGTCCCAGGGGACCCAGTGCAATCGCTGAGTTTATGAGCAATCCCAGAAAGTCCTGGATGATCGACATGATTATTCCCATGATCGATGAGATCAAACCAAGAATGCCATCCAGGATATGAGCGAACAGGTAGAGAAGGCCGTTCTCCAGCTGCTGCATGAATGAATTTGATAAATCCTTTGGATAGTTCCATGGAAGCCATGGGTTTTGCCACCATGCCATCTATGCACCTACCAGATCCTTTGCCGAATCGAAGAAAAAGAAGACGATCATGAGTCCGGCTATGGTGATTCCAAAAATCGCTACAAACATTGAGGGAATCAACAGCCCGAAACGACTGAATGATTGACCCCATGAGTACATCAGAAGGGCTATATTCAGCCCCATCCATCCCATTTCGTAGTTCAGATCCGCTTCGAATATTCCAATACCGGATTTGAAAAACTGGATCAGGATGGATAGGAGGCTGGATGTGAAACTCATGATTTTTCACTAAAACCACTCAGAGATCATTCTCAAACCCAGTGACATCCTTCTCAGCATCTATGAATGTGAAGAACAGATATCCAACCAGAAGAGCGACACCCAAGCCAACTACG
>JAMDBD010000005.1 GCA_023484105.1 Thermoplasmatota archaeon
GGCTGAAGCCTATTGAAATGGAATAATTCTTGAGATATTCAGGAAGAAGGTACGATGCAGCCCAGAATCCGGAAAAGGCGATCGCTATGGCCCATGTGCTCCTGTTCCGTATTCTTATAGTTATATCGGGCATGGACATGGATGTGTATTTTTCAGATTCCGGAACCGCGACGAGTATCAGGACTGCAAAAATTATGGTTATAACCCCCATGATAAGTTCGTCGGCCTGCCATGAATATGACGAGACAACGAATGCGAACCCGATGATGCCTATCCCTCCTCCGACATTGAAAGCCGCGTTGTAAATGGTAACAATTTCCGTGACTTTTTCATGGTACAGCTGGCTCAGTACAGCCATTGCAGTGGAAAAGAACAGCGCAGCACCAACTCCATTGGCAGCGCGTAATGCCAGCAGCATATAGTAGTTGAGTGAAAACGGGGCTAAGAGATCAGAAATTCCCATCACCAGAATACCTAGAAAAGCAGTGGTCTTTGCACCAATTCGAGATGATATTATGCCTGCAGGAACTTGGAAAACACCGGCACCGATGAGGAAAAAAGTGAATACATAGACGGTTGCAGGCAGAGGTATTCCAAATGTTGCCTCGATACGGGTAATAGCGGGTGAAAGATTATACCAGTTTGCAGCGTATACTATCCTCGAAAGAATCAGAATCGTTCCCGCAAATTTTACACTGGATTTTGCCATTGGTGAATGAGCCAACAGGAAATGGCTATCGTGAATATAATCAATTAGTAAGGCTACTCCGTTGTTAGATATCCAAACGGTGAATATCAGGGAATCTCAACCATAGGGTTGAGACTTCCACGCACCCAAAATAACTGCAGCATCCGCACAAGTTTTCGGTACACCGGTTCTGAAAAAGGCAATATCCCGGAAAGTAATATATCCACAGTTTGTTTAAGGAAATGGTATGTCAGTTACTGAAAAAATATGTTGTATAGATACAGAAGGTTTTGCTACGATATTCCTATCCAGCCGGGAGGCATGAACAAATGCTTTTTAAGATCGCAGATCTGAAGCCGGATTCATCAAATATTGATCTCATTGCCAAAGTTATATCAATAAACCAGAAGGAAGCCAATACACAGAGGGGCCCGACAACTTATTACTACGGGATAATAGGAGACACTTCCGGTACAATCCCTTTCACAGCTTGGACCATGACGTCATCCGTAAGGGCAAATGACGTACTAGAACTCAAAAACTGTTCCGTGAAACTCTACAACGACAGGTTGAGACTTTACATAGACGCAAGAACCCAGGTGATTCTCAGGCCGGGTGAAGAGATGGAAGTCAGGAGGACCTACCCACTTTTTAAGATCAGGAACATCTCTGTGAGGGACCCCTACATCGCCGTTGAAGGAATAGTGAGAGATATCAAGGAAAGATCATACACGGGGAGGGAAAAATCTGGAACTCTTTATTACGGTCTATTGGAGGATGAAACCGGAAACATCAGGATCAACTCCTTCGACGTGAAGTTAGAGCAGAATACTGGCTACAGATTCACAGGAGCAAAGGTCAGTGAATATAACAACAGGTTGCGCGTATCTGTCAACGACAAAACAGGGATCCAGAAAATAAAGATAGATCTGACACCTGGGCCTGTTTACTACGACATTCATGAGCTCAAATCCCCAATATCTGGAATATTCATCAACGGGTTCATTGTGAACGTGGGGGATAAGGGTGGCGCTGTATACAGATGCCAGGAGTGCAGGAAAACCGCAGAGAACGGAAAGTGTCCGGATCATCCGGATGCTCCTGTATACAGGGATTATTTCCTCTATTTTACCATGGAAGACGGGACAGGATACATACAGGGCACCTGCGGGAAGTCTGCATTGGTTTCCTATAAGAACGAATGGAACGAATCTGCACTGGACAGGATTGCCTCGGAAGATTATGGGATGATGGAAGTAAAGAAGGAAATCCTCGGGAAACTCATAAATGCAAAGGGCGAGGTAGTAAACAGCCAGAATGGAATGACCCTGAGAATATCCGAAATGAAACCTCTGGGGCAGAATGAAATAGCGGATCTTTCCAGAAAATATCTTGAGGAGGTCTAGGTAAGCATGGAAACGAGGAAGAGAGAAGCCTCAAAGTGGATTACGTCCAGGGAACTTAGGGATTCCACAATCGAGGAGGACAACAGCTCCGATACCAGGGTAAAACCCTTCATAATCACTCCACTTGGCACCCGGGTCAAGAGAATACTTTTTGTCGGCACTGTGAATTCAATATCCGACGAGGAAAATATAACAAAGGTCGTCATTAATGACTTCACGGGTTCATTCTATCTGTCAATATTCAAGGACACTTTTCCGGAGGACAGGAGAGTCCTGCCCGATCAGTTTGAGAAGGGTGAAAGACTCCTTGTGGTCGGACGCCTGAACACATTCAAGACCGAGGATCAGCGAATATTCTACAACGTGAACCCGGAGCTGGCACTGAAGGTTGAGGACGGGAGCATGGATTACTGGAATTCAAGGGCGGTTTATATTGCTCAGAGAAAAGTTCTTGCAATCAGGGAAGCCTCGAAACTTGAGAGTGCCGATGCTTCAAATCTCACAAAACTTGGGTACTCTGACGAGGAGTCTGAATGTGCTCTGAGGGCTGTGAGACACTACCCGGGCTACAATTACCAGCAGTTCATCGAGAACATCAGGAACAGCCTGACCTCGTCATCAAGGGACCAGGAAGTGGAGGAGAAAAAATCCATTATCCTTGATTTCATAAAGAACAACGATAAGGACGGGAAGGGTTGCCTTTACGAGAACATTCTCAACTCCATGAAGGAGCATGACATAGATCAGTCCACATTGGATGAGGCATTGAACCTGCTGGGATCATCCGGGGAAATATACGAAGTTTCCCTCAAGAGGTTCAAGGCGCTATGAGTAAGGATGACGTATCTGATCTGATGGATAAGCTTGAACGGGAGTCCAGGTATTACCGCACGGCAAACGAAAGACTACTGAAGGAACTAAAAAATCTCAACGAGGCCGTTATCTCCAACGAAAAACTGAAGAAGAGGATAGAGGTTGACAGGGAGGATTCAAATATTCTGATAGATCTTCTGAGGAGGCTTTTCGATGAGAAGAAATGATGTCGCAGCCCTGAAGGGGATACTCAAGCTTTCAGAGGAAGAGGAGCGGGAGATCAGCGATCATCCGGAACGATTCAGTGAGATAATAGATAGCATAACAAGGGAGGTTAGAAAGCACTTTGATCTCACTCAACAGAAACTGGAGCTTATGTCCAGGTATGCAAGCCTCAACTATTCAATATATGATCTCTTCATGTCTGCGCATGATAACGCAATAGTCATAGGGGGCCTCAACGCGGAGGCAAAAATGAGGGGTATTGACCTCGGAAAGGACGCAGATGAAAAAATAAAAATCATCATGGACAGGTACCTGATGATCGATCCAACGTATGGTGTCCAGGAACGCGACAGCGTGAAGAGAGTCCAACCGAGGTAGTGTAGCAGATCATTCCACAAGAAGCAATTACAGCAGATCACCGATTAGAAATAAAGGCGCAATAAATCTTGAGGAAACCGAAAAAGGATCACATCAGATCAGGCAGATATGCAAAAATGATTTCATAGATGGATCGCATAACGATAGCATGACAGTAGGTCCGGAAGAGATCACGAAACTCCTGAAGATGGATGGTTTCCTCAAAAACTTCACCATAGAGGTCAAGGAAGCCTCAAACGGAAGGTTTGTGATAGAGATGCCGCTTGAGGAGAAGGTTATGAGGATAGGCGGTATAATGAATGGCGGCGCAATTATGGCTCTTTGCGATCTTGTTGGAGGTCTTTCCATCCTGACAAAAGATGACGTGATCAACCAGGTGACAATCAATATTGATGTTAATTTCCTCAGGCCTATTGCCAAGGGACCAGTCAAGGCGGTCGGAGAAAGTGTACGCATTGGGAAGACAATAGGTTACTCCGAAATGGTGATATATGACGGCAATGGAGAAGAGTGCGCAAAGGGATCGGGAAACTGGTTCCTTTTCAGGTAGGAGAACATGAACGATCTCACGGTTCGGAAAGATGGGCCATTCAATGGGATCAGGGTTGTCATAGCGTTATCCGGCAGTGTATCAATATACAGGATACCGGATCTCATTAGAGACATCAGGCGCGAAGGGGGAGAGGTGGTGGCCTGTATGAGCGCGGATGCAGAGAGATTACTGAGTCCAGAAATCCTCAGATGGGCAACAGACAATGCAGTGATCACGCAAATCACGGGAGGAATGGAACACATAACCCTTTTTGAGGATGTGAACATGAGAACAGTTCTCCTGATCGCGCCTGCCACATACAACACCATAGGGAAACTGGCTTCAGGTGTTGCTGACAGCGTGCCATCGTTATTGTTTTCAAATGCAGTGGGTTACCGAATTCCAGTGGTGGTTGCGCCTGCGATGCACAGGGGAATGGTTGAGAACCGGATTATCAGGGATAACATCAGAATGTTGAGGGATGCTGGGGTTACTGTTCTAGAACCAAGACTCGAAAACTCAAAGGCAAAGATACCATCGAACGCCACAATAATGGATTCCATCCTTCGTGCATCAGGAACCATGTCGCTTATGGAAAAGAAGATCATGATTGTGACGGGGCGGAGCGAGGAGGAGATAGACCCTGTCAGGGTTCTGACAAACAGATCAAGCGGGATCACAGGTTACTGGCTGGCCAGAAATTCATACAGGCTTGGTGCGAATGTCACAATTGTGGGAAACTGTTCCATTGGGATTCCTGATCACATAAGACATGTTGCCGCTTTGAGCACATCAGAATTTGAGGAAAGGATTATAGACGAACTTCACGCAGGAAGCTATGATGCCGTGATAGTTTCCGCTGCACTGTCTGATTTTGAGGTCGCGAACAGATCCACGGAGAAGATTAGCAGCAGCCGGGAAGTCTCACTGAAACTGAAGCCAAGGGGAAAGATAATAGATGCAATAAGAAGGAATTACAGAGGATTTCTCGTGGTCTTCAGGCTTTCTTCTGGAGAGGATGTGGAAACGGTGAGGAAGAGGTTCAGGGAAAGCAGTCCAGATCTAATAGTTTTTAACAGCTACAGACAAGGAAACAGTCCATTTGGGGACGCCAGGAACAGTTACATGGTAATCAGTGAAAATGATTCCAGGGAGATACCAGAGAATTCAAAGGAACTGATCACTGCTGAACTCATGGGTATTATAGCCCAAAGGTTGAGGTAAGTAAATTGCCTGAATTCACAATAAAGGGAATCGAACTGAGGAGAATGAATGTGGAATCCGCTTTAAGGTTCCTGAAGGAGGAAGGAGAGAATATGTTCTCGGATCCTTTTCCGCACATTCTTGCGCTCCCGGAAAAATGGGTCACCGAACCGATTGAAGAGGACTCCAGCATAATATCCATGTTATGCGATCTTTCCGGTAAGCATGATTCCGTTATTGTACCTGGAAGTTTCACCGTAAAGAGGGATGACAGGTGGTACAACAGTGCTCCGGTCATAAGCGGCGGAAAAATATTGGGATGGCAGGACAAGATTTCGCTTTATCTTGACGAAAAGAAGAAATACACCAGGGGTTGGAACGTACATACATTCAGCACACCCTACGGAAGAATCGCTGCGCCGGTATGCTACGATCTGGATTTCCCGTATTTCTGCAAGATCGTATCTTCTCAGGGAGCTGCAATAATCATAAATCCTTCACTGATAAGGGAAGCATTTCACAGTGAATGGGAACTCTATGTAAAGGCAAGATCTCTTGAAAACAGGCTCTGCGTGGCATCCATAAACTCTATCTCGGAACCATTTAACGGGAACTCGATAATTTCGTGTCCGTTCCAGGATGGTTACGGTGCCAGGATCAAAGTTCACAGAGGCGTCGGGACTTCTGTTAATGCTGCAGTGGATCCAGAAGCTATTGTCTCTATGGCAAAAATACGCTCCGAAGAGGACCCAGGAGAATATTCATTCAATGGCGGTACCGTTGATGATCTCTGAAACCTTCTCCGGATGCGTTACCTGGGGAATATGTCCCGCGCCATCGATCTTGAAGAACAGGCTTCCCGGGATCATCTCATGAAATTTTATGCCATATTTCAGAGGAATTACGTTATCGTCTTCTCCCCATATTATGATGGTACCGGCCTTTAAGTTGTGAAGTTCCTCCGGATCAAGTTTTTCGCTTGTCCGTGAATTGCTCATAATTATTTTCTTCATGATGTCCCTTCTGTTGTACCTGCTGATTTTCATGAGCATATCCAGGAATGCGTCAGATGTGTTGCTTTCTCCCACCGTGGGGTTGACACCTGCGCTGTCCACCAGATAAAGGTAATCCGATTGTACATAGCCAGCTGCGAGTTTTGCTGCTATCCATCCGCCATAGGAATTCCCCAGAAGTCCAAAGGGCTTTATGTCTAAAACATCGACAAACTCTGTTATGAACTCGCACTGGTTATGGATCGAATACTCAATGCCCGGTTTGTCAGATCGCCCATGTCCGAGCAGGTCAACCATAAAAAGTTCGAATCTTGAATCCAGGTAATGATTCAGTTTTATCCAGCTGTTGCCCGTCCCGCCAAGCCCATGGAGGAATATCAACGGCAGCCTTCCGTTACGGTGAAGATATGAGATCTTTCCAAGGGATGTCTGGGCAACAAGTCTTTCCATAATAATTTCAGGCAAGAAGTGCAGGAGAATGCAAAAATATTTCTAAAAAATAAGATAAATTTAAAATTTTATGCCATCAAAAAGATGGCGTAAGGGAAATTAGCTCATATACAATGGGACTTCCGATACCCGTAACCTCATCGTAACCAGATCCAGCATAATAGTATCCGTTGTATCCCACAGTTATGTCATGGAACGCAATGTTGTAGTCATTACTGGAGTAGATTGAGTAAAGGATCTGGTGCACGTTTGTGCCATTTATTGCGGAAGTGCCATCTATGGACTGTATATCAGCGAAAATGGCAGACCACTGGGGCGCGGCTGCACTTGTACCGCCAACCTGGATCCAGCTGGATGAACCATCATAACTGGTGGTGTCATAAACCCACACACCGGTGTTTGGATTGGCATCATACGACACGTCGGGTGAAGCCCTTCCAGATGCACTTATTCCAGCACCAGACTGATATGAGGGTTCAGGGAAGTATGTGCTTATGCCTCCGCCGGAACTGTTCCACGCATATTCTGATCCGTAGGAAGCCCCTGTGGATGTCGGATTGTTGAGAACCAGTGAGGTTCCGCCAGCGGATACCACCGACGGATCAGTTGACGGATAGTTCACTGTTATGGAACTGGTCCCGTCTGAAGCGCCGTTATCCCCAGACGCTGCAACAGGAATAACTCCATGGGATGCGACGTAGGAGAAAATGGATGAGTACTAGGCCAGCTCGGCAGAGGTCAGATCACTCTGTGCCTCCCCCCATGACATGGATATGATATTTGCGTGGGTTGTGTTGTAGGCATAGTTCACCGCATCGTTGATCAGGTATGTGTTCGAGGCACTTGGCGTCTCAATAAGGACTATCTTTGCGGCAGGTGCCATTGCATGAGCCCATTCAACTTCTAGAGAGGTCTCGAGAGCCCAGCCGGAATTTCTGGAAACCTTTCCAAATGGCTGGACTATCTGCAGATTTATGGCAGGAAGACCAAATGCACTGTCAAACGTTTTAACATCGCTGCTTATACTCGGACTTCCGTATGCATCAATCACGGCAATGGTTTCACCACTCCCATAGTTTGTGTTATACGCGCCATTGCTCGTGTACTGGTAACCGTCCCATATCTGTATCGGGATATATCCGGGATAAGTTGTAGGTGCAGAAGAACTGCCTCCACCCTTCTTGTCAGGGCCAACTATGAACATTGTCACACCATGTGCACCGGAAAGCACCGGACTCTGATAGTTTCCGGATGCAACCGCGGGTATGAGCAGTCCGCTAAATGCGACTATCATTCCCAAAGCTACCAAAAGGACTAGCTGTTTTTTAATAATTAAAAAATGATATATGATACCACGTATATAAAGATTCGTTCCAGTGGGCGCTGTAATACGATGTCATTGGAACAGTAGTGATGGTATTGCCGATCAGTGAAGTGGAAAGAATTGATGACATGACGGTTCCGGGGCCCAATGTTTTGAGTCTCCAACAGTGAAATATCCCAAAGACTGGCTATCTCAGAAACAACTTTTAGTGCAAAAAGAAATTTAATAGGTAAGGATAATAAAGAGTGACAAAAAAATACGTATACCTGTATGAAGAAGGCAGCAAAGATATGGCAGATCTTCTCGGAGGCAAGGGTGCAGGCCTCGCTGAGATGAGCAATATCGGCATGAACGTACCACCCGGTTTTACGATAATCACGGAAGCGTGCAGGGATTATCTAAAGAATTC